>NZ_CP020474.1:2929248-3550122 GCF_002080415.1 Roseovarius mucosus | reverse complement strand
TTGGGGCGGGCTCAGACATGACATCTCAGCTTGTCGGCACGCTCAACTGGCAGGCCAGTGACCGGCTCTGGCTCTCGGCAGGATACCGGCATCTTTACGTGGATTATAGCAAGAATGGCCGAAAGTTTGACGCGACATTCTCTGGCCCACTTGCGGGATTAACCCTGCGCTTTTGACACGCAGCGCGCGCTGACCTGCGATAACCGCTTTATCTGTGCGGTGGAAAACCCCATAGTGAGGGTGGCAGTCAGGCAGGATCACGACAAGAATGGCCCCCAAGACAAAGGTCCCCGAGACAGAGGTGCCTCAGACCTACAATATCCTGATCGTCGGTCAGGCCGGTCGGTTGCAATACGAGGCTATTCTCTTTGCAGCGTCACTGCGCGCCACCTCACCCGGCTTTGCGGGGCGTCTTTTTGTGGCAGAGCCGCAGCCGGGGCCGCTCTGGGGCGACGATCCACGCATCAAGGACGAGGACAGCCGCGCGCTCTTGACTGATCTCGGCGCGGAATTCGTGGCCTTTGAAAGCCGCCATTTCGGGGCAGCCTATCCCTATGGCAACAAGATCGAGGCGCTGTTCGCGCTGCCCAAGGGCGAGCCCTTTGTGTTCTTCGACACCGACACGCTGATCTGCGGCGATCTTGCCTCTGTTCCCTTCGATTTCAGCCGCCCCACAGCCTCGTTGCGCCGCGAAGGCACATGGCCGCAGATCGAGCTTTATGGCCCAACCCATACGCAGATCTGGAAATCGCTCTATGACAAGTTCGGCCTCACTTTCGAAACCTCTCTCGATCAGGGCCAGCCAGAGGGCTATTGGCAACGCTATCTCTATTTCAACGCAGGCTTTTTTTTCTATCATTGCCCGCATGTCTTTGGCCGACGCTTTCTCGACTATGCGCTCAGCATACGCGATGACGGGCCGCGCGAATTACTCCTGCAATCCCTCGATCCTTGGCTCGATCAGGTGGCACTGCCCTTGGTGATCCATTCGCTTGGAGGCGGGCGGGACACGCTGCCACCCGACCTGCTGGATGGTCAGATCAGTTGTCACTATCGGCTTTTGCCGCTGCTTTATGCACGCGAGGCCGATCATGTGGTCGAAGTTCTGCAAGAGGTGACGGCCCCCAACAAGATCAAGCGCGTGCTGAAGAATTACGAACCTGCGAAGCGGATGATCTATCAGGGCCGTGGAATGAAGGTGCGCGCGCTTTTTGACCAAAACGATCTGCCCCGTCGCGAGCAAGTGATCCGCAATACCATCAAGCGCAACGGGTTCTGGATGCGCTAAGGCAGATCCACGCACCGCCTTGGCTCAGGGCAAAACCTGCAACCAGATCCAAGCCGTAACGATCGTCAAGCCAGTGGACAAAAGAACGCTCGAGGCCGCCACACGCTTGGCGTGACCATAGATATTGGCAAAGACATAGGCGTTGACCCCCGGTGCCATGGCCGCCGTCACCACCGCCGAGCGCACGCCCTCAACCGACAGCCCGATCCCCAGACCAAGGCCAAAGGTGATCGCCGGATGCGCCACCAATGAGATCAGGCAGACATAGAGGATCACCCGCAAATCGCCTTCGGGACGGTATTGCACCAGCACGCCCCCCAGACCAAAGAGCGCCGCCGGCAGCGCCGCGCGCGCCATAAGATCAAGCCCATCGTCCACCGGCGCAGGCAGAACCAAACCCGACAGGTTGACAACAAACCCTGCCGCGACGCCCATGATCAGCGTGTTGGAAAACATCGCCTTGAGCACTTTGACAACAACCTTCGGCCCCGCCGTTCCGCGCGCCTTGACGATTTCCATCACGGTGATGCCCAGACCGTAGCAAAACGGCGAGTGCACAGCGATGATGGCGAAATTGGCGGCCAAGGCATCCGCCCCATAGGCACGCTCCATGATCGGCAGGCCCAAAAGCAGCGAGTTGGAGAAGAGGCAGCAAAAGCCGATAGCGACTGCATCCTCCCATGTCCGGCCAAAGATCAGCCTTGCGCCGAAAAGACCAAGAGCAAAGCCGGAACTCGCCCCGACGTAGAAACTGAGCAAGAGCCGCCAATCGAAACTCTGCCCCAGATCGAGGCGCGAAATGGCCGTAAACAGCAAACAGGGAATGGCGAATTTCTGGGTAAAGCTCATCAGGCCATCCACGCCCGCCTGACTGAACCAGCGCCGCCAAACCGCGAGATAGCCAAAGCCGATCACCAGAAAGACCGGCAGGATGATTTCAAACAGCGCCTGCATCGCGCTTAGACCGTGTAACGCAGGATCATCCCGTCATAGGCGGGGGTCACATGCGCCGGTGTCTCCTCTGCCACAGTCTGATAGTCGAGATCGATATGCATATTGGTCAGGACAGCCCGGCGCGGGGCCGCGCGCGCGATCCATTCAAGCGACAGCGCCAGATGGGCATGCGTCGGATGCGGCGTGCGGCGCAGCGCATCCAATATCCAGCAATCCAGCCCGCTCAGCACCGGCCAGACATCCTCGGGAATGGCGGCCACATCAGGCAGATAGGCAAGATCACCCACGCGAAAGCCAAGCGAGTCAATCGAGCCGTGATTGACCTGAAACGGTGTGAGCGCGATAGCCCCTCCCGCACCCTCGATCTCAAACGGACCGTCGATCGTGTGCATGTCAAGAATGGGGGGATAAGGGCTATCTGCAGGTTGGACAAAAGCATAGCCGAACCGAGAATAGAGCGCGTTTTGCGTGTCGCCATCGGCCCAGACCGGCAAACGCTTGCGCATGTTGAACACGATCATCCGCAGATCGTCGATGCCATGGACATGATCGGCGTGGGAATGGGTATAAACCACCGCATCCAGCGCGCCGATGCCTGCGTCCAGAAGTTGCGCGCGCAGGTCGGGCGAGCTGTCGATCAGCACGCGGGTAATGCCCCCCTCGGTCTCTCGTTCGATCAGAAGGGAGCAGCGGCGGCGCGTGTTGCGGGGGTTGGTGGGATCGCACTCGCCCCAATGCCCACCAAGACGCGGCACCCCCCCAGACGATCCACAGCCCAGAACGATAAAACGCAACTCTGCCATCACAGCACCGCCTTGGTAAAAAGTCGCCCAAAATTGGCCTCGGTCTGCGCGGCAAATTCGGCCCAGCCCATGCCGAACACTTCGGCAGCCTTTTGTCCGGTGTGAGGCGTATAGGCGGGCTCATTGCGGCGGCCACGATGGGGGGGCGGTGCCAGATAGGGCGCGTCGGTTTCCAACAGGATTCTCTCTACTGGTGCACTTGCAAAGATATCGCGCAAGTCTTGGCTTTTGGGGAACGCCGCAATGCCTGACATCGACAGGTAGAACCCCAGATCAAGCGCAGCGCGCGCCAATTCAGCGCTGGAAGAAAAGCAATGCATGACGCAGGTATACCCGCCGTTGCGATATTCCTCGGCCAGAATGCGCGCCATGTCTTGATCCGCGCTGCGCGCATGAATGATCAGCGGCAGTCCCGTGCGCCGTGCGGCCTCGATATGCACCCGCAGGCTTTGTTTTTGCACCTCGGCACTCTCGGCAGTGTAGTAATAGTCGAGCCCCGTTTCGCCGATGCCCACAAACTTGGGATGTTCCGCCAATTTTACCAAATCATCGACGTTCACCAAGGGGCTCTCGGCCGCGCGCATCGGGTGAATACCCGCCGCATAAAACACCGGCGCATGCGCCTCGGCAATTGCGCGCACGCGCGGCTCTTGGTCCAGACGGGTGCAGATCGTTACCATGCGATGCACACCCGCAGCCACAGCGCGGGAAATGACCTGATCCCGCTCCTCGTCGAAATCAGGGAAGTCGAGGTGGCAGTGGCTGTCAGTGATGCGAATGTCGGTGCTCATGCCTGTCCTCGGGCGCGGGGATTAGGCCCCGGCGGTTTGCTGAATCCTGAACACCGTATCTAGGACCAGGCTGGCAGGGTCAAGGTTGACCGCCCGCCCATGCCGGGCCCGTGCGCCGATGGTTTCGGCACAGTCGGCCCATGCCCGACCCTGATAGGCATCAGGTGCCAGCCGTGCCAGCATCGCGGCCTCGCCCGCTGCGGCCTCGGCGGAGGGGGGCTGGCCTGTGGCGCCTGTCCGCGCCAAGCGCGCCAGCAAAAGATCGGTGAGAGAAAACAGCAGATCCAGCCGGTCTTCGGCCCCGCGCGTCGCCGCCGCTTCGGCCAGCCGCAGGGCGCGGGGGCGATCAAGGCGCGGCAGGCTTTCCATCAGGCCCACCAGCTCTGCGTAGAGTTTGAGCCCGCCCAGATTGAGCAGCCGCACCGCCGCCCCAACCGAGCCGCCTGAAAGCTCCGCCAAGGCCGCTGGATCGCCCTCGGGCGCTATTCCTGCCTGCTCCAGCGCCTGCGCCATCTCTTGCGGTCCCAGAGGGGCCAACCGCAATGTGCGACAGCGCGAGCGGATGGTGGGCAAAAGACCAGAGGGTTGATGCGATATGAGCAACAGGACCGTGCGCGCAGGCGGCTCTTCCAGCATCTTGAGGATGGCGTTGGCCGCTTGGGTGTTAAGATCATCCGCCGCATCGACAATCACAACCCGCCGCCCGCCATCTGCGGCAGAGAGGGCAAAGAAATTGCCCAACTTGCGCACCTCGGAGACGCGAATTTCGGCGGCCAGCCGATCGCCCTTGTCGGTGGGGCCGCGCCGCAGCAGAAATAGCCCCGGATCGGACAAAGCCAGCAAGCGCCGCGCTACCGGATGATCCGGCGCGACATCCAGCGTCACGGGCGGCGGCGGCGCGCCAAAAAGCCCCTCGTCCTGCACCAGCGGGGTTGCCAGCAAGAACCGTGCAATGCGCCACGCCAGTGTGGCCTTGCCTACACCACGCGGCCCGGTGATCAGCCAGCCGTGATGCAGCCGTCCTGTGTTGAAGGCCTCGAGAAATTCGGCCTCCGCCGCACTTTGACCAAACAGTTGCACCGTCTCGCGTGGATGCGGCGCGCCCTCGACGCGGTCAGGTTCAGGCAGCAGGCCATCGTCGTTCATGGCAGGTGCGCCTGCACCACACGGGCGACGTCCTCGGCCACGGCGTCCATGTCTCGCGCGCCGTCGATCACCGTAAAACGTGCTGGGAATTCCTGCGACAGGGCCAAAAACCCGGTGCGCATCCGCGCCTGCATCCCCTCGCCAAAGGATTCAAACCGCGCCTCGTCGCCCCCGCGCGACAGCGCCCGCCCAAGGCCCACACCGGGATCAATATCAATCAGCACGGTCAAATCCGGCTCTCGCCCGATCATCAGCGTATGTAACTGATCGACAATCCCGCGCAAATCAGCGCGGCCAAGACCCTGATACATGCGCGTGCTGTCGGCAAAGCGGTCGCAGATCACCACCGCACCACGGGCCAGAGCGGGGGCGATCACCCGCTCCAGATGATCGCGCCGCGCGGCGGTGAAAAGCAGAATTTCGGTTTCGGCGGACCAGCGGTCCTTGTCGCCTTCGAGCACCAGACGCCGAATTTCCTCAGCCCCCGGACTGCCCCCCGGCTCGCGCGTCAAGACCACATCGCGGCCCTTGGCGCGCAGCGTCTCTGCCAGCCGTCGCGCCTGTGTGGATTTGCCTGACCCGTCAATCCCCTCAAAGCTGAGGAACAGCCCCTGCCCGCTCAAAGCGCCCCCTCGGGGCCCTGCTGCAAGCGCGCCAAAAGCACGCCTGAAACAGTGCGTATCCGGGTCATGAACCCACCCTGCGCCACATCCTCGGCAGCCACCAAAGGCACGCGCGTGGACGGCAGCCCCTCGGGCGCAAAGACCAATTCGGCCAGCACATCGCCTTTGGCCACCGGCGCGCGCACCGGGCCGGTATACACCACCTCGCCCTTTAGCTCACCGCCATCAAGCACCGGAAGCAGGGTCGAGACATCCTCGGCCACGGTCAGACCCACGCTGGTGGCCTCGCCCATCCAAACCGCAGCGCGCGCAACCTCCTCGCCAGCCGTGAGCACGGATTTCTCTGCAAATTGCCGAAAGGCCCAGTTTACGATCGACTCGGATTCGCGCGCCCGGTCCTGCGCTGTCGCCAGCCCCGAGATCACGAAAACCACCCGCCGTTCACCCTGCTTGGCCGATCCGGTCAGGCCAAATCCCGCCTGTTCTGTATGCCCAGTCTTAAGACCATCAGCCCCAATCCCCAGCCCCAAGAGCGGGTTGCGGTTGCTGATATTGCTCGGTGCGCGACCGTCAAAGCGAAACTCGGTTTCGGCGAACATCGGATAGAATTCTGGGAAATCCTCAATAATGTGGCGCGCCAAAAGCGCCAGATCACGCATGCTCATGACATGCCCCTCGGCGGGCCAACCGCTGGCATTGCGGAAAATGGAGTTGGTCATGCCCATTTGCTGCGCGCGCTGCGTCATAAAGCGGGCAAACCCGGCCTCGGTCCCATCTGGGCTGAGGGCCTCGGCGATCACCGCGCAGGCATCATTGCCGGAGAGCACGATAATACCGCGCAACAGGTCCTCGACCCGGACTCGGTCGGTGGTGTCAAGAAACATTGTCGAGCCACCATAGCTCATAGCGTGCTGGGATACAGGCAGGCGCTCGTCCAGCGTCAGTCGCCCACTGCGCACAGCCTCAAAAGCCACGTAGAGCGTCATCAGCTTGGACATTGACGCGGGCGGCATGGGTGTGTCGGCGTTCTTGTCGAGCAGAACCGTCCCGGTGGTCACATCCATGACATAAGCCGCCTTGGCGCTGGTTTCAAAGGCCTGCGCAGGCAGCGCCACCCCAAGACAAAGCGTTGCAGCAGCAATATGGCGGATAAGGCGCATCAGACCCTCCTAATCTCAGTTGGTGACGGCATAGGCGTCTTCAAAACCGATGCCTTGGATCTTTTTGAGCAAGGCTGCCCGCTCTGAGGAACTGGTCGCAGGCCCCACGATCACGCGCCAGAATGCTTTGCCTTGGCTGTTTTGCTCTAGCACCGTCGGCACCATCCCGGCCTGCCGCATCGCCGTCGCAGTATTTCGAGCGTTTTCTTCAACGCTGAAAATCCCGATCTGGATAAAGGGCTTATCAAGCCCAGAGGCGCGAGGGGGAGTGGGAGTGGCCGCAGGAGCAGGGATTGGCGCCGCAGCAACGGTTGGCTGCGTTGCAGTCGCTGGCGTTTCCGCAGAAGCCTCGGCCGCATCAATTGCCGCCGCCGCCCCGGCGACGGGATCAAGCGCCGTCGCTTCGATCTCGGACGGTGCTGCAAGGACCTCTGCCGCATCCGGCGCGCTCTCGGGCTCGGGTGTTTCTTCTTTGGCCTCTTCCCGGCGAAGCGCGGTTACATTGAGCTGTACCGGCGCCCCCGCCAGCATACCAAGTGCGGCTGCGGCATCCGAAGACACCTGTAACGCCGGTCCGGGAATATCTCGCGCGCGCCGGAACAGCGCGCCGATCACGAATTTCGAATCCGCCGTGCTGCGGATGATGACCCGCTCCGGTTCTTTGACGTCAGGATGTGCCACCCAAACCCCGCCGAGCGATGGCCGCCCGTCCCAAAGGCCCATATCTGTCACCTGAAAGACATCCGGGGCCTCGACATCACGCTCCACCAGCTTGACCGACTGACGTGCAGGCGTCGCGCCCCCCGTCGAGGATTGCGCGGCGCTGTCGGGCTTGAGCCATGAGGGCGCGCCCTCTTCGCATCCAGCCAGCAGCATCATCGCCGCACCGACGAGGACGAGCCGCGATAGCCGCACCTGTCCGCCCTTGCCCTGTTCCGCAATTCTCATCTCTTGCCCCTTGCCCTTTGCCCCGTGCCCGTATGCGCAAGTTTTCAGCGGTGTTAGCCGGTGGTCCGGTCTTGCCTGTTATCGTCCCGGTCCTGTCGCGCGCCCGCACTCTAGCGCCTTGCCCCCCGCGTGAAAAGTGCGCAGGCGTTCGATGCGCGATTTTCCCCAGCATCCCCCCCTTTCAGAATCGCCCGGACCTCTATAGGCACAGTCGCACCACACAGCGGCGCACCGCCGGGCCTAACCCGGCCCGGATGCGCCGGTGTCGTCTAAGGCATGGAAGCTTGGCAGAGTGGTCGATTGCACTGGTCTTGAAAACCAGCGTACCGAGAGGTACCCAGGGTTCGAATCCCTGAGCTTCCGCCAAAAACCCCTGATTTCAAAGAGTTAAGTGAAGCCTTCGGGCGCTCACCTCCTTTGAAGCCCCAAACCACAAAAATGATCGGATAAATCCATCTTTCTGGTTGGCGGCAAAATTTGAGTTGAGCTGGGAGACGCGGCTTTACGCGACATCCCTCACGCTAGAGGCATCTGGCGAGGGCATAGTCATGTCTGGGAGATTTGAGGCTCAAAGAACCCACTGCCCTAGGTTTGTCCAAAGATTTTCCAGACCGGCCGCGCCGCGCCTCAGCCCTTGCTGCCGAAGGGCCCAAATGGACGTTTGTCGCTCCTCTCACGGTTTGCGGTGTGCAAGCCGTGACTTCAGACGCTTTCTGGCCGTGGTATTTGCGGTGTTATCTCAAAAATGCCTCTATCGGCAACGCGGCACCGGATTCTTGAAACGAAAAATTTCAGTGCGACTGCCACTCTTTTGGCACGACAAAACCCTCTGTTTCGACTTCATGTGTAATGCGCTCTATGTCCTGCGCGAAGAGCTTGGCAAAGAAATCGGGCATAGGGCGCGAAGCACTTTCAGTGAACCGGCGGTTCAGCAGGGGTTGCGGATACTGAAAGGGCGCCACACCAAGAAACTCTTCGATGCGCGCCAGAGTACCGCGCTGGTCGGCATGAAGATCTTCATAGAACATTACCATGCGTTCCTGCTCTTTGAGGCCAGATTTCATGCGCCGTAGAACCGCCCCGTACTCCGCGTTGTCCCATATATGCGGTAAACGCACGAAGGTCTCGTAATCGCCGGCGGTCCACTCATCAAGGAGGTGCAGTTTGCCGGTCAGTTGAAGATGAAACTTGGTGTGGCTCCACAGCCGCTTGAGCGGATGCCGCATCGTATAAAGAACGCGCAGCCGTTCGCAGTCGGCGGAAATCCTAGGCCATGCCGCCTCGGGCACAAAGGCATGAAGATTAGAGAAATCACAGGCCCAGACCTGATGATCCCGTAACTGGAACAGATTGCGATACCAGAAATCATCCAAAGGGCTGTTCAGATAGTTCGACACCCAATGCAAATTCGCGCGGATGCGGTCGATATTCGCCTTTTCTGGATCATAGCGGAACAGGTAGCGATCCTTGGCGTCCTTGAGCCGTCGCTTTTCGTTCAGGTAACTGTTGTCCACATACCTATGATAAAAATAATGCAGTTCCTTTTCGGGCGTGAAATGAAGCTCTGGGTGACGCTCCAAGACTGCATAGAGCCATGTTGTGCCCGCTTTCATCGCACCGATGCTCAGGAAAAGGTTTGAAAACAACTTGTTATTCATTCTAGAGCAGTCCCGTTTTTCTCGACCCATCACTATCTCGCGTCGCATTTAAGGTAAACAGTGGAATGCTTCCGGTTGAGCGGAAAAATGACGGCATCGGAGGATACTTGCTTACATGACGTTACGTAGATGACGGTTGGATACCACCGGCATCTTGCGGAGGCGCATCGGTTCGGTGTCCGCAGTTGACATTTTTTGACCTGCGCAAGAAGGTGAACGCGTGCGTAAGATCGAATGAAACTGCGCGTCAAGCAGTCGGTCATTCGGAGGGAACACCTTGCAACAATCCGATCTTTTCGGTCTCTGCACGATCTGTGGTCACGTCGGCACTATGCTTCGCGGCGATCAGCGGTCTGTGCGGGAATCCTATGCCTGTTCGAACTGTCGCTTTACGTTGCGCTGGCGAGACCAGGCTGGCGTCATCGTAGATGAGTTCGGTCGCGGACAGGCGATTTCTCTTGATCAACTTGTCGAGCGCGGCCTGCTGAATGACATATCGATCTATGAACCGGCGCTGCGGGGGCCGTTCGTTGCGCGCCTCAAAGGCTTGCAAAACTACGTCCGGTCCTATTTCCGCCCCGATGAGCCGCTTGGCGACGTCTCTTCGGACGGCGTGCGCAACGAAGATTTGACCCGGCTGACTTTCCAAGACAACAGCTTTGATCTGATCATCACCAGCGATGTGATGGAACATCTTCCCGATATCGAGAAAGCCTTTGCCGAGACGCTGCGTGTGCTTCGGCCCGGTGGCATCCATGTCTTCTCTATCCCGAATGACTATCCGCTACCGGATCGCACCGAGACACGGGCACGACTGGAGCAGGGAACGTTGGTTCATCTCAAACCCGAGCGCTATCATAACGCTGGGGATGGGACAAAATGCTTGGTGTTCACCGACTACGGGAGCGATCTGTCGGAGATCATCCGCTCTTTGGGGGGGCATCTGGCCGTGGTGAGACGCAGCGGCGTGCAGGAGCCCTGTTACACCAATGCGACATTCGTGATGCGCAAAGTCGCATCGCCAGAGATGCGGAGCGTTCACAGTGCCGTGCAACCGCCTGTGCAGGAGCGTGCCAAGGATCTGGAATGTCCGATTTGCAAGGGCTCCGAGTACGAAGACTTCAACGGTCGCCAGAACGCGCGGTGCTCTACATGCCGAGCCGTAGAGCGCAACCGGCTGATGTGGATGATTTTGGATCGGCTGGGCGGTTTTGAACCGGGCAAGCGAGTGCTGCAGTTGGCACCGGAACCAAGCCTTGCGCGAAAGTTCAGCGACTTGTCCGGCGATGCCTACCACGGGGCCGAAGTGAACGCGGAACGTTTCCAGAAAAGCCAAAACAAAAGCATCCGCATGTTGGATTTATGCACGGACCTCGCCGCGATCCCGGATGCCAGTTATGATGTGATCCTTCACAACCATGTTCTGGAGCATGTCCCGTGCGACGTGCGCGAAGTCTTGCGTCAGTTGGACCGGATATTGGCACCGGGCGGGCTGCATTTCCTGTCTGTCCCGATCCGTGGCGAGAAGACTGACGAAGATCTATCGCCTGATCTGACGGATGCTGAGCGCCTGGCACGCTTTGGCGAAAAGGATCACATGCGCATTTTCGGGTCAAGCGATCTGAGGGATTTGCTGCAAGAGGTTTGGGGAACAGGCCCACATCTGATCGAGCCAATTGAGATCTTTGACCGCGACGACCTGCGGCGCGCAGCGATCCCCACGGCGGCGCGTCAAGGCGCGTCGGGGCATAGCGTATTCCACTATTGCAAGGGGGCGCATCCGCCTGCGGTGGTCTTGGCCGAAGCCCGATCCAAGAGCGCGCCAAAACCTGAGAGGACCATCGCACCGGGGGCTTCGGCGGCGGTTCGGACTGTGCGCAACGAGGTGGATGCTAGCTATCCTGCGGAAGACGCGCCACCGGGGTCGCAGATCATGTTGGGATTAGAGGCGCTTAGACGCGACAATCCATGGCCGGATTTCCCATGGGAAGACCACGCACCCTTCAAGCTGGCGCTGGACGCGAATGGCGATGGGGGACGCGACATCGTGTTGCGTGAGATCATCGCAAAGGACGTGCGTCTCATGGTTGAGGTGGGCTGTTTCTTGGGGGGATCGGCGCTGCACTGGCTGACGGCAAATCCTGATCTAAACTTGATTGGCGTTGATCCTTGGGATGGCAACTGGGCGGATTACGTTTTGGGGATGGCACATCATCCGTCGATGTCGCTCCATGTTGAACATCTGTCAGATACCGAAGTGAAACGCATCGCCCGCCTCTTGTCCGACTATGGGAATTTTGCTGTCGCCCTGAACAATCTGCGGGACTTCAGGCATCGCTTCTATCCGGTTCGTCGGTTCTCGCCTGAGGCGCTCTATTACCTGAGGCGCCGGGAGATTCCGGTGGACATGATCTATATCGACGCGTTCAAGCATCGGGCCGATCTTGATGCGGCTTATGCGCTCTATCCCGATGCGATCTTGTGTGGTGATGACTGGCTCTGGCCGGACGAATCCGGATGCTTTGTGATGCAGGAGGCAATCAAAGAGTTCGCACGCGACCATGGGTTCGAGATCGAGGCAAAACGGCAAACCTGGGTGCTGCACAAGTAAAGAGGGCCTAGACGCGGCAGGGACATGAGAAGGCGTCACTAGGCTTGGATGCAGTAATGGCGGCTGTCACGAGGCGTTATGGCGGGGATCGCTTGATCGGTCGTGGCAGGCCCGTTGAGTATGACAATGGATCGGGCGCGAATTGCGTCATACGGCACTGCAACGGGTGTTCGACCGCGTCTATTAATTCCAAAGCAAATGTGTTGGGGCAAGCTTCGTCTGGTTTGACGCCTTGGCACTGGAACGCGGGGGTGGTTCTGCCCTGTGCGGCGCGAAAGGGGGGGCGGATTACACGTCCTCTCTCCCCAGTCGTGATCTGATCGGCGTCTGGCCCAATTGATTGCAAGACCGGGATAATTCGGGGATACTTAGGCCAACCCACGTCTGGCCCATAACGAAATAACGCAGGTGATTCATGCCCAGCCGAACACCTCTAATCCAACCCGCTGACGAGGGCGTGATCCGCGGCGGGATGGCGGCACATATCACCACAGTGATCAAGGTGCCGGATCCCGTTTCGACGAAGAACCGTTTCGATGTCTACGGGCTTGATACCACCGAAACCACAAACATCGGCGCCCAGAAGGACGAGCAGTTCGCCATTCAAGTGAACCCTAATGAGGTTTTTGACAATCCGAGCGTCAGGGCCCTTGGCCACCATGTCGCTCATCCGATTGGCGAGAGCCGAGCGACGACATAGCCATGGGCAACGCTTGCGGCAAAAGACCGCTCGATATCATGATCACCGGCATGTTCGACATGCCGAATTTCGGCGATCTCATGTTCCCCGTGGTTGCCGCGAATGAACTGGGCCGTCGCGGATGTCGCGTGCATGCGATGTCACCGACCGGGGCAGAAACCGGCCTGCGCGAGGCGATGGCATCTCGCGACATTGCCACAGCGTTTGATCCGCTTGCCCCGTGTGATGGCCTACTCATAGGCGGCGGATATATTGTGCATACCCATCGCATGGACCCGATCAAAGAGTATCGCGAGGGTGGGATCGGCGCTGCGATTGGCCCCTTGACCTGGCTCGGGGCCACGTTGGCGGCGGCGTTGCGGGATGTGCCTGTGGCGTGGAATGCCCCCGGCGTTCCGCACCCTCTTCGGTCCGGACTAAAGCCGCTCGCGGCGGCGGCCTTTGACTGTGCCGATTACCTTGCACTCCGGGATGCCGGTTCGATCCGGATGGTGGGCCTGTCAGAGCATCCAGAGGTCGAGATCGTTCCAGATACGATTCTCGGCCTTGAAACAGTCTGGCCAAAAGCAGAACTGGCCCAAGATTTTGCCCGGGTCTGCGCCACTCTGGGCGTGACACGGACAGACCGGGTGCTGGCGACGCATGTTCGGCGCAGATCGCTTGGGGAGGCATCGCTGTGCGACCTCGCCGAAGGTCTGGCGCAGATGTGCACGCGCCTTGACGTATCGCCGATTGTGATCGGGCTTGGCACAGCGCATGCCGACGACCGGATGGCGCGCGAACTGACGGCAGCACTTGCAGCGCGGGGGGTGGCCGCCGCAGCCCTTGACCGGCCGCGCGGGCTCCGGGATATCGCAGCACTTCTTGCGCATGCGCGTGCCTATGCCGGGTCATCGCTACACGGCTATATCACCGCCGCTGCGTATGGTGTGCCTGGGCTTTTGGTGGCGCGCCCGGCCTACCGAAAGTTCGACGGCCTTGTCAGACATCTGGGGCGTAGTTGCGACCTGATGAAGGATTGGCCAGAGGCGCTTGCCGCGCTGGAACAGGCTGTGCAAGGCCCATCACAGCCCATACCGCCCGGTGTGCTCGCCAGACTTGATCGCCATTGGGACAGAGTTGCCGAGACATTTCGGGCCGGACCAGACGCGAAACGGCGTGAGCGGCTCGCGTTCGCAGCGCTCGCCTTTCGTGAAGGTCTGAGGCAAGATGGGTTGAACTGGGCGATGACGCCTTTCAGCACGCCGCAGGACCGCAAAGCCGCCCTGACGGGGCAGGACATACACGAAACGGAGCCATTCTAACCCATGCCCTCGACGGATGCCTATTCCTCACAACGCCATGCGCTTACCCCCGAATCCTGCGCCTCTTTCGGGCATGATGGCGTGCTCTGTCCTCTCGACGTCATGTCGGAAGAGGAGGCCGCGACGATACGCGCGCATATCGAGGCACAGGAGGCGCAATCGCATGGACGCCTCTCGGGATTGACACGGGTCAAGCCGCATTTGCTTCTGCCGTTTCTTTGGGACATTGTGCATGATCCGCGGATCGTCGGCCCCGTTTCAAGCCTGCTGGGGCCTGACATTTATTGCATTGGATCAAGCATTATCGACAAGCCGGCGGGATCTGACGGGTATGTGGCCTGGCATCAGGACGCAACCTTTTGGGGACTGAGCGATGCAATTGGTGCGACCGCCTGGTTGGCGCTGAGTGCTACCAATTCCGAGTCGGGCTGCATGGAGGTGATCCCGGGCACACACACGCGGCAATTGGCGCATCTGGATACGCAGGATGCCCGCAACATGCTGGGTGCGCGCGAGGCAGTACGGCAGGAAATCGACCGCTCTCTTGCGCGCGCACTGGTGCTTCGACCGGGTCAAATGTCTTTGCATCATCCGCTCGTCTTGCACGGGTCTGGGCGCAATCTTTCGTCGGATCGACGGCTTGGGTTCGTTATCCGCTATGTACCAGCCACCATCAGCCAAGATGGGGCCACCGTAACACTGGTGAGCGGGCGCAATATATCGGGGATGCCGCTAGAAACCGCACCAGAGGGCGCGCTGAGCGCTGACGCGCTGGCGCGACATGCGGATGTCATCCGCCAGGCCGGGCGGGTGATCCGCCGCGCGAAAGAGGCCCATCTTAGGCAGGTTGATCCATCACCGGAGACTGGGACATGACCGAGGATATCATGCAGAGCTACGCGAGGGACGGCTATGTCTCGGCTGTCCCGGTGATGACCGAGACGGAGGCGGCAGAGCTTGTCGCAAAGTTCGAGCAGGTGGAAGAGCGGCTCGGGCCAAGTATTTTCAAACTGCTGAACGTCAAAGGGCATCTGCTCTTTCCGTTTCTTTGGGATGTTGTGCAAGATGCGCGGATCGTTGCGCGCGTTGCCGAAATCCTGGGGCCTGATGTGCTGTGCTGGGGATCGAGTTTTTTTGCAAGCAAGCGGGCTCTGCCGATGTGGTGCCGTGGCATCAGGATGGAACTTGCTGGGGGCTGAATGCGCCAAGGGGGCTGACCGCTTGGCTTGCTCTTACGCCAAGCACGCCGGAAACCGGGTGTTTACGTGTCATACCGGAGAGCCATACCGCGGCGGTGCCCCATGCCGTCCGAAATGCCGCGTCCTCTATGCTGCCATTGGGCGAAGAAGTGCGAGAGCCAGTAGACGAGACGCGCGCAGTGGATTGCGTGCTCAGACCCGGAGAAATGTCGCTCCACCATGTGATGCTGGTGCATGGCTCAGCGACGAACCGCGCAACCACGGGCCGCAGAATTGGGTTTGCCATCCGGTATATCGCCGGGGGTGTGGCGCAGCGTGGCACGACCAAGGGCTATGCGACAATGGTCCGTGGTCAGGATCACGGCACCTATTTGCTCGAGGCAAAGCCCAAGATTGATCTAGAGCCAGAGGCCCTCAGGAGACACCGCGACATCCTGCGCCATTCCGCCGGGATTGTGATGCGCGAGGCGGCGACCTTGGACGCGGACCCGCGGTAGGGAGGGCCGACCCTCGCTTTGGAGTTGAGCCGTTGGGGGGGGGGCCATGTTTCCGCGTTGCGCGCGGGGCCAATCAGACTTTGGACGAACCATAGTCCATCGTGGCGGTTGTGGCGTCGTAAACCCAACCGCGCGCGCGCTGCTTGCGCGGGGGATGGCCGCGCAGGGCGACGTAGGCGCGTGTGGCCTTTTTGACCATCTCAACCGCCCGCATCTCGTCCGAGGTCGACGTGCCGCCATGAAACTGGTGAAAGGTAGCCACGCCCGACATGCGGATGAACTGGGTGCCCGGGTGTCTTAGGGCGCGGTCGAGCATATCCGGATTGCACATCCCGCCGCCGGCCTCGACAAAGGCAGGGTCATAGCCGTTCAACGCAGCCCAGGTACTGCGATGCAGGAACAAGGCGTTTGATTCCAGCATGGGCGCTGTTGGCGAGGGCTCTTCCGGCCAAGACACGGCGAACAGATCGGCCGAGGGTTCTGGCCAGCCAGCCGCCGCAAGCAGCGCATCTTCTGCTGCGCGATCATATCCTTGTAGCGCGGCGGTGGCTTGGCGGTCTGATCCGAATTGCCGATTGGGGATGGCGATGACCGGTGCCTGATGGGCCTTGGCGGCGCGGGCGACACTGGCCAGTAGATTAGGCGAGGCCATGCGAGCGCCGTCGATCCAGGCACCGATGATCTGCCCACGCGCAAGCGCAAGCGCCTCATTCATGGCACCCACGGGCGAGGGCGCGGGGAGGCGGGCCGCGAGGATGCGCGGCGCGGGCTTCATCTTGGGGGAGAGGGGAAGACGGTCTGAGCCGTTGTCGACAACGATGATCTCCCAAGTCAAGTCATCTGCCCCCTGCTGAAAGGCACGGGACAACGACCAAAGGGTGCGCGGCAGTTCCCGCTCCATGTTCCAGCAGGTGATGGCTATGGAGATGTCTGGGGTCGATAAATCTGTCACTTTGGCCGGGAAAACTTTACTCATATCCTTGATCGATTCCCCTGCCCCATCTTGTCCAGAGCTTTTCATGCCCTCACCTGTCCCCCCAACGCAAGATGCTCCGCGGTTGGCCGCCCCGCCTGCGCTGGACCCCAACGCCGATCCGTTGCTGGTTGGGCTGCCAAAACAGCGCGGATATGGGCAGTGGATCGTCTCGCGGATGTGCGATGTGCGGACCGTTCTGACCGATCCAACCACGACGGTGGATATGCTGACCCCCAAGGCGATGGCGCGGTTTATGTCGCAACAGGGGGTTACACTTGAGCAAACGATGGAAATCGTAAGGATCGTGGCGCGCGCACATCGGGTTCCCAACGACGCAGAAAGACGTGATGCCATTGCAATCACGCGGCTTTTTCAAGGCACGCTTCAGGATCTGGACATGGCGTCCGCGCTTGGGGCTATTGCCTCAGCCGAAGGCCGCACGGTCGATGTGATGGCGGACCTCTTGCGCCCCATACTTGGCGCATGTCGGGCAACGGCGTTGGCCATCGACCCCGAGTTGGGTCAGAGGGTCGAAGACGGGTTGCTGGCGATAATGCTCACGGTCGAGCGGCACGGGCCGAGCGATCTTGCACCTGTTGAACCTCTGGCGCGTGCCGTGATGCAGGACCTGTCAATTTTGGAGAAAACACGCGGCAAGGCGCGTGAAATGCCGATCACGCATTGGATTTTTCCTGCGTTTCTGGCGCTTTTGCCGATCACCTACACAAGCGTGTCGATGCTGGCCCATTTGGCGGAGACCCCAGAGCTTCAGGAGACATTGCGCGCGCGGCCCGAGCTGCGCCCCGGCTATATCCGAGAGGTGGAGCGGCTGATGACTTCAATCCGATATGGAACACGGCAAATCGGAGCGACGGGGTTGAACCTTGGCGATGTCTGGCTACCGCCGCGCAGTCTTGTGGTGCTGGATTTTTCCGCTGCGAACCGGGACCCTGCGCTCTGGCAAGAGCCTGACACCTGCCTGTTGGATCGGCCCCGTCAACCAACGGCCACGTTTTCTCTTGGCCCACTGGCGTGTGTTGGGGGGCAGGCAAGTCGTCAGTTCCTGTCTCTGCTTCTGGATGCGGTGATGCAACGTGTTCGAGTG
This sequence comes from Roseovarius mucosus, assembly GCF_002080415.1. Lineage (NCBI taxonomy): Bacteria > Pseudomonadati > Pseudomonadota > Alphaproteobacteria > Rhodobacterales > Roseobacteraceae > Roseovarius > Roseovarius mucosus. Next base: position 3,532,359 of record NZ_CP020474.1, on the reverse strand, counting down.
TCTCTGCCGCAGCCCGGAGCCGAGCCTGATCGGCTGGTAACGCAGTGGTCGATTACACGGGGATACCGCCTGTGTCGGCTCTGCCTGTCGACCCTATGAAAGCGGCTAAAGCCGTTGATTTTTCGCAGATTAGCATTCTGTGCCGCCCCGGTTTGAGCAACCGCTTTACACGGATCCAGACATCTTGGAGCGCAGGCGTTGGTCAACCTCTGACCAGATTGTGTCCATGCGGTTTTGCCAAGACAGGGATGCTCTCAGATCGGTGGGCAAGAACCGCCGCCCCTGTTTTGCCACCCTGACCAACGCCGCCTCGATTGCGGTCACAAAACCATCGGCACCTTCTGCGATGGTCAGATCGTCGCGCAGATCATCGAGATTGGCAATGTCCGTCGCGACAACAGGCAAGCCAAGCGCCCGATAGACATAGACCTTGAGCGGATTCATCCGATCCGACAGATCCGAGCGCTCGTGCGGAACAATTGCCACGTCGAAACCCGCAATGCAGGCCCGTGCCTGATCGTAAGGGCGAATGCCAAGCAGATGAACATTCGGCAAGGCGGTCATCCGTTCCCGGTGTGCAGGGCGGGACAGCTTGCCGATCAGAACGATTTGCCACTGCGGTCTTGCCTGCGCCAGTGCCTCGACCAGCTCAAAATCAAAGCGGTCGTCCATATTGCCGCAATAGCCGATCACCGGGCCACCCAGACGGGTGATTTCGGGGGCGGCCACGGGCATTTCGGCGCGCATGTCGATGCCATTGGGCACGAGCAGAGGCGCAAGCGACTCTTGTTTCAGGGCCTCTTGCATGGCAGCGCAGTTCGTGATCGCGACATCCACGGTCTGCGCCATGAAGCGATAGTTTTGTTCAATTTTCCGGCGCCGCTGCTCGGACATCGGCCAGCAGCGTTGGTCGTCGATATAATCACCGATGACAAAAGGAAAACGGAGCCGTTGCTGAACCTGTTCGAATCCCTGAACCACCGGACAGACCCACGCGATACAATTGGTGCGCATGTCGAGATCGTCCATCCAAGCTTCGACCGCGTTTGGGAAGCTTTCATGGCTGTGAACCGGGCGGCCCAGCATGGTCTGACCCGGAGTTCCGATTAAAAAGCTGCGACGGTGAATATTGCCCTCGTCGGCCAAACCCGTCATCCGGGCCAAAGTGGTCGCGGCGATGATCGGCCCTTCGGCATTGACGGGCGCACGCATCGGGTTTGTGTGAACCCGGAGGTCCGTCACAGGAAAGGGAGCGTCGATGTGCAGAATGCGCCCGACTTCCGGCCTGAGCGAGAGTTCGTGCAACAGCATGTCTTGCCGACGTCCATAAAGACCTGAATCATTCTGTTTCCAGAAGAAAACCACATTGATCGGTTGGTCAGGGTCCACCAGAGGCGCAGGTGCGGTTGCATGGGCCAGCCATGGTGCAGTGAGAGTGCCAATATCTGACGAGAGCACCCCAGGCATTTCGCGGTGCAGAAACGACAACAGGCCGGGCATGTCCGGGTAGACTCGCGGCGGGGCCGCATGCGCCGCCGCAATCGCCTGCAACGCTCTTGGACGGTTCGCCTCATAGGACATCTCGTTGGCAAAGAACGGGTGTGCGTGACCTGATTGCCGATCAGCCGCAAGCGCGGCCTCAAGGCGACGGACCAAAACGTCGCCCTTGCGGATCGCCATGGCGGCGCCCGAGGCGATCACATCGGCAACGGGGCCTGCCTCGGTCACAAGAACCGGGGTCCCGACGGCAATGGCGTCAGTCAGCTTGGCAGGTGTCTGGCTTTGGGTGATCGGGCTATCGTGATCCTGCAAGAGCACCACCACATCCGCCACGGCATTTAGGTCCAGCACGCGCGAGAAGGGTTGCGCACCAATCCGGCGCAGTTTGAGGCCAGGTATGGCGGAGAGTTCGCGTTCCATGTCCGGGTCTGCCACCGAACCAACGATGCAGAGTTCCACATCCGGGCGGTTCAAGGCGACAACAGCATGTGCCAGTTCAACAAGGCCCTTGTGCCTCCGGGGGGTTCCAAGGAACAACACCACCCGATCCGAGGGCGTATAGCCAAGCTCTGAGCGCGTGGCGTCTCGACGTGCCATGGCGTTTTGCGCGGCGATTTGAGAGCGGCCGTGGCGAACCAATGTGGCGGTATTACGGGACGCAAGGACCGGGTTGCAAGAGGTGACGGCATCAACAAATGGCAGAATGCCCATCCCAAGTTCTGTCCAGGTTCGACCATGCGGGCGATCCCAATCTTGCGGATTGAACTCTGCTAGGAAACTGTTGAAATCGCGTGGCGCAGACCCTTTGACAAAAGCCAATTCATCATCGTCTAGGTCGCAAATAATGCGGGCACCAAGGATTTCCCGGTATAGCAGGCCGATGAGAAGCCCCGGAAAGCGGGGTTTCGACACCCAGACCGTTGCTGCGGGCCAGGTCTTGACCAGCTTCAGGGCGCCTTCGAGGAAGTGGCGAAAATGAGGAGCGCGCCAGCCTGCGATCGGCACGCGGCGATCTGCTTCGGCCAGTGGCGACCATAGGGCATCCCCATAGGTGGGGAAGAGGGGCCCGGCCATGGCGGTGGGCCGGGTGTCGCAGATGGTTTCGGCCATGGTGATGCCGCGCCCGGCAACATTATGGCCAAGGTCCCATGACACGACGAGAACCCGGTCTTGTGGAGCGGCCTCAAGAAAGGTCGACGGGCCGGACGCTGGCCATATTTCGATCTCGACCGGCGCATTCCAGCTAAACTCACGGGCGTGCTCGGCCACGGCCTCATCCAAGCGCGTCTTGATCGCTGCCTTATCGGGCATCCGGGTCTGTGCCTCGCGGTAGAGCGCGATTGCACGGGCATAATCAAGCCGCGCCATGGCCAGATCACCTTCGACCATGGGGGTCCACTGAAAATCCGGAAAGCGCTCGCGCAGAACACTCAGATACGCTCGCGCCTTGTCCAACTGCCCCATGCGGGTCGAGAGCCCTGCAAGACGAATCAGCACGGTGCTGTGCGGTGGATGGAGTTGGGCGGCAGTTTCAAAGACGGCCATCGCCTCGACAAAGCGTTCCGCCTTGAACAGCGCCTCTGCGTCCTGAACCAGTGTCGCCAGCCGGGGGGCGGATTGGTGGTCAAATCCCACATTTGCAATGTGGTCAGTCATCTAAGGCAGGGCTCCTGTCGCATTTGGACGAGTTGAACCCACACTAAGACGCATCTGTGCCCGGGCCCCGCTCTTGCCAACACACTGATGTTCCGGCAAAAGAATGGCAAGTCGAATATCCGGATGCCGCCCATAAGCCTGAGCGCACGCCGCGCCCGGTCGCGCCACTTGGAGGTGGAACATGCCCAAAGAGCGCCCGCTTCGTCTTGCGATTCTTGGCACGTTTGATGTCGAGAACTACGGTGACCTGCTGTTCCCTTTGATCGCCAAGCAGCGTCTTGGGCCTTTGGGTGTCGAAGTGGTTGCAATCTCTCCAACCGCCCATGCGACCCGCTACCGCGATGCCGTCTTGCCCCTCTCCTACCCGGAGTTTGTCCGAGATGTCGACAGCTTCGATGCCGTCCTGATCGGGGGCGGGAACATTGTGCATACCAAGGATTTCGAGTTGCCGGATTATTCGGCGACAGCCTATGCCGCGTTGTGGATCGGCGCCACCGCGCAGGCGGTGCGGCAGGGGTTGCCCGTCATTTGGAACGGGCCAGGCGTGTTGCAGCAGAGGGTGGACCGGCAGGCGCCTGAGTGGTTGCAGCGGACGGTGGATGCTGCAGACCGCTTTGTGGTGCGCGACAACGATAGTGCCAAAGGACTGGAATTGTGGTCAGGTCGAAGGCCGTCTGTGATCCCCGATACGGCCCTGGACCTTGCGCGCCTGTGGCCGCTTGCGTTGGTGAAAGACAGGTTCCGCAATATCCGCGCCAGTCTTGGGATACCTGACGAGAAGAGGGTTGTGGCGCTCCACGTCAAGGCGCGCAGTCTGGCAGGTGTCGACATCCCGAGCTTTGCAAACGCCCTTGAGGGCGAGCTGCGCAGGACAGGCACGGTTGCGGTACTGGTTGCGCTCGGAAGATGCCACGGTGACCACGCGATTGCGGAGGAGATCCACCGGCTGAAGCCTGATTGCACCTTTTCCATCACCGATACCGAGCATCTGATTGATATGGCGGCGGTCATCGCGGGCTCCGACGCCTATCTCGGCAGTTCGCTGCATGGCCATATCACCGCTGCAGCTTACGGGGTGGCATCAAAGCTCGTGGCGGTGCCCCTGCTCCACAAGTTTATGGGGCAAGCAGTACAGATGAACCGCGCGCAGGATGTTGTCACCAGTTGGGCCGAGGCGCTCGACGCTCTGCCCAGCCTCTTGGCGAGTGATCCGCCGTGCTTGCCGGATGCCATTGCCGTGCAGCTTGATTCTCATTGGCAAGATGTGGCCAAACTCCTAACCTCTGGGCGCAAACATGTGCGATTTAAGGACGTCTTCTCTGGTGCTGATCCGGACGCCGCACTCGTTCGCGCGATCCGCGAGGAAAACATGCAGGCACTCGGCAGAGCTTCGACATCAAACCCAGCGACGACACCCCCGGCGAAAAAAGGAAACTTCATGACCGAGACTTCGCAGACCCAATGGGACAGCGCCGCCGTCAATCAAATGATCTTGGGGGGAGATCTGGACGGGGCCTCTCGGCAGATTGATGCCATCCTCGACCAACAGCCTGATTTTCTGCCCGCGCGACTGGCAGAGGTGCGATATGCGCTGGCCAAGGGCGATGCGGCGCAGGCGGTCACGCTTGCATCTGCTCTCTCAGAGGCACGACCCGAGAATCCTTGGGTCTTGATGTCTCATCTGCAAAGCCTCTGTAAGGCTGCACAGCATGATGCGGCCTGCACGCTCTTTCTGACCCGGTTGGCAGAGATCGAGATTGACGAGCCGATGATGACCACAGCGCTGAATACGCTCTTGGGCTCTGTGCCGCAAAAAAAACAGGTCACGTTTCTGAAATCGGTTCATGACTTGAAACCTGAGAGTTCCGTGGTGCAACTTCGGCTTGCGATGCGTGCCCATGTCAGCGGGGATACAGCCCTGACCATCGACATGCTTGAACGGGCGGAACGCGCCGGGCCGCTTCCAGCCTATGCCGCACGCATTAAAAGCCAGGTATTGCCACTCGTCGGCACGATGGATGCGGCGACCGATGCGGTGTTGTCGCTTTGGGAGGCGGGCGCGGAGGATGTTGAAACGCTCTGCCGTCTGTGTCGATTTGCGGCGGCGGCAGGCCGCTTTGATCTGTCGCTCACGGTGTTGCGGCGGACGCTCGACCTGCATCCGCTCGAGTGGCGGTCTTTGTATCGGCTCAACCGGATTTTCCTCGATCATTCCGAGGATCGCGCGATTTTTGAGACCCTCGCGCAGATCGACGCCACGGCGCAGACCGGTGCCAACTGGCGATTGCAGTTCGCGTTGTTCAGCTTGCGCGTGGGTCAGGACGAGCATGGCCGGGCCGTGCTGGCAAGTTTGACGGATCATCCTGCCACCGGGCCGACAGCACGCAGCCTGTTGGCCGCTATATCAGCGCTCGGCTCGGCGGTCCCGCGTCCAGAAGTGACGCAGGATGCGGATGTTCGCATCGTCAAGAAAGCTGGCGCGCGCGGCACAATCCTTGTCTTTGGGGGGTTCCTCGGGGGGCTAAGCCACCTGAGTGATCGGCATCTCGACCTTCTTTTATCTGAGATCCCCGCAAATGTGATCTACCTGCGCGATCCATATGGACGGGTCTATTTGAACGGACTCCCTGAATTTGGTCAGACCGAAGCTGAGATGCAGTCTGGTTTGGCCCGACGTGTGGCAGAGCTTGGCGGCGGAAAGGTTTTGACCATCGGGGGATCAGCGGCAGGATATGCTGCGCTTCGCACCGGGTTGGCGATCGGTGCAGATGAGGTGATTTCACTGGCTGGCTTTGTGACACCGGCTCTGGCGGACCATGATGAACTGCCGCATGTCCAGCAGGGGTTGGTGGAGCTGTTCAGCGGCGATCTGCAATCCTATGATCTTCGGGGCGCTCTGAACGCAAAACCCGAAACCAAACTGGTTCAGATCATTGGCGGCGATTACGCGCCAGATGTTGCTCGCGCGCAGGCCTTGGCGGGTCTTGGGAACGCTCAGGTCGAGATCCTTGCAGGGGTCGACACGCATCACGTCGCCCTGCCCGTGATTGCGGACGGAACGCTTAAGCGTCGCTTGCAAGAGTTCTTTTCGTGATCCCTCTCTGGCGTTGCGGGGGTCTTGCCTGATAGGCTTTGGATCAGTTCAACGCCCTTTACCTCTGACACCATGAATTCAAGGACCAGCCCCAGATGCACGCAGCGCGCACGGATTTGAACGCATATCTCCAGACTGGCATTCACAAGGTCGATGGGTGGTGTATCCCCCAACTGTGGCAAAGCATATGGCCGCTGAGACAGGCCATCGGTGCCGGTCCGATTGCAGAGATTGGTGTTTTCGAGGGCAAGTTCTTTATCGGCCTCGCAAAATGCTTTGCCGAGAACCGCCACGATTCTGTAGCAATCGACGTCTTTGACCTCCAGCAATTCAATCTTGACGGGGCTGGGGTTGGCAAACGTGACAAGCTGATTGAGAATTGCGCAGCGCATGGCGTTGAGAGTGTTGTCCTGCGACGCGCGGACTCTCTCACGCTCAGGCACAGCGATGCGCAAGAGATCATGGCGAAATCAGGCAAGATCAAGTTCTTTAGCGTAGATGGGTGCCACGAAGTCCTTCATACGACGCGCGACATCGAATTCGCCATGAGCGTGACCTGCGATGACGGGATCATCGCAGTGGATGACTATACCAACCCCAATTGGCCGGGGGTGAGTGAGGCGGTGGCAAAGATGTACCTCATGCGAGAGTTCCAGTACGTGCCGCTGATCGTTACATGCAACAAGCTGCTCTTGTGCTCTGCATCATTCCACCGGGATTTTTTGAAGGTGGTTCAAGAGTATGTCACCGCCAATCACAAATCGACACGCATGAAGCGGGTCAAGCGTTTCGGATACGAGACCCTGACCGTTCAGCCAAATCTCGGGACATGGGAAGATTTGGTGTGAGGGCGGGAAGTGTCGCGGTAATGGGTGCGCGCAGTCAACTAAACGGCGGGACATGCTGAATCGTATCTAGGAAGTTTGGATGCAGAGTTTCCTAGGTTTTTTCGGTCATTCGAGGTCGCCAGCAAACTGCGGAGTCAATCGGATGGACTCCATATCTCTGTACAGGGGATTGTGATCATAGACCTCAAAAAAGGCAGCTTGCAGTTCATCTGGGCTGTAAAGTCGCTCAGTGCCGAGCGCTGTAACCGTTCCCTCATCACCCAGTGTAAAGTCGTTCCCTCTATAGGTCGCCAGACATTCGTTACCCCAGTGGGATGGGACCAAATACCGGTCTAGATACTCTGCCGTGCCATCAGGCAGATAGGCCAAGTTTTGATGCGCCATAAAGCGGTTACAAAGTTCGTTCAGAACACGGCGACTCGGATGATTGAACGTAAAGAAAAGGCGCTCTGTTCTTGCATGCTCTGCAATGAAGTCGGAGATCATTATATCGCAGTCAGCCTCTCTCGTCATCAGATCGGCGATAGAACGGTCCGCGACTGTTCTGGAAAACGTGCTTTCATCGGGTTGCCAAGGTTGCTTTATCAATCCTCGCGAATACAGCCAGCGAGAGAAAATGCGCAGGTCGTGGAGCGCTTCGATTGGGCCCACCAGACGGCTGGCCGTGGCAATATGGGTCATGTAACGAATGAAAGGCTGCTGCCCCGAAAAGAATACGTTCGGCCAGATCAATACGTTCGAATGGCTTTGGCGTAGTACCGATGATCTGAGGTGCGGCACAGGAAAATTATCGTTTGTGTTCTGCGCAAGGACAACATCCGCCTCAGAAATCCGAAAGAGATGAGCCTCTTTCTCTGTAGTCTTTGCAAGCTGTAGGATGATAGGAGGAAGACATTCAAAATGCCCCGTAGCCTCAAGCAGCGTAGCGACGGGGCGTGCTTGACAGTTTCCGGTCACGAGCAGTTTTAGCTTCGTCATGGGGCCGCCATTGGTGGCACAATCGGAGCGGCAGATGAGAGGTCCGACAAAAGCGCTAAGTCATCCGCATTGTACTGCTTCAAGAGTTCATTGAGGTTGCTTTGCTCTTGTGTGGCAGATGTCGCATCTGAGCGGTTGCTATGAACTTCCTCCCACCTGAAATTTGGGAAGGTGTCGGATATCTCGGCTGTCAGTCGGGCAACGGCACCGCTGAAATCTGCCACAAGCCCTACGATAGTGATGCGCTCTAGCGCCTGTTTTGCCCGCTCCAGCTCAGACCCCTTGCCTGGGACAAGCGCAGCCAGTCGATAAGTCTGAAAGTTTCGGCACTGTCTGTCTTGCTTTAGAGAAAGCCGCACCTTTACATAGCCTTCGAGGTCTGTGTGCTTTGCGAGAACCGCCCCAAAGGTTTCCGCCACCTGCGTTCTCTCGAAACGGTATGCGGATTTGATACGGTCTATTGGGTCACGCAACAGGACCATGGAGACAATTCGGACGCCTTCGACCTGCGGCGGCGGCCCCATCATTGTGTGCGACGAAAAAGCCACCGCTTCGGGGTTATCGCGAATCCAGGATTCGACCTCTGGCGTGTTGCCATGTCGGGAGGGCGACGCTGAAAACTCTCGCGTGACCCAAGCAGGGCCGAAATTGCCCTTCAATATCTGATCTAGCGAGGTGCCAGCGTTCTTGAAAAGGTGGTGGTGCAGGATGACAGTGCGCATGCGGCTATCGCGTCTTTCTTTGTGGGTTTCTTGCGAACATTAGCGCACCTTCAGAGGGCAAAGTCTGATGTTTCATTTTGCAACGATCCCCGGCAGGAACATATCCGCCGCCTCGAAAGCCTCGCGCATGGCGTGGCGGCCACGGGTGAACGAATAATTCTCTGCAACATAGGACCGCGCGGCCTCGGACATCCGGAGCCAGAGCGCATCGTCCTCGTTCAAGCGAGAGATTGCGGAAATCCATTCGGTGGGGGTACGGGCGATGAAACATTCCTGACCGTCGCGCAACCCTATGCCTTCTGCTGCGACGGGGGAGAGGACACAAGGGATCCCATGCGCCAAGGCATCAATGACCTTGCCCTTGATCCCTGCCCCAGAGCGCAGCGGCGCCAGAAAGATGCGATGCGGGTTATAGGCATCGGCGACCTGCGGCACGAAGCCAACAGGCAAGATCGTCCGGCTTGCAAGAGCGGCGATGTCAGAGGGCATGCCGGAGCCATAAATCGAGAACATGGGAGCGTCCTGCTGTGTGGAGAGGTGTGACATGACTTCCCGAACGAACCAGTGCACCCCCTCAACATTCGGATGATGCCGGAAACTGCCAAGAAAGGACATTCCCCTGCGCTCTGAGAGCGGCGGCACGGCGGCGGGTATATCAACGACCCAAGGGGTGCGCACAACCGTTGCCCGGCCTTCGCTATAGGCCTCGATCACAGCATGTTCCAATTCGTTGTAGCTCAGCACCACATCGACCTGGTTGATGATGGCCAATTCTTCGTCCCGAGTTTTCCGCGCAATTTGCAAGCGGCTCTCGTCATTCTCGGCGCGCGCTGCACGTATCTCGCGCAGAAAGTGGAGGTCGGCGTTGTTGAAGAGAATCTTGGCCTCTGGCGCGTAATTGCGCAGGTGGCCCAGAACATCCTGAGCGACATAGAACCTTGTGACGTAAAAGGCGTCGAAATCTGCGGCGTGCCGGGACAGATACTCTTGCACGCTCAGGAAAAACGGGGCGTAGATCATCTCGACCCCGAGCTTCTGGAGGTCTTCGGTATATGTGCCCAGATGCGCCAGATTTGTCGGCAGGAAGCTGACCTTGTAGCCCAGCGACTGCACCAGCCTGATTTCTTGCAGTGCAGCATAAGAGCCCGCATCCTGATCGGGACGCGGTGTGGTATAGTCGACAAAAAGCACGCGCCCCTTGATGCCACGATCCTTCTCCAGGTCGGGGTTCTGTCCCTCGCGGCCAAACTGAGCATAGGCCTCGATCCAACGGCGTTTGAACTTGGGTCGGTTGATCTCTTGATAGCGTTTGAAGCCTGAGCTGACGTCGGTACCCGAAGTCATCCCCTCGTAATGATAGATGACAGAAGACGGAACGAACCAGGTCGAATAGCCCGCCTCGCGGACCTTGAATGCGAAATCCGTATCCTCGAAATACATCGGTTCGAGGTATGAGGAGAGCCCGCCCACCACTTTCCAGACGGATTTCGGCACCATCATCGCGGCACCAGACAGGTAATCCGCCTGTCGAGCATAACAAAAGCGCGGCTCTTCCGGGTTCTGGCGGTTGCCATAGTTCCACGGATTGCCCGTGCCCCAGATGATGCCACCGGCATCCTGCAAACGCCCGTCCGGATAAAGCAATTTGGACCCGGCAAGACCCACATTATCAAAGCGTTCGAAGGCGGCAAGAAGTTCATCCAGCCAACCGGTCGTCACCTCAACATCGTTGTTGAGCAAGACGATATACTCCCCACGGGCCTGATCGGCCCCGGCATTACAGGCGCGGATAAAGCGCTGCGGCTCGGGATTGTGGAGGACAGTAATCCCGCTGACGACAGTCTCGAGCGTAGCGGTCTCGTCGGTTGATCCGTCATCCACCACGATGACTTCAAAGCTGGCCTCATTGGGCGCGATAAGCAGCGAGCAGAGCGCGAGATACGTCACCTCGACCTTGTTGTGAGCTGGGATAACAATGGACACTTTCGGTGTGGCCACTTCTGGGAATGCCAGAGGCTTGAGCGTGACACAGTCATAGCCCGCCTCAACCGTGTCGAGCGCATGGATGATCTGGGCGAAATCAGTCTCTGGCGTGACCGTCTCGAAGAGTTTGCGAAGACTGGCAAAGCGGCGCGGTGTCTGCGCAAAAATAGACGCTGGAAACGGTGCGTGGCTTTCGCGCTGCAACACATCCGCCGGGGTCAGAATTGATGGAACTAGGGTCAGTGTTTCAAAGAGCCGCACCGTTCCAGACAGATCACGTATGCTGATGTGATGGGTTGCACCGTCTAAATATTTATCCGCCAAACGAAAAGGCGTCTGTCCCGGCCCCACCGAGAGCTGACCTTGGGGTGAGCCATCAATGTACAAGCTGAGAAGAGCGGCATCCGAGCTTTCAATTTGCAGCGTGTGCCCCTGCCTGTCATCGACGGTGATTTTTGGGCTCATTGGGATTGTTCTAACATCGGTCTTGCCACCATATCGCAAATGGATGTCGTCATTGGGCATCAGATAGGCTGGCAAATCAGCCCGAAGCCAAACACCATCACAGGGAATCTCGGTGCCCACGAGCACCATGGGGCTAAGAAATGAATCCTCTGGTTTGCTTTGGTTGCCGACATGCACATCCGCCAGAAAGACGAAGGGCTCGATCCCTGATCCATCATCGACATATTCTTCATGATGGACCGCAAGACTCACTTCCATTGGCCCGATACTTTTAGGCAGGGGCAGGCTGACCTGCTGATACCCCTGAGAGTGACGCCCACCAAGAAAACTGGGCGCAAATGCTACCTTGCAGGTCCTAATTTCCCGCGTCGCAGAATCTGAAAACGTAACGTGCAGCATAGCCTTGCTGCGATGAGACGCGATATGCGCCCGTAAGAACAAATCCGAAGTATCCCCTTTTATGACGATGGGATGATCAATTTTGATCCGACAGGGGGCGTTGCGATCAACAAGCATGATCTGAATGGTCTGCGTGCCGGACAGGGCCCAGTCCGCAAGTTCATTGATCCAGACCGCGTAGGTGTCGCCTGGCACCTTTTCTGCGGGTTCCGACCAAATGCTGTTCTTCAAATCCCGGGAGTCTAGACCGTTCAGGCGCGCCGCCCCGAAGGATGCCAATGCGTCCGGCGCACAGCCACGCATTTGGGCACTTGCAGAGCCAATGGCGATTTCCACAATGTCGCGCGGCATCTCGGTGAAGTTTGCAAAGACTTCGCCATTCGCCATCAGGAGTGTCTGCAAACCACCGATATCTGTGGTCTTGTCATTTCGTTGCGTGCTTTTTACGGTGGTCATCTCAAGTGCGCCTTAGGATTGTATTCATGCGGCCGACAACATACTGCTTGATAGGATCTCGGCACTAAAAATCTTGGCACCAAAATTCTGGCTTGTAACCAGAACAAAGGGCCGTCGCCCGCCTATGCAAGGTGGCTGGAGAGCGGTAAGAAAGGGCGACATTCTCATCATGTAACCGGTGTGTCACATTCCATTTGGAAACTCCACAACGGCCATCGTGCAAGATGCATGATTCTGTGTATGCGTGAAAATGTGAAGTTGAACGCAGTTGCCTAAGTACCGAGTAATCATAACCTAATTTGGACTAAGGCAGGAAAACTCTGATTTGGCGCAATTCGTCCGTCTGTCACTCTTGCGCCGCTTTATATCGGTAACGCGCGAATACGGTCTTGCCGAAGCGCTGAACCGATCGCGCTATTTTGCGGGGCTCTATCTACGCGGATCGGCACCGTCGTTGTTTGGCCGTCAGGCCCCTGCAGCGTTTGCCCCAAACACCTCGTTTACTCCCGAGCGCCAGATGCAAACCATTTGGTCGGAACTGGCCCGTGGCGAGGGGTTTCATGCGCGCATCAACCAGAAGACGAGTCCGCGTATTGCGCTGATTGGTGATCTCAACCTGTCACAGTGCCGAAAATACCGCGTCGAGCAGCTTCAGGTGCTGTGGAAATCGCAGAATGTCGAGTTCGATTTTGCGCATTACGAAGACACCCCGAGGGCGCTGCGGCTTCTACAAAGGGCGACGCATTATTGCGAATACAGGCTGGAAGACACACCGTTGACGCAGATATATCGCTATGAGGCACGCCGACTTGGCCTGCCGATTCTGTTCGACATCGACGATCCGCTGTTTTCGGTCGCAGCCTATGAGACCTATCAAAACATGGCGAACCTTGATCCGATGCTCAAGAAACATTTTCTAACCGTCGCACCGCGCTATGCCGCCATGATGAATGGGGCCGATATCGTGACCGTCTCGACGCCCGGGTTGGCCGATCTCGCACGGCTTTACACGCCTCGCCCGGTTTACGTCAGACGAAACTTTGCTGACCCCGACACTTTGCAAAACGGGGCTGCCGCAATTGCCGCGCGTGGTCCGGCTGATGGTCTGTTTCGCGTCGTCTTCGCCAGCGGATCCCAGGGCCACGAGGCGGATTTCGATCTGATTAAGACCGACGTTGCAGCCTTTGTGACCGCCGATCCCACGCGCCGCTTGACCATCCTTGGCCATTTTCAAACCGATAAGCTGCCTGCATCGCTTATGAAGCAAACCGAGCATCATCCGTTCTTGAGCTATGATGCCTACCTTACCAATCTGGCGCGGGCTGATGTCGCGGTGATGCCGCTTCAGGATGACTTGTTCAACAGATGCAAAAGCGGTGTGCGCGTGATTGATGCCGCAGCGGTGGGGCTGGCCTCCATCGTGAGCGCGGTTGGGGACCTGCCCACAATGATCGACCATGGGCGCACCGGATTTATCGCAAGCGCCCCCAGCGACTGGCGGCTTGCGTTGGAAGCTCTCGCGAATGACAGAGCTCGCGCCCGCGTCATGGGCAGCACAGCTCGAGAAACGCTTGAGACCCGATGGAGTGTGCAGGCGGAGCCCCACATTATCGCCCCTGCCCTGCTCGACTGGGTGAAGCCATGACAAAGCGTCCTCATATCCTGCTCGTCAATGTGTTCTTTGCCCCCTACACCTATGGCGGCGCGACCGTTGTCGCCGAACAAGTGGCCCGAGAACTGGTGAACGAAGACATCGCAAGGGTCAGTGTGATCTCGCTGATCAGCCGCCCAGAGTTGCAGCCCTATTCCGTTCTACGGTCTCAGGTCATGGGGATCGACAATTACCTGATCAATGTGCCGCAAAACCGCACCTACAAGTATTTCTACGATAACCCCGAGATAGGGGGCGTAGTCAGCGATCTGATAGCCGATCTGTCACCTGACCTGATGCATGTGCATTGCATTCAGGAAATCGGGGTGGATATCCTGCGCGTTGCCAAACGCGCACAGGTGCCGATTGTGATTTCTGTGCATGACTATTGGTGGATATGCGAACGGCAATTCATGGTAAAACCCGATCAGGTGTATTGCGCGCAAGATCCCGTTCAGATCGACGCCTGCAAGGGCTGTGTCGCAGATTTTGGCGCAGCCAAGGCGCGGTTCCAGACGCTACAAGACGCGGCGTCTCTCGCGGATGTTGTCACCTATCCCAGCCATTTCGCCCGCACCCTCTGTGAAGCCTCGGGTTTGGCTCCGGGTCTTGGGGTGGTGTGGGAAAACGGTGTGCATATGCCACGCTCGGATTTTGCCGCCAAACAGGCCGCGCGACGCGCAGCAGACCCGCGGATCGTCTTTGGCTTTGTTGGGGGCCCCTCGGCAATCAAAGGTTGGCTAAAAATCCGCGAGGCATTCAAAGACCTACCGCGCTCTGATTTCGGCGTACGTCTGGTCGATGGCAGCCTTGATGGCAGTTGGTGGGCCGGGCAAAACCTGTCGAGGCTCCCGGGAGAGTGGCGGGTCGTTCCCCGGTATCATCACTCCGACATGGACGATTTCTATGCCGGGATCGACGTGTTGTTGTTCATGTCGCAGTGGAAAGAGACATTTGGCCTAACTATACGAGAAGCTCTGGCCCGAGGCATCAAGGTGATCCAGACTGACAGTGGTGGGACGGTCGAACATAATGCTGTTTCTCGAGAGCGCCTTATCGCCATTGGTGCAGGCCCCGGAGAATTACGCCGTCAAATCCTTGAAGCTCTTGATACCGGCACCTCGAGCGTAGCCGACCAACCTGTCAAAGTAACAAGCTTCTTGGAACAAGCCGTCTCGTTTCGCAAGATAATGGAGACCGTGATTAAGTAAGCCCCGTAATCGTATCATGGTCATGAATTACGCGCATCGCGGCTACTTTTTTCAAGGGACCTCTGAAAAATCGGTCGGCCAATGAAGGTAGGCTTTTCGCGACCGTGAAGCATCTTGGTTCAAGAGGGCAAAGCCCGTATGATCCAGCGCGTTTTTCCCATGACATTGCATCGAACACAGGCTTGAAATACGGCGTGGTCGCAAACGCACCTCCCCTCGCAATCTTGCGGCTCTCGTCCAAACTCAGGTCAGAGTGGAAGCTTCTCCGCAAGACATCTCCCAATGCAAGAACTTGTTTTTATTCTGACTTTTCACTTCGCGCGTAAACTTATCTTTTAAGTTGCTGGACCCCCTGACGCAACCTGCTTATAGATGGGTGTAAAGTCGCGATATGCATTTAATCATCAAGGATAAACTGAAATGGGCTCATTTACGTCAACGCACTCCATTACGTACAGCAGCGGCTCGCCCTCAATTCAGAATGGAAATTTTACCATCACGGATGGCGATGCAGACACGACATTCGAAATCGGTGACACCTATTTTGAGCCAACCAATTCTCTGAATTATGAGTACCTCGGCACGATGGAGGTGGACGGCACGATCTGGCCGGTATTTGAGTTTTTGGAATTTCCAGGTTTCTTTGCCGTCTTTCTTGATCAGGAACCTGTTGTTGTCCCGCCTACTTTGGCACTGAATAGTGGTGAAACATTTGATCGGGCCTGCTTTGCCGAAGGTACGCGGATTGCGACGGCAGAGGGCGATATCAATGTTGAGGATCTGGAAATCGGCACACAGGTCGTCAAGTCGGATGGCACCCTGACCCGGGTGATGTGGGTAGGAAAGCAGACGACGTCCACCCGCTTCGGGTCTGCCGCGCGCAATGACCTTATCCGTGTGGACCAAGGCGCGCTAGAGAACGGATTGCCGGTGCGCGACCTGACCTTGACCGCAGACCACGCTCTTTTCATCGATGGTTTGCTCGTCAACGCCGGTGCTATGGTCAATGGCTATTCCATCACGCAGGTTCCGTTGGCCGAGTTGGGCGACAGTCACTCGGTTTACCATGTCGAGACTGAGAACCATGACGTGATCTTGGCCGAGGGTCTGCCGGTAGAGACGTATATAGACTACGTCGGGAGGCAAGCCTTCGACAATTACCAAGAGTATGTATCGCTCTATGGCGACGCCCGCTCGATATCCGAGAACTCTACTCCTCGGATCACGACGTCTCGGTATTTGCCTGCTACACTTCGCAAACGTTTGGGCATCAAAGACGCCGCCTGATATTCAGGGTAATTTCACGCGTCCAAAGTGTGTAGGCCGCCGTTTTGCTGTCAGAGGTGGTTCGGTTGATCCACCTGCACCAGTTGGTGTGTCAGGCGATCGGACACTGGTCCAAATCGGATGAAACTTCTATGACTGGCCATGGCTTGATCCTAGCCTTCGCTGATGCTTGCGATGATGTGGATCGAGCCACGCATGCCGGACGGTGCTGTTCTAGCGCTCGTCACAAGCGTTTGGCTGTGGCTGGCCGGGGTGGATGTGCTGGATCGTGATACCTTGGTTCTCGGTCTATTCTCTCAGGTTGTCTCTGATCTACACGGGGCCATTTTCAACCCTGATTGTCCATCCTTGCCGAGGTTTCCGAAGATGCGGTTCGGACGTCAGATAGCCCGTTTGGCCGCTCGTGAAGAATCGACACTTATTTACGAGTATTGAACCACTTGGCGAATTGAGCGCTACTGACTGGGACCACGTGTAGAGTGAGACAGAAAAACGCAAAGGCACATGTATGACCAAGTGCGACCGTGACGATCATAGCGGCACTTTTGCTCAGACCCTGCGCAGTCTGGCGTTTCAACTTGAAGGCCAAACTGGTGACCAAGGTTGGCTTGCAGCCTTGCGCTTTGGCGTCGCGGGTGGTCTCGCCGAAGCTGGTGAGACCCACTTGGCCGAGTCTTTGTTCCGCCAGATCGTCGATGCAAATCCTCATCACCTCTGGGCGTGGGTCGGACTTGTTGAGATGACGCTTGCACGCGGAGAAGCGGACGCGGCTGCGGATATTGGGCACAAGGCCCTCGCAACCCTAGCCAATGAGCCAATTTTATATCGGAAGACTGCTGAAGCACTCGACCTTGCACAGAGGCATGTTGAAGCCATTGGGATCATGACATCGAGGACTATCGAAGCGCCAGATGATCTTGCTTTCGTCATCTCATTGCACCGAAAGGCGGCAAAATTAGAGGATGCGACATCCTTTTGTGAGCGACTTTTAGCACTTCGCCCGGATCACGACTTGGCACATCTCGCGCGGATCGAAATCGCATTGCAATCCGGCGATAACGCAGGTGCTGTCAGTTTTGCAAACGAAGCGCTGATGCATCATTCGGATCATCCCGAAATCGTTTTGCGTGCTGCGCAAGCATGCCGTGGTGCGGGGGATTACCAGCGCGCCCTGCGCCTAGCAGAAAGCGCGCATGAGGAGACGCAGTTTGCTCCTTGGTTTTTACAACTGCGTGCCAACCTCGCCGAAGATCAAGGTGCCGTGGAAGACGCGCGGCTGCTGTGGTCTAAGATAAAGAGCCTGAATTTGTCAGCATTCGATGTGTTGGCAGACGAAGCGATTGCACGTCTTGATGCCGCGCAAGCGACACAGACGAAAGACGCTCAAGGTCTTGTTGCGCCAATATGCGAGGAGGAGCGCCATCTTGGCCTTGCTGCTCCAGAGTTCGACATCGACAGGTTTATGCTTCAGCTTGATGCGCCGCAGGCTCATAATGGCCTCTCAGACGACGACGTGCTGCAGATCGTGGCCGGCTCGGATGACATCCCATGGTACCGGGCGCTGCAGATCGTGCGGCACATCTGGCTAAATCGCTCTTCAGGCCTTGCAGAGCGCCTAAGCAAATCTTTTGCCTCCCGATCATGGCCTATCACTGACCTGCATGCTTTTGCGATCGAGGATCAGCTCTTGCGCAACGGGCCGCGCGCTGCCCTGGACTGGGTTCGGAGCCATCCTGTAGCGCGCCGAGAGTCTGAGGCAGCAGAGCGTCTGGGGCGTGTTCTCGTCTCTGGAGGATTTGGCATGCTGGCGGTTCGCTATCTCTGGGCTTGTTGCCGCCGCTGGCCCGCCGACCCCCAATTCTTGCGTCTTGCTACCCAAGCGCTGATTGCAACCGGTGCAGCCCACCGCGTTGCAGACCTTCTTGAGAAGGTTTGTTCGGGCGTCGATGAGGATTGGCGTTTAGCTTGTTACGTCTCCGCTGGGCTCTCCTTGGGGGAAATTGGTGAAACGCTGATGGCCTGTGAAACACAGGCGGCATCGGGGGCCGCACGAGCACCGGTTGTCGATATGATCGAGATGTCTCTTCTGGTATCCGATTTGAACACGGCAGAAGGCTACGTTGCCAAGCTGTCGAAAGACGCGGGCCGTTTGGAAGAAGCTCTGATTAGTCGGCCTCGCGCTACCCGTGTTGGCACGTTGTTGAACGAAGCCCGTATTCTAGCAGCGTCAGGCTGGGACGAAGGCGATCTGGGCAGTAACATGAGCGCGATTGCCGATTTTTTCCTTCCCGCCCGGGCCAAAGTAGCAAAACAGGCATTGGACGTTGAGCCCCCACAAGATGTTTGTATCCCTAAAGTGCCCGATCTGATCCATGCTATTTGGTTTGATATTCCCGAAACAAGTTCGGAACGAGAGCAGCTGTTGGATGCTTGGCGTCAGGTATCGCGGCGTCAGGTGGTTCTGCATGACATTCGCAACGCACAAAGTTGGCTACGGAAAAACGCCGGCTCTGATGCCGCCCGGGCTTTTGCGAAGGCTCCTGATTGTGAACAAAAGACTGATCTTCTGATGCTGGGCGTTCTTTTGGTCGAGGGTGGTCTTACGCTGTCTGCGACGCAATGGCCAAGCAGAGATGTTGACCCGCTCATCGACCACACGGAAGAGGCAGGGTTTTTCATCGATGGTCGTGGGGCGGTTGTGACCGATCTGCTTATGGCAACGCCCGGCCATAGCGTTATCGAAACGGCCTTTGAAAAAGCAGTGGCCTCTTGCCTTGACCGAGAAAAGGATCATCGGTGGTTTAAAACCGGCCCCGGGCTATTGACGCGCGCTCTGGCGTTACACCTTTGTGATGAGGATTCAGAGGCTAGGGTGACACTGCGCGCGCTGTCTACGGTCCGGCGGCTCGTGCACCCTTACCGCCCAGCGATACGTCCAAAAATCGACGGTGGCGCGCAGTATCCATGATCGCGCGCCGGTCTCTGGGATAGTCTGGTCAAGGCCATTGCCGCAACCACCCACATTTCGGCCTGACGCAGACAATGTCTTGATCTGAAGCGCCGTCAGTTCTGGTGTGGGTTCGGGCATTTGCTGCCCCCATCCATGCCACCACCAGCCGATCTATCAGCAGCATGGGAATACCCACATCTGCGACACTCAGGTCTCGCAAACTCATACACAATTAATGAAAACAGACACATACGGAGAATTCCCGATGCGTCTGCCACTTACATTTAGGCAATGACCTTACGCCACCCAATCCAAACCGAAGGTTAGGTTTTGCCCCGCAGAGCTGCGCGAAGGGCATCGCCCAGGGCCCCTTGCGTGGCCTGCGGCTCAGATTTTGGTGGCCGCACCGGCGCGCTGGCAGGTTTGCCGGACTTCGCAGTTCTGGCCGCCACTGGCGCGTCCTTGGCGCGCGTCTCGGGCGCAGCGCCGTCTTTGCGCATGCTCAGGCCGATGCGTTTGCGCGCAACATCAACCTCTGTCACGCGCACCTTGACCACATCGCCCGCCTTGACCACCTCATGCGGGTCCTTGACGAACCGATCGGCCAATTGGCTGACATGCACCAGCCCGTCCTGATGCACGCCAATGTCGACAAACGCGCCAAAGGCCGCGACATTCGTCACTGTGCCCTCCATCAGCATACCGGGTTTGAGATCTTTGATATCGTCCACCCCATCGGCAAATCGCGCGGTGACAAAGCTTGGGCGCGGATCGCGGCCGGGTTTCTCCAGCTCTGTCAGAATGTCTCGAGCCGTGGGCAGACCGAATTTGTCATCCACGAAATCCTCGGCCCGCAGACCGTTTAGCGCCTCGGGCGTGCCCATGATGGCGCGAATGTCGCGGCCACAGGCCTGCACGATCCGGCGCGCCACGCCATAAGCCTCCGGGTGAACCGAGGTGGCATCCAGAGGTTCCGCACTATCCCGGATACGCAAGAACCCGGCGCATTGCTCGAACGCCTTGGGGCCCAGCCCCGCCACTTTGAGCAGTGCCTTGCGCGACGGAAATGCGCCCTCAGCGTCACGATGCGCCACAATGGCCTGCGCCAAGGACGCCCCCAGCCCCGCCACGCGGGCAAGTAGCGGCGCCGACGCCATATTGAGATCGACACCAACCGCGTTCACCGCATCCTCGACCACGGCATCCAGCGCCTGCACCAGACGCCGCTGATCGACATCATGCTGATACTGTCCCACGCCGATGGATTGCGGCGTGATCTTGACCAGTTCGGCCAACGGATCCTGCAGCCGTCGCGCAATCGACACCGCACCGCGCAAGCTGACATCGAGCCCCGGAAACTCCTTGGCCGCCAGTTCCGAGGCGGAATAGACCGACGCCCCGGCCTCGGACACGATCACGCTCATCGGGCGCTTGGCCCCCTGCGGCAAGAGCTTTAGCGCCTCCGCCACCATACGCTCGGTTTCGCGGCTGGCAGTGCCATTGCCGATGGCGATCAATTCGACGCCATGTTTGCGCACCATCTCCAGCACAGCCACCTGCGCGCCGCGCAAATCGTTCTTGGGCTGGAACGGATAGAGCGTTGCAGTCTCGATCAGCTTGCCTGTGGCATCCACCACCGCAGCCTTGACACCAGTACGGATACCTGGATCCAGACCCAAGGTTGGGCGTGGTCCAGCAGGGGCAGCCAACAGCAAATCCTTGAGGTTGCGCGCAAACACGGTGATCGCCTCGTCATGGGCGCGGTTGCGCAATTCGCCCATCAGATCGACATACATCGACAGGCTCAGCTTGACCCGCCAGGTCCAAGCGGCAACGCTGCGCAGCCAGATATCACCGGGCGCGTTACCGGGAATGCCAATCGTCGCCTCGATCATACCCACGGCCCGCAGCGCGCCGGTGTCAGGATCGGGGGCAATATCGAGCGTCACAATCTCTTCCTTGGCGGCCCGCAGAATCGCCAAGGCGCGATGCGCGGGAATCTTTGCCCAAGGCTCTCGATGATCGAAGTAATCCGAGAACTTGGCCCCCGCCTCTTCCTTGCCCGGCAGCACACGAGCGCTGATCACCGCTTCTGCGCGCATGAACTCGCGCAAACGGCCCAAGAGGGTGGCATTCTCGGTCAATTCCTCGGCCAGAATGTCGCGTGCGCCTTCAAGCGCCTCTTTCACCGTTGCCACGCTCTCGCTCAGGTATCCTGCGGCCAAATCCTCGGGCACCGCAGACCGCTCAGCCAAAATCCTGCGCAAAAGTGACTCTAACCCGTTTTCGCGTGCGATCATCGCCTTGGTGCGGCGCTTGGGCTTGAAGGGCAGATAGATATCCTCGAGCACCGCCTTGGTTTCGGCCCCGGCGATAGAGCGGGCCAGCGGCTCTGTCAGCTTGCCCTGATCCTTGATGGAATTCAGGATCGCCACACGCCGCGCCTCT
The DNA here is from genome assembly GCF_002080415.1 of Roseovarius mucosus. NCBI lineage: Bacteria > Pseudomonadati > Pseudomonadota > Alphaproteobacteria > Rhodobacterales > Roseobacteraceae > Roseovarius > Roseovarius mucosus. Next base: position 3,510,711 of record NZ_CP020474.1, on the reverse strand, counting down.
AACTCGCGCAGATACGTCAGTCGCTCAGCCAGATTGCGCAGTTGCGTATCATCAAGGCCACCCGTCACCTCTTTGCGGTAGCGCGCAACAAAGGGCACCGTCGCACCGCCATCAAGCAGCCCCACTGCGGCAACCACTTGATTTGGGCGCGCGTCGATTTCAGTGGCGATTATACGGGCGATACGCTCGGCTGTGTCTGTCACTCTGGGCCCCCTCGGATGATCTGAGAGGTTTGTGATAAACGCAGATGACGCCGAGGCCAAGGGGCCGCGCGTGGCGGACCGGCGTCAGACCGAATCCGCGAGATGTGGCCCACGTCGTGGATATTGATCCAGCTTCGGTGTCTCGAAATAGCGCGGAGAAATTGCGAGGTCCGCCAGTGTGAAATCGTCAAAAGTGTTGAGGAAATTGGTCAGGGCGAGGTTGAGCACGATGGGCAGCCGACAGCCTTTGGTGACCCGACAGGCATTGTCTGGAGAAAAACACTCGGCCAGAGCGAACTCAGGCTCCATCTTGCGCACCACCTGCCCAAGGTTGATTTCAGCGGGGGAACGCGCCAACCGAAAGCCGCCGCTGCGGCCGCGGATCCCCTCCAGAAACCCCTCATGGATCAGTTGCAACACCACTTTCTTGAGATGTGCGCGAGAGATGTCATAGAGCTTTGCCGTCTCCTCGATGGTGGTCAATTCACCGGGTTTCAAGGTTGCGGCGTAAAGCAGAACACGCAGAGAATAATCTGTAAACTTAGTTAGACGCATAACGGCCTCCAGCTAACTAACATAATTCTGAAAGATTTTGAATTGGCAAGTGGTCAGCTTGTCACGTCTCATCACAAAAGAGTTATTTCATTTGACCCATATCAAGGTCGGGCTCTGCGACTCACGACATGCTGGCCCAATGATACGGAAATACGCCCTCTTTCTGCTGACCAGCCTCCTTGCGCTCTCCTTGGCGTTGGGCGCTTTGACTGCGGGCCGGGCAGCAGGTCTTGCCGCGTTCAAGGCCACTCTGACGCAGATGGTGATCTGCGCGGGGGCCGAGGGTGAGAAAACCGTGCATCTTGCCCGCGATGGCACGCCGGTAAACCTGCCGCATTGCGAAAAGATACTTTGCGACGAGTGTTTGCAGACCGGCTCTCACGTCTTGCTCACCGCAGAGTTCGAGCTTGGCGCGCAGCGCGTGACGGCTGCTGACCGGGATCAGCCCGGCGCAGACCTGCATCATCCCGAAATGATCCTGACCGCTCAAAGCCGCGCACCCCCGGCGGCAAAGGCGACAGCATGAAAGACCCCCTGATGCCCCTTGCTCTCTTCTTGCGCCTGCGCGCGTTCGGCCTTTTGGCACGTATCGCCGCCTTCTGGATCGCTCTGCTGGTTTTGGCCCCGGCGGTTCAGGCGCAATCCCCCTATCTTGAAACATATCTGGCCAAAGTGCCCGCCGCGACGCTGGTCGAGGGTGCAGACAGCTATGGCGCAATGCGCAGCGACTTGCCCGTGGCCCCGGTGCTGCGTGGCGGAGAAACAATTGGCTGGGCTTTCATCACGTCCGATTTCGTGGGCACCACCGGCTATTCCGGCAAGCCCATCCATGTGATGGTCGCCGTCGGACTGGATGCCAAGCTGACCGGCGTAAAGCTGGTCAAACATTCAGAACCCATTGTCCTCATCGGTATCCCCGAGGCCAAGGTATCCAAACTGGTTGCGGATTTCGTGGGCCTTGATCTGGTGGCCGAGGCCGAAGCAGGCGGATCGGGGCATGAGCTCGACATCATCTCGGGCGCGACGGTCACGATCATGGTGATCGACGATTCGATCACCCGTTCGGGCATCCGTGTCGCCCGCGCGCTAGGGCTGGGGGGGCTTGCGCCACTCGCGGCCCACACCGGCCCAACATTCGAGCTGAACCCTGATGCGCAGGCGGCCAGCGATTGGTTTACCCTGACCGGCGATGGCACGCTGCGCCGCATGTCGCTGGATGTGGGGCAAGTCAACGCCGCCTTTGCCGCGATGGATGATCCCCGCGCCGCTGCCCGCCCGATCACCGCGCCCGAGGACGACACCTATATCGACATGTATGCCACACTCATCAGCGTGCCTGCCATCGGGCGGCAACTGCTGGGCGAGGCGGAATTCGCCAATCTCGCCGACTGGCTGGACGAGGGGGAACACGCCATTCTGGTCGCCGCCCGTGGTCTCTATTCCTTCAAGGGGTCGGGCTATGTGCGGGGCGGGGTGTTTGATCGCATCATTCTGGTGCAGGGCGAAGATTCCGTGCGGTTCCGCGACCGGGGCCACCGCCGCGTGGGCGAGATCATGGCCGATGGCGCGCCCGCGCTCTCGGAAATGGACATCTTCAAAATCCCCGCCGATGCTGGCTTTGACCCCGCAGAGCCGTGGCGCCTGCAACTTTTGGCGCAGCGCGATGTCGCGGCCATCGAGAGGGTCTTTACCACCTTCGATCTGGGCTATCAGTTGCCGGCCGCCTACCTGCGCCCGGTGGCCGCCCCGACACCAGCACCGCCGCTGGCGCAAGAGACCGCAAGCGAGAGCGCCGCGCAAACCGCCCTCTGGTCCCGGATCTGGCGCGACAAGACCGTCGAAATCGTGGGCCTTGGCGTGATGCTGACAGTTCTCACGCTCGCGTTCTTCTTTCAAAGCTTTCTGGTGCGCTCCGAACGGGTCACAACCTGGTTCCGCATGGGATTTCTCACCGTCACGCTGGTCTTTCTGGGCTGGTATGCCAATGCGCAGCTGTCGGTCGTCAACCTCATGGCGCTCTTTGGCGCGCTGACCTCGGATTTCAGCTGGCAGGCGTTTTTGCTTGATCCGCTGACCTTTATCCTGTGGTTCGCTGTCGCCGCCGCGCTGATCTTTTGGGGGCGCGGGGCCTATTGCGGCTGGCTTTGCCCCTTCGGCGCGCTGCAAGAGCTGACAAATCGCATCGCGCGCAAACTGGGCGTGCCGCAATGGACCCTGCCTTGGGGCCTGCATGAACGCCTCTGGCCGATCAAATACATGATCTTTCTTGGCCTTTTCGGGGTCTCATTGGCCTCGATCGAACAGGCCGAACATCTGGCCGAGATCGAGCCGTTCAAAACCGCCATCGTGCTCAAATTCGCGCGTGCCTGGCCCTTTGTCGCCTATGCATTGGCCCTTTTGGCGGCAGGCCTCTTTGTCGAGCGGTTCTACTGCCGCTACCTCTGCCCGCTTGGTGCCGCACTCGCGATCCCTGCCCGCCTGCGCATGTTCGATTGGCTCAAGCGCTACCGCGAATGCGGCAACCCCTGCCAGACCTGCGCCCATGAATGCATGGTTCAGGCCATCCATCCCACTGGCGAGATCAACCCGAACGAGTGCCTGAACTGTCTGCACTGTCAGGTCCTCTACCAGTCGGAAGCCAAATGTCCGGTCGTCATCAAGAACGTGAAGCGCCGCAAGAGCGCCTCTGAAAGCGCAGCAGCGCTGGACCGGATGATCGCAAACCACCCCAACATGAAGAAAGGACAATAATCATGTCAAACGATGTCAAGAAATCCGGGATCAGCCGCAGGGGCCTGTTGGGCGCCACTGCTGGCGGGGCTGCGGCCCTTGGGGCCATGGGTGCCTCGCGCATGGCGCTTTTGGGTGGGGCCGCCGGTGTGGCGACCGCCGCTGTAACCGCGCCGACCACTGCCAAAGCGGCTGCGGCCTCATCGCATCTGGCCCCCGGCGAACTCGATGAATATTACGGGTTCTGGTCTTCGGGTCAGACCGGCGAGGTGCGTATCCTCGGCATTCCGTCGATGCGTGAATTCATGCGAATTCCAGTGTTCAACCGCTGTTCGGCAACCGGCTGGGGTCAGACCAATGAATCCCTCAAGGTGCTGACCGAGGGCATGTCAGAGCGCACCAAGAACTACCTCGCGGCCAATGGCAAAAAGGTGCATGACAACGGCGACCTGCACCATGTCCACATGTCCTTTACCGAGGGCAAATATGACGGTCGCTTCCTCTTTATGAACGACAAGGCCAATACCCGCGTCGCGCGTGTGCGGCTGGACGTGATGAAGGCTGACAAGATCCTCGAAATCCCCAATGCCAAGGCGATCCACGGTCTGCGCCCGCAAAAATGGCCGCGCACCAACTATGTCTTTGCCAATGGCGAGGATGAGGGCCCGATGGTCAATGACGGCCAAATTCTGGATGACCCGTCGCAATATGTGAACTTCTACACCGCCATCGACGCGGACAAGATGGAAGTGGCGTGGCAGGTGATGGTCTCGGGCAACCTTGACAATACCGATGCCGATTACGACGGCAAGTATGCCTTCTCGACCTCTTACAACTCGGAAATGGGTATCTCGCTGCCTGAGATGACGGAAGCCGAGCGCGATCACGTCGTCGTCTTCAACCTTGCCGAAATCGAAAAAGGCATCGCGGCGGGCGATTTCATCGAATTGAACGGCGTCAAGGTGATCGACGGGCGCAAAGGCCAGAACAAGGACTATACGCGCTACATCCCCGTGCCAAACAACCCGCATGGCTGCAACATGGCACCAGACAAGATCCACCTCTGCATCGCCGGAAAACTCTCGCCTACTGTTTCGGTGATCGACGTGCGCAAGTTGGATGCCGTGTTCTACGAGGGGGCCGATCCACGCTCTGTCGTGGTGGCCGAGCCGGAATTGGGCCTCGGACCACTTCACACCGCCTTTGACGGCAAGGGCAACGCGCTGACCACGCTCTTTCTCGACAGTCAGGTGGTGATTTGGAACATTGAGGATGCAGTGCGGGCCTATGCGGGCGAAAACGTCGATCCGATCCGCTCCAAGGTGGATGTGCATTACCAGCCTGGCCACAACTCCACCTCCATGGGCGAGACGCTTGAGGCGGATGGTAAGTGGTTCATCTCGATGAACAAGTTTTCCAAGGATCGCTTTCTCAACGTCGGCCCTCTGAAACCCGAGAACGAGCAGCTTTTCTCGTTGGACGGCACCAACCTGACGCTCTTGCATGACAGCCCGACCTTTGCAGAACCGCATGACAGTATCATCGTCCACCGCTCTGTCGTGAACCCGCGCAATGCCTGGGACCGTAACGATCCGATGTGGGCTGATGCCCGCGCGCAGGCTGAAAAGGACGGGGTCAACATCGACGAATGGGCCGATACGATCATTCGCGATGGCAACAAAGTGCGTGTCTATATGTCGAGCGTGGCCCCCGCCTTCAGCATCGAAAGCTTTACCGTCAAAGAGGGCGATGAGGTGACGGTGATCATCACCAACCTCGATGACATCGACGATCTGACACATGGCTTCTGCATGGGCGATCACGGCGTGGCGATGGAACTTGCCCCGCAGGCCACCGCTTCGGCCACCTTTGTGGCGGCCAAGCCGGGGGTCTACTGGTATTATTGCCAGTGGTTCTGTCATGCGCTGCACATGGAAATGCGCGGTCGCATGTTCGTAGAACCGAAAGGCGCCTGAGCCATGCTGCGCCTCTTTCTCAGCCTGATCCTCTTGTGCGGCGCAGCGACCTTGGTCGGTGCGGCGGAACGCCGGGTGCCAGCCGAGACCGGGGCGCTTACCTCTGCCATCGCCGGGGCACTGCCCGGCGATGTGCTGACCCTTGAACCGGGCCTGCATGCGGGCCCGGTGACACTCGATCACGCTATTACCCTCGACGGGCAAGGCAAAGCCACCATCGACGCAGGCGGTGTTGGCAGCGTTGTCACCATCACCGGCAGCGATATCACCGTGCGCGGCCTCACCCTGACCGGATCGGGCAGCGATCACGACGCTATCGACAGCGGCGTTCAGATCACCCGGAGTGCCGCGCGCGTGCTGGTCGAAGACAACGACATCTTGGGCAATCTCTACGGCGTCGATGTGCATGGTCCCAAGAACGCCACCGTGCGCGGCAATCGCATTGTCGGGCGCACCGATCACCATATGAACAGCCGTGGCAATGGGGTTTATGTCTGGAACGCGCCGGGCACGATCATCGAGGATAACGACATCCGCCTTGGCCGTGACGGCATCTTTGTGAATGCCTCAAACGACGGCATCTTTCGCCGCAACCTGATGCGCGACCTGCGTTTTGCGGTGCATTACATGTATGCCAACAATTCCGAGGTGTCGGGCAATATCTCGATCGGCAACACCCTTGGCTTTGCGCTGATGTTCTCGAACCGCATTACCGTGCATGACAATCTCAGCCTCGCAGACCGCAGTCACGGCCTCATGCTCAACTACGCCAACAACGCCGATATTCGCGGCAATCTGGTGCGGGGCGGCGCAGAGAAATGCACGTTTATCTACAACGCTCACCGCAACCTCATCTATGACAACCGCTTTGAAGGCTGCGAGATCGGCATTCATTTCACCGCCGGATCGGAACGCAATGCGATCACCGGCAACGCCTTTGTCGGCAACCGGACGCAGGTGAAATACGTCGGCACCAAGAATGTGGAATGGAGCTATGACGGGCGCGGCAACTATTGGTCGGACCACCCCGCCTTTGATCTGGATGGCAATGGCATCGCCGATGCCAGCTTTCGCCCCAATGACCTGATGGACCACATCCTGTGGTCGCAACCCGCCGCCAGCCTCTTGATGGGCGCACCCGCCGTGCAGCTGATCCGCTGGAGCCAGAAACATTTCCCCGCCTCCCTGCCCGGTGGCGTGCTGGACAGCGCGCCCCTGATGCGGCCCGTCCTCGTGACAGTGCCGGATACTATCGCTGCAATGGAAGCTGAGGCCATGACCGCCGCACGCAACAGAAAGACAGATGATGCCCCGTTTGACCCTCTCGCAAGTCACTAAGCGCTACGATGGCGTCACCGCGCTTGATGCGGTGGACTTTACCGTTGCCCCCGGTGAACGGGTGGCGCTCCTTGGCCACAATGGCGCAGGCAAATCCACGTTGATGAAGATCGTCCTTGGCCTGATCCCCGCCACCTCTGGTCAGATCGAGGTGCTCGGGGCCGCCCCCGGCAGTCAGGCCGCCCGCGAGGGCACCGCCTATCTGCCGGAAAACGTGGCCTTTCACCCGGCCCTGACCGGTCTTGAACAAATCCGCCTCTACCTGCGCCTGCGCGGTTGCGATCCGGCGCAGGCGATGGGCCTTTTGGAGCGTGTGGGATTGGGCGAGGCCGCCCGCCGCCGCATCGGCACCTATTCCAAGGGCATGCGCCAGCGTGTCGGGCTGGCTCAGGCCCTCATCGGCCAACCTCGCCTCTTGATCCTTGATGAGCCGACCAGTGGTCTCGACCCGGTGTCGCGCCGCGAGTTCTACGCCATCCTCGACGGTCTCGCCGCAGAAGGTGCTGCAATCCTGCTCTCTTCCCATGCCCTGACCGAGGTCGAGGCCCGCACCGACCGGATCGTGATCCTATCCAAGGGGCGGCTCATGGCCAATGACACGCTGCATGCCCTGCGCCGTCAGGCCGCGCTGCCAATTCGGCTGCAAATCTCGGCACGCCCGGGGGCGGCGGATCAGGTGGCGGCGCAACTGTCTGGAGGGCGGCGCAACGGCGTCATGGTCGATCTGACCTGCGCCCATGACGAGAAGCTGACCCGCCTTGGCCATATTGCTGCGCTGAAAGGGCTGATTGAGGACGTCGAAATCATCCCGCCCAGCCTTGAAGACCTCTACAGCCATTTCAGCCGGAGAGATGACCAATGACCGCATTCTTTCGCCCCGTCTTCGCCCTTGGCACCACCGAATTCCGCATCGCGCTGCGCAATCGTTGGGTGACGATCACCGTTGCGTTGATGGCGCTCTTTGCACTTGTCCTCTCGGCGGCGGGCAGCGCCCCAACCGGCGACGTGGGCGTGGATGCGCTCTCGGTCACGGTGGCAAGCCTGACGTCTCTTGGCGTCTATCTCGTGCCGTTGATGGCGCTTTTGATGTCCTTTGACGCCGTGGCAGGCGAGATCGAGCGCGGCACGCTTTCGCTGACGCTGACCTATCCGGTCTCTCGAACCGGCATCCTGATGGGCAAGTTCATCGCCCATCTGGCGGTGCTGACGATTGCCGTGGGCGCGGGCTATGGGTTGGCGGCCATCACCGCGCTTGCCACCGATCCCGAGGCGGTGACAGGCCTGCCCGCGCTTTTGCGCCTCTTCTGGTCCTCGATCCTGTTGGGGGCGGTGTTTCTCGCCTTGGGCTATGCGCTCTCGGCCATCGCGCGGCGTCCGGGGGCAGCGGCGGGGCTGGCAATCGGCGTCTGGCTGGCCTTGGTCGTGCTCTACGATCTGGGTCTTTTGGCGGCGGTCGTGGCAGATGGTGGCGGGGTCTTTACCGCCCGTGCCCTGCCGTGGCTTTTGCTGGCCAATCCCGCCGATGCCTTTCGCCTCTACAACCTTGCCGCATCCGAGGCGACGGCGGCGGCCTCTGGCCTTGGCGGGGCGGCCCAGACCATTCCCGCGGTCCATGCTTTGATCTCGGTCCTGCTTTGGCCCCTTGCTGCCTTTGGTCTGGCGGTCGCAGCGCTGCGGAGGGTCACACCATGAAATGGCTCCCATTCCTGTTCTTGCTCCTCGCCCTTGCCGCCTGCAAGGAAGAGGTGGCCACACGCCCTGACCCTGTGCCTTTGACGGCAGAGGCAACCGGACATTACTGCCAAATGGACCTGCTCGAGCATCCCGGCCCCAAGGCGCAGGTCCATCTTGAGGGTCTCGATCACCCGCTCTTCTTCAGTCAGGTGCGCGACGCCATCGCCTATCAACGCATGCCAGAACAAAGCCACGCCATAACGGCCATCTACGTCAACGACATGGCCGCCGCCGCCAGTTGGGACCAGCCCGGCGCCGAGAACTGGATCGACGCAACATCGGCCCATTACGTGGTCGGATCAACGGCAACGGGCGGCATGGACGCGCCCGAATTGGTGCCGTTTCTCGACGCCAAGGATGCTGCCGCCTTTGCCGATACGCGCGGCGGGCATGTTCTGCGGCTGGCCGAGGTGGCGGATATCGATGTGCTATCGGCCGTGCCAATCGCCACCGGCATCTCCGACCGCGCCGAAGACGAAGATTTCGAAGCACGGCTAAAACACCTGTCCCGCGAAAGGCAGAACTGACATGACCCTCTCCCGCCGCCGTTTTTTGACCATCTCTGCCGCAGCGCTTTCCTGTTCCCGCTCTGCTCAGGCCACACCCCTGCACCGCTGGCAGGGGATCGCCTTGGGTGCACGCGCCACGATCACGCTCAGCCACCCCGAGGCGGAGCGGATCACCGAAACCGCCCGCGCCGAGATCGAACGGCTGGAGCAGGTCTTCAGCCTCTACCGCAGCACCTCCGCGCTGAGCCAACTTAACGCCAGCGGGCACCTCGACGCACCACCTTTCGAGTTGTTGGATTGCCTATCCATCGCCGCCACAGCACATCACGCCACGGATGGGCTCTTTGATCCTACTGTTCAACCGCTTTGGGATCTCTACGCGCATAGCTATGGTGCAGGACATGCCCCGTCAGAGGCCGAGATTGCCAATGCCCGCGCCCATGGAACGTGGAGCGATCTGCGCTACAGCGCCACCGCCATCAATCTGCGGCCCGGTATGGCGCTCACGCTTAATGGCATCGCACAGGGCTATATCGCGGATCGCATCGCGCATCTTTTGCAGGCCGAAGGGCTGAGCGACATCTTGATCGACACCGGCGAGTTGCGCGCCCTTGGTGGGCATCCGGATGGCGGCGACTGGCCCGTGATCCTAGACACGCCCGGCCGCCCGCATCTGGGCCTGCGCGACCGCGCTCTGGCCTCCTCTGCCCCGCGTGGCACTGTCTTTGATGCAGAGGGCACAGCGGGTCATATCCTGGATCCCCGCACCGGCACCCCCGCTACGCCACGCTGGCACCTCATCAGCGTCACCGCACAAAGCGCCGCCATGGCTGATGCGCTCAGCACCGCCATGTGCCTGATGTCCGCCCAAGACATCAAACGGGCCGAATCTGCCATCTCTGGCGTCAGGGTGGTGCAGAGCGCCGCCGTCTGAGGCAGCTTACCCCAGCCGCGCCTTGACCTGCGGACCAACCGCGCCGAAATCCATCTGGCCCGCGTGGCGTTCCTTGAGCTTGCCCATGATCTTGCCCATGTCGCGGATCGTGGTGGCCCCCACATCGGCAATCGCCTTGTCGATTGCGGCGGCAATCTCGTCTTCGGCCAATTGGCGCGGCAGGAATTCTTCGATGATGCGGATCTCGTCGCGCTCGCGCTCGGCCAGATCAAGCCGCCCACCCTCTTCATAGGCGCGCACGCTCTCGTTGCGCTGCTTGGTCATCTTGGCGAGAATGGCCATGATTTCCGCGTCTCCGACCGGGATAGTCCCGTCCGCGCTGCGCCCGGCAATCTCTTGATCCTTGATCGCCGCGTTGATCAGACGCAAGGTCGCCAAACGGCCTGCCGCCTTGTCGCGCATCGCCTGTTTCAGGGCCTGATCGACCCGTGCCCGCAGTTCCATTCCGTTTCATCCCCATGATCGTCACAAGAGCGGGAGCCTAGCGCCAAGCGTGGGCGATGGCAACCGCCGTGCTGGTCGCCCCAGCACCGCGATCAGACCCTTGACCCGCCCCCAGCCCACCCGTAGGTATGCGCAAATTTGCCCGAGCCGGAGACTCGCCCCCATGGCCCAAGCGTCCACCCCCCGTCCGACCGCCTGCCTAGCCCTTGCCGATGGCTCGCTGTTCTATGGCTACGGGTTCGGCGCGGTCGGCGTGACCACAGCGGAACTCTGCTTCAACACGGCGATGACCGGCTATCAAGAGATCATGACCGATCCCAGCTATGCCGGACAAATCGTGACCTTCACCTTTCCGCATATCGGCAATACCGGCGTGAACATCGAAGACGACGAAACCGCCGAGCCGGTAGCCGAAGGCATGGTGGTCAAATGGGACCCGACCGAGCCGAGCAACTGGCGGGCGCAGGAACATTTGACAAGCTGGCTTGCACGGCGGGGCCGCATCGCGATTGGCGGCATCGACACCCGCCGCCTGACTCGTGCGATCCGTCAGCAGGGCGCGCCGCATGTGGCCCTTGCCCATGATCCCAACGGCAAATTCGATGTCGAGGCTCTGGTGGGACGTGCGCGCAGCTTTGCCGGGCTCGAAGGCATGGATTTGGCCAAGGATGTGACCTGCGCGCAGTCTTATCGGTGGGACGAAATGCGGTGGGCCTGGCCTGAGGGCTATCTGCGCCAAACCGACGCGCGTCACAAGGTTGTTGCGGTCGACTACGGTGCCAAGCGCAATATCCTGCGCTGTTTGGCAAGCGCAGGATGCGATGTGACCGTGCTGCCCGCAAGCGCCACCGCCGAGGATGTGTTGGCCCATTCCCCCGATGGCGTGTTCCTGTCCAACGGCCCCGGCGACCCGGCGGCCACGGGCAAATATGCCGTGCCCATGATCCAAGGTGTGCTTGAGGCGGGGCTGCCGCTCTTTGGCATTTGCCTTGGGCATCAGATGCTGGCCTTGGCGCTTGGGGCACAGACCATCAAGATGAACCACGGCCACCACGGTGCCAACCACCCGGTCAAGGATCTGGAAACCGGCAAGGTGGAAATCACGTCGATGAATCACGGCTTTGCCGTCGACAGCCAGACCCTGCCCACCGGCGTGGTCGAGACGCATGTCTCTTTGTTTGATGGATCAAACTGCGGTATCCGCATCAAGGATCGTCCGGTCTTTTCGGTGCAGCACCACCCCGAAGCCAGCCCCGGTCCGCAAGATAGCTTTTACCTGTTTGAGCGATTCGCGGCCTCTATGGCCAAATAAGTCCGAATAATCCTTCGGCTGTTAACCTGTCGTTAAAACATCGTTAACCAAGCGCGCCCTAGTCTTTCCTCAGCCGCAAGGGGAAAGGTCGCGATATGGGAATTTCCGAACTGCGTCACATGCGGGCGCAAGGGTCTGGCGCGCGGGTGCCGATCAACCCACTGGGCCGCGAATTGGTGCGCGCCGGTAAGATCAGCCGCTCGGATGCCACGCTGGCCGAATTGGTGCGGCGGCATTGCGACACGTCGCTCGACCGCATTCTTCAAGCCGAGGGGCTGGCCACGGAAGACGACTTGCTCGCCGCCCACGCCCGCCGCCTCTCAAGCACGCGGCTGAGCGCCGAGGATGTGATGCGCGCAGAACTGGTTGAGTCCGGTCTTGATCCGCGATTTCTTTTGAAACATGGCGTGCTGCCGATCCAGTCCGCTGCTGGCGTTCCTGTTCTTGCCACTGGCGGGCCAGATAGCCTTGCCTCTCTGCGCCGCCCTGCCCTGCCTCGCAAGCTGGACCGCGCGCGCGTTGTGATGGCCCCGCGCCACGCGATACAGGACCGCATCGCGCATGAGCATCGCGACATCTTGCGCAGCATGGCCGAGGCGCGCGTGCCAGAGATCGAGAGTTGTCGAACCTGGGGTGCCCATCAAAACCGCCGCCTGCACCTGACGCTCGCGGCCCTTGCGGTGCTTGTGGCGCTCAGCCTCGCCTTTCCGATCACGGTTTTTTCCATCTTTGCGGTCTGGGCCTGCTTTACGCTCATCGTCTCTGCCGGGTTGAAAATCGCGGCCTTTGTAGCACAGACCTCTGGCCGCTCTGATGCGCCCCCCGCCCCTTCCTCGCCACGGCCCCTGCCCAAGGTATCAATCCTCGTACCGCTCTTTCGCGAAACCGAGATTGCCCATGCGCTTATCGCCCGCCTCAGTCGCCTGACATATCCGAAATGCCTGCTCGACGTGATCCTCGTGCTCGAGGAAGAAGACGCGCTGACCCGTCAGACATTGGCGGGAATTGATCTGCCGCCATGGGTGCGGCCCGTGATCGTACCCGATGGCAAACCACGCACCAAGCCGCGCGCGATGAACTACGCGCTAGATTTCTGTCAGGGCGACATCATTGGCATTTTCGACGCCGAGGATGCGCCCGAGGCCGATCAGATCACGATCATTGCGCGCCGCTTTCAGCAGGTACCCCGAGAGGTGGCCTGCCTTCAAGGCATTCTCGACTATTACAACCCCGGCCAAAACTGGCTGGCGCGCTGTTTCACCATCGAATACGCGGCATGGTTTCGCACCTTGATGCCGGGCATGGCGCGTCTCGGGCTGGCGATTCCCCTTGGCGGGACCACACTCTATTTCCGGCGTGACGTGCTCGAGGAATTGGGCGGATGGGACGCGCACAATGTGACCGAAGATGCCGACCTTGGCTTTCGCCTTGCCCGGCATGGCTATCGCACGGAGATGATCCATACAGTAACCGAGGAAGAGGCCAATTGCCGAGCCTGGCCTTGGATCAAACAGCGCTCTCGCTGGCTCAAGGGGTATATGACCACCTATCTGGTGCATATGCGGCAGCCCAGACTGCTTTATGCACAGCTTGGACCGCGCAAGTTCTGGGGGTTTCAGGCGCATTTCGTCTCGGCGCTTTCACAATTCCTGCTGGCACCGGTCCTTTGGTCCTTTTGGCTGGTTCTCTTTGGCTTGCCCCACCCGCTCGACACGGTCGTCCCACATGCGCTGCTGGTGGCGTTGGGCAGCCTGTTCTTGCTGGTAGAGGTTCTGAATGTCTCTATTCACATGGCTTCGGTCTCGGGGCCGCGACACCGGCATCTGATGGCATGGGCCCCGACGATGCATTTTTACACACCACTCGGGACAATTGCCGCCTATAAGGCCCTGTATGAGCTCATCTTAAAGCCATTCTTTTGGGACAAAACCACGCATGGCCTCTCGGTCACGGCGCGTGGTCAACCAAACTCAGACGGTGGATTTGACCTCTCCGGAATCAAGCTTGAGCCGGGTCACAAAGGCCTTTGAGATGTGATCCCTCAGGGCCTGCGCGGCCCCTGCACTATCATGTGCCTCAATCCCCGCCACGATCGCATCATGTTCGCGCAGCGCATCCTCATCCCGACCGACCGCCGCAAGAGACGTGGTCGCCAAAAGCGCCATGGATCGATGCACAAGGTCCAACTGTTGCACCAGAAAGCGGTTGTGCGAGGCAAGATGTATCTGCTTGTGAAACCGCCGATTGGCACGGGCGAGTTCCACCGGCTTGCCCAAGAGCGCGCGATCATCTTCCACCATATCCCGCAACACCCGCACCTCTTCGGGCGTGGCATGGCGCGCGGCCAGCTCTGCCGCCAGCCCCTCCAACTCTGCCCTCACCACATAAAGCTCGGCCAACTGATTGTAATCCAAAGAGGACACGATCAGGCTGCGCCCGTCGCGGGTGAGCATGGATTGCGTTTCAAGCCGCTGCAACGCCTCGCGGATGGGCGTGCGCGACACACCAAAGCGTTCGGCCAGATCGCTCTCGACCAGACGGTCTCCGGGTTTGAAGATGCCGACATCGATTGCCTCAAGGATCAACGAATAGGCATCTGTAGGGGGCGGTTTCATCGGCATGTCCGTTTGTTCTGTGCATTGGCTGGGAACCTTACGCGCTTTGAGCGCGGGATCAAGCCTTGGGCGATTGCGCGCAATGTCGCGCCCGCTTATATCAGCGCCATGCCCAAACCTGATTTCAACCATATCCGCACCTGGGTCTTTGACCTCGACAACACGCTATACCCGCCTTCTGCCCGCCTTTTCGATCAGATCGAGGCGCGGATGACCCGGTTTGTGATGGATATGCTGCGTGTCACCCATGCCGAGGCAGACCGGCTGCGACATGACTATTGGCGTGAACATGGCACGACGCTGGCGGGGCTGATGCGGCTGCATGATCTCGATCCCGGCCCTTATCTTGAGGCGGTGCATGACATTTCGCTCGATAAGCTGGAACCGGATGCCGCGCTCAATACCGCCATTCGCGCCCTGCCGGGGCGCAAGATCGTCTATACCAACGGCTCTGCCCCCTATGCCGAGCGGGTGATCGCGGCGCGCGGGCTTTTGGGGGCGTTTGACGCCGTTTACGGCGTGGAACACGCAGGCTACCGGCCCAAACCGGAACCCGAGGCGTTTCGGACCATTCTGACACGAGACCAGAGCGCCCCCGATACAGCCGCCATGTTCGAGGATGAGCCCCGCAATCTCGCGGCCCCGCATGCCATGGGAATGCGAACCGTGCATGTCGCCCCCGAGCGGATCGAAGCCGAACACATCCATCACCACACCGATGATCTGCGCGGGTTTCTGGCGCGGCTCATCTAAGCGCTGCGGCGATACGTCCCTTTGATCGCGGGGGGCGGGACATATTTATGCATCACAAGAGTAATCTTTGATCCATGAGGCCCGCCATGACCGCGACGACAGCCCCCACCACTGCCGCCCACAACACCGCCAAAAGCCATGATCCCGATGCCGCCGCCGTTGGCCCGATCCTGCTCAGCGTGGCGGTTTTTCTGGCGGGATGGGCGACGAGCATTGCGATCTGGGGCATTCCGGGGCTTTATATCCCGGCACTGGCGCTGGTTCCGGTCATCTGGGTGATGCTGATCCTGATTTCTCGGGGCTGAGCCGACGCTAGATCCCATTTCGGAGACTTTGAGAATGACGCAGGCGTCGTATGATATCGTGGTTTCAGGCGGCGGTGTTGCTGGCCTGACCGCGGCTGCCGTCTTTGGCAGCGCGGGGTTTTCGGTGCTTTGCGTCGATCCAGCCCCGCCTGTGACGGCGCGCGATGCGGCTGGATCAGACCTGCGCACCACAGCGTTCTTGCAGCCGGCGCAGGCGCTCCTTGATCGGGCGGGCCTTTGGGCACGTCTCGCACCACATGCCACGGACCTGCAAGTGATGCGGATCGTCGATGCGGGTGGCGAATTGCCCGAACCCCGCGTCGTGCGTGAATTCAACGCCAGCGATATTTCCGAGCGCCCTTTTGGTTGGAACCTGCCCAATTGGCTTTTGCGCCGTGAAATGGTGGCGCATCTGGAAAGCCTGCCCTCGGTCACGTTCAAACCCGGCACCGGCACCGCCACGCTCTTTACCCGCGAAGCCGAGGCGCGCGTGGGGCTGAGCGACGGCACCCGGGTGCGATGCCGCTTGGTGATCGCCGCCGATGGGCGGGGCTCTCCTATCCGCGAGGCGGCCGGAATTCACGTCAAAACAACGCGTTACGGTCAAAAGGCGCTTGCCTTTGCCGTCACCCACCCAATCCCGCATGACAATGTCTCGACCGAAATCCACCGTTCTGGCGGGCCGTTCACCCTTGTGCCCCTGCCCGATCACGACGGGCGGCCGTCCTCGGCCATCGTCTGGATGGAAGAAGGGCCAGAGGTTGCGCGTTTGGCCGCCCTGCCGGTGCCCGAATTCGAGTCTGCAATGAATGCGCGGTCTTGCCATCTTTTTGGCCCGCTGACATTGGCATCACACCGCACCGTCTGGCCGATCATCAGCCAAGTCGCAGAGCGCATGTCAGGCGAGCGCGTGGCGCTTGTCGCCGAGGCCGCGCATGTCGTACCACCGATTGGCGCGCAGGGCCTCAATATGTCGCTTGGCGATATGCGGGTGTTGCTGGAACTGGCCGAGGCGAACCCCGAGGCTTTGGGCGACCGCACCATGCTCGACACCTATCATCGTCGCAGGCATTTCGAGGTGCAGGCGCGCGTGACGGGGATCGACCTGCTCAATCGCGCGTCGATGCTGAGCACACAGCCATTGCGGGATGCGCGCGCACAGGCGCTGAGCGCGATTTACTCGCTGGCCCCAGTGCGCAAAACCCTGATGCAGATGGGTCTTGGCGCACGGGGCTAAGGCTCAGAGCACCTTGTCTAGGACCGTTTCAAGCCGCTTGAGTGCGGCGGGCACGTCATAGAGTTTATCCAGACCAAAAAGCCCAAGACGAAAGGTGCGAAAGCCCTCGGGCTCGCCCACTTGCAACGGCACGCCGGCGGCAATCTGCATACCTTCTGCCATGAATTTCTTGCCGTTCTGTATATCGGGATCGCTGGTGTAGCTGACGACAACGCCGGGCGCGCCAAAGCCTTCGGCGGCGACAGAGGTCACGCCGCGCGCGGCCAGCATCGCCCGCACGCCATTGCCCAAGTCCCATTGCGCATCGCGCAGCCGCTCGAACCCATAATCGCGGGTCTCGATCATCGTGTCGCGGAAGCCGCGCAGCGCGTCGGTGGGCATGGTCGCGTGATAGGCATGGCCGCCATTTTCATAGGCCTGCATAATCGCGCGCCATTTCTTGAGGTCGAGCGCAAAACTGTCGGACGTCGTTTCTTCCAGCCGTTCCAGCGCGCGCGCCGAAAGCATCACCAAACCGGCAGAAGGCGAGGCCGACCACCCTTTTTGCGGCGCGGAAATCAGCACATCAACGCCCGTCGCGCGCATATCAACCCAAGCGCAGCCCGAAGCGATGCAATCCAGCACCAAGAGCGCGCCCACCTCATGCGCCGCATTGGCCAAGGCGGTGATGTAATCGTCAGGCAGGATCAACCCCGCCGAGGTTTCCACATGCGGGGCAAAGACCACGTCGGGCTTTGCTTCATGGATTTTTGCCACGACCTCTTCGATGGGGGCCGGGGCAAAGGGCGTGGTCGCCCCGTTGCCAGTTTGCCGGGCCATGCAGACGGTGGTGTCAGAGGTGAACTGTCCTGCGTCGAAAATCTGGCTCCAGCGAAACGAGAACCAGCCGTTGCGCACGACAAGCGCATGTGCGCCACGGCCAAACTGCCGGGCGACAGATTCCATCGCATAAGACCCGCCACCGGGCACTAGCGCCACCGCATCCGCGGCGTAGACATCCTTGAGCATGGATGAAATGTCGCACATAACCTCTTGAAAAGAGGCAGACATATGGTTGAGCGAGCGATCAGTGAACACCACCGAATACTCCAAAAGTCCATCGGGATCGACATGGTCAAGCAGGGCCGTCATGGAATGTCTCCTCTATCTTGCGGGCAAGATGGCGCGGGTTCACCCATAAGTCCAGTGCGGCACGTCATCCGATGGGGCCGGGGCGGCGCTCCTCGCTCAAAAGGACATTCGCCTCGACATCGCCCACCCCCGGCAGGGTCATGATCCGGCGGCGCAAAACACGTTCAAAATCAGAAATATCGCGCGCCACGACCCGCAAGCGATAATCGTAAAGGCCCAAGATATGCTCGACCGTCTGCACTTCAGGGATGGCGCTGACGGCGCGCTCGAAATCTTCCAGACTGACCCGGCCCTTGGTGGCAAGTTTGACGCCAAGGAATACCGAGACTCCGAAACCGAGCTTTTCGTGATCTAATTCAAGGCGTTGCCCCTTGATGACCCCCATATCGCGCAACCGTTGCAGGCGTCGCCATGTGGCGGGCTGAGACAGGCCAAGGGCGCGGCCAATCGCGCTTGCAGATTGAGTGGCATCGCGCACCATCTCGCGCAGGATCAGCCGGTCGAGGGTATCCAGCTCGATCACAGCGGCAGCACCTCGTCGGATTTGATCCGCGCCACATGCATCAGCGCCTCGATATCGGCGATATGCGGCAGGGTCAGGATGGCGCTGCGATAAAGCTGTTGGTAATGCGCCATATCGCGCGCAATGACCGAAAGGCGCAGATCAACACGGCCAAGAAATGTCTGTATTTCAATGACTTCAGGCACGTCTCTCGCGGCGTCGATGAACTCGTCAAAGGCGCGGGGCTGTGTTTTATCCAGCGTGATGCGCAACGACACCTCAACCTCATAGCCAAGCGCGCGCCAGTCGATTACGGCGCGGTTGGCCCGGATCACGCCCTCTTGTTGCATCCGCTCTAACCGGCGGGCGCAGGTTGCCGAGGTCACGCCCGCGCGCTCTGCAAGGTCCGACGCCCCAAGGGTGGGGGCATGTTGATAGTGGCGCAAGATGCGGCGATCAGTATCATCGAGCATAATTTCTTCCATATTCTAGCTTATGGAGAATGATTACGCTGAACTTTACCAGAAATAATCCGAAATCACCAGTCTCTTTCGCCCGGTCATGCCTATGATGCGCCTATCAACCGAAGAGGAGAACGCCATGCGCGTCTATTACGATCGTGACTGTGACATCAACCTGATCAAAGACAAAAAGGTCGCCATTCTTGGCTATGGCAGCCAGGGTCATGCCCACGCGCTTAACCTGCGGGATTCAGGCGCAAAAAATCTGGTCGTCGCCCTGCGCGAAGGCTCGAAATCGGCAAAGAAGGCCGAGGCTGAGGGTCTTAAGGTCATGGGTATCGCAGAAGCCGCAGCTTGGTGCGACCTGATGATGTTCACCATGCCCGACGAGTTGCAGGGCGAAACCTATCGCAAATACGTGCATGACAACATCCGCCCCGGCGCGGCGATTGCCTTTGCCCACGGCCTCAACATCCATTTTGGCCTGATCGAACCGAAGGAAGGCGTTGACGTCATCATGATGGCGCCCAAAGGCCCCGGCCACACGGTGCGCGGCGAGTATGTCAAGGGCGGCGGCGTGCCCTGCCTTGTGGCGGTCAACAACGATGCATCCGGCAAGGCCTTGGAAATTGGGCTTTCTTACTGCTCGGCCATCGGTGGCGGGCGCTCGGGGATCATCGAGACCAACTTCCGCGAAGAGTGCGAAACCGACCTCTTTGGTGAGCAGGCCGTGCTTTGTGGTGGCCTTGTCGAACTTATCCGCATGGGCTTCGAGACGCTGGTCGAAGCGGGCTATGCCCCTGAAATGGCTTACTTTGAGTGCTTGCACGAGGTGAAGCTGATCGTCGATCTGATCTATGAAGGCGGTATCGCCAACATGAACTATTCGATCTCGAACACCGCCGAATATGGTGAATATGTCAGCGGTCCGCGGGTTCTGCCCTATGAGCAGACCAAGAAAGAGATGAAGGCCATTCTGCGCGACATTCAGACCGGCAAATTCGTGCGTGATTTCATGCAGGAGAATGCCGTGGGCCAGCCTTTCTTTAAGGGCACGCGCCGCATGAACGACGCGCATCAGATCGAAGAAGTCGGCCAGAAGCTGCGCGCCATGATGCCGTGGATTTCCGCAGGCAAGCTGGTGGATCAAAGCAAGAACTGAAGTCCTTGAAATCCAAAGCGAAAGGGCATCCCCTGCGGGTGCCCTTTCGTGTCTGAAAGGCCCCTCCATGCAAGAGATTTCCGCACTCAACTGGCTGAGGATCGGTGCCTTGGGCGTGATCTGGGGCGCGTCCTTTATGTTCGTATCGGTCGCGTTGACCGGGGCGGGACCATTCTTCGTGGCGGCGGTGCGGATCGTGTTGGGGGCGGGGTTTTTGCTCTGCCTGCTGCGGTTCAAAGGGCGGAAATTGCCCGCTTTGCGCGGCCCGGACGGGGCGCGCATCTGGCAATTCGCACTTGTCATGGCGTTGTTTTCAAACGTTTTACCATTCATCCTTTTGTCTTGGGCGCAGCAATCTGTGGCTTCGGGGTTTGCCGGGGTGTGTATGGCGGCGGTGCCGCTTTTGATCTTGCCCTTGGCGCATTTTCTGGTGCCCGGAGAGCGGATGCATGTGCGGCGTTTGGTGGGGTTTGTTCTGGGCACGACGGGGGTTGTCGTGTTGATCGGGCCAGAAGCCTTCACTTCGACCGGTAAGGATCTGGAATCCTTGGCAAGACTGGCCTGCCTTGGGGCAGCGGGGGGCTATGCGATCGGCTCGATTGCTACACGTCTGTCGCCAGAGGTGGACCGTTTGTCGCTGTCCGCTTTGGTGTTGACGCTGGCAGCGGGGATGATTGTGCCCTTGGCGTTGGTGGTTGAGGGGTTGCCTACTGATTTGAATACAAAGAGTTTATTGGCCTTGCTCTATCTTGGCATCCTGCCGACTGGCGTGGCACAACTGTTGCTGGTGCAGGTCAACCGCGAGGCGGGGCCGAGTTTTTTCAGCCTTGTCAATTACATGGTGCCGGTGTGGTCGGTGATCCTTGGGGCGCTCGTGCTGTCCGAGGTTTTGCCGCCAAGTTTGCTGGCGGCGATGACGCTGATTCTGGTCGGTGTTGGCATGAGCCAATGGGGCGCTTTGCGGCGGGTCTTTGGCGCAAGGTGAGCCTTACAGAGCTTACGAAATCACCCCGGATTTTGTAAGGTTCAGCCCCATGCGTGCGCCCAGATCAGAATTTGGTAAGAAACCGGCCGCATCCTGTGGACAAGTCACAGCCCTAAAGCTGATTTTGAAAAGCCTAGGCGCGTGGCGCGGCGAGAGTGGCGCGCCAGAGATCAAGTGCGGCGCGGGTCTCGGGGACGTCATGCACGCGCAGGATCTGCACCCCTTGTGCCACACCGCCCAAGGCCACGGCGAGAGAGCCGGGGATACGGTCAGCAGCAACAGGCGTGCGGCTGATCTCGCCGATGAAGCGCTTGCGCGAGGCACCAAGGAGAACGGGACAGCCGAGGCTGTGAAAGAGCGAGAGGTTTTGCAGGAGGGTCAGGTTATGCGCAACAGTCTTGCCAAAGCCGATGCCGGGGTCGGTTATGATGCGCGCACGGGGGATTCCAAGGGCCTCAAGCGCCTCGATCCGGGCGGCGAGCCAGTCGTAGACATCGAGCAGCACATGGTCATAGCGCGGGTCTTGCTGCATGGTCTCGGGCGAGCCTTGGGCGTGCATCACACAAACCGGCAGGGCATGGGTGGCGGCATAGGGGGCCAAGGCGGGATCATAGGTTAGCCCCGCCACATCGTTGATCAGATTGGCCCCCACCGCATGGGCGGCCTGCGCCACCGCCGCCTTGCGGGTGTCGATGGAAATGGGCGTGGTCAGGCCCGCGCGCAGGGCCGAGATGATTGGGGCGGTGCGGGTGATTTCATCCTCAACGGGCACGGGGGCGGCACCGGGGCGGGTGGATTCGCCGCCCACGTCCAAAATTGCGGCCCCGTCACTGGCCATCTGACGGGCATGGGCCAGCGCCACTTCGGGATCAAAATGCTGACCGCCGTCGGAAAAGCTGTCTGGGGTGACGTTGAGAATACCCATGATCTGCGGCGCGGTCATATCGAGCCCCGCCACCGGCGCGCGCGGCGTGGTGAGGCGATGCAGCGCCTCAATCGGCAGATCAGCGGCGGGCATGAGGTAAGAGGGAGCGGCGCGATCCAGCACCTCGACCGTATCGAACCAGCACCAGCCGCCCGCAAGCGTCAGCGCGCCAGCGGGGCGAGCGGGATCGGTGCGGGGGATGGGGCGGTAATAGGGCATATGGGGCCTCAACGCGGCATGGGGATCAGGCCGGTGAGGTAAGCGGGTGGACCTCTGCGGTCAAGCCCGCCTGCGCGGGATCAAACGCTGGCATCCGGGGCGGGGCGCACCTGAACGCCGTTGATGCGCCAGCCCTCTGGCGTCTCGATCATCTCATAGTCTACGATCCAGCCCGCGCCCGCCGCATCGACGACCCGCACGCCTTGCCAGAGCCGCCCGGCAATCTCGCGCATCTCAAGAAAGGTCACGTCAGAGGGGCGCCAGACCATCGGATAGCCGTCGCGCACCATCGCGCCGAACTGTTCGGGGGTGGCAAATTTCTGCTGGATGAAGGGGCTGGCATAGCCATAGGCGCGGCTGACATCCTGTGCCAGAAACGCCTCGATCTGCGCGGTGATGACGGCCTTTGCCCCCTCTTGTGCGCGCAAGGGCGCTGCGAGACCGAGCATCAGGATCAAAGACAGAATGATAGAGCGCATGGTACACCTCTCACTATGCCAGAACTAGCCCCCTCTATGATTGCGTCAAGCGATCAGGGTTTTTGCAGCGTTTCGAGATAGGCCACCAGATCAATTACCGGCTGGCTGGTCAGGATGATTTGTCCGCGCTCGGTCTTGAGGCCGGTATCGCGATCCTCAAAGAAGCTGCCATAGATCGGCATCGGGCTGCCGTGCGACACCAGCGGATCACGCCCGTCGATGCGGCGCACCACCCGTTCAACCGGGAAATGGCCATTGTTCGTGGCCCTGAGCGCGGTGAGGTCAGTGGGAAGCAGTGTCAGCACCGCCCGCATCGGGCCAAAGCCGGTGGCGTCATGCCCATGGCAGGCGGCGCAATAGCGTTCATAGGTCTGGGTTCCGGCTCGGATGTCCTGGGCTTGCGTGGCGTTTGTCAAAGTGAGGCTTGCCAAGATTACGATCGAGAGTGTCGCGCGCATAAGAGGTCTCCTTGCGGTGTCCAAAGGCGGTGGTTCTCTTTTATAGGTCTGGAGCGTGCCCCATGCCTTGATCGGGATCAACCGGCCAGATCGCGCACCTGCGCCCAGAGCGGATCCGGGACGGTGACGGGATCGCACGGCTTTTTGCCCTGCCCCGGCATGCGCGCGCCTGCATCCGTAGTTGCGCCCTCGGCCACCTGCGCCAACCGGTCGAAGAAGACA
Organism: Roseovarius mucosus; assembly: GCF_002080415.1. NCBI lineage: Bacteria > Pseudomonadati > Pseudomonadota > Alphaproteobacteria > Rhodobacterales > Roseobacteraceae > Roseovarius > Roseovarius mucosus. Next base: position 3,487,501 of record NZ_CP020474.1, on the reverse strand, counting down.
CCGGATAGGTCCGGGTCCATCAGCAGGTAATATTGCCCCAGATCATGCGGCGGGCCATCGGGTGCCTTGAGCGGGTTCACATCGCGGCTGACCACGCCGCCGGTCAGGCCTGCGGCCAAAAGCTCGGCCATAAGGCCAAGGCCCCAGCCTTTGGCCCCGCCGATGCTGACCAAGGAGCCGCTCAGCGCCGCCTCGGGATCGGTGGTGGGGTTTCCCTGAGCGTCAAGCGCCCAGCCCAGCGGGATAGGCTGGCCTGCCGCCTTGGCCATGGTGATCTTGCCCAGCGCCACGACTGTGGTCGATTGATCGAATTGCATGGCAAGACCGCCCTGCCCGTCTGGCACGGAAAAGGCGATGGGATTGGTGCCGATCACCCGCGTCTTGCCGCCCGGTGCGGCAACGATGGGCGAGGCATTGGTCATCCCCAATCCGATCAGCCCGCGCCGTGCGATCTGTTCGGTGAAATAGCCCAGTGAGGTGCAGGTATGGGCGTGACCGATGGCAAGGCTGGCGACGCCATTGATCCGCGCGGCTGCTGCGGCACGGTCGATGCCACGGGCAAAGGCGGGTTGGGCAAAGCCCATGCGCGCATCGACCAAGACCGCGCCGGGGCGCGGTTGGCTTACCTCTGGCTCGACCGTGCCGTTGACGCGGCCTGTCTGCAATTGCTGGCAATAGCTTTCTAGGTAGTAGAGGCCGCAGATGCGGTTGCCGATGCTTTCGGCAGCGCGCACAGCGCGGGCCACCTCGGCGGCGATCCACGGGGCCGCCCCATGCCGAATGAGGGCTGCCGTGGTGCGCGTTTCGATCTCGTGCAAGGTGATATCGGCCATGGCTCTGCCCTCTTGTGATAGCTGCGCGCCAGCTATGGGTGCGGGGGGTGGGCGCGGTCAATCCAATCCTTTTGAAGCAGAGTTCAGCCCAGCCGAAGTGACGGCGGTTGGCGGGGCCTTGCAGGGGATGGTGCGATGCTCTTGCCCCTTGGGGCCAAGGCGGGGTAAGAGCAGCAAAAGAACACACAAGGGAAAGGCAGCATCATGCGGCGTGTCGTTGTCACAGGTCTGGGTCTCGTAACCCCGCTGGCTGATGGGGTCGAACTGACCTGGAGCAGGCTATTGGCGGGGCAATCGGGGGCGGGAACCATCATCCGCTTTGACCCCGTCAATGTGGTGACGAAATACGCCTGCCAGATTCCCCTTGGCGATGGCACCGATGGCACCTTTCATTCCGATAAGTACATGGAGCCGAAAGAGCGCCGCAAGGTCGATGATTTCATCCTCTATGGCATTGCCGCTGCCCAACAGGCGGTCGAGGATTCAGGCTGGATGCCCGAGGATGAGGCCGCGCGCGAACGTACTGGCGTGATGCTGGGATCAGGCATCGGCGGGCTGCGCTCGATCGAGGAAACGGCCGGTATCATCCGCGAAAAAGGCGTGCGGCGGGTATCGCCGTTCTTCATTCCCGGCGCGCTGATCAACCTGATCTCGGGTCAGGTGAGCATTCGCTATGGGTTCAAGGGACCAAACCATTCGGTCGTGACCGCCTGCGCCACCGGCGCGCATGCGATTGGCGATGCGGCGCGGCTTATTCAGTGGGGCGACGCGGATGTGATGGTGGCGGGCGGGGCCGAAGCCTCGATCTGCGAGATCGGGATTGCCGGGTTCAACGCCTGCAAGGCGCTCTCGACCAAGCGCGCAGATGATCCTCAGGCCGCAAGCCGCCCCTATGACGCGGACCGCGACGGGTTTGTCATGGGCGAAGGTGCGGGCGTCGTGGTGCTTGAGGAATACGAGCATGCCAAGGCGCGTGGCGCGAAAATCTATGCGGAAATTCTGGGCTATGGCCTGTCGGGCGATGCCTATCACATCACCGCACCCTCCGAGACGGGCGATGGCGGGTTCCGGGCGATGCAGGCGGCGCTACAGCGCGCCGGTCTGAACCCATCGGATATTGATTACGTCAACGCGCATGGCACATCGACTATGGCGGATACCATCGAATTGCAGGCGGTTGAGCGGCTCTTGGGCAATGCGGCGGCGAATGTGACGATGAGTTCGACGAAATCATCGGTCGGGCATCTTTTGGGGGCTGCGGGCGCGGTTGAGGCGATCTTTTGCATTCTGGCAATCCGTGATCAGGTGGCCCCGCCCACCATCAATCTGGACAATCCATCGGTGGAAACGCCGCTTGATCTGGCGCCCAATGCCAAGCGCGAGCGCAAGATTGACGTGGCGCTGAGCAACAGCTTTGGCTTTGGCGGCACCAATGCGGCGCTGATCGTCGGGAAACCGCGCTGATGTGGCGACACATCGTCTCGAATTTCCTGACGCTGCTGGTGGTGGCGGTGTTTCTGCTGGGCGGGGTGATCCTCTGGGGGCAGCAGCAGTATTCGGCGCGCGGGCCGTTGTCGGATGCGATCTGCCTGCGGGTTGAACCGGGCAGCACCATGCGCCGGGTCTCGAGCCGGTTAGAGAGCGATGGGGCGGTGACGAGCGGCGCGATTTTCCGCATCGGTGCGGAATATTCCGAGAAGGACGCGTTGCTTAAGGCCGGAAGCTGGCTGATCCCGGAAGCGGCCAGCATGGCGGAGATCACCGATATCATCACGCGCGGTGGGGCCAGCACCTGTGGCACCGAAGTGGTGTATCGCTTGGGCGTGACAAGCGCCGAAGTGGTGGTGCGGGAATTGGATGCCGCCACGGGCCGCTATGAGGAACGGGCCAAATTCGATCCAGCCGCCGAGGGCGAGGTTCCGGCGGAATTCACGCAGGTGCGCGAACAGGCCGATACGCGCTATCGCGTGGCCTTGGCGGAAGGCGTGACAAGCTGGCAGGTGGTCGAGGGGTTGAAATCCGTCGATGTGCTGACCGGCGAAGTGGCCGAGGTGCCAGCCGAGGGCACGCTCGCACCCGACAGCTATGAGGTGCGCGCCGGCGACACGCGCGAGAGCGTGCTGACCCGGATGAGCGAGGCGCAGGCGGTTATTTTGGCCGCCGCGTGGCAAGGGCGCGCCGAAGGCCTACCGCTGCAATCCGCGCAAGAGGCGCTGATCCTCGCGTCGATCATCGAAAAGGAAACCGGCGTGGCGGATGAGCGGCGGCAAGTGGCCAGCGTGTTCGTCAACCGGCTCAATCGCGGCATGCGGCTCCAGACTGACCCGACGGTGATTTATGGTGTGACCGAGGGCAAGGGCGTGTTGGGCCGGGGTCTGCGGCAGAGCGAATTGCGCGGTGCAACGCCTTGGAATACCTATGTGATCGAAGGGCTGCCGCCCACGCCCATTGCCAATCCGGGCCGCGCCAGCATCGAGGCAGCAGTTGATCCCGACACCACGGATTACGTGTTCTTCGTGGCCGATGGCACCGGTGGCCATGCCTTTGCCGAGACTTTGGACGAACATAACCGCAACGTCGCCCGCTGGCGCGCCATCGAGGCAGAGCGCGGGAATAACTGAGGGGTTAAGGGGCGTTTCCAAGCGGCGAGCCGCGCGGTCGCTGGGCCGGGGTCTAGCGAAACAACGGAATTGGATGCCACTTTATGCCAGTCAAGTCCGTGTGACCCAGCAGAGTAGTGCTACGCCTCAAAATCGCTAGGCCGTCACACCAGAGGTGTGCCGATATAACGCGGCGCACCTTCGGTGCGACGGACGGCCCAGCGATCGCGCGGCGGCGCGTACCGCGCCTTGTTCCGCGCGGGTAACATACTGACCATGCGTTAAAGCCCCCTCACCGCCCCCGGATCCTCGGATCGAGCGCGTCGCGCAACCCGTCGCCCATATAGTTGATCGACAGCACCGTGAGCGAAATCCCCAAACCGGGCCAGAACACGCGCTCGGGGTAGTCTTGCAAATACTGCGTGGCGTCGTTCAAGAGCCGCCCCCATGTCGGGAAATCGGGCGGGAAGCCCAAGCCCAGAAACGACAGCGCGCTTTCAGTAATGATGGCATTGGCGATGCCCAGCGTGGCCGAGACCATGATTGGCGACATAACATTGGGCAGGATATGCCGGGTGATGAGGCCGAAATTGGTGGTTCCGATAGAGCGGGCGGCGAGGATGAATTCGCGTTCTTTCAAGGCCAGCACATCGCCGCGCACGATGCGGGCGGTGGGCATCCAGCTTGTCACGCCAATGGCCACCACGATGAGAATGAAAATACCCCGCTCGGGGCCGAACACGCCATTGAGCGCCTCGCGGAAGAGCAGCACCATCACCAAAAGAAGCGGCAGAAGCGGCAGCGACAGGAAGAGGTCGGTGAGGCGCATGAGCGGCCCGTCAAGGCGGCGAAAGAACCCCGCCAGAACCCCGACCAGTGAGCCCAGCACAAGCGCCAAGAGCATCGCCGTCAACCCCACCGCAATCGAGGTCTGCCCCCCCGCCATCATCCGCGCCAGCGTATCGCGGCCCAGTTGATCGGTGCCAAAAGGATGCGTCCAGCTTGGCCCCTGATTGCGGGCGCGAATGTCGATGAACGTGGCGTCATAGGGCCAGACCAGCGGGCCAAGAAAGACAGCGGCGATGATGAGGATCAGCACGATACTGCCAATCAGCGCGCCCCGGTGGCTCTTGAACTGATCCCAGACATCGCGCCATTGGCTGCGCGGCGGGGCGGTGGGGCCGGTATCCTTGAGGGCCGCGATGGGGGTTTGGGGTTCAGTCATAGCGAATCCTCGGGTCGAACACGCCGTAGAGCACATCGGCGACGATGTTGAAAAACACGATCAGCACGGCAATCATGAAGGTCACGGTTTGCACCATCGGCAGGTCGTTGGCCTCGATTGCGGTGATCAGAAGCTGGCCAAGCCCGTTCACCTTGAAAATCTGTTCGGTGATGATCGCCCCGCCAAAGATCGACGGCACGCCAAGGGCGATGACCGTGATCACCGGGATCATCGAGTTGCGCAGCACATGCACCATGACCACCGACCATTCCGACAGCCCCTTGGCACGCGCCGTGCGCACGTAATCCTGACCCAGATTGTCCAGCATCGAGGCGCGCATGAAGCGGCTGATCTGGGCGGTCGTTTGCAGCGCCAGAACCATGACCGGCATGACCATCTGCATCAGTTGCTGTTTGAACGTGGTCCAGTCCACCACCACCAGCGTGGTGTCATAGATCGAGGGCAGCCAGCCCAATTGCACGGAAAAGATCACGATCACCAACACGCCGGAAAAGAACGGCGGCACGGAATAGCCGACCATGGTGATGAAAGTGCCGGTCTGATCGAATACGGAATATTGCCGGTAGGCGGAATAGATGCCGATAGGCAGCGCAATAAGGATGCCCACCACATAGGACATCGCCACCACCCAGAGGGTCTGCGGCATGCGCTGCACGATCACATCCATCACCGGCGAGCGGAATTGCCAGCTGAGCACGCGCTGCTGCCCCTCGGCCATGCTCGTGCCAAAGAGCCAGTCGATCAGCATCATCGGCTCGACCACAAAGAATTGCCACATCCATTTGACGAAACGGATATGCGTGGGCTCGCCCAGACCAAGCGCCAGACGCATCTTTTCCTTGACGTCGGGGGGCACGGTCAGCGGCACCTGCGCCATCGGGTCGCCGGGGGCCAGTTCGAGCAGGAGAAAGATCACGAGGCTGATGAACAGCAGCGTCGGGATCGCGAGGACAAGCCGTCGGATCGTATAGGTCAGCATGCGCGGCGCCTTTGCGGGTCGTTCTTATCGTTGTCGGGTAAGCAAGGCGCCGCCCCGGAGAATGCCCCGGAGCGGCCTTTGGCGTCAGATCACTTGATCCGGAACCAGTCGGCGGCGTTCCACAACTCGGTGTCCCAGGTGTTCAGCTCTACCCCGCCCAACGAGTTGGAGCGGGCCGAGACGCGGCCACGGTCCACCAGCGGCACGATGGTGTAGCTGTCCTTGGTCAGCATGTCGTTGAGTTTCTTGGCAATCTCGCCGCGCTTGTCCAGTTCGGCGGTGCGGCCCAGTTCTTTGACCAGCGCATCATAGGCGGGATCGCAGAAGCGGTTGATATTCTCGCCCTGCCACTGGGTTTCGGGGCGCGGGGCCTTTTCACAGGTGTAGCCTGCCAGATAGCTTTGCGGATCGGTGCCGTCGAAGTTGTTGGCATACATTTCCACATCGGCATAGAATTTGGGGAAGGTATCGGGGCTGCCCGGATCGCTGCCAAAGAACACCGAGGCAGAGATGTTGCGCAGTTCGGTTTCAACGCCGATTTCGGACCACCACTGTTTGATCAGCGCCTGAAAATCCTGACGAACGGCATTGGTCGAGGTCTGGAATAGCAGCGACAGCTTCTTGCCATCCTTTTCGCGGATGCCGCCTGCGCCCACGGTCCAGCCTGCCTCTTCCAAGAGCGCCTTGGCGCCTTCGATATCCTGCGTCAGGCAATCGGTATTGTCCGAGGCAAAGATTTCCGGTGCCGGCACGAGGTTGCAGGTGGGTCGCCCCGCCTTGCCATAGCCGATTTCGGTCAGCAAGGCGCGGTCGATCGCCATCGAGAGCGCCTTGCGCACGCGCAGGTCGGTCAGGATCGGGTGCGGGTGCTTGGCGGTGGCGCGCTCGCCTTCGGGCAGGTCGGGCGACGGATCGGTCATGTTCATCTCGATCCGTTCCACCAGCGTGCCAAAGGCCGACATGGCCACGCCTTTGCCCGCCGCCTCCATATTGGCGATCACGTCGGGGGCAAGTTGCAGGTTCCACGCATAGTCGAATTCGCCGGTTTCCAGCACCGCGCGCCCTGCCGCCGTGGCATCGCCGCCGCCCTTAAAGGTCATCGTGGCAAAGCGCGGCTTGGCCGGGTCGCGGTAATTGGGGTTGGCCGAAAGCGAGATCACGTCATTAGGGCGGAATTCATCCACCTTGAAGGGGCCGGTGCCGATGGGGGCGAAATTGGCATCGGCGCATTCCTGCGCCTTGGCCCCCAGACAGTCGGCGAATTGCGCGGCCTGAATGATCGGGGCCTGACCGCCCATGAAGGGGCCATAGGGCACCGGGGTGGGCTGGGAAAAGTTTACCTTGACGGTCAGATCGTCGATCACTTCGACCGAGGAAACACCTTCGTATTTGCCAAGCTGGGCGCAGCCGCCTTCGGGGTGCATGCAGTATTCGGCGGTGAATTTCACGTCATTGGCGGTAAAGGGCGTGCCATCCGACCAGGTGATGCCCGGCTTGATCTTCCATGTGATCGAGGTGAGATCCTCGGACACGCCGCCATTGGCGACGGTGGGGATTTCTTCGGCCAGATAGGGGATCATCTCGCCCTTGGTGTTGTAACGGCCCAAGGGTTCGATCACGAGGCTGGCGGCCTCAACCTCTTTGGTGCCGCCCGAAAGATAGGGATTCATGATGGACGGCGCTTGCCAGTAGATCAGGTTCACATGGCCATCCGCGCCACGCTCTGCCATCGCGACAGAGGCGAGGCTGGTGGCGGCGGTGGCGCCAAGCAATAGGGATTTCAGGGTCATGGCTTTGGTCTTCCTCCGATGTTGGACAGCGATTTTTGGGCCGTCTCATTCGTTGATCCGCGGCACGTTAGGCTTGGCCGGGCGCATGCCGTGTCCGGTGCGGGGGTCCCACAACCTTGACTGGCATGGGCATCTCAGACCGGAACCTGATAAAATGCAAGCATTCCATTTGCGCGATTGGTCAACATCGCGTGCAACGTGCGGCGTTGTTTGACAGGGGCGCGCGAAAGTGAGTAGCGTTTAAGCATGATCCCCTGAATACAGAGGCAGCGCCCATGCTGGATACGCCCATTGTCCAGATCGAGAATCTCCGGGTTGCGTTCGAAACGCGGGATGGCCCGGTGGTGGGGGTCGAGGATGTGTCCTTTGCGGTGAACCCCGGCGAGACGGTCTGTATCGTGGGCGAGAGCGGGTCGGGCAAATCGGTGTCATCGTTGTCGTTGATGCGGCTGATCGAGTATGGCGGCGGCACGATTGCGGGTGGGCGTATCCTGTTTGACCGCAAAGAGGGCGGCACGGTCGATCTGGCCAAGACGGATCAGAGCCTGATGCGCACGATCCGGGGAAATGAGATCGGGATGATCTTTCAAGAGCCGATGACGGCGCTTAACCCGGTTTTTACCGTGGGGCGGCAATTGTCCGAGGGGCTGCGCGTGCATCGCGGCCTAGACAAGGCGGCGGCACGGGCGCAGGCACTAGAGCTATTGCGCGAGGTGCGTATCCCAGAGCCGGAGCGGCGGTTGCAGCAATATCCGCACGAGTTGTCTGGCGGGATGCGGCAGCGGGTGGTGATCGCCATGGCGTTGGCGTGCAAGCCGCGCCTGCTGATTGCGGACGAGCCGACGACCGCGCTTGACGTGACCATTCAGGCCGAAATTCTGGCGTTGATTGATCGGCTCAAGCGCGAAACCGGCACGGCGGTGATTTTCATCACCCATGATATGGCCGTGGTGGCGCAGATGGCCGACCGGGTGGTGGTGATGTTTCGCGGCACCAAGGTCGAAGAAGGGCCGGTTGCACAGATATTCGAAGCGCCATGCCATGACTATACCAAGGCGCTGCTCGCCGCTGTGCCCAAGCTGGGCGAGATGCGGGGCAAGGTCTGGCCAGAGCCGATGCGCCTTTTGGGATCGGACGCGCAAGAGATCAAACCGATCAAGGGGCACGACAAAGAGCTGTTGCGCGTCAAGGGCTTGACCACGCGCTTTCCGGTCAAGGGCGGGTTCTTTCGCCGGACGCTGGCCAATGTGCATGCGGTCGAGGATCTGTCCTTTACCCTGCAAAAGGGGCGCACGCTGTCGCTTGTGGGGGAATCGGGCTGTGGCAAATCCACTGCGGGCCGCTCGATCCTGCGGCTGGTCGAGCCGATGGCCGGCGAGGTGGTGCTGGACGGTGTCGATATCATGGCGCTTGCCCCGCGCGATCTGCGCCGCGCCCGCGTGGACATGCAGATGGTGTTTCAAGACCCGTTTGCCAGCCTCAATCCGCAGATGAAGCTGGCGGCGCAGGTGGCAGAGCCGATGAAGAATTACGGGCTGGTGTCCGCCTCAGAGATCGAAGACCGGGTGGCGATGCTGTTTGACCGGGTGGAATTGCCGCGCTCTTTCCTGCGGCGCTTTCCGCATGAGTTGAGCGGCGGGCAGCGGCAACGGGTGGCGATTGCCCGTGCGCTGGCCCTCAACCCCAAGCTTATCGTCGCGGATGAGGCGGTGAGCGCGCTCGATGTCAGCGTGCAGGCGCAGGTGCTCAACCTCATGATGGAATTACAGGCCGATTTGGGCCTGAGTTACGTCTTTATCAGCCATGACATGGCCGTGGTCGAACGCGTGAGCCATGATGTGGGCGTCATGTATCTGGGCCGGATTGTCGAACGGGGACCGCGCGCGGCGGTGTTTGAAAACCCGCAACATCCCTATACGCAGGCCCTGATGAAGGCGGTGCCGATTGCCGATCCAAAGCTGCGGAAATCCGAGAAGGACCTGAATTTCAAGCCGATCCCCTCGCCCATCCACCGGGTCGGATACGATCCGGGACCGTCGGTGTATAAAGAGGTGGATCCGGGGCATTTCGTGCTGACCTCAGAAAGCGGGTATTGAGCATGGCAGCGCGATTGACGCCGGTCGAGATCATGGAGCGGTTGGTGGGTTTTCCGACTGTAAGCCGCGACAGCAATCTGCCTTTGGTGGAGTGGGTCGAGGAGTATCTGGCGAGCCACGGGATAGAATCGCATCGCCACTATGACGAGACCGGCGATAAGGCCGCGATTTTCGCGCATGTCGGGCCTTGGGTGGCGGGGGGTGTCGTGCTCTCGGGTCATACCGATGTGGTGCCGGTGGATGGCCAGCCCTGGGCCAGCGATCCTTTTGCCGTGGTCGAACGCGACGGTAAATATTACGGGCGCGGGTGCTGCGACATGAAAGGGTTTGACGCGCTGGCGATCTGGGCCTTGGTCGAGGCGCATCATTCCGGCGTGGCGCGGCCCCTGCAACTGGCGCTGAGTTATGACGAAGAGGTGGGCTGTCTGGGCGCGCCACCGATGATTGAGCGCATGCTCGAAGTGCTGCCGCGCGCGGAGCTGGCCATTATCGGCGAGCCGTCGATGATGCAGGCGGTCACGGGCCACAAGGGCGGGATTGGCTATAACGTGCATGTGTTGGGCTATGAGGTTCACAGTTCGCTGATGCACACCGGCGTCAATGCGATCATGGCCGCAGCGCCCTTGATCGACTGGGCCAATGCCCGCAATGCCGAAAACCGGGCGCAACCGGCAACAGAGCTGGCCGCACTGTTCGACCCGCCCTGGACCACGCTGCATGTGGGGCAGATTTCGGGGGGCACGGCGCATAACATCACCGCCAAGGACTGCTACTTTGGCATGGATATGCGGATGGTGCCGGGCGAGGATGCCGAAGACTGGGGTGCCCGCTTTGAGGCAGAGGTGCGCGCGGCAGAGGCGGCAATGCAGGCGGTGCGCCCTGAGGCGCGGATTGACCTGCGCCCCCGTTTCCGCGTGCCGGGCCTGCAACCCGAAGAGGCGGGCGCGGCAGAGGGTCTTGTGCGCCAGATCACCGGCGACAATGGCCGCCATGTGGTCAGCTACGGCACCGAGGCTGGGCAGTTTCAAGAAGCGGGCTATTCCGCCGTGATCTGTGGCCCCGGCGACATCGCGCAGGCGCACCAGCCCGATGAATACATCACCGTGGCACAGTTCGAGGCCGGGCACGCGTTCATGCGCGCGCTACTGGGGCGGTTGGCGGGGTGAGGGCCCCCTGCCCCTTGCCCCGCCCCCTGCCCTAGGATACTCCGACGCCATCAAGCATTTCCTCTCAAAGGTGCCCTGCCCATGCGTCTGAGCCGTTATTTTCTGCCCGTTCTCAAGGAAACCCCCGCTGAGGCGCAGATTGCCTCGCATCGGCTGATGCTGCGGGCGGGGATGATCAAGCAGGCGAGCGCCGGGATTTATTCCTGGCTGCCCTTGGGGTTCAAGATCCTGCGCAAGCTGGAAAACATCGTGCATGAAGAACAGGTGCGCGCCGGCCATATTCCGGTTTTGATGCCGACGCTGCAATCGGCGGATCTGTGGCGGGAATCCGGGCGCTATGACGATTACGGCGCGGAAATGCTGCGGATCAAGGACCGGCATGATCGCGACATGCTCTATGGTCCGACCAACGAAGAGCTGATCACCGATATTTTCCGGGCGCATGTCGGCAGTTACAAAGACCTGCCGCTGACGCTCTATCACATCCAGTGGAAATTCCGCGACGAGGTGCGGCCTCGGTTCGGCGTCATGCGGGGTCGCGAATTCCTGATGAAGGACGGGTATAACTTTGACCTGACCAAGGAAGACGCGCTGCACGCCTATAACCGCCATATGGTCAGCTATCTGCGCACCTATGAGCGGATGGGATTGCAGGCCATTCCGATGCGGGCGGATAGCGGCCCGATTGGTGGCGATGACACGCATGAATTTCTGGTTCTGGCCGATACCGGCGAATCAGAGGTGTTCTATGACAGCGCCATCACCGATCTGCGCCTTGGCGGTCGTGTGGTGGATTACGCCAGCCGCGCCGAATGCGAGGCCATCGTCACCGAATGGACCACGCCCTATGCGCGCACCGACGAGACGCATGATGCCGCGCTTTACGAGGCGATCCCCGAGGCGCGCCGCCGCGCCAGCCGGGGCATCGAAGTGGGCCAGATTTTCTATTTCGGCACCAAATATTCCGAACCGATGGGGGCTAATGTGCAGGGGCCGGATGGCAAATCCGTGCCGGTGCATATGGGCAGCCATGGCATTGGCGTGAGCCGCCTGATCGGGGCGATCATCGAGGCCAACCATGATGACAAGGGCATCATTTGGCCCGAAGGGGTGACGCCGTTCCATGCGGGCATCGTGAACCTCAAGCAAGGCGATGCCGAGGCGGATGCCGCCTGCGAAGCGCTTTATGCGTCGCTGGTGGCCTTGGGGATGGAGCCGCTTTACGATGACCGCGACGAGCGGGCGGGCGGCAAGTTTGCCACGATGGACCTGATCGGCCTGCCGTGGCGCATCACCGTGGGGCCGCGTGGCCTCAAGAATGGCGTGGTCGAACTGACCAGCCGCCGCACGGGCATCAGCGAGGAATTGCCGCCCGAGCAGGCGGTGGAAAAGTTGGCGCAGATCTATGCGGGGCATGTGCTGCGGCCGAGTTTGTGAGGGTTTGAGCGGGGAGAGCCGCTCGGTCGCTGGGCCGGGGTCTAGCGATGCAACGGATTTGGCTGCCACTTTATGCTAGCCAAACCCGTATGACCCCTCAGCAATGCGATCCCTCTCAAAATCGCTAGGCCGCGGGACGGCCCAGCGATCCGCGCGGCGGCGCTACGCGCCTTGTTCCGCGCGGGGGAGATCCAAGCCCCCCCGTCCCTTGACGCCCCTACCCGAAACCCCCACTCTCCGCCCGAACCCCAGACCGAAGGAGCCGGAATGGCCAGAACACCCGCCCCTTTTGCCGCCTTTGAATGGCTGATCGCTTGGCGCTATCTGCGCGCCAAACGGGCCGAGGGCGGCGTCAGCGTGATGACTTGGATCAGCCTGATCGGCATCACCCTTGCGGTTTTTGCCCTTATCGCCACGCTGGCCGTGCGTTCGGGCTTTCGTGCGGAATTCGTCGATACGATCCTTGGGGCCAATGCGCATGTCACCGTCTATAATTCCGGCGCGGTAGATGCGACGGGCCGGGTGGACCGCAGCCTAGAGGATTATGCCGCCATGGCGGACCGCGTGCGCGCGGTGCCCGGCGTCACGCGCGTGGCCCCGCTTGTCAAAGGGCAGGTCATGGCCAATGCCCGCGACCGCAACGCAGGCGTGCAGGTGTATGGCATCACGGCGCAGGATCTGGCGACCATCCCCCGCGTCGCCGACCCCGAGACCGCCGTCGGCGACATCGCGCGCTTTGACCAAGGGATCGCCATCGGTTCCGGCGTGGCACAGGAACTGGGCGTCACAGTGGGCGACCGGATCAAGCTGATTTCCCCAAACGGGGTCAAAACGCCCTTGGGAACCAGCCCGCGCGTCAATGCCTATGAGGTGGTCTATATCTTTACCGCCGGGCGCTATGACATCGACCGGGTTCGCGCCTATCTGCCCTTTGCCGAGGCGCAGAGCTTTTTCAACCGCGACGGGCGCGCCGATGAGTTGGAGGTAATGGTGGCCGAGCCTGAGCGCGTCGACGACCTGACCGTGCCGCTCTTGGAGGCGGCGGGTGAGCGCGCCTTGCTCTGGACGTGGCAGGATGCGAGCGGGTCATTCCTGCGTGCGCTCGAGGTCGAGGATAACGTGATGTTCGTGATCCTCTCGATCCTTGTGCTGATTGCGGCGATGAACATCACAAGCGGCCTGATCATGCTGGTCAAGAACAAAGGCCGGGATATCGGCATCCTGCGCACCATGGGCCTGACCGAGGGGTCGATCCTGCGGGTGTTCTTTATCTGCGGGGCCTTTACCGGGATGATCGGCACGGCGATGGGGGTGATCCTGGGCTGTCTTTTCGCGCTTTATATCGACCCGATTTTCAGCTTTGTGAATATGGCGATGGGCGGTCAGGTCTGGGATCCGTCGATCCGCGGCATCTACCGGCTGCCCGCGCAACTGAGGTCTGAGGATGTGCTGTCGGCGGTGATGCTGTCGCTGGGCCTCAGCTTTGTCGTGACGATCTTTCCGGCGCGGCGGGCGGCACGGATGAACCCGGTGGAGGCGCTGCGCTATGAGTGAGGCCATGCTGCGCCTGTCGGGCGTCGAGAAGATCTATAATCGCGGGCAGACCTCTGAGGTGCGGGTGTTGAACGGCGTTGACCTGACCCTTGCACGCGGCGAGATGGTGGCGCTGGTCGCCCCGTCAGGCGCGGGCAAATCCACGCTGCTGCATATCGCGGGGCTGCTTGATACGCCCGACGCGGGGCGGGTCGAGATCGGGGGCGAGGACATGACCGGCCTCACGGACCGGCGGCGCACCATGGTGCGGCGGCAAGAGGTGGGCTTTGTCTATCAGTTTCACCATCTTCTGCCCGAGTTCAGCGCACTGGAAAATATCGTGCTGCCGCAACTGGCCAATGGCGTGGCGCGGCGGGATGCCGTGGCGCGGGCGCAGGCGCTATTGGAACAGGTGGGCGTGGGGGCGCGCGCCGGGCACCGGCCTTCGGCCATGTCGGGGGGTGAACAACAGCGCGTGGCCTTTTGCCGGGCGCTGGCCAATGGGCCCCGCGTGCTTTTGGCGGACGAACCGACCGGCAATCTTGATCCCGGCACCTCGGATCAGGTCTTTGCCGCGCTCACGGGGTTGGTGCGGGGCACCGGTCTTTCGGCGCTGATTGCCACGCATAACCTTGATCTGGCGGCGCGTATGGACCGTATCTTGCGGCTGGATCAGGGGCAGGTTGTGCCGGGCTGACGCCCGCCACTCACAGCCCCGATTGCGCCACATCCTGAAAGAGCACCGGCACGCGGCAGGATTTGGGGGGCGTTTCGCCAATCATCAACAGGTCCGACGCCTCGATATAGCCTGCGAACCATGCGGCGAGCGCCACCGGATCATCGGTCGCCACACCCGGGCCGTCGACAGCATCAAGCACGATCTTGGACGGGGCCCAGACGCTGATCTGGCCGTGTTTCATCGACCAATCCAATTCGGTGCGCGTGGCCACCACGACGCAGCGCTCATCCCGCCCGGCCAGAACCCAAGCGTTCTGTTCCATCGCCAATAGATCGACGCGGCGCTGTGTCATGCGGTGGCCGGTCTGGGGCGGCACTTCGTCGGCCCGGCCCACACAGAGGATCACCGGCTCTGCCCGCGCCTCAAGCTGATCGAGCCAGCGCGAGAGGTTGGGCGAGCGGATCGCGGTATTGGTCAGGAACACCACATGCGGATGCGGCGTCGTCGCGGCATGGGGCGTGATCGGCTTGGTCTTGAGGTCGTTCACAGAGCGTACAATCTCGACCCCAAGCGCGCCCGGCCCGCGATCCAGCTTTTCGATCCGCACAAAGGTGCGCACCGCCTGCGGCTCCCACAGGATGCGCTCGGCGATGCGTTCGGCGAGGGTTTCCAGCAGGTTCAACCGCTCTTCTGCCAGTTCAGCGGCAATCGCCTCTGTCACCTTGTCATAACTCAGGATGCGGTCCACATCATCCTCGATGGCATCGGTCAGCGGGCGCACCTCGACCACGACATTAAAGCAGATGCGCTGCGTTGTGCCGCGCTCGGCCTGAAAGGCGCCGATCTCGACCTCGACTACGTGATCGCGCACGGAAATTCGATCAAGCGGCCCATCGGGCGAGGTGGCGCGCGCGCGGGCAGAAGGATGCTCAAAGGCGAGGCGAATTTCGTGGGTCATGCTGTCGGTCCTGCGTAGCTTGGCCATTGGGATAGCATGCAGAACCAAGCCGCCGAAAGGGTGAATGCGACCGCCTAGCGTGCGAGGGCGTCAGGAACCCGCGCAGCATTCTTTCTGTTGGCCCGGCGTTCCGCCACGCTGCAGGCCCCAAAACGCAACAGACCCCGGAACGCTCCGGGGTCTGTTCTTCGCACGCTAGGCGCCCGGGATGGGGGCGCAGGCCGCTGGCCTCATACCTTGCATGCGGAGCAAGGCGTGTCTGCGGCAGAGGGCTGTCGCGGAGACTGGACAAGGACAGGGTGCGACCCGGCGTGCGGAACCCCTTGGGTGGATGTGTGCGGCGTTTCTGTCAGGGCCTCGTGCAGGCCATCAAGATCGGCACTGTGAAACAGCCGCGAGGACATCACCGAGAGATAGAGATAGGACATGGTCAGGCTTTCAAGACTTGGGTGTGCGATCAGCCGGTGCGCACCGTGTCCGGGGTGCACCGCGCCAGCATCAGGCGGGTGACGTGAATGGCATCCTTGAGCCCGAGGCGTTCCTGTTTCAGCCGCTTCAACACGGCCATGTCGGGCATCGGACGCTGGTGCTCTGTTGTGATCAGGGCATCAATGTTCTGATGGCGGCGGCGCAGGGTGGCCATCCGGCTAAGCAGCGATTGGGGCGAAATACGGCGCGGCGTCATGCGGGGTCTCCTTGTTGGGGCATCAGCGGGGCATCGTGCTGACACTTGGGATATGGGCAGAACCAACGCAGATAAAATCCAATGGGATATTAAAATTCGATAGGAGTTTCCTATCTTAGGATCTGACAAGGGGGGTGACATGGCACAAGACATAACGCTCAGGCAATTGCGATATTTCATCGCCCTGACCGAGACCGGGCATTACCGTAAGGCCGCCGAACGTGTGGGCGTCAGCCAACCCTCGCTGAGCCAGCAAATCCTTGGTCTGGAAACCGCGCTTGGGATGACACTGGTCGAGCGCGGGCATCGTGGGGCCATCCTGACACCGGGCGGGCGCGAGGTTCTGACCCATGCCCGCAAGATGATCGAAGAGGCCGAGGTTCTCGGCAGTCTGGCCCAATCCACGCGCGAGGGTATGGCTGGCACCATCCGTCTTGGGGCCAGCCCAACGCTTGGCCCCTATTTCCTGCCCTATGTGGTGCGGCGATTGCGGCGGACCTATCCGGGGCTCAAGCTCATTATCCGCGATGCCGCCCCCACGGTATTGCAAGAAGAACTGCTTGAGGGGCGGCATGATCTGATCCTTGCGCAACTGCCGCTCAACTCGAGCGACATTGCCGTAGAGCGCCTGTTTCGCGAACCGCTCAAGCTGGCGGTGGCGCAGGATCATCCGCTGGCGGGGCAAGCCTCGGCGCAGGATGCGGATCTGGCGGGTCAGGATATTCTGGCGCTGCCGCGTGGCTATCCCATGCATACGCAGATTGTCACGCTCTGCGAAGAGGTGGGCGCGCAGCTACGGCAAGAGTATGAGGGCACCAGCCTTGACGCCCTGCGCCAGATGACGGCCCTGAACATGGGCATCTGCTTTCTGCCCGCGCTTTATGTGCAGTCCGAAGTGTCCCCCGAAACCGGCGACGTGGCGATCCTCAGCTTTCGTCAGGACAGGTTCCTGCGCTCGGTCGGGGTGGCGTGGCGCAGGCGCTCGGCGCATGGGCCGATGGTGGAACGCATCGTGCGGGTGATCCGAGAGGTGGCGCGCGACCGCTTTGCCGCTCTGGTGCGGCTGGAATGATTACCGGCGACGCTTGGCTGAACCACGAATAAAGGGCGCGGCCAAAAGACACCAACCCAAGACGGCCTGCCCATGCGCTGCAAGGCTCTGAGGGCCTTGCAACACCAAAAGCACAATCCCCTCAGTTGGGTTGCGCGGCGGCCATATCACCCATTGAGCAGGCAGGCTTGGGATCAGCAGGCGGTAGTATTCGTAATAGAGCTGGGGCGAGAGCCAGATAAAGAGCCAGAACAGAACCAGAGCCCCCAAAAGCCTGCTCCAGATGCCCCGATGTCGCAACAAAACTCTGGCGGCCAGAATGAACAGAATGAAAAGAAAACCGCTCAGCCCAACAAGGCCGATCTGCCCCCCGGTGGACAGATCGAAAAAGGAATCCTGTGCATACATCGGCCTTGGTTCTCAAACTCGGCGGCGCGGGGACGTTGCGCGTTTGACCATCATGGGGCAAGGAGTAAGACGAGAAAAAACCGCCATTTCCAGCGGTTTTCAATGTTGTGATGCGCCGCCAGATCATTTGAGCGGGGCGACACCCAGAATGACGCTGAACTGCTCGCAATAAATATAGAGCTCTTGGAAGTCGTCGGTATTGATCCCGGCGGGCACCTCGAAACTTGCAGCCCCTTTCTTGACGGTCAGCTTGTCGTGGATCTTGGAACCCTTGGCATATTGCTCGCCATTGCCAAAACCGATCTTGATATCCGGTGGGTTCTTGCTGGGATCAAAAAGATAGTCATCTGCAAGATGAACGACGGTTTTGCCATCCTTTTTCTTGATCTTGACCGTTCCCGACACGGTATAACCCTGCCGACCCGAAAGCGTGCCCTTGCGGATATCCGAGGCCGCAAAGGATGGCGCGGCCCCAAGCGCTGTGGCGGCAGCGGCCAGAGTGAGGCCAGCGAAGTGACGACGCGTGATAAGCATTGAAATCTCCCTTTAGACTGTGTGGAAATTGCACTTAGGCACCGCTTGGCCGCATGGCAATCGCGGGGCCGGTCACAGGTGATCACCGGAGATCACCTTGGTGATAGCGCGCCAATCGCGGGGCCGCGCATCGGCTGCGATGCTTGGGCAATGCCGCACGCCGCAGGATTGGGCTGCTGCCATGCAAAAGGCCCCGGATCTCTCCGGGGCCTTTGTGTTTCATGCGGTCCGCCTTAGTGCGCGGGCTGCTTGTCCCAATCTTCGCGCTTGGGAAGCTGCTCAAAGGTGTGCTCCGGCGGCGGCGACGGCAGGGTCCATTCCAGCGTGTCGGCATATTCGTTCCACGGGTTCGGCCGGGTCTCGCGGGCGCCCCGGAAGAGGGCATAGATCACGAGGCCAAAGAAGAACACGAACGACGCGAAGGACAGGAAGGCCCCAATCGACGACCACCAGTTCCACAGCGCGAAAGCCTCGGGATAGTCGATGTAACGGCGCGGCATGCCCTGACGACCCAGGAAGTGCTGCGGGAAGAAGGTAAGGTTCGCACCGATGAACATCGCCCAGAAGTGCAGCTTGCCACCCCATTCAGGGATCATACGCCCGGTCATCTTGGGGAAGTAAAAGTAAATCCCCGCAAAGATCGCGAACACGGCCCCCAAGCTCATCACATAATGGAAATGCGCCACGACATAGTAGGTGTCATGATAGGCGCGGTCCACGGCAGCTTGGCTGAGGACAATGCCGGTCACGCCGCCCACGGTGAAGAGGAAGAGAAAGCCAAAGGCCCAAAGCATCGGTGTGCGGAATTCGATCGAGCCGCCCCACATCGTGGCGATCCAAGAGAACACCTTGACGCCCGTCGGCACCGCGATGACCATCGTCGCCAGCATGAAATAGCTCTGCTGCGTCAGCGACATGCCCACGGTATACATGTGGTGCGCCCAGACGACAAAGCCCAGAACCCCAATCGCGATCAGCGCCCAGACCATCGGCAGATAGCCAAAGATCGGCTTGCGCGAGAAGGTGGCGATCACATGGCTGATGATGCCAAACCCGGGCAGGATGATGATATACACTTCCGGATGGCCAAAGAACCACAGGATGTGCTGGTAGAGGATCGGATCGCCGCCGCCCGAGGGATCAAAGAAGGTGGTCCCAAAGTTACGGTCGGTGAGCAGCATGGTGATCGCCCCCGCCAGAACCGGCAGGCTGAGCAGGATCAGCCAGGCGGTGACAAAGATCGACCAGGAAAACAGCGGCACCTTGAACAGCGTCATGCCCGGCGCGCGCATGTTGAGGAAGGTGGTGATCATATTGATCGCCCCAAGGATCGACGATGCGCCCGACACGTGGACCGCGAAAATCGCAAGGTCCATCGACATGCCCGCCTCATTGGTCGAAAGCGGCGGATAAAGCACCCAACCCACGCCCGAACCCAATTGACCATTGCCACCCGGCGCCAAGAGCGAGGCCACACCCAGCGAGGTGCCCGCAACATAGAGCCAGAACGACAGGTTGTTCATACGCGGAAACGCCATATCCGGCGCGCCGATCTGCAAGGGCATGAAATAGTTGCCAAACCCACCAAAGAGGGCGGGAATGACGACAAAGAACATCATCAGCACGCCGTGATAGGTGATCATCACGTTCCAGAGGTGACCGTTGGGCGTACATTCGGCAACATCAGAGGCGATGAACCGTGCGCCTTCCATGCACATGTATTGAACGCCCGGTTCCATCAGTTCCATCCGCATATAGACGGTGAACGTGACCGAGATCAGGCCGACAAACGCTGAAACGATCAGATAGAGGATACCGATATCCTTGTGGTTCGTAGACATGAACCACCGGGTGAAAAACCCGCGCTGATCTTCGTGTTCGTGGCCGTGAATGGCTGCATCTGCCATTGTGTGCCTCCTGCTGGTGTTGGTGCGGGGCATGGGGAGCGCTTGAGTCTCACATGCCCGTGATGTTTCAGGGTTTTAGAATGTCTGGGGGGGCGCGGCAATGCGCGAATTTGATGCAGATCAAAGAATTTTGTCGCACCCCCTTGCGAGAGGGGGCAGGGATAACGGGGGGATTTGGGGGCGTCGCCCTCGGGTGCGGGCGCGAGGACCTCTCCCCTCACACACCCCCGTCCTCCTAGGGCCTGACCCGAGGACCTCTTACCGCCAAAGATCCTCGGGTTACGCCCGAGGATGACGACAATTGAGGGTGGCGCTACCCCTCCGGCTTCGGCGGCGGTGTGTAGACAATGGGGTTGTTCCGCCACTTGCGCCATTCGGTGTCGAAGGTTTGCCCATCCAATTCCCAATCCGGCCAATGGGCCGGTCGTGCCATCCCCTTGGGCAATTCGACAGTTAAGTCCCCGAAACTTGAATTGAGCTGTTCGGCGAAAATCGGCACTTTTCTCAAGTTCATGTCTCTCATGGCGGCACCTTGGAAAGTAGCCGCCATGAGAGACGTGAAACTATCCATCCGCGCCCGGAAGAGGCTCGCTCCCTCCATCCGCGCCTCTGTGAGGAACGTCCCCTCCATCCGCGCCCCGCTAAGGTACGCCCCCTCCATCCGCGCCCCGCTAAGGTACGCCCCCTCCATCCGCGCCCCGCTAAGGCTCGCCCCCTCCATCCGCGCCCAGAAGAGGCTCGCTCCCTCCATCTGCGCCCAGAAGAGGTTCGCATTCCCCATCCGCGTCCGGAAGAGGTTGGCCCCCTCGATCCGCGCCGCGCTGAGGTCCGCCCCCTCCATCCGCGCCCTGCTGAGGTTCGCCCCCTCCATCCGCGCAGCGTTGAGGTCCGCCCCTTCCATCCGCGCCTCGCTGAGGTTCGCTCCCTCTATCCGTGTGCCTACCAGCAACAAACCAGCAAAAACCGCATCAGAGGCATCGGGGCGTTTCGCTGACAGGTCTGTTCCTTGTAAATTGGCCCCCCGCAGGTCGAGCCGATAACCGGAGTAGTCGTGCAGGCGGTCGCGCCATGCAACGAGCTTTTTCTTGAAACTTTCGATCTCTGCTGATGTCCGGACGTCATCACCCTCCACTTCTGACAATTCCGGACAAGGCACATCAAAGGGCCAAACGGTCTCTTTCTCTGGCGGATTTGGCCACGCCGCCTCGACCCGGCGCTGCTCGGCGGTGCGGCGGCCAAGAACCTGCAAGGTCTGTGCAATATCTGCGCGGGGTTTTGGCAGGCTGACCGCCCATTCCCGCGCATTGGCATTGAAGCGGTCTCTGAACCGCACTTCACGCCACATCTCATGCGCCTTGCGCTCTGCCTTTGTGGCGTCGTCCTTCAACGGCTCCCAATCGACCAAGGGAAAATCACGCGGCGCTCTGGCGTTGGAATTCTCTCGCACATAGGCGCATAAAATCTCCATCACCCGCACATGATCGCGCCCCTTGTCATAGCGCGTGCTGTCCTGCGCGATGCGTTCCAGTGATAGGATCGCGCCGATGCGGACCTCGATATTGGGTTCCGTAGTTTCTTTGCCGTCGCGCTTGACGCTCTTTTCCGCCCCCAACTGCTCCACCGCCTTGTTGATGCGGTCGGTGATATGGCCCTCTTGCTGGAAATCCACCGTGCGCTGTTTCAGCACCGTGCCCCAGACCACGAAGGGCGCACCCAGAAGCGCCGCAACCAGAGCGCCTGCGCCCAGAGACTGTCTGCCCGCAAACGCGGTGTCGCCACCCGAGAGCATCTGCCAGACCTGCCAGAGCGTGCCACCAAAGAGCAAAAGCCAGATCGGCACCATTGCCCAGCCAAAGGCCTTGAGCAGGGCCAACGGCGAAGGTTTGCGGGTTTCCGTTTCTGTCGCGACCCAGACGATCACGCTGGCCACGGCAATGCCCAGCGCAAAAAGAATGATCTGCCCTTGCTGCGCGCTGAGCGGCAATGTGATGGTCAAATCCGTCTGATCCATGCGCGCACCTTTACCAACCCGCGCTGCAACCTTGGCGAGATCGGTGCCTTGGGGCAAGAGGGAGGTTTTCGGGAAGCCAGAGGTCCTCGGGTCAGGCCCGAGGATGACAGGGGGCAACGGGGCCAGAGGTCCTCGGGTCAAGCCCGAGGATGACAACACTACAAATGCCCCCTCACCCTTTCGCCGCGAATACCTCTGTTATCCGCGCAAGTTCCGCCTCAAGCCCATAGGGCGCATTGACCACAAATAACCCCGAGCCAACCATCCGGTGACCGGCGCGGACGGGGGGAAAGGCGACCTCGTGGCGCAGACCCTCTGGAAAGGCCGCGCCAAGGTGGATCAGCATCCCCTCATGCGCCCCGCTGGTCAGGATCGGATACCAGAGCATCAGGATGCCCACATTCCACTTGCGGGCGATCTGGGTCAGGTGGCGGGGGATGCTCTCATACTCGGTCTTGACCTCATAGCTGGGGTCTACCAGCAAAACGCCGCGCCGGGGTGTGGGCGGGCACAGCTCTTGTGCCATTTCGAACCCGTCCTGCTGGCGGATGTTCACATCATAGCCCGCCAGATTGCGCCGCAGATGCGCGTTCTCGGCGGGGTGCAGTTCGGCCAGATGCAGGCTGTCCACCCGGCGCAGGCTCTGCGCGGCGATCAAGGGCGAGCCGGGATAGGCTCTGGCCCCATGGGCCGCGCGGGTCTGGGTCAAACGGCGGCGATACGGGTGGTCGGTGGCAAAGCGCGCCTCAAGCCGCGCCACGCCCTGCGCCGCCTCGCCGGTTTTCAGCGCCGCGGCATCGCCCAGATCATAGAGGCCGCGCCCAGCGTGGGTCTCGATATAGCTGAGCGGTTTCGGCTTTTGGCACAGATAGTCCAACACCCAGGCAAGCGCTGCGTGCTTGTGGACATCCGCCGGATTGCCCGCGTGGTAATGGTGCTGATAGCTGAGCATGGCGGTTGGTAGCAGGTCGCGGTGGTGTGGAAAAGAGGGCGCTTGGCGTTCCCGTCCCGGGCCTGACCCGGGACCCCGCGCCCCGAACCCTGAGGCCCCGGCTCAAAGGCCGGGGCGGCACAGGCTACCCCACCACCGTGCCGGGCGGGCGCAGGGCATCCGCCAATTCGCCGTAAAGCGCCATCCGCTCCTCTTCCGACAGGAACGCGCCAATCTCAACCTCGCGGCCTGATCCCTTGAGCGTGATGTAATGCGCGACCGGCCCGCCAGTGTCATGCATATTGACCTGCGCCCAATAGCGGTTGCAGGCCCATTCCTGCACATCGCCGCGCGGGTTGGTGCGCACCAGATGCACCTCTTCGGGCGCGATGGTCAGAACCTCGGTCAGCCGCGCGGTACGATAGCTGTGCTCCAACGCCCACCACATCCCCGCCACCGCCATAAGCAGGAACGGCAACAGCCCCCAAAGCACCGCCGTGCCAAGAAGCGGATAGAGCGGCACGGTGATCAGCGTGAACGTGGCCAGCACAAAGGCGGCAAAGCCCCGGCGCGGCAGCGAGCGATGCGGCCAGAGCGAGAGCGTTCTATCTGTATCAGCCTCGGTGCGAGGCGCGGTCCATTCATACGGCATGCGAGGGGTTTTAACCCGAAGCTTAGAAATGAAAAGGGCGCGGAGAGCCTGTAAGCCGGATTCTGTCCACCCCGGACCGTAATCCGGGGCTGGATGACCATTCCTCTTGGGACGCTGTTGCCAACGCCCCTCTAGCTGCCAACCCGGACCGCCGGGCCAAGACGTGCCTGCGGGCGGTATCCCGGACCAGGGTCCAGGACCAGCCCCCGCGCGCGGTCCCTATTTGGCATTGCTCCCGGTGGGGCTTGCCGTGCCGGTCCGGTTGCCCGTCCCGCGGTGGGCTCTTACCCCACCGTTTCACCCTTACCTCAGATCACTCTGGGGCGGTCTCTTCTCTGTGGCGCTTTCCCTTGGGTTACCCCAGCCGGGCGTTACCCGGCACCGTTGTCTTGTGGAGTCCGGACTTTCCTCGTCACCCTTGCAGGTGCCGCGGCCATCCGGCCCTCCGCGCAAGGGCTGACTTAGGCGCTTGGCGCGGCGCGGTCAACGGCGAAGCGCGCGGCGAGGTCCGCCATCATCGCGCAATCCTGCGGGTCAAGCGGCCCCGTGACATGCGGGCGAAACCGCAGGCGAAAGGCGCGCAGGATATCGGCCTCGCTCACACCCTCGGACCGGACATAGCCAAACCGCGCGGCATCGTGTGAAAATTGCTCTGGGGCGGCTTCAGATCCCTGCGCAGGCCAGATCGACAGCCCCTGCCGCGCCAACCGCCGCCAGTCAAAACGCGGCCCCGGATCACATTTGCGCGCAGGCGCCATATCGGAATGGGCGATGACCCGGGCAGGCGGGATAGACCACCGCGCCATGATGCCCACAATCAGCCCCTCCAACGCCCGCATCTGCGGCTCGGGAAACGGATGCAGGCCGGTATTGGCCAGTTCAATGCCGATAGAGCGCGAGTTGACATCTGTCACATCCCCCCACTGCCCTGCCCCGGCATGCCAGGCGCGCGCGCCCTCGTCAACCAGATGCCAGAGGCGGCCACGCTCGCAGATCAGGTAATGCGCCGACACCTCGGCAGAGGGATCGCACAACCGCTCCAGCGCCGCCTCGACCGTGACCATCGCGGTATAATGCAGCACGATCATATCCGGGCACACGCCCCCCCGGCGCAGGCCGATATTGGGCGAGGGGTGCCAGATCACGCGCGCGTCAGCCGCGCACCGCGTTGCGGAACGGGCGCGGGTCCCAGTTGCAGGCATAGCCATCGCCATCGGGGTCAAGCCCCTGACGGTCTTTTTCCGGGCCGCCGCGCCGCAGGAAATCCAACTGCGCCTGATCGGCAGAGGGGTATTGGGCGCAATTGCGCTCGAATTTCGAGGTGGCATTAATGCTCATGCGGCGATAGACCGGCGTGCCCACGGCATGTTTCGTGCTCAGCGCGTAATCCACGATATTGGGGCCCACATCGCTTGGACGGCTGCCAATCGCCTCCGGCTGCACCACCTGATATTGCGCGCGGTTGTTGGCGATGCGTGCCGCATCCTCGGCAATCGACCGCTCGGCACCGACAGCGTCAAAATTGTTTTCCTGCGAAATGCCAGCGGCATTCTCGACGGCGGGCGGTGGGTTAGAGGGGCTGGCCTGAAGCGGTGCCACACCGGAATTCGCCGCCGCCGCATCAAGCGCCGCGCGCGCTTCGGCGGCAATGGTGGCGGCATCGTCGGCACCTGCCGTGGTCTGACCTGTCGCACTCAGCGGCTCGGACGAGACGGCATCGGGCGGCGGCAGAACGCCGCGCGCCAGTGCCGCTTCGCGCGCGGCCTTGTCGCGCTGATAGGTGTCATAGTTCTGAAAGCCGACCCCGGCACCGCTATCGGGCACAGCGGGGGCGCAGGCCACCAGCGCCATCAGCGCAACCAAACCAAGTGTGAACCGCATCTCTTTCATCCTGCCAAAAGCCGTATCGACCGGGGCCTTACCACCATTTTGCGGGCTTTGCCACAAAACCTGCGGCCTGTTCCAGCGCATAGGCGGTGTTAAGCAGATCGCCCTCTTCCCAAGGCCGCCCAATCAGCTGCAAACCCAGCGGCAAGCCCTTGCCATCCAGCCCCGTGGGCACGGCAACACCCGGCAAACCGGCCAGATTGACCGTCACGGTGAAGACATCGTTCAGATACATCTGCACCGGATCGGCATCCGTCATCTCGCCCAGCCCAAAGGCAGCGCTTGGCGTGGCCGGTGTGAGGATCGCATCGACACCGGCGGCAAAGGCCTCGTCAAAGTCGCGCTTGATCAGGGCGCGCACCCGGCGGGCGCGATTGTAATAGGCGTCATAGAACCCGGCCGACAGCACATAGGTGCCCACCATCACGCGGCGCTGCACCTCATGGCCAAAGCCTTCGGCGCGGGTTTTCTCGTACATTTCCGTGATACCATCGCCCTGCGCCAGCTTGGCGCGGTGCCCATAGCGCACCCCGTCATAGCGCGCGAGGTTGGATGAGGCCTCAGCCGGGGCAATCACGTAATAGGCGGGCAGCGCGTATTTGGTATGCGGCAGCGAAATATCGCGGATCTCCGCCCCTGCCGCGCGCAGCATCTCGGCCCCGTCAGACCACAGCTTTTCGATCTCGGCGGGCATGCCCTCCATCCGGTATTCGCGCGGGATGCCGATCACCTTGCCGCGAATATCCCCCGTCAGCAGCGCCTCGAAATCGGGCACGGGCAGATCAGCCGAGGTGCTGTCCTTGGGATCATGCCCGCACATCGCGCCGAGCATGATCGCGCTATCGCGCACCGTCTTGGTCATCGGCCCGGCCTGATCGAGGCTCGAGGCAAAGGCCACAATGCCCCAACGCGAACAACGCCCATAGGTGGGCTTGATGCCGGTGATGCCGGTAAAGGCCGCAGGCTGGCGGATCGAGCCGCCAGTATCCGTGCCGGTCGCCCCAAGGCAAAGATCGGCAGCCACGGCACTGGCCGACCCGCCCGACGATCCACCGGGCGTCAGCGCGGTTTCGTCATTGCCACGCCGCCACGGATTGACCGCATTGCCATAGCAAGAGGTCTCATTGCTCGATCCCATGGCAAATTCGTCCATGTTGAGCTTGCCCAGCATCACAGCGCCCGCGTCAAACAGGTTCTGCGTTACGGTCGATTCGTATTCCGGCTTGAAGCCTTGCAGAATGCGGCTTGCCGCTTGGCTTGGCACGCCCTTGGTGCAAAAGAGGTCCTTGATACCAAGGGGAATGCCGCACATCGCGGGCGCATCGCCCTTGGCAATCCGCGTATCCGCCGCCTGCGCCTGCGCGCGGGCAACCTCGGGTGTGTGATGCACAAAGGCGTTCAGCGCCCCTGCCCCATCGACCGCCGCAAGACAGGCCTCGGTCAACTCAAGGCTTGTCACATCCCCTTTGCGCAACGCATCTCGCGCCTCGGCAATCGTCATCCGGTTGAGATCGGTCATTATTCCACCACCTTCGGCACGGCAAAGAACCCCTCGCGCGCATCAGGCGCGTTCGACAGCACCGCCGCCTGCTGATTGCCATCGCTCACCACGTCCTCGCGCCGCTTGAGGCGCATGGGCGTGACGCTCGTCATCGGCTCTACACCCGTGACATCGACCTCGTTCAACTGCTCGATAAAGCCGAGAATGGTGTTGAATTCATTGGCCAGCGCCGGCAGCGCCTCTTGCGGCACTGCGATCCGCGCCAGTTTGGCCACCTTGGCGGCGGTTTCGAGATCAATCGACATGAGACTCTCCCGTGATCCGTTTGGCTTGCGTTTAGCGCCGGGGCCGCGCGGGCGCAAGCGGATCAGGGTCACGCATCTGCCCCTTTCCTTGGCTGACACGCTCGCTAAGGTAAGGGCGAGGATGAACACAAGCGGAGGTGACAATGCACATCACATGGCTCGGCCATAGCTCTTTTCGGATCGAGATCGGCGGACAGGTCCTGCTCCTTGACCCTTGGCTCAATGGCAACCCGATGCTGCCCGAGGATCAACACGGCCCCGCCACTGAAGGGGCCACCCATATCCTATTGACCCACGCGCATTTCGATCATGTCGCCGATGTGCTGCCGCTGGCCAAGCGCCTCGGCGTGCCGGTGGTTGGGCAATATGACCTCATGTCTCATTGGGAGGCCAAGGAAAACATCGCCACCGTCGGTTTCAACAAGGGCGGCACGATCGATCTGGGCGGCGTTCAGATAACCATGGTGCATGCCACCCATTCCACCTCGATCGCCACGGATGCCGGGCCGCAGGTTACAGGCAGCGAATGTGGCTATATGATCGCCGGTGAGGGGCATGTGATTTATGTTTCGGGCGATACCGATGTGATGGCCGATATGGGCGTCTTCAACGCGCTGCATGCGCCCGATATCGGCATTCTCTGCGCGGGCGGGCATTTTACCATGGATATGCGCCGCGCCGCCTATGCGGCCAAAACCTTTTTTGAGTTCAAGACGGTGATCCCCTGCCACTACCGGACCTTCCCGATTCTGGAGCAATCCGCCGAAACGCTTATCGCGGCCCTGCCCGGTGTCGATGTGATCGAACCGCAGGTGATGCAACCGATCACGCTGTAAGCGCGGCACCTTTAACCGTTCCAAAAATATTCGGCTGACGCCCCGGGCTTGTCCCGGGGCCTCATCCCCCGCTCAGCGCTTGGCGCGCCGCCAGCCTGCCGCGCGGGCCTCGGCCTCGGAACAGAACCAGCGTTCGCCCTTGGCCTCGGTGATGACGGTCGCGTCATAATCCGCCTGCCCCGGCATGTGATAAATCTGATTGCCAGACCCGCTGCGATTGCCCTTGATCACGCAGCCCGCTTGCGGCGCGGGCGCGTTTGCCTGGGCTTCCGCCGCGCGCTCTTCGCGCACCATGCGGCGATGATCCTCGGGGCGTGCCATCAGCACCTCATGCAGACCGCGCCCGGCGATCACAGCCGCCTTTTCATCCAGATCATAGGCCATCGAATATTTGCGATAGGCCAGCGCCAAGCCATCCGCCACCAGCATCCGGCCCACATCCTGCCCCACCACCTCGCAACGTGCGACGGTGCGATCATAGCGGTCCTTCTCCACCGCCTGACAGCGCGCCTCGCGGTTCTCGATCCGGGCGCGCACCTCTTCGGCCACCCATGTGCCGCAATCCCAGGTCGCGCCATCGGGGTTGGTGCAAATCTGCCCCAGTTCCGGCGCGTCGATCCCGTGCAAGCGCACGCGAACCTCGCCCACATCAAGCGTGTCGCCGTCGATCACTCGGACAAGGCCGCCAAACCCCTCAGCCCCGGCAGAGAGCGGGACCAGACCGAGAACGATGAGTAAACAAATCCTTAACATACCCCCTTATGCCGGAGGCCGCCCCCCGGCTGCAAGACAGAAGGTGAACAAAAGGTTAACGGCTCAGCGCTGGCTTTGCGCCCAGTCGGGATGCATCCAGGGCTCTGCATTCTCGGGCGGCAGCGGGCTGCGGCCCAGCACGGCATCGGCGATCTTTTCGCCCACCATGATCGACGGCGCATTGAGATTGCCATTGGTGATGCGCGGAAACAGGCTCGAATCCGCCACGCGCAGCCCCTCCACCCCGATCACCCGTCCCACTGGGTCCACCACCGCCATCGGATCGCTGGCGCGCCCCATTTTGCAGGTGCCGCAGGGGTGATAGGCGCTCTCGGCATGCTCGCGGATGAAATCATCCAACGCGTCGTCGCTCTCTACCGCCGCACCCGGCTGAATCTCATGGCTCACATAGGGCGCAAAGGCGTCTTGCGCGAAAATCTCGCGCGTCAGGCGGATACATTTGCGGAAATCCTCCCAATCCTGCGCTTCGCTCATATAGTTAAAGCGGATCACCGGATCATCGGCAGGGTCGGCGCTGCGCAGGGTCACAGCGCCGCGCGACGGGCTGCGCATCGGCCCGACATGCGCCTGAAAGCCATGCCCCTCGGCCGCCGCCTTGCCATCGTAGCGCACGGCGATGGGCAGGAAATGATACTGGATATCGGGATAATCCACGCCCGCACCGGATCGGATAAAGCCACAGCTTTCAAACTGGTTGCTGGCCCCCGGCCCGCTTTTGTTCAAAAGCCAGCGCGCGCCCACCCACGCCTTGCCAAAGAGGTTCCAGTATTTGTAAAGGCTGACGGGCTGGCTTGCCGCCATCTGGATATAAAGCTCCAGATGATCCTGAAGGTTCTGGCCCACACCCGCACGATCCGCGACCACCGGAATGCCATGCGCGGCCAGATGCGCGGCAGGGCCAATGCCCGACAGCATCAGGATCTTGGGCGAGTTGATCGAAGACGCGGCAAGGATCACCTCGGCATGCGCGCGCACCACCTCTTTGCGCCCCTTGACCAGCACCTCGACGCCCACCGCGCGCCCCTCTTCGATCACCACGCGGCTGACAAACCCCCGGATAATATCGCAATTGTCGCGTTTCAGCGCCGGTTTGAGATAGGCATTGGCCGCCGACCAGCGCTGCCCTTTGTGGACGGTCATCTCAAAGGGGCCGAACCCCTCTTGCTGGTGGCCGTTGTAGTCATGCGTCTCGGGATAGCCCGCTTGCTTGCCCGCCTCGACAAAGGCGCGCACCAGCGGATTATCGCGCCGCCCCCGGCTGACATGCAGCGGGCCATCCGTGCCGCGCCACCCCGCATCGCCGCCATGCCCGCCGTCGTGCCAGTTCTCCATCCGCTTGAAATAGGGCAGCACATCGGCATAGCCCCAGCCATCGCAGCCTTGATCGCGCCAGTGGTCGTAATCACGCGCATGGCCGCGCACATAGACCATGCCATTGATGCTGCTGGAGCCACCAATCACCTTGCCACGCGGACAGACCAGACGACGATTGCCCAAATGCGGCTCGGGCTCGCTCAGATAGCCCCAGTCATAGCGCTTCATGTTCATCGGGTAACTCAGCGCGCCGGGCATCTGGATAAAGGGGCCAGCATCCGTGCCGCCATGCTCGATCACCAGCACGGATTTCCCGGCCTCGGCCAGACGATAGGCCATGGCACAGCCCGCGCTGCCTGCGCCCACGATGACATAATCGGCTTGCATCAGTCTCTCTTTCCTTGCGCGCAATCTCCGCCGAAACCGGCAGAAATCGAGTATTTACAGAAGGATGAACGCATCACTCGCCCCGCGGAAAGCGTTTGCTTTCCTCCAGCACGTTGAGGTCCATGTGATTGCGCATGTACCGCTCGGACGCCTTTTGCAGGGGCTGGTAATCCCAAGGGTAATAGCCGCCCTTGCGCAGCGCCTCGTAGACCACCCAGCGCCGCGCCTGACTTTCGCGCACGGCGGCGTCAAAGGCCGCCAAATCCCAGCGGGCCTCGGCCTTGGCCTGCAACTGTGCCAATGTCCCGGAATGGGCCGGATCATCGGCCAGATTGGTCAACTCATGCGGATCTGCCTCCAGATCGAATAGCTGATCGGGATCAAGCGCGCAGCGGTTATATTTCCACTTGCCATAGCGCAGCGACACCAGCGGCGCTTGTGACGCCTCGGCGGCATATTCCATCGCAACAGGGGCCTCGCGCCTGCCGCCCTGCCCAAGATAGACCAGCGATTGCCCTTCGGTCCAAGGGGCCACCTCAGACATATCCGCCCCCGCCAGTTCGCAAAGCGTCGGGCAAACGTCGATATTGCTGACCGGATCGGTGATCAGCCCCGGTGCCATGCCGGGCGCGGAAATCATCAGCGGCACGCGGGCAGAACCCTCGTAGAAACACATCTTGAACCACAGCCCACGCTCGCCCAGCATATCGCCATGATCCGACACAAAGAGGATGATCGCCTCTTGCCGTGTGCTCTCTAGCGCCTCGAGAATCTCGCCAATCTTGTCGTCGAGATACGAGATATTGGCGAAATAGGCCCGGCGCGAGCGGCGGATATCCTCTTGCGAGATGTCGAAGTTGCGCCAGTCGTTGGCGTCGAAAATCCGCCGCGCATGGGCATCGTGATCGGCATAGTCCATCGCGGGCACGTCGGGCAGCAGATGGTCGCAGTCTTCGTAGAGGTCCCAGTATTTCTTGCGCGCCACATAGGGATCATGCGGATGGGTGAAACTGACCGTCAAACACCAAGGCCGCGCATCCAGCCCCCGCGCCAGATCATAAACCTTGGCGCGCGCGTTATGCGCCACCTCGTCATCATATTCCATCTGGTTCGAGATTTCCGCGACACCCGCGCCCGTCACCGACCCCATATTGTGATACCACCAGTCGATCCGCTCGCCCGGCTTGCGATAATCCGGGGTCCAGCCGAAATCGGCGGGGTAGATATCGGTCGTCAGCCGTTCCTCGAACCCGTGCAACTGATCGGGGCCCACGAAATGCATCTTGCCGCTGAGGCAGGTCTGATAGCCCGCCCGGCGCAGGTGATGCGCAAAGGTGGGAATATCGGCGGCAAATTCGGCGGCATTGTCATAAACGCGGGACCGCGACGGCAAAAGACCCGACATGAAGCTGGCCCGTCCCGGCGCGCACAGGGGCGAGGCAGTATAGGCATTGGCAAACCGCGTCGACCGCGCCGCCAGCGCCTTGAGATTGGGGGCGTGCAGCCACGGGGCGGGACCATCGGGAAAGAGGGTGCCGTTGAGCTGATCAACCATGAAAATCAAGATATTGGGCGCGGTCATTCTTTGTCCTTCTGGGGTAGGCTGGTGTCGAGGTAATGCAGCAGCACATCAATCGCGAGGCCGGGTTGCATCGGCCCTTCGCGCAGCGCCTGACGGATATAAAGCCCGTCAATCATCGCCGCGAGGCCGCGCGTGAGCGTGCGCGCCTCATCGGGGGCCAAGGCGCGAAAGGCGTGATGCAGGTTCGACCGCAACCGCCGCTGATAGATATGCAGCAACCGCCGCGCCTCCTCCGAGCGCTGCGCCTGCACATAGAAATTAAGCCAGGCCGAGACCATTTCGCCGCGAAACTGCGCGGGGGTGAAACTGGCGCGGATGATGGCCTCGATCCGCTCCCGCGGGCTTTTGGCCATGATCAGCGCACCGCGCACCTCGGCCCCGTAAAGCGTCAGGATATGGCGCATCGCGGCCACGAACATCTGTTCCTTGGACCCGAAATAATGATGCGCCAGCGCGCTCGACATGCCAGCGCGCCGGGCGATCTGCGCCACGGTCACATCAAGGCTGCCATGCGCGCCGATCTCAGAAATCGTGGCCTCTACCAGCGCCGTGCGCCGGATCGGCTCCATCCCGATTTTCGGCATGCCCCCCCTCCAAAGACCTGTTGCCAGACTGGCCTAATCGTGTTTAATTGACGCGTCAATCAATAAAAAACACGAGGGACTGCATCACAACACTGCCCCCCTGCCAAAATGACGTTGTATTTCATCACAGCGTCATATTAGCCTTGGCAGGTATAAACCGACCGCCACGCGGCAGGGGGCCGCGCGATCTCGCGAGGTCACTCCAGAGAACAAAAGGCCGGTTCGGAAAAGCAAACCAAAGGGAGAAGACCAACATGACCATCCTTAATTCCGGCCGCATCAACCGACGCGGTTTCATGGCCACCACGGCCGGGGCAGCCCTTATTGCGGGCCTGCCTCTGCGGGCCAAGGCCGCGCCGTCGCGCGGCGGGCATCTGCGCGCGGCCATCGGCCATGGCCAGACCACCGACACCCTCGATCCGGGCACCTGGTCCAACAGCTTTACCACCTCGCTCGGCTTTGCCATTCATGGCCGCCTGACCGAAGTGGCCGCCGATGGCTCGCTCATCCCCGAAGTCGCCGAAAGCTGGGAAGCCTCGGCAGATGCGTCGGTATGGCGCTTCAAGCTGCGCTCGGGCGTGGCCTTCCATTCCGGCAAAAGCCTGACAGCGGCGGATGTGGTCAATTCGATCAATTTCCACCGCGGCGAAAATTCGACCTCGGCCGCAGGCCCGCTGGTGGCCCCGGTCACCGATATCACGACCGAAGGCGATGACATCGTTGTCTTCACCTTGGATGGCGGCGATGGCTGCGGCAGCTATGTGCTCAAGGATTTCAATCCCGGCGTGTCCTATGCGCTCGAACGCAATCCGAACCACTGGCGCAGCGATGTGGCATGGTTCGATACCGCCGAAGTGCTGGCCATTGTTGACCAGAACGCGCGCACCACGGCGCTTGTCTCGGGCGATGTGGATGTGGTCGACCGGCTCGACCTCAAAACCGTGGGTCTTCTGGCGCGCAACCCCAACATCCAGATCAATTCGGTCGCAGGCACGCAGCATTTCACCTTTGCCATGGACACCCGGGCAGAGCCCTACAACAACCCCGACGTGCGCCTTGCCCTGAAATACGGCATCAACCGTCAGGAACTCGTGGACAAGATCTTGTTCGGCTATGGCTCGATCGGCAATGACCACCCCATCGGTCGCGGGCAGCGCTTTTTCAACACCGAGCTTGAGCAAAAGAGCTTTGATCCCGACAAGGCCAAATTCCACCTCAAGCAGGCGGGTCTTGACAGCCTTGAGGTCAAACTGTCGGCGGCGGACGCAGCCTTTGGTGGCGCGGTCGATGCGGCGGTCCTCTATCAGAGTTCGGCAGCACAGGCGGGCATCACCCTGACCCCGGTGCGCGAGGCGAACGACGGCTACTGGTCGGATGTCTGGATGAAAAAGCCCTTCTCCGCCGTTTACTGGTCGGGTCGCCCGGTCGAAGATCAGATGTTCGCCACCGCCTATAAATGCGGCGCGGCGTGGAACGATACCTTCTGGTGCAACGACCGCTTTGACGAGCTGATGCTCAAGGCCCGCTCGGAGCTGGACGAGGACAAGCGTCGCGAAATGTATTTCGAGATGCAGGCGATCTGTAGCGACGATGGCGGTCAGATCGTGCCGATGTTTGCCAATTACGTCTTTGGCAATTCCAACAAGATTGCGCATTCCGACACGCTCGGGGCGAATTGGGATGTGGACGGCATGCGCTTTATCGAGCGCTGGTGGATGGCCTGATCCATCCCGCCTGACCTAACTGCAAGGCCCGGGGTAGCCTATCCTCGGGCCTTTGCCAAACCGGGCCCTGCCCCGGAATAATCAACCATGGGAGAAATATCACATGAGCTTCAAGACAACCTTGACCGCTATCGCCCTTGCCACCGCCGCCACCGGACCGGCCATGGCCAATTGTGACAGCGTGACCTTCGCCGATGTCGGCTGGACCGACATCACTGCCACCACCGCCGCCACCTCTCTTGTGCTCGAGGCGCTGGGCTATGAGACAGAAGCCAAGGTGCTCTCGGTGCCCGTGACCTATACGTCGCTCGCCAAGGGCGATATCGACGTGTTTCTGGGCAACTGGATGCCCACCATGGAGGCAGATATTGCCCCCTACCGCGAGGCTGGCACCGTTGACACGGTTCGTGCCAACCTCGTCGGTGCAAAATACACGCTGGCCACCAATGCCGCCGGGGCCGCGCTTGGCATCAACTCGTTTGAAACGATTGCACAGCATGCCGATGCGATTGAGTCCACGATTTATGGCATCGAGCCCGGCAATGACGGAAACCGTCTGATCCTCGATATGATCGAGGCGGACGCCTTTGGCCTCAAGGGGTTCGAGGTCAAGGAAAGCTCGGAACAGGGGATGCTGGCGCAGGTCAGCCGCGCGGATCGCCGCGAAGAGCCCATCGTGTTCCTCGGCTGGGAACCGCATCCGATGAACGCCAATCACGACCTGACCTATCTGACCGGCGGCGATGACTGGTTCGGCCCTGATCTGGGCGGGGCCACGATTTATACCAATACCCGCGCAGGCTATGTCGCGGAATGCCCCAATGTGGGCAAGCTGCTGGAAAACCTCGAATTCTCGCTGGCCATGGAGAACGAGATCATGGGCGCGATCCTGAATGACGGGGCCAAACCCGAAGACGCGGCAAGCAGCTGGCTCAAGGCCAATCCGGATGCCATCGGCCCCTGGCTTGACGGTGTGACCACCAAAGACGGCGGCGATGCCATGGCCGCCGTAAAAGCGGCGCTCGGCCTCTGAGCATGGCGCTCAGGGATGACATCCTCGCCCTGATCAAGGACCAGCCCGGGATCACAGACGCGGAAATCAAGCGTAGGATCCCGGGGACAGGATTGCGCCATCAACAGGTTAATGCACGCTGCCGCTTGCTTGCCGAAGAAGGCCTTATTCGTAGGATCAAGCCATCAAGGGGAGCAATCGGCAATTATCCCGAGGCGTCGTTGGAAAAGCCTGAGGGCAGCCCCCGACCGCGGGTGGGGGAGAAGCCCCCGCCCGGGGGGGCGGTCGGGGGCTGCCCGGCGGAGCCGCCGGGCGCAACTATCCAAGCTGTCGCGCCTACATGCATCAACATCGAATTTTTTTGGCAAAGCGTGGGCGAAATTCAGTTTCTAGATGAGTCTCTGCACTTTCCGCACCTGCCTGCACGCGCTGGACTCTACCGCATAAGATTGCCGGTGAGCCGATCCGTCTATGTCGGCGAAACGGTTAATCTGCGACGACGAATGCAGAATTACCGCAGGCCCGGGGCAACTCAGACGACGTCGGTTTGGGTCAACGATCATTTGCGAAACCGGCTCCGCGACGGCGAGCTTGTGTTACTCGAGACCTGCACCGATGCCATGACGACCACCGGCACCATCCGGCAGGGTGCCGATCTCAAATCCAAGATTGTTCGCGTCATGATCGAACATGCGGCTATCCTGTATGAAAAACAAGCAAACTGGGTTCCACTGAACAAGGCGAACTGATGGACTGGCTGAGCGATCACAAAATCCCGGTGGGGAAATGGGCCGAAGGCTTTTTCCTCTGGCTTCAGGACAATGCGGCGGGCTTTTTCGACATGCTGTCGGTGCTTATGGAGGGGCTGATCGACGCCTTTCTCTGGGTGCTGCAAACCCCGCATCCCATGGTCATCATCGGCGTCTTTGTCGCCCTGACATGGGTCTTGCAGCGCAGTTGGAAAACCTGCCTGTTCGTGCTCTTGGGCTTTCTCTTCATCCTCAACCAAGGCTATTGGGAAGAAACCACCGAAAGCCTGACGCTCGTCATCTCGTCCTGCGTGTTCTGCATGGCGCTTGGCGTGCCCCTTGGCATCGCCGCCGCGCACCGCCCCCGGCTCTATGACGGGATGCGCCCTGTGCTCGACCTCATGCAGACGCTGCCGCCCTTTGTCTATCTCATTCCTGCGATTGTGTTTTTCGGCATCGGCATGGTGCCGGGGCTGATCGCCACGGTGATCTTTGTCGTCCCCGCCCCCATTCGCCTGACGCATCTGGGCATTTCCAACACGCCCCAGCCGCTGCTAGAGGCGGCACAGGCCTTTGGCGCCACCAATCGCCAGACGCTCTGGAAGGTGGAACTCCCCTACGCCCTGCCGCAGATCATGGCGGGGCTTAACCAGACCATCATGCTGTCGCTGTCCATGGTGGTGATCGGCGCGCTGGTGGGCGCGGATGGCCTCGGCGTGCCGGTGCTGCGCGCGATCAATACCGTCAACATCGCGCTTGGCTTTGAATCCGGGCTGATGATCGTTGTCGTGGCCATCGTCCTTGACCGCATGCTGCGGATGGAGGGGCGCAAGTGACCGATACAATCGTCAATTTCAACAAGGTCTCTATCGTCTTTGGCGATGCGCCCGAAACCGCCCTGCCCTTGATGGATCAGGGCATGACCCGGCCAGAGATCCAGCAGAAAACCAGTCAGGTTCTCGGCGTGCATGATTGCGACCTCGCGGTTGCGCCGGGCGAAATCCTCGTGCTGATGGGCCTCTCGGGATCGGGCAAATCCACCCTCCTGCGCGCCGTCAACGGCCTCAACCCGGTGGTGCGCGGCACGGTCGAAATCCACGACGGCAGCGGCATGGTCGATGTCACCAACGCCACCCCCGCCACCCTGCGCCGATTGCGCCAGCATCATATCGCCATGGTGTTCCAGCAATTCGGCCTCCTACCCTGGCGCTCTGTGCGCGAGAACGTGGGCCTCGGCCTTGAACTTGCAGGCATGCCCAAGCCCGAGCGCGCCGCCCGCGTCGACCGGCAACTGGCCCTCGTCAACCTCTCAGACTGGGCCGAGCGCCGGGTGGGCGAGCTGTCGGGCGGCATGCAACAGCGCGTGGGCTTGGCCCGCGCCTTTGCCACCGATGCCCCGATCCTTCTGATGGACGAGCCGTTTTCGGCCCTCGATCCGCTGATCCGCAACCACCTGCAAGACGAACTCATCGACCTGCAAAAAACCCTTGGCCGCACCATCATCTTTGTCAGCCATGATCTGGATGAGGCGTTCAAACTGGGCGACCGTATCGCCATCATGGAGGGCGGGCGCATCGTGCAATGCGGCACGCCGCAGGATATCTTTACCAATCCCGCCACCGACTATGTGGCCGAATTCGTGGCCCATATGAACCCTCTGGGCGTACTCTGTGCCCGCGATGTGATGGAACCGGCCAGCGGCACGCCCGACACCTGCGTTGGCCCCAACGCCAGCATTCAGGACGTGATGGAAAGCGCCCAAGGCCATGACCGCCCCGTTGGCGTGATCGAGAATGGCCAGCTCTTGGGTCAGATCACCCGCAACCGCATCTTGGCCAAGCTGCTTGATCCGCGCGCCTAGGCGGGTGCCCCCTCAGACCTTGGTCGCCGAAACCGTCGGTGTGATCCGCCGCTTCAGCACCGCCTCGCGCCAGCTGATAAAGCTGACCGCGCCCACAATCACCATGCCGCCCAGAACCACGAACACATCCACCCCCTCGCCAAACACCAGTGCCCCCAAAAGCACCGCCCAGACGAGTTGCAGAAAGGTCACCGGCTGCGTCACCGCCAGAGGGGCGGCTCGAAACGCCAGCGTCATGGTGTAATGCCCCGCCGTGGCCAAGGTGGCCACCGCAAAGAGGATCGCCAACTCCCATGGCGTTGGCGTGACCCAGACCGCCGCCGCCAAAGGGGCCAGACCAAGCGTGACCGTGATCGACAGCATCGCCACCACCACGCCGGGGCTGCTGCGCCCCGACACCACCTTGGCAATCAGATAGGACGCGCCAAAGAAGATGGCGGCAAAGATCATCGCCAGATGCCCCGGCCCCACTTCGCGAAATCCGGGCCGCAGGATGATCAACGCACCGATCAGCGCAACACCCACCGCCAGCACCCGCCGCAACGCCAAACGCTCGCCCAAGAACAGCCCCGCCCCAAGGGTGACATAGATGGGGGCCAGATAATTCATCGCGGTCACATCGGCGATGGGAATCCGCGCCATGGCATAGAACCACAGCGCCACGCCCACCGTATGCACGACCCCGCGCGCGGCAAAAAATCCCCAGGTCCCACGCGCCAACCGCAGCCGCCAAAGCGATCCCAGCATCGGAAGAAGAAACACCAGCCCCATGGCATAGCGCAAAAAGGCCGCCTGTGGTGCTGGCACGCGCGTGCCCAGCACCTTGACCAGCGCGGTCACCCCCACAAAGAGGATGCCGGTCACCACCATCCAAAAGATGCCCCAGCCCGGCCGTGCCGTGCTTTCTGCTCTGCTTGCCTCTTGCGCGCTCATGCTTGCATTAATTCATGCCTCTGGCCGCCTGTCGAGACTGGCTTGGCGTTTATCCATGCGCGTAGCGCAACACACCCTGCCGCCTCACGCATGGCTTAGCCTCGCAACAGGCCAAATGCGATGGCCCACATCACACAGCCCACCCCGGCATCCAGCACCCGCCAACTGGCGGGCCGCCGAAAGAGCGGCGCAAGAAGGCGCGCGCCATAGCCCAGTGAAAAGAAGAAAACAAAACTCGCACAGACCGCGCCCAGACCAAAGGCAAACCGGTTCTCATATTGCGTCGATATGGACCCCAGCAAAACCACCGTATCCAGATACACATGCGGATTAAGCCATGTCAGCGCCAGACAGGTCAGGACAGCGCGTCGCAAACTGCCTGCCCCCTCGCCCGCCTCCAGCGCCGCCGCGCCGCGCCACGCGGCCAGAAAACTGCGCGCGCCATACGCCAGCAAAAACGCAGCACCGCCAAAGCGCATGATCCGCTCCAGCCCCGGCACCGCCTCGGCCAGAACACCAAAGCCGGTCACACCCGCCGTCACCAGAATGGCATCGGAAATGGCGCAGACCAGAACCACCGCCAGCACATGCGCGCGCCGCAACCCCTGCCGCAGCACAAAGGCATTCTGCGCCCCAATGGCCATGATCAAACTTAACCCAAGCGCAAATCCCGCCAATCCCGCCTGCATCCGCCTACCCTTTCCCCGGTCTTCAAATACGCAAATCCGCGTCTGTCGCAGGGGCTTGCCTAGCGGTGCGGCGGGCATTACTCAAATTCAATATGCTAATTTAAGATAAGAGTATCTAATGCCCTTGCCGCCTGATCATCTCGTCACGCTCTCGGCCATTCTGCAAACCGGCAGTTTCGAGGGCGCAGCACAGGCCCTCGGCCTCACACAATCGGCCATCTCTCAGCGGCTCAAGTCGCTGGAAACCCGCGTCGGCGCGCAGCTTGTCCATCGCACCACACCCTGCACTGCCACGCCGGCCGGCCAACGCCTTGCCGCCCATGCCGATCAGATTGCCCTGCTCGAGGCGCGCCTTCGCGAGGACCTCACAGGTCTTGCCCCCGCACCGCAAACCCGGCTGCGGTTGGCCGTCAATGCCGACAGCCTCGCCACATGGCTGCCGCAGGCTTTAGCCAGCCTGCCCGATCACCTCTTTGATCTGGTGATCGACGATCAGGATGTCTCGCATGACCGGCTCTTGCGCGGCGAGGTTCTGGGCGCGCTCACCACCCGTGCCAGCCCCCTGCCCGGCTGCGATGTCATCGCACTCGGGCTGCTGCGCTATCAGGCCGTCGCCAGCCCCGATTTCATTGCCCGCCATTTCGCGGACGGGATCACGCCGGGCCGTCTTGGTGTAGCGCCCATGTTGCAATTCAACAGCCACGATCAGTTGCAACATCGCTGGATCACACAGGCAACCGGCGTCACGCTCAGCCCCCCCTGTCACCGGCTTCCCTCGTCCGAGGGGTTCGTCACCGCAGCCCGTCTTGGCATGGGCTGGGGCATGGCCCCCGAGGCGCTCTTGAGCGACGACCTGGCGCGCGGCACACTCCACCTTCTGCGCGCCGATTGCCCGCTCGACACGCCGCTCTATTGGCAATGGAGCCGGTTGCTCGGCACGGCACTCGCGCCTGTGACCCGCGCTTTGCGTCGTGGCGCGCGGCTTAGCCTGCGCATGCCGCAGGACCTTACAAAATCAGGGGAGACTCTGTAAGGTCTGTAACCTCGGCCAAGGCCCGCTCGACCATTTCCGGCCCCGCGCCGGGCCGCGAAGCACCTTCTGACAAGTGCCGCCGCCACGCCCGCGCGCCCGGTTTTCCCGCGAACAGCCCCAACATATGCCGGGTGATCTGGTTCAACCGCCCACCGCTTGCGAGATGCGCCTCGATATAGGGGAGCATGGCGTGCACGGCACCCTCTGGTGTGGTGTCTGGACCAGAGGCGCCAAAAATCCGCCGATCCGCCGCACACAGAATATCCGCAGGCTGCTGATAGGCGGCCCGCCCCACCATAACACCGTCAAGCCCCTGGTCAAGCAGGCTAACCGCTTGATCCAGCGATGTAATTCCCCCGTTGATCGAGATGTGCAGATTGGGAAAAAGCATCTTCATCCGTTGCACCAGATCGTAATCCAAGGGTGGAATATCGCGGTTTTCCTTGGGGCTCAGACCGTCGAGCCACGCTTTGCGCGCATGGATTTGAACCCGCTGCACACCCGCCGCAACGATATGTGCCAGAAACTCCGGCAACACCTCCTCTGGGTTTTGATCATCCACCCCGATCCGACATTTCACTGTGACTTCAACAGGTTGCGCCTCGCGCATGGCCACGCAACAGGCGGCCACAAGGGCCGGTTCCGTCATCAGGATCGCCCCGAACCGCCCCGATTGCACCCGATCCGACGGGCACCCACAATTGAGGTTGATCTCCGCATAGCCCGCCTGCGCCCCCATCCGCGCCGCCTGCGCCAACTCCGCCGGGTCCGATCCCCCCAGTTGCAAAGCAACCGGATATTCCTCGGGACTATGCTCCAACAAATGCACCGCCCCCCCCCGCACCAAAGCAGGCGCGGTGACCATTTCAGTATACAGCAATGTCTGCCGACTGAGCAGCCGGTGCAGGTAACGGCAATGCCGATCCGTCCAGTCCATCATAGGGGCACAAGATAGACGCGCTGCCGCGGCGGCTGCGTTTCTAGGCATTCATAGGTCTCCTCGGGCCCGCCATCTTTTACGACTCACCAGCAGTGTACACCATACGCACACGACGGATGACCTGCCACCCTGCCCCGAACGAAGACAGGCGAACGGCGGTAAGTGCGCGGGGTCTGAAGTGGGCAAAGGTCGTTGTCCGCCTGGTGGGTGTGTCCGATCCTCCAGAAAGCAGGCCCAGATGGCTTTTCACTCCGCTATTCAGTTTCCGGACATTGAGAGCGCATCGGTGTCTTGATTTCCTACCGACAGAACGCGACCGAGGAACTCACGTATCAGCGCTGCGATTTCGGCAGCGTGCGTCTCCAACGCAAAATGTCCCGCATCCAGCAGATGCACCTCGGCGTCCGGCAGATCACGCCTGTAGGCTCTTGCGCCCGCAGGAATGAAAGCCGGATCATGGCGCCCCCAAGTGGCCAGCAATGGTGGACGGTGCTGACGGAAATACGTGTGGAAATCCGGATAGAGCGCCACGTTGGTGCGGTAATCGCGGATCAGGTCGAGCTGGATTTCCTCTGCGTCGGGCCGCGCCATGTAAGCGATGTCGAGTTCGTATCCATCGGGCGCAAGACGCTCGGGATCGGCTCCGGTGCCGTATTGCCAGTTCCTGATCGTGTCGGGGGATAGCGAAGGGCGGCAGGCTTCGCGGTTGGTGTCACTCCCGTCACGCCAATAGGCCTCCCACGGTCCCCACTGGTCGCTGAACCCGTCGGTGTAGGCATTGCCGTTCTGGCTGATGATCGCAGAGACCCGTTCCGGGTGACGCATCGCGAGGCGTAAACCTACCGGCGCGCCATAATCGAAGATGTAGAGCGCGTATCGATCGAGCGACAG
Source organism: Roseovarius mucosus (assembly GCF_002080415.1). Taxonomy (NCBI): domain Bacteria; kingdom Pseudomonadati; phylum Pseudomonadota; class Alphaproteobacteria; order Rhodobacterales; family Roseobacteraceae; genus Roseovarius; species Roseovarius mucosus. The sequence goes on along the minus strand of NZ_CP020474.1, from coordinate 3,445,003 downwards.
GGCTTCCGTGAACCCGCCGATCACATCGGCGAGCCGGTCGAAGGTGTAGGTGAACGTCCCGCGCGGCGGTGCCTTGGTCTGCCCGAAGCCAGGCAGATCGGGGGCAATGAGCCGATAGCGATCCGCCAGAAGCGGCATCAGGTCGCGAAACATGTGGCTGGCCGTCGGGAACCCGTGCAGAAGCAGGATCACCGGGGCATCGGCTGGGCCTGCCTCGCGATAGAACACGTCGACATCGCCGATCTGTCGGGATCTGTAGCGGATTTGCGCAGGGGTGGTTGTCATATTGGGTTTCCTTTCTTGGTTTTGACCGGGTTTGTCCCTAGGGTAAGTGCCTCGTCTCGGGCACTTCATGGCCGATCAGCCGGCGTCAGGCTTGGCCGGGAATGCGAGCGATGACCTTGATCTCGAAATCGAAACCGGCGAGCCAATTCACCCCGACCGCCGTCCAGGTCGGGTGGGGAGCCGCCGGGAAGTAGCGGTTCTTCACCGGCATGATCGCATCGAACTGCGTGTCAGGGTCGGTGTGGAATGTGGTCACGTCGATGATGTCGTCGAAGCTTGCCCCCGCCGCCGTCAGCACGGCGTCGAGGTTTCGGAACGCAAGGTTAACCTGCTTCGCGAAGTTGGGCTCGGGCGAGCCGTCAGGAAGGCTGCCGACCTGCCCGGAGACGAACAAGTGATCGCCGGAGCGAACGGCAGCGGAATAGCCGTGTGCCTCGTAAAGCGCGTGTCGGTTTTCGGGGAAGATGGCGTTTCGGTTGGACATGGATCATTTCCTTTGAGGGCGAAGATGTTTGCCGGTTGCAAAAAGGGGGTGAAGGCGCGGCGTCGACGCCGCGCCGCCAGTCGCCTAGCCCGTGATGAAAGCCAGCAGGTCGGCGTTCAGCACGTCGGCGTTGACCGTCAGCATGCCGTGCGAGAACCCCGGATAGGTCTTGAGCGTGCCATTGGGCAGCAGTTTGACCGCCTTTTCAGCCGAGGCCGCAATCGGAACCACCTGATCATCCTCGCCATGCAGGACGAGCGTCGGCACGGTCATCGCCTTCAGGTCCTCTGTCTGATCGGTCTCCGAGAAGGCCTTGATGCCGTCGTAATGCGCCTTGGCGCTGCCCATCATGCCCTGCCGCCACCAGTTCTGAATGACGCCCTCGTGGACCGTCGCACCCTCGCGGTTGAACCCGTAAAACGGACCGGCGGGCACGTCGCGGAAGAATTGCGCGCGATTTCCGGCGAGGGCCGCGCGGAAACCGTCGAAAACCTCCATCGGCGTGCCCTCAGGATTGGTCTCGGTCTGCAGCATCAGCGGCGGGATGGCGGCAACGAGAACGGCCTTGGCCACTCGGCCAGCCGGTCCACCGTGTCGCGCCACGTAGCGCGCGACCTCGCCGCCGCCGGTGGAATGGCCGATGTGCACTGCGTTGCGCAGGTCCAGCGCCTCGGCCACGGCAAAGGCGTCTGCGGCGTAGTGGTCGATGTCGTGGCCGCTGTCGACCTGCTCCGAACGGCCATGTCCGCGCCGGTCATGTGCCACCACCCGGTAGCCCTTAGAGAGAAAGAACAGCATCTGCGCGTCCCAGTCGTCGGAGCTGAGCGGCCAACCGTGATGAAAGACGATCGGCTGGGCGTCGCGCGGGCCCCAATCCTTGTAGAAAATCTGCACGTGATCGTCGGTGGTAATGTAGCCCATGGAAAGGTCTCCTGATGGCAGGTCGAGAGGTGTGGGTTCGGCGGCATGAGCGGCGCCCAGTTGAAGGCCGGCGCTCGCGGTGAGTGCGGAGCCCGCGAACAGGGCGTCACGACGATTGAGCGTCAGGCGCGGTTGACGAGTGGAAGGCATGGTTGAGCTCCTTTCGTTACCCGAAGGGCGACCGGACCAAGTGCGGGATGTCGCGAATTGGCTTTGGTCAGGCGACCTCGGTTTGGGTGATTTCCGTTTTCGCGGCTCATTGCGTGGCGAGTGACGGGAATATCTTCGTTGTGGGCCGTCTGCGTTAGTCGCGATCGGCTTGCATTTCTTTCAACGAATCGTTGAAACTGGGAGTATGGAAACTCTTTCGAATCTTGAAGCGTTTGTACGAAGCGCAGAGTGCGGCAGCTTTTCCGGGGCTGCCCGCATACTTGCCCTGACGCCAGCCGCGGTCAGCCGCAGCGTCGCCATGCTGGAGCGTAATCTGGGCGTCCGGCTGTTCCACCGTTCGACGCGCGGACTGAGGCTCACCGAGGCGGGCGAAAGCTTTCTCGCCTCGGTGGGAGAACCGCTCGACAGGCTTCAAGGCGCCATTTCAGCGGTCACCGCGCAGGGACCGACGCCCGCTGGTACGCTCAAGCTCAGCATGCCACCCTCGTTCGGGCTGGCGCATGTGTTGCCGCTCCTGCCCGGCTTTCTTGCGCAATATCCTCTGATCCGGGCCGAATGGCATTTCGAGAACCGCGTCGTCGATCTGGTCACGGAAGGGTACGACGCCGCCATCGGCGGCGCGATTGAACGCGCGCCGGGGACGGTCGCCCGCAGGCTCGCGCCGCTCCACGTCGTCGCTGTCGCCTCGCCAGCCTATATGGCGGGCCGAAGCGGTCCGACCGATCCGGCCGGGCTTGCCGAATTCGACGGAATTGCGATGCGTGTCCTGCGAACTGGTCGTATCCGGCACTTGATCATGCGCAACAGAGCCGGACAAGAGATGGAGGCAGCGCTTAACGAAACTGTCGTCGTGAACGAACCAAGCGCGATCCGCGAGGCAGCAAAACTAGGGCTTGGCATCGCCCTCCTCGCAGTGGCCGAGGTCTTGTCGGACCTCGAGGACGGTCGCCTGATCCGCCTTCTCCCGGACTGGTACGCGGACGACGGCGGGATTTCGGTGTACTACGCCTCGCGGAGCTTTCTTCCGGCCAAGACACGCGCCTTCATCGACTGGATTGATGCAGCGTTCAAGGAACAGCGTCTTCCCGAGCGATTCAACGGTTAACCGCTCCGGCACTCGTCCGCTCGCGTCCGGAGATGACCTCGACCCATGAACGGTTGGCGCGCCATGGCGGGCGCGTGGCTGAAAATCATACGCCTGTTTCTCGAAACACGGCGCGAATGACCTCTACAACATGTTGGACGGCAGTGTCGCGGTTCTGCCGGGCGTGCCAGGCAATGTGCAAAGGAAAACCATCGACCGAAACCGGCGGTTGGTGAAACACGAGATCGAATTCGACCTTCGTTGCCACGCTCTGCCGGGGAAGCATGGCGATCAGATTGGTCTGTGCCAGCACCCTCGGCACAAGCTGGAAGGAGGGAACGGTAAGACCGACGCGGCGTCGCCGCCCGGAGGCCGCCAATTGCGCGTCAAGCGGAGTCCGGAGATCGCCCTGACCAGATACGACGACATGCGGCCAGGCCAGCCAGGCATCTATGGTGAACCCGGCAGCGGCAGGATGATCGCGTCGCATGGCAACCACGTAGTCGACGTCGATCAACTTTCGAATCTCGATGTTCTCGATCTCGCGATCCAGGACAGCGATGGCGATGTCGGTCGCCCCGTCCAGAATTTCGCGCGTCACGGCCTCTTGGCCCTGCCAAGGCTTGAACACGATGGTGACGCCCGGCGCAGTCCTTGAGATATCCTCGATCAAGGGGCACGCCAGCAGGGTGGCAGGATCGTCGGCTGCAGTGATGCGGACCACGCGTTCGATCCGGTCCAATGGCACCTCTCCGCGATCGATCAGAGCATCCACCTCCGACAGGATGGACCGCAACGGCGCGCGCAGTGTCTGTGCCAAGACCGTGCGGGTCATGCCGCCGCGCCCACGCTCGAGCAAGGGATCACCGAACAGGTCCCGGCATCTTTGCAGGGCGCTCGAGACGGCAGGTTGCGACATGTTCAGGCGATGCGCGGCACGGCTGACATGCGCCTCGTCAAGCAGCGCATCAAGGACGACAAGAAGGTTCAGGTCGATGCCACGTAAATTCATAAAACAAATAATAAGTTATCTTTTATATCCATTGGAAGAATTTTTTACGCTGAACCATCTTCGGATCATTCCCAAGCCGAAGGAGGCTCCCATGACCCAGACTCTCATCCTGCTTTTTCACCCCGACCTCGGGAGATCGAAGGCCAATGCAGCCCTGCAAGCCGCCGCCCGCAATGTCTCAGGTGCGCAAGTGGTGGACATGTCGGCGCGTTATCCGAGCGGCGTTATCGACATGCATGCCGACGGCGAAGCCGAAGCGCGCGCGCTTCTGGAAGCCGACCGGATCGTTCTACAGTTTCCGATCCAGTGGTATTCGACGCCCCCTCTTCTGAAGGCCTGGCAGGATGCCGTGCTGACGCGTATGTACTACATCCATGCCGCGACAGAGGGTGACAGGCTGGCCGGCACGCCGCTGATGATCGCCGCAACGGCGGGCAATGCGCCTGCGGCCTACGGTCGCGACGGTGCGAACCACTTCACGATGGATGAACTCATGGCGCCGCTCAAGGCGACAGCGCTGCGCTGCGGCCTGCCGTGGCATTCTCCGCATCTGGTGTTCCGGGCCGACAAGCTGAAGTCTGCGGAACTGGCAGCCGCCCAGGAAAGCTATGTCTGCGCCCTGAAGGACTTTATCGCGACACCGACCATCCTCGATCAGAGGGCGGCCTGAACCATGACAAAAACGACCCACGACACCCTCGCCGAGCTTCGTCTCGGCACGCCTGCTCCGTTCATTGCCGCAGCATTCAGCCTGCCCGCACTTCTCGCCGTTCAGTTCCTTCTGGCCGGGCAGGCGCTCTTTGCCGGGCTGCCTTGGGACCTGCACGGCGCATTTGGCGGCGTCATTGCGATCCCGGTCTTTACGCTCCTCTGGTGCTCCCTCATCGTGCGGCGTCTGAGAGGGTTCGGATGGTGGGCCGGTGTGATCGGCCTCCTCTACGCGCTCCAACTCGCGCTGGCATCGTTCGGCTCTGGGGCTCTTGCGCTTCACCCTTTCAACGCGGCGCTCTTGCTGACGGCCTCACTTATCGTCCTGTTCAAGGTCGAGCGGCGTCGTTCCGCACGAGCCATAAGAGACTGACCCATGCACAACTTCTGACGAAAGATCCCACGCACGTCCGGCACGAGCAGCCCTCATGAGCCGATCCGGAACCGCCCATCGGAGGAAATCCGCATGTTTTCGAGCTTTTACAGTTGTTGCTTGCCGTTCGGACCCGGGCTGACCTAAGTCGCATCCGAAAAGGCCGGGCAAGAGGGCCCCAGCCAAGAAGAAACCCAAGCATTTTGAGGTGGCGACATGAGGATCCTTTTGGTCGAAGACGAGCCTCGGCTTGCTGAATCGTTGCGAAAGGTCCTCGAACGTGAGCGGTTCATCGTGGATCACGCGAACGGAGTGGAATCCGCACGGGAAGCCAGCAAGCTTGGAACGTTCGATCTGGTCCTGCTCGACAGGTCTTTGCCCGATGGCGAAGGCCTGTCGTTGCTGCCCTCTTTGCGGGCTGACAACCCTGGGATCCACGTCATCGTGCTCAGCGCACGCAACGGCGTGAATGACCGTGTCGCGGGCCTTGACGGCGGCGCGGACGATTACCTCACCAAACCCTTTTCCATCGACGAGATGCTCGCCCGCATCCGGGCGGTCTTTCGCCGTCCTGCGAAACTGGCCCGCGCGACAATCCGTGCCGGATCGCTCGTTTTTGACCTCGCCTACGAGGAAGTGGAGGTGGACGGCGCTAGGATCGACCTGCCGCGGCGCGAATTGCGGGTCCTTGCGGCGCTGATCAAGCGTCGCGGGCGCACCGTGCAGCGGGAGGCACTGGAGAACGCGGTTTTCGGCTTCGACGACGAAATCCAGTCCAACACGCTCGACTCTCATATCTCCCGTCTGCGCCGGAGATTGACCGCGGCTGGCGCGAGGATCGAGATCCACGCCATTCGCGGGGTCGGCTACCTGTTGCGCGAAGCCCCATGACGCGGTCGCCGTCGCTCAAACGACCACTGATCGTCTATCCGCTGGTCTTCCACTTCCTCACGCTTCTTGTCTCCTTCGCCATCCTCATCGCAATCGCGCTCCGCGTCGACAGCGGCGGGCCCTACACCGATGAACAGATCATCCCGATCATCGCGCAAGCGGTGGAGCGCGATGCCGCAGGCGGCCTGACCGTCGTGATGACGCCGGATCTGGCCGACCTGCGGGGCAAGGCGCCAGACCTTTGGTTCGTGGCCGAGGACGACGGGGGGGCGAGCGTGGTCTTCGGTAGGGTGCCCGAACATTACGCGTCTCTGCTGGGCCGCCTGAGCGACCTGTCTTATGCGCAGATGCGTGACCGTGTCGCGCCCCACGATCTGGCAGCGGTGATCCGGAGGGAGAATACGGACATAGGCACCCTGACCATCCTTGGACATGGTCCGCTGTCGGAACTGGGTTTTATGGTGGTGTTTGCGACCAACACGATCATCCTGCCGATCTTCATCTTGCTGACGCTGACCTCGCTGGTCGTGACACCCTGGATTGTCAGACGATCGCTCGCAGGCGTGTCGCGTATCGCGCGGGAGGCAGAGGGGATCAACGCGGACAGCCGAGGGCGCCGTCTGAGCGAAGCCTATGTCCCGCAAGAGATCGCGCCGCTTGTGCGGGCGGTGAACGACGCCCTGCGCCGCCTTGACGACGGATACGAACGCCAGCAGCGGTTCATCGCGTCGGCCTCGCACGAACTGCGCACGCCCATCGCCATTCTGGCGAGCAAGGTCGATGCGGCCGACAGCACGGCCGTCCGGGCCTTGGCGCTGGACGTGCAACGGCTCGCGACCATGACCGAACAACTTCTCGACCTGCACCGCCTTGAGAACAACCGCCAAGACGAGGCAATCGACCCTGCGGAGGTTGGCCGACGCCTTGTCGGAGATATGGCACCTCTCGTCATCGCCAACGGAGGTTCCATCTCGCTTGATGTTCTGGGCAACGAACCCTGCATCGGCGACGCGGCAGCGCTGGAGCGCGTGCTGATGAACCTTGTTCAGAACGCCATCGATCACGGCGGGACCAATGTTGTCGTCCGCGTTCTTGGGACGGCCTTCGAGGTCGAGGATGACGGCCCGGGAATACCGCCCACCGAGCGTGAGCGCGTCTTCGAGCCCTTTCACCGCCTTCGACCACGCACCACCGGGAGTGGCCTCGGCCTTAACCTCGTACGGGAGGTCATGGATCAACATGGCGGCCGCGTGGAGATCCGAGATGCGCCCGGTGGCGGCACAGTCTTTCGCATTGATCTGGGCACCGTTTAAGGCATGGACGGGTGCGACCGTCCATGCCACGACCGACCGCTTTCGAATGTCGGGGAAGGGCCGCTTTTGACAGAGAGCGGCAATACAAGAAAACGCCTCTCGCTGCGCATCATTGCGCCTGAATGGAAGGCAGAAGCTCTGTCTCGCACCAGGTCCGGAACGTCGTCGGCGTCGCGGAGCGATCCTTGGGGCACGCCGCGTTGTCAATCCCCTCGTTCTTGGCGGTCATCATCTCGACATAGCCTTGCGCCATGCCCTCTGACGCACCCATGCCGCGCATCATGCCGCCGAAATCCTTCACTGACATCTCGTGAAATGCGATCTCGCGGCCGAGCACGTCGGACAGGACCCTCGCCATCTCTTCAAAGCTCAGGTCTTCTGGTCCGCAAAGCGCAACCTCCGCGGCGCTGTCCCAGTCTTGTCCGATCAGCAAACGAGAGGCGATCGCGGCGACATCGGCCTTCGCGACATGCGGAAGTTTCAGATCGCCGGGCGTTGGCTGGTAAAATGCGCCCTGCTCGCGGATCAGACCAATTTGACGCGCGATATTGTCCATGAGTGAGGCACAGGCAAGCGAGCGATAGGCTAGGCCGGTGGCCGCGATCATATCGTCCATGGCAATACTTGCGGCGGCGAGGCCTGCGGGCTTGGGCCATCCGCGCCCGAGGGCCGAGACGCCAACGATATGGCTCACTGACGATCCGGGCAGCGCGGTGCAAAACGCGCGTGAGAAGTCGACATAGGCGTCTTCGGGGGTCTTCGCACGGACTGATCCCGGCGGCAGCCAGAACACCGCCGAGACTCCCTCGAGCGCCCGTGCAATCGCGCCACCGTCGGCGTGAGAGCCTTCGACGATATCGACCCGGCCTCGCGTGTCCGCGTCGAGCTTTGACGCATCGCGCAAGATAACACGGACCTTTTCCCCTGCACCCAGAACGTTCGACAAAACGCGGGCACCGATATCACCAGTGGGGGTAGTGATCAGGATCATGGTATTTCCTTTTTCATTTGACACTTGACCATCTACGCAAACCGCTCGGACTTTCTATGCTTGCAAATCCGCTTTTTTATAGCCATCGTCCGGATCGTCATGGATACATTGTCCGGAATTGTCGCTCTGCTTCAGCCTCACGATTGCGTCGCGGCCGGATTTGACGCGGCGGACGATTGGTCCATCCAGTTCGAGCGCCATGTCGGGTTGAAGTGTAACTCTGTCATCAAGGGTGGATGCTGGATCACCGTGGACGGTGGTAAGCCGGTGTGGCTGGATGCCGGGGATTGCGTGATCCTGCCACATGGATTGCCGTTCATTATGTCAGCGCGTTCCGTCAGCCATGGAACCGATGCCCATGAAATTTATGCGCCCGTCGCACATGGTGGCACGGCCAGCTATGGCGGCGGTGGAGAGTTTTTCATGGCCGGAAGCCGTTTCCTGCTCTCGGGGCCAGCCGCCGAGATGCTTCTTCCGTCCCTGCCCCCTATTCTGGTCGTCAAAGGGGGCGAAAGGGGAGAGGTGCTGGCGTGGGCGCTCAACCGCATCGCGCGCGAGTTGCAAGAGCCGGAACCGGGCAGCGCATTGACCATCGCACATTTGTCCCACCTCATTCTTGTGCAGGCGCTTCGTGTGTTCCTCGCTCAGGACCATAGCGGCGTTACCGGTTGGCTTGCCGCACTTTCAGACCTCAACATTTCGCGTGCGGTTGCTGCCATCCATGCCGAGCCTTCGCGATCCTGGACGGTGGCTGGTCTGGCCGCCGAGGCCGGGCTTTCTCGAACAATATTCGCCGAACGCTTCCGGCAGATCACAGGGCGAACGCCGCTCGGATACCTGACCCAGTGGCGCATGTTGCTGGCCATGGACCGGCTCTTGGCGTCAGACGCAGCTTTGGCGAGGATCGCATCAGACGTCGGCTACAGTTCGGAAAGTGCCTTCGCGGCAGCGTTCAAACGTGAGACGGGTCATTCCCCAAGGCGCTACGCACGCGAGGCGCGCAACGGGACATCCCGTTCGGCACTGCGCCGTTATCGCACATCAAACGATTGACATGACTAAGGGAATTGCACGCTCGCCCGCAGAACGCATCCATGCTCACGGTTCGATAGCCGACGGTGTTGTGATATTGTCGGGTGGAATGTGGGGCTGGTGCCAAAACTCATGGGTCTGGTCACCGATGAAATGGACGTTTCTTGTCTAACCGCAAAGAAGAAGCGCCAGTGGGGCGTCCAGCAACCGAAGCAGCGGGGCGCATTTTCCCGGGAATTTTCCGGCCTTGAGGTGTCTTCATCCAAGTTAGCGGCCGGACCTTGGCGCAAGGAGCGCTAGACTGTTCTGTCAGCCTGAGGGATTATCCGCGGTCTCGCAGCTCCGCAGGTGCCGGCAGGTCCCTCCGGTTCCGGCGCCGCACATGACCTTGCCGAAACGGCAGCCGACATGGAACTTGCGATGTGGACCTCATCGGCGCACCGCCGCTTCCAGCGCTTCGCCCAAGATATCCAGCCCGTGCGTGATCTCCGCATCCGTCGCCGTTAACGGTGGCGCGATCCGAAAGACTGCGCCCATGGCGGGTACTTTGACGATGTTCATGCTCAAACCGCGTTCCATCGCCGCCTCGGCAATCCGGTCGCCCATCTCTAGGTCAGGTACGCGGCTATTTCGGTCGGTCACAATCTCTAGCCCCAGCAACAAGCCGCGTCCGCGTACGTCTCCTATGCAGTCGTGGCGCTGCTGCAACGCCAGCAACCCGTCGCGCAACAAGGCCCCGGCCTGTGTCGCCCGCGAGATTAGCCCGTCGCGCTCCAGCACGTCCAGCACAGCCAGCCCCACGGCGGCCGGCAGAGGGTCAGAAACATGTGTGGTCAGGAAGATGTACCCGCGCTCGTGCGCTTTCTCCTCGATCTCCCGGCTGGTCATCACCGCCGACAGCGGCAGCCCCGCGCCCAATGTCTTTGACAGGGTCAGGATATCCGGCACAACCCCGTCCCGCTCGAACGCGAACATTGTGCCGGTACGCCCCACCCCGGTCTGCGCCTCATCAAGGATCAGCAGCATCTCGCGCTCCTCGCACTTGCGCTTCAACGCGGCAAGGTAGCCCTCAGGCAACTCGATGATCCCGCCCGACGACAGAATCGGCTCTGCGATAAAGGCCGCAAGGCTGCCCGTCGACTGCGCGTCGATCAGCGCAAAGGCGTCGTCCAGCTCTGTCTGCCAGTCAAGGCTTCCATCGTCATGGGTGAACCGAGGCCGATAGGCATGCGGAGCGGGGATCGCGAAGGAGCCGACCGTCACCGGGCCGTACCCCTTACGCGCGGCACTGTAGGTGGCCGAGGCCGCAGCCCCCGTCATGCCATGCCAACTTTTGGTAAATGCCACGATCTCGTGCTTGCCGGTGACGCATTTCGCCAGCCGGATCGCCGCCTCGTTGGCTTCACCACCCGTCGACAGGAGCATTGTCTTCTCCAGCCCCGGCACCATGCGGCCCAGCCGGCTGCATAGCGCGACCACCGGCTGTGACAGCATGCCGCTGAACAGGTGATCCAGCCGTCCTGCCTGCTCGCGGATTACACGTACGACCTCCGGGTGCGAATGCCCCAGCACGGCACTCATCTGCCCCGAAGTGAAATCGAGGATAGGCTTGCCGTCAGTGTCATAGACGAAACACCCCTCGGCGCGGTCGATGATCCGCCGTTCGAACACCGGGCCGTAGCGCATCACGTGGCTGTCCACATCGGACCAAAAGCTGGAGTGTCGGTTCGCGTCGGGCATTTCGTTGTTCCTTCAATGAAATGAGTCTCGACGAGACCTAACGCAGATCGGCTATTGAGTATAATTCATTCCACTGCATCCCGAATCAAGAAAGCCTTATATGCCCGATCTCGACATCGCCCTTTTGCGAAGCTTCGTCACCGTCTCCCGATCCGGCTCCATGCGCGCCGCGGCTTTACGCATCGGACGTACGCAATCAGCGGTCAGCCTGCAGATCAAGCGTTTGGAGGACCTCGTGGGCGAGGAGCTTTTTCACCGAACCGGGTCCGGCGTCGCTCTTACAGTGGCGGGGGAGCGCTTCTTTCCCGGAGCCGAACGTGTCCTTGCCGCCCATGACGAAACGCTGGGATCGATCAGACAGGACGATCTCTGCGGTTCAATCGTCTTCGGCTGCCCCGAGGATTACCTGACTGCCTTCTTCCCCGACTTGCTGCGGCGCTACGGTGCCGCGCATCCTGGTATCGAGATCGAGGTGATCAGCGCCCCCACTGTCGAACTGCGGCCTCTGCTGCAACGCCGCCGCATCGACCTCGCGATCGTGTCCTTGCCAGACACGGCGGACCCGTCCGACATCATCCGCTATGAACCGCTGGTCTGGATCGCGTCAACCGACGCGCCCGCCTTGCTGCAGGAACCGATTTTACCGCTCGCCCTCTCGGCACCCGACTCGCTCGACCATATCGAGGCACGCCGCGCGATGGATGCCGGTTCCCGCCCCTATCGCGTGGCCCACGCCAGCAACGGGCTTGCGGGCCTGCTAGCCATCGCCCGCTCCGGCCTCGCGGTCAGCGTGGCGACCCGCGCCGCCGTGCCCAGCGACCTTTCCATCATCACCAACGGATTGCCTCCTCTGCCCAAACTCGGCATCTCGCTCGCTTACGCCTCCGCACGCCCATCCCCCGCGAGCCGCTCCTTTGGCCGCTTCGTCGCGCTGAACCTGACGTAGACAAACTCTGGTTTCTTTCGCGCAAAGACATCGGTGAAGTCGGACATCGCTACGGCCTTGAGCCCGCGTTCGACCATCCATGATGGAGAGAGATGAGCCCACCCCGTGAACGAAGGCGACGTGGATCTCGGCTGAATTCCCCGTCTAAGTGGACCGCACCCATCGGGAAAACAGCCCTTGCAGATAGTGGAACGGGCGCATTCGGGCTTTAGGCGCCGTCGCCCGTTCCACGCGTTCAGTCTGATATGATCCAGCCCTAATTGGCGCATGACCCGCTTCGTTGGGCGACGTCCAACTCTTCAGTTGGCGTCACAAGCGCGGTCAACGGGGTGGATCACGCCCAAGAGCCTGACGACGTCAGCACTCGCTTCGGGTTGGATCGCGGTCGCAGCGTTGCTCGCGCGCCCGATCAGACATGATCTGGGCATTGAGCGCGGTCTCGCTGGTCAGGTTCTGCAGGTGGGCCCTCTTTAACCTTTCTGACGAAGAGCTGTCGTCCTGCATACACCCGGCCACCAAGACCGTGACTGCTGCCACGACCAAGAGGCGCGTCGTCGTTCGATGACACTGTGACAATGAGATATCTCGCATCTTAATTCCTTCCGGAGTTCTGTGTACCTGTTTGCGGCGGCGGTCCGCACCGCTGCGAACCCCCGTCGCCGCGCAAGGTGCCGACGAAGATTGCGTGAACATGGCGTAGTTCAGAAAATGGCGACCATCGTTAAGGTCCCTTCGCGTCAACTGGCAGTCAGGAGGGTGGGGTCAGCCTGATAGGCGTGCGGTCAGTCCTTGGGATCATCTGAGCCGGTGCGTTCTGATGGTGTGGGGTCAGACGTCTTGAGCCGCTTGGGGAGGTGGAACGTCAGGCCCCGGCCGTCGCGGGCCGTTTGAACCAAGAGCGGATCACGGGTGCCGGCTAGTCCTTCGGCGGGCACACCTTGGCGCTTTTGCTTGGCGCACAGCTTCAGGGGCAAGATTTCTCGGAGCCGTGGATCGGCGCAGGTATCCTGTTGACCGCGCTCGGTCGTGGTAGCGACGACCTGACCCCGGACAGCGCGGCGCGGTTTCCTTTCTTCGACGTGGATTACACATCACGCTGAAGCCCGATCCTCGTGGCTTGCGGGGCCGAGGATCATCCGCACGTCACGCCGCGCGGCCCTGAATGGCATGCCGACGCCTTTACCGACGCGCCGGGAGCTAACGCGCTGCTGATGATCGCAGGCGCGGGCCACGGCCTTGGCGGTATCGCCGGTCTGGACGCAAAAGAGACGGAGGCCGAAGCCCCCGACGCGCATGAAGCGACGCGGCGTCTGACGTTCGCCTAGCTGTCGAAAAGCCTCAGCATCGAGGCAGAGACATGGGACAAGGATCGAATGGCCTTGAGTAACGCCGCCGCAGATTTGACAACTCTGGCCGAAAAATCAGCCTCTCAGGCGGCGTTGATCTCGGGCATCTTCACATCGGCCAGCTTGCGTTGCTGGGCCATGATTTCGGTGAAGGACAGGCCGGGGTTCGCCTCGGCCAACATGCCGACCTTCATCCAGAATTCGGCCTGAGCGTTGATCGAACGGCACATGACGGTGCTCGACTTGCGCAGTTCCTCGTGCAGTTCCTCTGCGATCTTCACGATGCCCATCCGGATCACTCCTTTTAACAAATATACGAATCATATACGAAACGCATACTCACTGTGATGATCCGTCAATCGGGCGGCGTCGGCAAGAAGATTCACCAACAAAGAAGGGACACCGGGTGGCCACTTACATCAACGTCCCTGTCGCTCCGCCCGCGCAGAGCGCCCGGCGGACGGAACGCATCAAGCTCTACGGGCTGGACGCCTTTGCGGGCATGCGCCGCGCCGGGGCCCTGACCGCCCGATGTCTGGACGAGATCGCCGCCCTTGTCCGGGACGGAACCCCCCTGTCCGAGATCAACACCTTCGTGCTCGACTTCGCCGCGACACATGACGCCCGACCGGCGACTTTGGGCTACAAAGGCTATGAATACGCCTGCTGCACGTCGGTCAATCACGTGGTGTGCCACGGTGCCCCCACGGCGCGAAAGCTGCGCGCGGACGATATCGTGAATGTGGATGTGACGCTTGTCCTTGACGGCTGGTATGGCGATGCCAGCCGGATGTACGCCGTGGGCAAACCCAAGATCGCCGCCGAGCGACTGATCCGTATCGCGCATGAGGCAATGATGCGGGGCATCCGGGCGGTGCGTCCTGGCGCGCGGTTGGGTGACATCGGTCATGCCATCCAGAGTTACGCAGCGTCGCAGCGGTGTTCCGCCGTCCGTGACTTCTGCGGTCACGGCATAGGGCAAGTCTTTCACGACTCGCCGAATATCCTGAATGTTGGCAAACGGAACACAGGACCCGAACTTCGGGAAGGGATGATTTTTACCGTGGAACCGATGATCAACCTCGGACGGCCTGACGTGAAGATGCTTGCCGACGACTGGACCGCCGTGACGCGGGACAGGTCATTGTCGGCGCAATTCGAGCATTCGATCGGGGTTACAGCGGAAGGCTTCGAGATATTCACGCTCTCGCACCAGGGCCTGCATATGCCGGGGGTCGATCTGGCGGTTGCACAAACCTGAGCGATCAGAGCTCTTCGTCGGACTGCACCGCGCGGTTGCCCATTCCCTACTCAGAAAATTTATGGAGCATCATCCCCATGCAACCTTCGCCCGTCATCATCGCCCGACTGTTGGCCGTATCGCTTGGATTCGCAATGACATCACCCGCGAGCGCCCAAATAGGCGGCGATTTGGACATAGGGGAAAGCATGCCGATTGAGGAAGAACTGACCGCATCGGGCCCGATTGGCCCCCTCAGGGGAACCTTGACCCTACCGACCGAGCATGGGCCGCTTCCGGCGGACGTGCCAGTGTTTCTGGTCGTGCCCGGTTCCGGGCCAACGGACCGCGACGGCAATTCGCCCCTTGGCATCGCGGCGGCGCCATACAGACTGCTTGCCGAAGCACTGGCCGAGCGGGGCTACCCATCGGTGCGCATCGACAAGCGCGGCATGTTCGAATCCAAGGGCGCCATTCCGGACCCGAACGATGTGAGGATCGCAAGCTATGGCGACGATCTTCTTGCCTGGACAGCCGCCATCAGGAAGCGGCTGCCCACTCAGGACGGCACGCGCTGCGTCATCCCGATTGGGCACAGCGAGGGCGGGCTGGTCGCCTTGGCCGCCATGGCGCGCATCCCGGACGCCTGCGGGGTGATCTTGATCGCCAGCATCGGCCGGGCCTTGGACGAAGTGATAGGCGAGCAGCTGCGCGCCAACCCCGCGAATGCGCCTTTCCTGCAGGAGGCCGAGGCGGCCATGGCCACGCTGAAGCGTTGCAATCGGGTGGATACGGGCACCATGAGTCCCCCATTGCGGCCCCTTTTTGGCGCAGAGGTCCAAGGCTTCTTGATCGACGCAATGTCATACAACCCTATCGAATTGGCAGCCCGTCTCGAGGTTCCCATGCTCGTTCTGCAAGGCACGCGCGACCTGCAGGTCAGCGTGACGGATGCACGCATGCTGGCAGATGCCACAGCTGATGCGATCCTCGCATTGCTTCCTGACGTTAATCACGTCCTCAAGATCGTGGCATCCGAAGACGCTTCGGCGAATCTCGCGACTTACACCAACGCGGCCATTCCGATTGCTCCCTCGGTCGTGGATGCGGTTGCGGACTTCGCTGCAAGGATCAGGCAAGACTAGACCCACGAGAAGCGCGGAGCAGTCGCGCTCAACGCATCGTTCTGGGAACTGGTAGAAGCATGCTCATGCAAAGGGTTTCCTCTCGATCTCCGAAAACCGCTGATTGCAACATGCTTCAGGCAACTCCGAAGCTTACTGATACAGATCACGCGCTCGAATTCGCCGGCGTCCGCGCCGGTCCGCTTTTTCGCGTGGTCCACCAGACAATCGCAGTGATGACGACAAGCCCGGCGCTCGGCACGAGGTTGGCGGGGGTTCCGGCGATCTCACCACGGCTGCTCAGGTCGCCCCCCAGGTCGAGATGGAGCGTCGTGGCCAGAACCAGGGCGCTGACGTTGTAGACCGCGTGCAGCACGACGGCGACCTCAAGGCCCCCCGTCCTCCAGGTTATGGTGGCCATCGCACCGAAAAGCACGAGATACGAACCAAGAATGTAAGGGTCCAAAGTACCGTGAAAAAACGAGAACAGGACCGTCGTGATGCCGATACCGAGCATTGCACCGGACAGAGATTCACGTGTCCAACTGCCAACAACCCGGAACATCAAGCCACGAAGCCCGTATTCCTCACCAGCGGCCGCCAGCGGGGTGAGCGTCATGCCAATGATGAAGAACGCGACCAGGTCCGCCGTGCTCCATGGGACTGTGTCACCGGGTGTCAGAAGAAATCCGACTGACATGACGATGAGGAGCAAGGGGCCGAATACAATCAATGCGCGACCGAACACCCCGAACCTGAATCGTCCTGCCACCGAATGCAGGGAGCGGGCGGGAACTCCATAGAGCCAGCGCTGTAGCAGCATGCTGTATGGAATGAGCAAAGCCAAGGACAAGGCCCCCGCAGCGTGCATCAGAGGCGTGAAGCCTGTCCGCCCGAGAAGCTGGGTGTCGATGGCCGAGGCCACGGCGAGGCACACTTGCGCGAAAAGAACGAGACCCGCAAACAGCAGGATGATCGCGACGATTCCTCGGACGATCTTCCGGTTTTCGTCCGCGTAGACGCGATGGTATTCCAAGTCGGCAGGAACCCGCGGTGTGCGTACCATCTCGTCAGGTTCCAGGAACCAACTCTCACGTTTGCGACGCATTCTCTTCCTTTCTTCAGTTCACCCACGGGGAACGTAATGCCGCGCGCTACGCAATCGCGGCCCGCTTTGGGTTCTGCGGCTGATCTCCTATGCGCAGTGGAAACCCGTTCGAGCACCCCTTGCATGCCAAGCACGGCCCTAGTGGAGATCTGCGTTGATACCCGTATCCGTATCCAGATCCTGCCCCCTTCGCCAAAACGCTTGGAAAGCATTCAACATCGAGTTTTAGCCAATCATTACAGGAGGGCCCGACCTTCAGATCTCAGAGCCGCTTCACAAAAAAGAGCCGTGCCTCGTTCTCAGGATAACCGTCGATCCGGCCAAATTCGCTGTAGCCCAAGCGCTTGTAGAACTCAGGTGCCTGAAACGAGAATGTGTCGAGCCATATGCCGTCCATCCTTCGCAGGCGTGCTTCCTGCTCGACGCGCGCCATCAACTGGCCACCGACCCCCTTGCCACGGCTCTCCTCGGCCACTGCCAAGAGCTCGACGAACACCCACTTCAGATCAAGCGAAAAACGGGCAGCAAGACCACCGAGGTAACGACCGTCTTCATGCGCCTCGAATAACACCGTTTCGGACTTGAATGATTTCCCGATCGCCTTGGAGTGAAGATCAAGAAGCGCCAGAATACGGTCGCGTGCTTCACCTTCGGAACCTTCGGCAGGGCGGATCTCGGTCATTGTGATATCCTCTCGTCATTATTTGGTCGAACTAGGGAGATGGTTGCACCGGCAACCGGGGCTGACCTCGAGCCCGGTCCAGTGGGCAGCAAAGGCCCACATGTCGGAGAACTCTGCGATAACCATGTTAGTTGGCTTACCGGTCCCGTGCCCGGCGCGGGTTTCCACGCGCAGAAGATGCGGCCTGTTCCCGATGTCGGCGGCCTGCAACGTGGCCGTATATTTGAAAGAATGCGCAGGAACGACCCTGTTGTCCGTATCCGCCGTCGTGACAAGAATTGCAGGGTAGCGCGCACCCTCGCGGATTGTGTGGAGGGGCGAATACGACAGAAGGGTTTGGAACTCTTCCTTAACGGCAGGGCTGCCAAACTCCTCAACCCAGGTGGCGCCGCTTGTAAAGCGATCAAACCGCAGCATGTCGAGCACCCCCACCCCCGGCAGGGCCGCCGCGAAGAGGTCCGGTCTTTGATTGACGACGGCACCGATCAGTAACCCGCCGTTCGACTCTCCATGGATCGCGAGTCCATCAGCAGGCGTGATGCCTTGGCTGATCAGATACTCACCGGCGGCGATGAAGTCGTCGAACACGTTCTGCTTGTTGGCGCGCCGGCCTGCATGGTGCCACGCTTGGCCGTACTCGCCACCGCCACGAATATTCGCCACTGCGTAGACGCCGCCCTGCTCAACCCAGGCCATGGCGGCTGGCGAGAAATGTGGCACCATGCTGATCGCGAAGCCGCCATAGGCATTCAGCATTGTCGGCGCCGGACCGTCAATGTCTTTGCGCCGAACAACAAAGAGTGGCACCCGCGTGCCGTCCTGCGAGGTGTAAAAATGCGGCTCGACCGTGAGTGTGTCGAGATCGGTTGCGATTTCGGGTTCGGCCCAGACCGTCGTGCGGTTTGCATCGACGTCAAGACGCAGGACGGTCAGCGGCGCATCAAAACTGGTGAAGGCGAAGAAGGCCTCGTTCGCACCGGGACGACCACGGACGATGCCGGTGCTGCCGGGCCCCGGCAGCGGGACGGTGCCCTCGAACGTTCCATCTAGATTGTAAAGCTCGGCCTGCGACTGGACATCGATCGTGTAGGACAGCAGCAGCCGGTCGCCCAGCATCGCGGATCCACCTTCGCGCAAGACTGCATCGGGCCGTTCCGGGATCATTTCCGAAAACTCGGGCTGCGCCTCCGAGAGGTCCATCGTTACAATCCGACCCCGAGGCGCATCCTTCTGCGTTGCAAAGAAGAGTTTCGTGCCGACGTTGCCCAGCAAGAGCCAACGATCATCGTAGCTTTCGATGATGGTATCAGGCGCAGGATCGGCGGAAGACAGGTCCGTCACCGTGACCGCAACGCCCCCCGTCAGCGCGGACGTGTAGACGATCAGGTAACGGCCATCCGGCGTGACATCGACAGAATGCAACAGAGCTTGTCCCGCCGTCGCCGCATGGATCAGCCGATCTTCCGACTGGTGCGACCCAAGGCGATGAAAATAGACGGCATGGCCTTCGACGCCGGCGCTAAAGGCTGCCCCTGCCTCGGGTTCGGGAAACCGGGAATAGTAGAACCCCGAACCATCGGGATGCCAGGCGATCGTGGTGAACCGTGCCCATTCCACCGTGTCGTCCAGGATCTCGCCTGTCGATGTGTTGATCACCCGAATGGTCCGCCAGTCCGATCCGCTGTCCTGCGTGGCAAATGCCACGACCGCGCCATCGGGCGAGGCGGCCCATTCGGCCAGCGCCACGGTGCCATCCTCTGACCAGGTATTCGGGTCGATCAGGATACGGTTCGCGCCGTCAGCCCCTTCACGCACCAGAAGTTGCGCCTGGTTGTCGAGTCCGCCGTTGCGCGTGAAGAAGTAGAGGCCGCCGCGCTCGACCGGTGGGGTCAAAGTTTCGTGGTCGAACATCGCCGTCAGCCTGCGATGAAAGACATCCCGCCCGGAAAGACCCTCGAGATAGGGCGCTGAGACGGCATTCTGCGCGGCAATCCATTGTGCGACCTCGGCATCTTGCCGCGGATCATTCTCCAGCCAGCGGAACGGGTCGGCGACGGTGACGCCGAAATGCACCTCTTCGGTAACGGTCTGACGTGTGTCCGGATAGGTCATTGGCATATCATCCTCTGCAAAGGCGGGGGCGTTGAACAGGAGCAGCGCCGTGGCGGCAGCGCCAAGAAGGTGCTGCGTCACCGAGAGACGCCCCTGTCGCTCGGACATCTCTTGGCGCAATCGGCGGATGGATATGCGCCCGGCGGGCCGGCTGCTTCGTGCTGTCATGGTGATGTTTCCTTTTTTCCTTTCGGACGCGCTGGCCCGAGTGGGCTGCCGCCGTCAGGCGACGGCGTCGCAGATGGGGAGTGTCGCGGCGGCCCGGATCGCCGAAAGGATGCGGGCCGTCGCCTCCTCAGACGTCACGTGCATACCGCCGTTGATCACGGCCGCGCTGATCTCTTCGTCCACAAGGCGCATCGCTGCTGTGATGGCAGCGGCGCAGAGCCTGACCTCGAAATCGTCCGCAGTTCGCGCCGCACGGTCAGCGACGACGCCGATTAGCTCCATCTCCGCCGCGTGACACGCCATGAGCCAGGCCGAGCGCAGGGCCGGTTCGCGGTGCAGGATCGCGAGGATCCGGACAGCGGCAATGCTGTCGCGGACGAAGGCATCGTCAGAGATGAATACCGTCATGGACCGGGCCAGGAATTGGTCGATGCTTTCGGTTTTCGGCCATTGGCCGAGCAGTGCCGCGAAGCGCAATTCGCTGACTTTCAACACCGGTTCGACGCAGGCTTCCTTGGATCGGAAGTATCGCCAGACAGTTCGCGTCGAGATGCCAGCCGCGGCGGCTATGTCGTCACCGCTGGTCGCATCAAAGCCCTTCTCCCAGAACAGCCTTGCTGCATGTCGGGATACGTCGAGCCGCGCGTCCTCTAGTCTCGATCCGTCTGTCACTCTGTGGCCTCCGTTCCCTCACGAGGGTGCCAGTGGGTTGTTTTTCTCGTCGGGCAAGTGAACAGTTTCGCCGCACCCACACCACCTATGTCACTAAGTGACATGGACACTAGATGTCACTTAGTGACAGTGAGCGCAAGAGGGTAGCTGTTCTTTTGGCTCGCCACGCGCCACCATGATCACTGACTAAGCCAGATCATGCCCGCAGGCTGCGAGAACCCTCAGATTGGACGATCCCGAAGTGCTGGTGGATACAGGTGCTAGGCACTGGTGCCTAAGGCTGGTTCTGCCGATGCAGTAAGCAGCCAACTTCTGAAATCTCGCATGGCAGGTGTAGGCGGTCGGTCCGCAGGCCATGTCAGGCAATACCTACTCGCAGACACCATCGTCGAGAACGGCTGAACCAACCGCCCATCCGCAATGCGGCGTGTGAACATTTCCACCGGGAGGAGCGCCACGCCCCCGCCATCCGATGCAATCTCGGCCATGGCGAGCGAGGAATCGAATATCGGACCGGTCAGTGGCGGACAGAGTGCCCCTGCCTCTGCAAACCAGCGCGGCCATTCGTCGCTGCGATAGCTCCGCAGCAGGACCTCGCGGCTGAGGCTTTCAGGGGTCGTCAGATATTCGGCCATCGACGGCGCACACAGCGGTGCGAGCGGAGCCTCAAGCAGCACGTCAGACTCAAGCCCGGTCCAGGAACCGCTGCCATAGCGGATCGCCATGTCGAGCCCCTCGCGCAGGATCTCGACGCGGTTGTTGTTGGTCGAGATGCGAAGGTCAATCGACGGATGCTCCTGCCGGAACTCAGGCAGACGCGGCCAAAGCCAACCGACGGCAAAGGTCGTGACAACACCGATCTTCAACGTCTCGATGTGGCGATGTCCGGTAATGCGGTCGAGCGTTCGCGCCATTGCGTCGAAGCCGTGTTCCAGAACAGGGTACAGCGCCCTGCCCTCATCGGTCGGCACCAATCCGCCGGATGCGCGCACGAACAATGTGACGCCGAGCCGGTCCTCGAGCCGTGCCACCTGATGGCTGACCGCGGCTTGGGTGACGCGCAACTCTATGGCGGCGCGGGTGAAACTACCCTGCCTATAGGCCGCCTCGAACACGCGGAGTCCGTTCAGAGGCAGGTCCGGGCGATCCATCGGCATTACTCCAGCTAATGCCAAGTGTGATACTTTGTCGTTTGATGGCCGTAAAGTAGCAAACTAAGGGGTGCGGCGTGACATCCATTGATGTCTCGTAAATTCCAGACCTTGATGGTCGCCCGTCATCACTCGCCTTGAGCAGGCGACGAAGCGGTGCCATGCGCCATCGATTCAGACAAGGATGAACCCATGTTGACACATGCCGCGACGCTGCCCCTACTGGCCGCCGGGGTTTCCCTCGCACTGCTGACAGGCGCCCCTGCCTTTGGCCAGAACCCGAAACTGCATCTTGCCGCAACCATCGACCGCATCGAACAAGAGCTCGACGCGCGCGTCGGTGTTGTGATCCGCGACAGCGGCTCGGATTGGACCGTCAGCCATCGTGCCGAGGAGCGGTTCCTGATGGCCAGCACCTTCAAGACCATGCTGTGCGGCGCCGTCTTGCATCGTGTCGATGAGGGCGACCTCGACCTCGAAGAAAGGATTGCGATCGAGGCCGCAGAAGTCCTCGAGTATGCGCCTGTCACCGAAAAGATGGTCGGCGAAACGATGAGCGTGGGCGAACTATGCCACGCCGCGCTCGACATGAGCGACAACACGGCGACCAATCTGCTGATCGACCGGATCGAAGGACCGCAAAGCGTGACCGCATTTTTGCGCGAGATCGGCGATCCGGTGAGCCGTCTGGACCGCCGCGAGCCGGACGTGAACACCTTCGCGCCGGACGATCCGCGCGATACAACCACGCCCGAAGCGATGGTGTCGACGATGGAGACGTTGCTGACGGGCGGTGCACTGTCCCCGCAATCGCGCGCGCTACTGGTCGACTGGATGAGCGACGGTGGCGTTACGGGCGCACTGATCCGTGCGAGCACGCCAGCGGGCTGGCATGTCGCCGACAGATCGGGAAGCGGGAATTTCAACCGCAACATCGTGGCGATGGTGACGCCGCCGGATCGGGAACCATACTTCATCGCCATCTTCCTGTCGGATGCAGATGCCGACTTTAACACCCGCAACGGCGCTATGATCGAGCTGTCCAAAGCCGTCATGCAGGTCGTGACAAGCCGGTGAGATGGTCGCGGCCGCGCCCAACAAGGCGCGGCCCTCTCCACCAACGCAAGTCGAAGCGCGCAGAGATTTCCAGACTGCGATTGCGAGGCTCCGACCGCGAAATCGTGATCAGTCCACAAATCGCCACTGGCGAATGTGATTGATCAGCGCCCGCAGCTTTGGTGCCATGTTCTGCCGCTGTGGGAAATACAGGTAGAATCCTGAAAACGGCGGCAGGTAGCCCGTAAGCAACGGGACCAGTGCGCCACTATCGAAATGTTCTCTCATGCAGTCCCATGGCGCAAAGGTGATACCACCATCCGCCAAAGCCACCCGCAACATCAGACGCAGGTCGTTGGTTGTCACCTGTGGATCCACCATGACATCGAAGGGCTTGCCATTCTCCTCGAACTCCCATCGCCACGGGGCCGTGTCGGGGGCGGGTCGCCATCCGACACAACGATGATCGAGCAGATCCTTGGGGTGGTTCGGTGCGCCATATCGCGCGATATAGGCGGGCGTGGCTGCCGCCACTTCGCGTTGCGGGCCGCCAACGGGCACGGCGATCATATCCTGCTCGATCACTTCGCCCAAGCGAACACCTGCATCGTAACCACCGGCGACGATATCCAACGCGTCATCTATGACCGTCACATCCACCGTAACCTTGGGATGCGCCTCGGCAAAACGCGCCAGCAGCGGCCCCGACAGAAACTCCTCGGCAATGGATGTGACGGCCAATCGCAGCCGCCCACTCGGCACATTTTCATTGGCCTCAAGCGCGTCCTGTACCGCCGCCATTGGAGCGCGCAGGCTCTCGACCAGCCGGGCACCGGCCTCGGTCAGGCGAACCGAGCGGGTCGTGCGCATGACCACCTGTATGCCCAAGGCATCCTCTAGCCGGCGTATGCCTTGGCTCACAGCGGATCGCGTCACACCGAGCCGGTCCGCCGCAGCGCGAAAGTTCTGCTCTTCGGCAACAGCGAGCAGGAGTGGCAGCAAGTTCAAGTCCATAGGACGCCCCCATTGTCGCGCAGCGCTAACCAACCAGTCCAGCAATAACGGTATACCGTTCACAATGATCTGCGTCCATCTTGCTTTTTGCAAAAGGCAGATAAGGAGAAAATCATGGACAAGGTCATCTTGATTACCGGCGCCTCCAGCGGCATCGGCGAAGGCATCGCGCGCACGCTTGCAGCGCAGGGCGCGAAAATCTTGATGGGCGCGCGCCGCACGGATCGGCTGGACGCCATCGCACAGGACCTGCGTGGCCATGGGGCCGAGGTCGCGACTTGGTCGCTTGATGTCACCGAGCTTCGCTCCATGCAGGAATTTGCGCAAACGGCGCTCAACCTGTGGGGCCGCATCGACGTGCTGGTGAACAACGCCGGCGTGATGCCCCTGTCGCCCATGTCCGCCGTCAAATTCGACGAATGGGAGCGGATGGTGGACGTGAACATCAAGGGCGTTTTGTGGGGGATTGGGGCCGTTCTTCCGGTCATGGAACGGCAAGGCGAAGGCCAGATCATCAACATCGGCTCTATCGGCGCGTTGCAGGCCGTACCGACGGCAGCCGTCTATTGCGGCACAAAATTTGCGGTTCGGGCGATATCGGACGGGCTGCGTCAGGAAAGTAGCGCCATCCGTGTCACCTGCGTGAACCCCGGCGTGGTAGAGAGCGAACTCGCCTCCACCATCACCCACGAAGAGACGCAGGCGCTCATCGGGGATTACCGCGCCATTGCGCTGAAACCGGTTGATATCGCACGCGCCGTAAGCCAGCTGATCAACGCCCCGGCGACCGTGGACACAACCGAGATCACCATCCGCCCCACAGCATCCGCAAATTGAGGTCAACCATGGAGAAATCAGCCATGCTCACCGCCGTCCTTCTGGCCATCGGTGCCGAATTCGCCCGGAGTGAAACCCCGCACCCCTATGTCGGGATGTGGGTCACCGCCGACAACCGCATCCGGCACGAACTGCTGCCGAATGGCCGCTACGTCGAGGCCCGCGGCGAACGAGAACGCGCCTACGAAGGCCGCTATGAGATCAACGGCACATATATCGAATACTGGGACGACAGCGGATTTACCGCCGACGGTGAATTCGTTGAACCCGATGTGCTGCATCATGCGGGCATGGTTCTCTATCGGAAGTAACCACGATCACGCTGGCACATTCTCACCCGTTTTAATCCGGAAGTCGTCGGCTCTTCCGCCTGAGGGGAGCCGACGCAGGTCTCCGGACTATATTTGACTACTAACCACCAATGGATTTCAATCTCTCCAGCCCGAAACGGCTATGGAGCCTTCGGGAGGGTTGTCGTGAACAAGAGAGTTAGCACCGGGGAGAGGACGCCCTTAGTGCCGCGACAATTGCGACTGCTTCGGTCGCAAGTTGGTCGCGCGTCGGGGTGATCCCCAAAACCACCATGCGCCAGTAGAGCGGTGCGGGAAGCAGATCGAGGGCCAGATCACGATCGACGGCCTGGTCCAACTCGCCCCGCGCAATCGCGCGGTCGAGAACGACCTGTGCCTGCTCCCGGCGCGCTTTGGCAACCTGAGTGTTCAGATCTCGCATCGGCGCGGACCGTGCAGCCTCGGCATGAAGATCCGGTAGGATGCGTCGGATCATGGGATGGCGAAGGACCACTCTCAGGCGGATCAGAAAGGCAAGTACATCGGCCTCCAGGCTTCCATGGTCGTCGGGCATGGCGATCGTCAACCCAATCGTTGACACTGCCGCGACTGCAAATTCGTGGTGCGACGAAAAGCGACGGTAGATCGCGGCTTTGCCGGCCCCCGCTCTGGCGGCAACCCTTTCCAGGCTTATGGCGGCAAAGCCGCGTTCCGCCCATTCCTCGAAGAAAGCGCGATAGAGCGCATCGGTCAGATCGGCACGTTGCACGGCAGCCCCGGAAGGTTTTCGTCGGGATTTAACGACGGAACGGTTGCGTTCCAACGAAAGTACTCCTATTTGGTCGATACGTTACCGTTCCATCCATATGAGGTTCCATCATGGCTGACAAGTTCGATAGTTTCTCTGACCTGCTGCGCGCGGCATTAGGTGACCGGCTCGCCCCTGCGGACAGCTTGCTCGGTCTTTTCACAGATGACGTGATCTTCGAGTTCCCCTATGCGCCTGACGGGCTGCCAAAGCGGCTGGACGGCAAGGCTGCCCTTGCGGCGCATCTTGAAAAGCTCGGCCCGTTGCTCATCTTCGGGCCGATGGAGCTCGGCAGCGTACATGCTGCTGGCGATACGGTGGTCTTCGAGTTTTCCTGCAGCGGCGCGGGCGTGAATACAGGTGCTCCTTATAATCAGAAGTACATTTCGGTGGTCACTGTGCGGGAAGGGCGCATTGCGCATTACCGCGACTATTGGAACCCGCTGGTCGTGCTGACAGCCTTGGGCGGCACCGAGGCTGCCGCCGCTGCGTATGAAGGGACAGCATGATGGTGGTCGAGCGGGTCCTCATCACCGATGTCATTGGCAGGCCGGTGCGCCACATTTCTCTTGATCCTGCCGCTCTGGCAGCGCGCTTCGTGGCGCAGGGCCTTCCGCCTGACGACGCCAAGACGCTCACGGGTCTGGGCGTAGTCAGGCGGGCGCTAAAGACTGTATGACCCTGGGCGTTGAGCGGATGACCGGGCAGCGGCCCACGTCATTCCGCGACTTTGCGCACCGCGTCTTCGAGCAGCTATCGCGCACAGATCCTTGCAAAGTCGATGTGCCGGATCGACCATCAGGAGTCATCACGCTTTGATCGGCTGACGGCCGCGAAAGCCTGACTGAAACGTCGGGAAAAAGAACTTGCGACGCCGGATGGGTTCGTCGACTGGGGGAGTTTGTAAGGCATGAGGCGTTGTCCGTGCTTGGGTCATTGTTACTCCAGATGTCGTGACCGCATGTCAATTTAGGCGCCGTGCAATCCTCTGTTCTCCATCGTCAAAAATGATGAAACGGCGTTCGAGAGTATCGCCGGGCATGTGAGATCATTGAGGGTCGCTGTCGTCGGATCGAGACGGCTTCCGAGGTCCAAAACTCCCGTGTGTCGACACATACCTTCTTCCGCGTTGCGCCGGTGCGGATGCCGGACAAAACCGGACTCGCATCGTGCAAACAGCGGGATGCAACAATGCGCAAATTCGGCACATGCACAGCAGAACACGCAACGCCAACGAGGCGGAGGCCGCCTAAGATGTCTTCGAAATTCCCGATGTACTGCATGCCGAACACCGATGACGCCTGACAAAGAAAGGGATCAGCAATGCGCATCAATGATCTGACCCACACGACACTGACGCGGCGCACGGCTCTCGCCTCTGCTGGTGCTTTTGCCACGGCAAGTGCGTTGTCCCTTCCAAGTTTTGCCCAAGATCAAACACAAGGAGATTTTGACATGGCAGAGATCACTACCCCCGACGGCAATCGCATTTTCTTCAAGGATTGGGGCCCGCGCGACGCTCAGCCGATCGTCTTTCATCACGGTTGGCCCCTCAGCTCCGACGACTGGGACGCGCAGATGCTGTTTTTTCTCTCAAAGGGCTACCGGGTGGTGGCACATGACCGGCGCGGACATGGCCGTTCGGAGCAGGTCGACAGCGGCCACGACATCGACCACTACGCCGCCGACGCCTTTGCCGTGGCCGAGGCGCTGGACCTGCGCAACGCGGTCCACATCGGCCATTCCACCGGCGGCGGCGAGGTCGCGCGCTACGTGGCGCGGCACGGTGGACCGGCTGGCCGGGTGGCCAAGGCCGTTCTCGTCGCCGCCATCCCGCCGCTGATGCTGCAGACCGACGCGAACCCCGAGGGCACGCCGATGGAGGTTTTCGACGGTTTCCGCGCGGCCCTCGCCGGAAATCGCGCGCAGTTCTTCCGCGATGTGCCCGCCGGTCCGTTCTACGGGTTCAACCGCGAGGGTGCGACGGTCCACGAGGGCGTCATCCAGAACTGGTGGCGGCAGGGCATGATGGGCAGCGCCAAGGCGCATTACGATGGCATCAAGGCCTTCTCGGAGACCGATCAGACAGAGGACCTGAAGGCGATGACCGTGCCGACGCTCGTCCTGCATGGCGAGGATGATCAGGTGGTTCCAATTGCAGCCTCGGCCGAAAAGGCGGTCAAACTGCTGCCCAATGGCACGCTCAAGACCTATCCGGGGTTCTCGCACGGCATGCTGACGGTCAACGCCGACGTGCTGAACGCCGATCTGCTCGAGTTCATCACGGGCTGATACACCTGCGGCCCGCCCCACTGCGATTGTCCGCGCAGGCAACGCCTATCGTCCCAAACAAAGGAACTGTGCCATGTCGAAACGCGATGCCACTTTCCCGCCGACCGCCACGCGCTTTGGCAGCGGTCGGCGTCTGCTGGCTCGCCGGTTTTGATGTCGAGATCACGGTGATGGCGCGCATTCCGGGTTGATGCCCGATCAATCGCGGTACCTTGAGGCAAGCGGAAACACCCAAGAACACATGAAATCACCCAAGGAGAGAGCACATGACCAAGCCTGAACTACTAACCCCGGACAATTGCCAGATCATCTTTATCGACCACCAGCCACAGATGGCCTTTGGCGTGCAGTCGATCGACCGGCAGGTTCTGAAAAACAATGTTGTGGCCCTCGCCAAGGCGGCCAAGGTGTTCGACATCCCGACCACGATCACCACGGTCGAGACCGAAAGCTTCTCGGGTCACACGTATCCGGAACTGCTGGAAGTCTTCCCCGATCATCCGCTGCTCGAGCGCACCTCTATGAACTCCTGGGACGACCAGAAGGTGCGTAATGCGCTCGCGAAGAACGGCCAGAAGAAGGTCATTGTCTCTGGGCTCTGGACCGAAGTCTGCAACAACTCTTTCGCCTTCAGCGCAATGGCCGAGGGCGGCTACGAGATATTCATGGTCGCTGACGCCTCCGGCGGGACCTCGCAGGAGGCGCATGACTACTCCATGCAGCGCATGATCCAGGCCGGGGTTGTGCCGGTGACCTGGCAGCAGGTGATGCTGGAATGGCAGCGCGATTGGGCGCACCGTGAGACCTATGATGCCATCATGAGCCTCGTGCGGGAGCATTCTGGCGCTTATGGCATGGGCGTCGATTACGCCTACACCATGGTTCACAAGGCGCCTGAGCGGGTCGAGCATGGAGAGCGTCTGGCACCCGTAGCCGCCGGATCGGCCGCCGCCGCCGAATAGCGATCTCGATGCGCCGGGTCCGGCGGCTGCTATGCCCCGCAGCCGCCCCATTCCCTGCCGACGCATCGAGCGGGCCTGCATCGCCCCGCAGGCCCGCCCTTACTTTCAGGCTGGGGTGAAGCGTGCGGCTGGGACGTTTGACATGCACGAGACGAGACAACACCCGATCAAAACCGCCGCGCCGGTCACCCGCCGGTGGGTCACGAAATCAGGCGCCGCGCTTGGCGCGCTTGGGCTTTTTGCACCCGACACTGCGCAGGCACAATCCAACACGGAGGACGGCATGGCCGACACGATCATCAGAAACGCGCGTGTGACGACGCTTGATCCCGCGACGCCAGACGCCGACGCCGTCGCGATCCGGGATGGTCTCATCTTGGCAACGGGAAGAGAGAACGAGATCATGTGGCTGGCAGACTCGGACACGCATGTGATCGACGCGGGCGGCAGGCGCGTGATTCCCGGCCTGAACGACAGCCACACGCACCTGATCCGTGGCGGGCTCAACTACAATATGGAACTCAGGTGGGAGAATGTTCCCTCGCTCGCTGACGCGCTGCGGATGCTGAAGGAACAGGCGGACCGCACCCCTGCCCCGCAGTGGGTCCGGGTCGTCGGCGGCTGGTCCGAGTTCCAGTTCGCCGAGCGGCGCATGCCGACGCTTGACGAGATCAACACCGCCGCGCCCGACACACCCGTTTTCATCCTGCACCTCTACGGTCAGGCGTTGATCAACCGGGCGGCCATCGCGGTGCTGGGTTTCGGGAAGGAGACGCCGAATCCGCCGGGTGGCGAGATCCAGCGGGACGCCCAAGGCAACCCCACGGGCCTTCTTATCGCCAAGCCCTCGGCGCTCATCCTATATTCCACCCTCGCGATGGGGCCAAAGCTGCCCCTCGAGGAGCAGATCAACTCTACCCGCCATTACATGCGCGAGATGAACCGCCTCGGTATCACATCGGTGATCGACGCCGGTGGCGGCGGCCAGAATTATCCGGATGACTACGCCGTCATCCAGCAGCTGCACGACGCGGATCAACTAACGGTTCGAATCGCGTTCAATCTTTTTGCACAAACTGCGGGTGCAGAGCTTTCGGACTATGAGAACTGGGTAGCAATGACCGAACCCGGTGCTGGATCGAACATGCTACGGATGAACGGAGCGGGTGAGAACCTGACTTGGTCGGCAGCGGATTTCGAAAACTTCCTCGAACCCCGTCCCGATCTCGTCCCCACAATGGAAAGCGAACTGGAGCCGATCGTCGAGCTGCTGGCGGTGAACAAATGGCCGTTCCGCATCCATGCGACCTATGACGAAACGATCGACCGGTTCCTAACCGTCTTCGAGCGTGTGAACCAGCGCCAGCCCTTCGAGACGCGGTTCATCATCGACCACGCAGAGACGATTACGCCGCGCAACATCGAGCGGATCACGGCGCTTGGCGGCGGCATCGCCACGCAGCATCGAATGGCGTTCCAGGGGGAGTATTTTGTAGACCGCTACGGCGCGGAGGCGGCGCAGGCGACACCACCAATCCGGCGGATGATCGACATGGGCACCCCGGTCGGTGCTGGCACCGATGCAACACGCGTGGCTTCTTACGACCCGTGGGTCAGCCTCTACTGGATGACCATCGGCAAGACGCTGGGCGGCATGCCGCTTTACAGCGAGGACAACCTGCTGACGCGCGAGGAGGCGCTGCGGCTCTGGACGCATGGGTCGGCATGGTTCTCGGGCGAGGCGAATGAAAAAGGCACGTTGGCGCCCGGCATGTATGCCGATCTCGCCGTGCTCTCGGCAGATTACCTGAGCGTGCCGCCTGACGAGATCCGGCAGATAAACGCCGTCCTGACCATGGTCGGCGGCCGTATCGTGCATGGCGAGGGCCCGTTCTCCGATCTTGCACCGCCGCTGCCGCCCGCCTCGCCGGGCTGGAGCCCAGTCGGCGCGGTCCCAAGTCCGGGCGCGCGGCAGGCGACCGGTGCCACTGAGATGCGTATTGACCGCGCATGCCACGATGGCTGTGCCAGCGCCTGCTCGCTGCACGGCCATGACCACGGAATTGCCTGGACGAACCCCATTCCCGTGAAAGACGTAAAGTCCTTCTGGGGCGCACTCGGCTGTTCGTGTTTTGCGGTGTGAGGGGAGGCAGGATGGATTGGAAACCCTATGCTGTGTCGTTTGCGTTCGGGCTCGCCGTCGGGGGGCTCTACGCACTTTTTGGCACACGCTCCCCCGCGCCACCAATCATCGCGCTGCTTGGCCTGCTCGGAATGCTGCTGGGCGAGACGGCGGTTTCATGGCTTAGGGACCGGACGACAGCCGCAGGGGCCGCCGCCCATTGCCTGCACGCGAAACATTTCGCAACGTCCGAGCGTCAGAAGACGGAGGGATGACACGCTGTCTTGCACTTCTGTTCGCAGTGACGACCGCGCATATGGCTGTCGCCGAACAACTTGTCTTTGAAGGACGGATCGAAGCCTCCGACCGTGCGGTCCTGTCCAGCCGCCTGAACGGCGTCGTAGCTGAAATCCTGTTTGAGGGTGGTGATCACGTCAAAGCGGGTCAGCCGCTGATCCGTCTTGATCCGACCGATGTGGCACTCGCACTGGAGATGACCGAGGCGCGGCTCGCCGAGGCCCAAGCACGCCTCGACGGGGCGGCCCGGCGAACCGCCCGTCAGGAAGAGATGCTTGACCGCGGGGTCGCTGCGGATGCCACTGTGGGTCCCGCCCGCACCGAAAGGGCGATGGCCGAGGCCGCGGTTGCGCTGGCAGAGGCCGAGCGGCGGCGGGCGGCGCTCGATCTCGAACGTGCGATCATACGCGCCCCGATCACTGGCCTCATCTCGCCGCCGGCCGTTGCCGTCGGCACCTTCCTCGAGGCGGAGGTTGCCCCGCCACTGGCGACGATCATCACGCTTGACCCGGCGGTCGTCGCCTACCAAGCACCCTATGCTGAACGGCTCGCCTCCCTCGAAGCGACCGGGTCCAGGACGGTTGCCGAGTTGCTGGAAACCGTCCGAGTAAAATTGCGGCTCCCCGGCGACAGGATCTATCCCGGAGAGGCGAGCCCCCATGCAGCAAGCCCCGAGGTCGATGCGGAGACTGGCACCGTAACCGTATGGGCGCGGTTTCCAAACCCCGATGCGCTGCTACGGCCCGGCATGGCCGTAATGGTCCTCTCGGAGATCGGCCAGACCGAGGTAGCGCAATGAGCGAGACCGCCACAGTTTCGATGCCAGTGTCCTTGGCCTTCGCCCCCCACGGGTGCAGGGCTCTGGCGATCCTTGGGCTCGCGACGGTCGTTTCTACTCTCGGAAGCTGGATGCACGATTTCGGCGCGCGCAGGCTCGGGCTTGGAACTTTTGCATCCAGCGCCGCGCCCAAGATATACTCTCTGGTGACCACAGCCGGTCGCCAGCCCGAAGACACCTAAACAGGAGACCAAAACATGAGCTGGAGCCCTTGCCCCGACCCAACCCTCGGTGACGCCGAAAGCGTCGATGCCATTGAGACAGTCATCGTTCCTCGCGCTGTCGATCTCGGCGAGATGACTGTGCGCAGGGCCCTACCCTCGACCGCGCGTCAGATGGTCGGGCCCTTCATCTTCTTCGACCAGATGGGACCAGCCGAGTTCCTAACCGATCAGGGCATTGATGTACGGCCGCATCCGCACATCAACCTCGCGACTGTAACCTATCTCTTGGAGGGTGAGATCCTGCACCGTGACAGTCTCGGAACCGAACAGGCGATCCGTCCCGGTGCCGTGAACTGGATGCGCGCGGGCCGCGGGATCGTCCACTCCGAGCGGACCGCGCCCGAGCTCAAGCGCACCGGGCAGCGGCTATTTGGGTTGCAGACCTGGATGGCGCTACCGGCTGCGGCAGAAGAATCCGATCCGGCCTTCATCCATCATGGTGAGCCGGACCTGCCGACCATCGAGGACGGCGCGCTGACTCTCCGCCTGATTGCGGGCGCGCTCCACGGCGTGCGCTCGCCACTCGCGACGGCTTCTGAGACGCTCTATGCCGACATCGCTCTGGCGGCGGGCGGGACCTATCGCGTGGAGGCCACGCATGACGAGCGCGCACTCTACATCCTGACCGGCCCGATCGCTGTCGATGGAAAGACCCACGAGCCTGGGACCTTGCTGATCCTCGCTCCGCGCGCCGAGGCGGTGATCACGGCCGAGCGCGACGCTCGCTTGATGCTTTTTGGCGGCGAGCCAATGGAGGGCCCGCGTTACATCTGGTGGAACTTCGTCTCTTCGCGCCCCGAACGCATTGAGCAGGCTAAGGAGGAATGGCGGCGCGGCCGCTTCGACACTGTGCCCGGCGACGAGGCGGAATTCATCCCGCTGCCCGAGACGAACAGTCCCCAGCAACGCGCCACGGGCCGTGAGGATCACCAGACATGACCGCCATCCCGGGGCTGCACCACGTCACCGCCATCTGCTCTGCCCCGCAGACCAATCTCGATTTCTATACCGGCACGCTTGGCCAGCGGTTGGTGAAGAAGACGGTCAACTTTGACGATCCCGGCACGTATCATCTTTACTACGGGGACCGCGCCGGAACGCCGGGGACTATCATGACCTTCTTTCCCTTCATCGGTTCCGGACCCGGACAGGCGGGTAACGGCATGGCCTCTGCCGTGGCCTACGCCTTTGATGCAGCGGGCCTTGACGCATGGGTGGACCTTTTGGCGCAGGGCGATGTCAACTTTGACGGGCCGGAGGAGCGGTTTGGTGCCAGGGTGATCACGCTCGCCGACCCCGACCAACTGTCCATCGAAATCGCCGAGACCGTCGACATGGCGTCCGGCGGCTTTCATTCGGTCACGCTACGCCTTGCCGATCCAGAGCCGACCGCGCGGCTCCTGACCGGGATCATGGGCTACGAAGAGCTTGGCGAGGAGACCGGCCCCGGCCTGTCGCGCCTGCGCCTGCGCGCGCCGGGCGGAGAAATGGGCAGCGTCATTGATCTCGTGCGCGACGATGGCACAACGACCGCCCGACAGGGCGCGGGCACCATCCACCACGTCGCCTTCCGCGCCCGCAACACCGAAGAGCAGCGCAACTGGCAGGAGCGCCTGCGTGCCGCGAGGCTCGACGTGACGCCGATCATCGACCGCCAGTATTTCAAGGCGATCTACTTTCGCGAACCGGGCGGCGTGCTCTTTGAGATCGCCACGGACCCGCCGGGTTTTGCCATCGACGAGCCGGAGGAGGCACTGGGCCGCAACCTGATGCTCCCCACGCGTTACGAACCGTACCGCGCGCGCATCGAGCGCATTCTCCCGCCACTGTCCGGGCATATATGACGGACGATCCACACAGTGCTGGCCGCATCCAACGGCGCGGGCCTAGCTAGCCCTCGTGCTCCTGCACAGCCGGGGGCCGAGACCAACGAAACCTTCGACTGCGGCGCGGCCCTTGTTCCGGCCGGTGCTGCATTGTTCGCACCCTAAGCGGGCGGGCGGCAACTGAAGGCCGTGGGTGGCCTGTCGGGCGGCCTTGTCGGCACTGGTGATGCGACGGGCGACCCCTTTGGTGGCCTCAACGGTCATACCCCGAAACACTTTGACTACGCGGCCGATCTCTTCGAATTGCCTATCTACTTTGGCTGCCACACCCGCGACCTGCATGTCCCGCTTGCCCGCGTGCGAGAGGGCGAAACGGTCCATGCAGGCTCGCAAGCTGATTGTCGAATGGCGATAAACCCCGGTGCCGGACACGCGACCACAACGCACGATGTGTCCACTCTGCGCAGGCTGCTATCTGACCCCGACGCAGACATAGCTCTTCTTTTGCGTCCCGCACTTGAGATTATTCGTCAGCCTATCGCGCCACCCTTTTAACTTCGAGCATCCCAAATTCAGATTTTCGCATTGGGCAGTGCATCATCTTTGCACCCCGAACCGAGGTCGCGCATTGAGACGCATAGCGTCTTTCCACCTCACTTCGTCGAAGCAGCCGTGGCCCCGGCATCCGTGCCTTGGACGGCCTCTGCCGCCCCCTTGGCTGCCGCATCGATCACGTCGGCAACCGCCTTCGGCTGCGTCAGGAACACGACATGGCTGCCGCGTACCTCAGTGGTCTCGGCGCCGATCCGACGGGCAGTGCTGCGAAGGAGATCTGGCGCGATGGCACCGTCCTCGGTGGCGACGACAAACCAGCTGGGCTTGGTCTTCCAGGCAGCGACAGTCACCGGCGCTGCAAGTGCGGCCATCGCGATTGGCACTTGAGCATCACGCAGAAACGCCGCCTCGGCCTCATCGGTGTCACCTGCAAAGCCAGCATGGAAGTGGTCGGCATTCAGGTAGGCAAAGCCGTCCGGCTGCTCTTCGGGCACAAAATTCGGAGGCGGCGGGATCTCGGAGTACTGATCAAGCGTGGATTGGCCGACCTCGGGCGCGAATGCGGCGACATAGACGAGGCCGACAACCTTCGGATCGGTGCCGGCCTCGGTGATCACGCTGCCGCCATAGGAGTGGCCGACGAGAATGACCGCGCCGTCCTGCCTGTTCAGCACGCGCTGGGTTGCCGAGACATCGTCGGCGAAAGAGGTCAGCGGGTTTTGTACGATGCTCACATCATAGCCACGCGCGGTCAGCTCATCATAGACCCCGCGCCACCCGGATCCGTCGGCGAATGCACCGTGGACAAGGACGATGTTAGGGACGGGGTTGGCATTGACGCCGAAGGCGACACTGCCGGCCAAGGCTGCGGCGGTCAGGGTTTTCAGGGTATTGGGCACGGTCGTATCTCCTTTGTGAGTTGAAACACAATGCTGCCGCTGGTCGTCGCGCCGTGAAGCGTGAACGGACAGACATCAAGCGCAGGCGCGTTGAAGGGACCAACAAAGCGCCACTGGTCACGCCGATCACAAGACCAACGACCAGCGAAATCACATCGAGTTGAAGATGGCGCAGGAGTTCGTGGATCGCGGAACGGCAATGGGTAAACTCTAGCGAGCGCCCTTATGCCCTGCAGCGCCGAAGCTGTCGCGAAGGTGCCGATCTTGCGGCCTTTCTGATCCGTGCCTGAGAAACAGAGCCGCGAGACTGGGGCTGTTTCGGTCGAGCGCCCTTCTGCGGACGCATCTGGCCACCGCGACTACGGTCTCGCCCTCAGAGCAGGCCGCGCCGGACGACCGCTATGGGGCGCGTGCGAGGTCATCCAAATCTTCATCCGGATCGACGGTGGCCGGTTCTGACGAACCCGTTCGGCCCCCGACAGCCGACAGATCTCGGCATTGTCCGGCATCCCGACCAACCACAAAGTTGCGGTGCACAAGCCTTTTGCAGTTTGCGTTCAGCAAGGCAAGCGCGCTTGGCAAAAGCGACATCACAGCAAGATCGGCACTGTCGCGGCAGTTCCCGCGCCGCACTCCTCAGGCATCTTCTATAGTTTTTGTCATCAGGACTCACCTCTTTCTCATACGCAAAGGATGATATCATGACCTTCCGCAACGGCCTCGACTCGCTTCTTCGACCCGAGGATTCGGTCCTCGTTCTGATCGACCATCAGCCCTATCAACTCGCAAACCTCAATAGCCACGACCCGCACATGGTGGTGAACAACACCACCGCACTGGCCAAATGCGCAAAGGTATTCGGCGTGCCCACAATCCTGACAACCGTCATCGCCGCCCGGGGTGGCGACCTCTTCCCCCATGTCAGCGAAGTGTTCCCCAACCAAGAGGTGATCGACCGCACGACAATCAACACCTGGGAAGATCCGAAGGTCGTGGAAGCGGTCAAGGCGACCGGCCGCAAGCAGTTGGTTATCGCCGGTCTCTGGACAGAGATCTGCGTGGCAATGCCCGCACTCCAGGCGGCGGGCGAAGGCTGGGACGTGACCGTCATCACCGACGCGTCTGGTGGCACGTCGGTCGAGGCTCATGAGGTCGCTATTCAGCGGATGATCGCGGGCGGCATCAACATGATGACTTGGCTGGCACTGGCATCGGAATGGCAGCGCGACTGGGCCCGGGCCGAGACTGCAATCGCTCTTAACGACGCCCTAAGGGACCATCTTGGCGGCAGCGCCATCGCCTATCTGTGGGAACAGCAGCTGCTCAACACAGAGGTTCCAAGCGTCGCCGCCTAACCTCGGCGGGGATGACGAAGCGCCTGGCCGCCCCCTCTTACGCGTTTACGGACGCAGATGCCGAGATCGCCTTGGCCTCTCAATAGGGCGGGCAGCCGCCCGACATCCAGACCGGCCAGACGCGGCGGTTCAAGGCGGATAGAGAGGCCAACAGGCTCGTTACGAACACGGCCAAACAGGCGAACGCGCGTGCGCTGATCGAAAGCTGTCTCGGGGCGAACAAGCCGGTCGCCCTAAGCTGCCATGTGCCCGGCGTCCTGCGCCATGTCACGGCGCCTGACCGGCACCGATGTCGCCAATACTGAGGACGGGCGCATTCCAACCGTGCTTTCGTTCCTTTACCAACCGGGCACTTGTTTGGTGCCCCCCCGTTTCGACCGACACAGGCCCTTGCATGCCAGGCATTGTGCAAAACCCTGCAGATATCCAGCGATTGACCGCGCGGGCCTGCCTGTCCGCACCATCTTTGAACCCGAAGGCGCTGAGCCTACTGCGCCCAATCCTACATCAACCCTTTGCTCGGTGAGTGATATGGACCTTTCTGCCTACCTTACATTCGTGATTGTCAGCGCCGTCCAGACCGCGACGCCTGGCCCCTCTACGTTGTTCATCGTGAACAACGCCGTCGCCCACGGCTGGCGGCGCGCACTGGGCGCGCTCAGCGGCGATCTAGTCGCAATCGCGCTGCTGGCCACGCTGTCCGTCGTCGGATTGGGGGCGCTGCTCCAAACCTATCCTGCCGCCTTTCTCACACTGCGCCTTGCCGGAGCTTTTTACATCATCTGGCTCGGTTTGACCTTTCTACGCGCCGCGCCCCCGCAACCACATCCGTCGGCACAAAAGACCATCCACGAACAAAGTGGATTGGCGCTTTGGATCAACTCCTTCGGCGTTGGCATCAGCAATCCCAAGGCCGTACTGTTCTTTGCCGCGCTGTTTCCCCAGTTTCTTCCGGCTGGCAGCGGAACGGCTGTCTTGGCCCTTTTGGTTTCAACATTCGTGGTCGTGAAATTCGTCATTCTCGGGGGCTACGCGATCGGAGCGCGACAGGCGGTGCGGCTCCTGAGCAAGCCCGAACATGCAAAGCGTGGACGCATGCTGACCGGCATCATCTTCCTCGCCTTCGGGGCGATTATGATCTGGTCTGCGCTGACCGCCACATAAGACCACGTCGCCATGCACGGGCTGACCCGCGACTGGGCCGAAGCGCCTCAGATGGGCGTCGACATCTTCCGCGTCGAGGGCGGGAAGCGGGCGGAACACCGGGAGGTTCTAGAGAGCAAGATGCCACAACTCTTGGCACCGCCGGCCTGATGATGTTCGACCCTGGGCAAGACACGCATCAACCCTGAACGGAACATGCGTGAACGTCCCTTTTCGTTGGGTCTGGGACATACGTCCCGGCTTACACCGGCAAGCATCACCGCAGCGTGTAGGAGCGCACCGGGTCACGAACGGCCCTGCGATAATCGGACGGGCTCACGCGCATTAGCTTGACGAAAACTCTGGCGAGGACCTGGTTGGACGAATAGCCAACCTCAAGCGCGATCTGCGTGACCGGCAGGTCCGTGTGTTCGAGCAGTTCGCACGCCTTCTCCACTCTCAGCCGCGTCATGTAGACCCGTGGCGGCACCCCGACGCTCTGTTTGAACATGCGGGCGAAATGGTAGGGTGAGAGCCGCGCCTCGGCCGCCAGATTATCCAGACTGATGTCTTCCGAGAACCGCTCATGCATCAGCTCGAGGCAACGACGTTCTGCCCACGGCGCAAGGCCGCCCCTTGCCGGAGCAAACGGCGTTCCGCCCAAGCGGCAGAGTTCTGCGAGGATCTCGCAGCCTGCGGCCCGCGCAAGCAGCCGCGACGGTGCCCCTTCATCCTCGCAGAGTGCCCAAAGGTTCCGCAGCGCCGACCGGATGGACGGCGAGTCCAACACTAGGCCGTAGGTGAAGGAGGTGTCTAACGAGAACCGACCGTCGGCGGCCTCGTCGAGCACGTCCTGCCACTGCGCCAAGGGAAACACCAAACTACGCAGCCGATGGCTTTCGTCATTGATCACTGTGGTCGCAAAGTCAGGCGCGGCTAAGGCGAGAGTGCCTTTACCGGTTCTCACATCAAAGCGGCCTCCTCCCAAGTTTCCCCTGACACGACTACAGCCAAGCATGTCCTCCATTAGGACGATGTCCGGCAAGGCCGGGCGAGACATGTCTCCGGCCGGGCGCGCCACTTCCAGAAGATCCAAGACCCCACCGGATGATTTTCTGGCCCGCACATAGGACGCATGTTGGCCCTCGCTGTGCCACTGGGCGAATGAAGAATGCGCATGAAAGGTCATTGTCGTCCCTCTAGAGCCACACGCGCGCCAAAGGGTTTTCGCGCCCGTTGATTAAGACGCCTGTCGACCTTCGCGATGGGGAGGACGAATATGCAGGCAGTGTCATCGTTGCATCTCCCATCAGGGAGACAAGCCGAACTTCAAAACAAACATGTCTGTTCGGCAGCGTTGGTACCGATGTTTCACTATCTACGTTGACCTCGAGAATATTAGTCGAATCTGACGTTGATCGCAACAAACGAAGACCGATGACGCGGCGGCGGTTCGCCCTGAGTGTTCCCCATGGTCAGGAGTTTGTTGCGTCAGCAACAAGCAGGAACAGGTTGCATCAAGCGAAAAACGTGTTGGGCATCTCGACACAAACCTGAGTTCAATCTGCTCTTCTTGCCAAATATTATGTATTTGATAGTCATATATAAATCAGGAAAAAATCCCGATAACGGGCAAGGATTTCTTACGAAAGCCACCATCAAGTCCTGTTGCAACATCTTTTAAGGCACAGTTGATTGCGGCGACCAAATCAGGTGCTTTGGTCGGGCAATTGACGGGCGTCAGTTCGTGGAGGACGGCAAATCTATCCGCAAGAGCGGTGCCATTGCAGCAATGTCAGCGCGTCGTTTCCGCCATCATCGGCTGCTTCGCTTTCGTGGCCGGGCGCGGCTTGGTCGGGCCATGGCCTGACACGTGCCATGAAATGCGCTGTCGATTTGTCGGAAAAGGCCGGGTGATCACGTCGGTGCGGCACCAACCCTTCTGGCGTAACGGCCACTGACCGACAGCAGGAATTCAAGCCATTCGCAGAAACTCAACCGTCCAGAGCAAGCCCGATACAGATACCGGTAAGTAGACGCAGTGGACCAACTGCGACCTTCCGCACGCGGACCCGAGTGACCGGCTCGTGCGCATCAAATCGCAAGAGCGGCATCGTCGTAGCAGGATCAGAAACGTGGGGTCGGACGGCACGCGCTAGACCTGTCTCACTGCAACGCTTTGCGCCCAAACCTCTGCGAACCAGTACGATCTTGTGTGGGCGGACAAAGCAAGCCGGAAAACGGCATGGCTCCAACGAACAGGATTGACCATGACTACCCAAGATTCCCCGACATCACGTCTGACAACCACTGCTGGCGCACCCGTCGCCGACAATCAGAACAGCCTCACCGCCGGGGATCGTGGCCCTGTTCTGATTCAGGACTGGCAGCTGATCGAGAAACTGGCCCATCAGAACCGCGAGCGAATTCCCGAACGTGTTGTCCATGCAAAGGGCTGGGGCGCGTATGGGACGTTGAGGATCACAGGCGACATATCGCATCTGACCTGTGCAGACGTGCTGCAACCCGGCACCGTGACGCCAATGATCGCGCGCTTTTCAACCGTGGCCGGGGAAGCGGGTGCTGCAGACCATGAGCGGGATGTGCGTGGCTTTGCGCTCAAGTTTTATACCAACGAAGGCAACTGGGATCTGGTCGGCAACAACACGCCGGTCTTCTTCGTGCGCGATCCGCTCAAGTTCCCAGACTTTATCCACACGCAAAAACGCCACCCGCGCACCAACCTGCGATCACCCACCGCCATGTGGGACTTTTGGTCACTCTCACCCGAGAGCCTGCACCAGGTGACAATTCTGTTCTCGGATCGCGGCCTGCCCGTCAGCCCAATGCATATGAACGGCTATGGCAGTCACACCTACAGCCTCTGGAACAACGAGGGCACTCGGGTCTGGGTCAAGTTCCACTTCAAGACCCGACAGGGTCATCGCCACTACACGAACAGCGAAGCGCAAGACGTCGTGGGGCGAACCCGAGAAGGCTATCAAGAGGCGCTG
Source organism: Roseovarius mucosus (assembly GCF_002080415.1). Classification (NCBI taxonomy): domain Bacteria; kingdom Pseudomonadati; phylum Pseudomonadota; class Alphaproteobacteria; order Rhodobacterales; family Roseobacteraceae; genus Roseovarius; species Roseovarius mucosus. Next base: position 3,403,917 of record NZ_CP020474.1, on the reverse strand, counting down.
TTCGGCGCGATCGAGGCGGGGGAGTTCCCGCAATGGACTGTAGAGGTGCAGATCATGACACAGAACGAAGCGGAGGCGTTCGCGTTTAACCCGTTCGATCTGACCAAGATTTGGCCCCATGCGGAGTTTCCCCCGATCAAGATCGGCGTGCTCGAACTTGACCGCAATCCCGACAACTACTTTGCCGAGATCGAGCAGCTTGCCTTTAGCCCGTCAAACGTCGTGCGCGGCATCGGCCACTCGCCGGACCGGATGCTGCAAGGCAGGATCTTTTCCTATGCCGACGCCCATCGCTACCGGCTGGGCACCCACTACGAGGCGCTGCCGGTCAATAGGCCGCGCTGCCCAGTGCATCATTATCACAAGGACGGGGCGATGCGCTTTTTCGACGCCGCAGCCAACCCGGACGCCTATTACGAGCCGAACAGCCTAGACGGCCCGCAGCAGGATGCGTCCTTCGCCGAACCAACGTTCGACCTGCAGGGTCCGGTCGGCCGGTTCGACCATCGCGACGGCAACGACGATTTCATCCAGCCGCGCGCGCTGTTCCAGCTTTTCGACCAAGAGCAGAAAGACCGGCTCTACGCCAATATCGCCACGGCTATGTGTGGCGTTCCTGCCGCCATCACCGAGCGGCAGATCCGGCTGTTCCACCGGGTTCATCCAGATTTCGGCGCGGGTGTCTGCGCGGCGCTTGATGCGATGGACCCGCAATTCTGAACCAAGCCAGCGCGGGAAGAATGACTTGAATAAATCGGGGGCCCCCTCGAAGCAGGCCTTCACAACAGAGCCGACAGAGACGCTATCGACACGCGCTACCGACGGGAATGCCGAGCCGCCTTTCAATCGACAGAGGATCGGATGACCAGAGTCCATCGTGACACAGGGTGAAGGGAGAAGAAACGCGATGAGCACCGAGTGGCCTCACCTCGACTACCTCGGGTGGCGAGAGACCTGCTCTGCCCTCCACCTATTTCTGCAGATTGCAGGAAAATACCGGCTCGCGCATACGCCGTGGCTTAACCATTCCTGGAACGCGACATTCTATGTCACGCCGACGGGGCTGGCATCCTCTCAGATCCCCGACGGTCCGGGCATCGAGCTCCTGTTCGACTTTCGAGAGCATATGGTCGTGGGAAGCTGTGGCAACGGCCACCGGGCGTCTTTCGCGCTCGGGCCGACCACGGTCGCGGCATTTCGTGCAAAGTTCGAGACGCTGATCACCGACCTTGGGGGCACGCCGAGCTTCAACGACACCCCGAACAAGGTGCCCTACCCCGTGCCGTTCAGCGAGGATCATCGCGACCGGCCCTATGACCGGGACGCGGTGCAGCGCTACCATCAGGCATTGGTGGCGATCGACACGGTGTTCCACCGGTTCCGGACGTCCTTTGTCGGCAAGTCCAGCCCGGTCCACCTGTTCTGGGGCGCGCTGGATCTCGCCGTGACCCGTTTTTCGGGGCGGCGCGCCCCGCTGCATCCCGCCGGGATCCCGTTTCTGCCAGACGACGTGGCGCAGGAAGCCTATGACCGCGAAATGTCCGCCGCCGGGTTCTGGCCGGGCGGCAATGGCATCGACTACCCCGCCTTCTATGCCTACGCCTATCCGTCCCCCACCGGGTACCGAAGCGCGTCGGTGCGTCCCGACGCGGCCTTTTGGCACGCGGGGCTGTCGGAATTCATGCTGCCCTACGAGGCGGTACAGAGCGCGCCAGATCCCGAAGAGACGTTGATGGCGTTCTTGGTCTCGACCTACGAGGCCGCGGCCAACCTTGGCGGATGGGACCGCGACCTGCTGGAATGTGCCCATGGACGCCCGCGTCAGGTGCGCGCGCCCAATGCCACACAGACGATTGCCGCCTTGGCGACGGATGGCACGGTCGAGCGGGAAGACGGCCCGTCGAAGGGGCGCTATCGGCTTGTCGTTGATGGTGTCGAGGCTGAGATGAGCTATAGCCGCGTCAGCGCAAGCCAGATCATCATTGATCACACCGAAATCCCCGACGCCTTGCGCGGTCGCAAGGTCGGAGCAAGGCTGTTGCAACAGGCGATCGAGGACGCGCGGCAGGATCAGGTGGTCATCATCCCACTCTGCCCGTTCGCGAAGGCGATGATCGGTCGCCATCCGGAATGGCAAGACGTGTTGTCCCCATCAAAGACCTGACCGTCGTGGATCGACCTTGTGGGCTTAAAGCCTTTGGCGATTTACGGATCACGGTTTCCGAGGGCCTCTATCCGGGCGACACTCTGTTCGCACTGTCACGCGAAGCCCCCGAGCAGCTTGCGTCCTCACACGCTGGCCTTCTTCTAAGGCTCCCCCTCACGAACTCAGCCTTGAAAAGACGAACACCAAATTCGAACAACCTGAACTGGCTTCAACCATCTATCCGGGCCAGAAACCGCCGGAGCCGCACATCCTGTGGTGCTTCGAAGATCTGCGCCGGTGTGCCCTGCTCGACGATCTTGCCACCGTGCATGAACAGGATGCGATCGGCAATCTCGCGGGCAAACTGCATCTCGTGGGTGACGATCAGGATTGTCTGTCTCTGCTCCGCAACCCGGCGCATCAGATCGAGCACTTCTCCGACCAACTCCGGGTCCAGAGCCGAAGTCGGTTCATCGAACAGCATCAGCTCCGCTCCAAGTGCCATCGCGCGGCCAATGCCGACCCGCTGCTGCTGCCCGCCGGATAGCGCCGCTGGATAGCTGTCGGCCTTGTCGGCGAGACCTGTCTCGGCAAGCACAGCTTTGGCGCGCGCAACGGCCTCGGACTTGGGCAAGCGCTGCACTGTTATCAGCGCCTCCATGATATTCTCAATCGCCGTCTTGTTGGCGAAAAGCGCGTAGTTCTGGAACACGAACCCGGTGCGCCGCCGCAGGCCAAGGATATCAGAGTTGCGTGCATGGGCGGCATCCACCGTCAGATCGCCAATAGAGATCAGACCAGCATCCGGCCGGTCGAGGTAGTTGAGGCAGCGTAGCAGGGTCGATTTTCCGGTGCCCGAGGGACCGATGATCACCACTCGCTCGCCCGCCGCAATGTCGAGGTCGATACCGTCAAGGACAGGCTTTCCGCCGAATGTCTTTGTCAGTCCCCTGATCGAGATTCCGGTCGTCGATGTCATCGCGCGTAAGCCTTATCGAGATAGGTTTCCAAAACTTTCTGGCCCTGATTGAGCGCTTCGACCATACCCCAGTAGATCACTGCCACGACAAGAAAGGCCTCGAAGTAAAGGAAGCTGCCGGCAGCTTCTTTCTGGGCGGCGCCCATCATCTCGGTGACACCAAGGGTAAAAGCGAGCGAGGTCGCCTTGAGCATGTCGATGAAGTAGTTGACCAGCGTTGGCGCCGCCACACGCGCGGCCTGCGGTAGAATAATGCGCTGCATCAACTGCCACTGGGTCATCCCAATAGACTGGCCCGCCTCCCACTGGCTGCGGTCGACGCTGATAATTGCGGCGCGGATTGATTCTGCCATATAGGCCGCGAAGTGCAGCATCAGACCCAGGATCGCCGCCGTGACCCCGTCGATCCTGGTCAGAACAGACAGTACCTGTGGCAGCCCGTAGTAGAACAGAAAAAGCTGCACCAGAAGCGGAGTGCCGCGAAAGAAGCTGATAAAGACAATCACCAGCCAATCCAGAATCGGCACACGCACGACCCGTTCAACCGCCAGAAGGGCTGACAACACCAGCGCGCAAACCATGGCCACTGACGCCATTGCCAGCGTCAGCGGCACATAGCTCAGGATCACCGGCATCAAGCCGACCATGTACCCGATGTCGAGCCCCTGCACGGACTATTCCGCTAAAAGCGTGGTGATGTCGGACCCGAACCACTTCTCAGAGATCTCGGTCAAGGCGCCGTTCTCGCGCAAAACGACAAGTGCTGCATCGACCTTGGAGCGCAGGGCGCGGCCGTCTTCGTCATCACGAAACGGCAGGGCATTGCGAATTTCCGAGAACGGCTGGCCAGCCAGTTGCAGCGGCAGTGGGCTTTGCTTGATCACCTGAGCCGAGGACACCCGGTCCATCACAAAGGCATCGACGCGGCCAAGTGCGGTGTCCTGCTCGATATTGCTGTCGTAGGTCCTGATCTCGACCTCACCGGCAAAGGGCAGATCGCGCAGCAACTGTTCAAAGTTCGAACCGAGGTTTACGGCCACTATCTTGCCGCGCAGATCGTCGACCCCGGCGATAGCGTCATTGCCCTTGCGCGTTACCACTTGGGCACCGTCGATCACATAGGGTTCGGTAAAGGCGAACTTCGCCTCTCGTTCTGGCGTGATGGTGATTTGGTTGGCAATGGTGTCAATACGGCCCGCATCTAGCGCACCCACCAGCCCGGAAAAGGACATGGTTTCGAATTGGATGTCGAGATCGGCCACCTCGCCCACCGCATTCATGACATCAACTTCAAAACCCTGCAGGACATCTTGGCGCACAAAGGTGAAGGGGAAATAGGCGCCGGACATGCCGACAGTCAAAGTGCCGTCCTCGGCCTGAGCAGCGGCGGCAGAAGCGGCGACAAATCCGGCCAGAGTGGCGGCGCGAAGGATATAGGACATGGCGAGAGACTCCTTGGTGTCTGCAACAGGGGCAGAGATGCCCACCCATGTGGGCAACCACAAGAGCGACCGGAAATCAGGTCCCGACATCCCCACAGACGGGAAATATCGGAATGGACCGAGCATTTTGGCCGTAATCTTCGAAACCCGTTCCATCAGAACGACCGGAACCGCGACAAATGTCCCTGAGCTGAGATGTCGTTTCCAGCCGCAACGCGGTTGGGCATGGCGGCTATGCATCCAACGCAGGGGAGATTGGCCGCAGTGAAGTCTATGATCTTGGGCGATGTTCCGGAGCCCCGCTTTTTCGCCTTGACCAGTCATTGGCCCGCATAGCCCAGTCCAAGCCAGTCGGCCACCTCGGCGACGTCTGCGGCGATCAGCTCATGGCCGCTAGGTACTGTTCGGGTGTCGACCTGCGCACCCTGCGCCCTCAGATTATCGGCCAGTACTGGAGCGTAACTGTCCTGCCCATTGACCATCAGCACATGCGTTCCAGAGAGATCCTCCGCCGGTAGCGGATCAAGGACCTGAACCGCGCGTAGCAAAACAGCACGGCGTACAGCGGACGGGTAGACCTGCATCACGGCGGCCAGAAAGTTCGCGCCGTTGGAATAGCCGAGAAAGAAAAGCCGGGTCACATCGATCCCGTAGTTGATCACCGCGTCCTCGACGAAAGCGGCGAAGGCTGCGGCTTCGCTTTGGATATCGGCCTGATCGAATGTCGTGGCGTCGAACCGTCGGAACCAGCGATTGATCTGTTCCTCGGTGGCCCGGCCACGCACCCCCAGAAGCGTCGCCTGCGGGGCGATGCGGCGCGCGATCGGCATCAGATCGGCCTCGTTTCCTCCGCTACCGTGGAGCAGCACCAGAGTAGTGCCGTCGGGCCTTTCTGGCCGGTTGAAGCGGTGCACGAAGGGGAGCTTTCGGACGGGGAACCGCTCGTCGCCCGGCATCGAGAATTGAGGCAGCATGGCCTCGATATCTTGGGTGTGGCCCGCAACATGCGGCGGAAAGAACAGGGTCCGGCCAAGGGCCTCCGGTGCTTCGTCAATGGTCATGCCCGGCCCGTCAGTGGCGTATTCCATCAGGATACCAGCCGGATCGCGAACATAGAGCGACAGGAAGTACTTTCTGTCATGAATTTCTGTCGGTCCATGATCCAGGAGCGATTGCCGCAGGGTTCGGATGTCATCGGCATCCTTCGCCCGAAAGGCCACGTGATCGGGCACGCCGGCCCCTGCGACCGATGGTACGAAGCCCGATGCGTCCCGGACATCGACCACATCTGTCTCTGACGTCATGCGTTGCGTCAGGCCTGTGTGTTGCGCGTACTTATAGCCGAATACTGTCAAGAACTCTGCGGTCTCTCTGGCCTTATCGGTAAGGACGGTTACGCCCCGCAAGCGTATGGGTCCCTCCGGAAGCGGAGCGGGGGTCGACAAGGCGACGCCAACCAGTTTCACGATCAGCCCGTCTGGATCCCTGAGCCGCAGAACCGGCTCTCCGAATTCGCGCGATGGCCCCTCGAACGGGACACCCGCCGCGAGCGCCTTGCTCAGCCAGCTTTCGATGGAGGCCGGGGGAACCGCTAGTGCAATTTCCAGAACCTGGCCGATGCCAGTGCGTCCGCGGCCTGTGGCCTCCCAGACGAGGAAGGTCAGAAGGGATCCGGGGCTGCCCAAGCCATCGCCGTAGATCAGATGCAATTGCTCGGAATCCGCATAGCCCGCCGTCCGCTTGACAAGTTTGAGGCCAAGGAAGCCAACATAGAAATCGACATTGGCCTGCACATCAGCGGTGATGCCGGTGACGTGGTGAAGTCCACTCATCATTCCTCCGGCATCACCTGCGCTCACGCCCTGCCCTCCCGCGCAATGATCTTTTGGACGGCGGGTCCTGCGGCGATCCTGTCACGCAGCCTCTGCACATCGGAAAAGTTCTGAAGCCCGCCTTGCAGAATTTTCGCCCCGAAGCGGATCATCTGGAAAGCATAGGCATCAATCACCGATCGTCCGCCGAGATGGCGGTTCGGAATTCCGAGAGGCTGAGAGGCCAGCTTGACCCCGGCCCCGACCGTTGCCTTCCGGGCTGCATCGCTCTTGTTGATTGTGTGGCGGTTGGGCATGAAGATCAGCCAGAATGAGGCGTGAAGGTCCGCAGTGAGAAAGGCAGACCAGCATTTCGCGCGGATACTATCACCGCCGGACAGTCCGGCCTCCGATAGCTTTTGCCCTAGATCATCGAGGATCGCGCCGGCCCGAGTCAATAGCCAGCCGCTGTCTTCCCGAAAGGTCGGGACGGTGCCGGCGGGATTCATGGCGAGAAGCTCCTCTGAGCCGATCCTGACCTTGACCGCCTTGTAGGGTGCTCCGATCCATTTCGGCACGATGTGCGGTACCAGAGAGCAGCCAGCCGGGGCGTAGTAGACAGTGGGCATTGCGTTCCCTTTCCGGGATGAACTGTGACGTCAGAGATCACCGCGTGATATGCGCGCATGATGGACGCAGCATACCGGCGACACCCCATCACGTCAGGCCGAGCGCGCGAAGGCAAGAAGATCGGCATTGATGAGATCCGGATGCGTGGCAAAAAGCCCGTGTGAAAGGCCGGTGTACGACTTCAGCGTGCCATCCCTGACCAGCCAGATCGCCTTGTGGGCCGAATTCGAAATCGGCACGATCTGGTCATCCTCACCGTGCAGGATCAGAACCGGTGCGGTGATCGCTTCCATATCCTCGCTGAAATCGGTCTCGGAGAATGCGGCGATGCAGTCGAAATGTGCCTTTGCGCCGCCGGACATGCCCTGCCGCCACCAGTTGTCGATCAGACCCTGACTGACCTTCGCGCCATGCCGGTTGAAGCCGTAGAATGGGCCGCTTGGCAGATCGAGAAAGAACTGCGCTCTGTTGGCCGACAGCGCAGCGCGCAACCCGTCGAAGACCTCTGGCGGCACGCCATCCGGATTCGCATCGGACCGCACCATCACCGGCGGGATCGCAGCGATCAGCACCGCGCCAGCGACACGGCCCCGCTCGGCCCGCGCCGCATAGCGCGCAACCTCGCCGCCCCCGGTCGAATGCCCGACATGGATCACGTCGTGCAGGTCCAGCGCCCAGGTGATCTCGGCAACATCGGCAGCATAGGTGTCCATGTCATTGCCGCTGTCGGTCTGGTCGGATCGCCCATGTCCGCGGCGGTCATGGGCTATGACGCGGTAGCCATGGGACAGGAAGAACAGCATCTGGTTGTCCCAATCGTCGGCGCTCAGCGGCCAACCGTGGTGAAACATGACGGGTTGGGCATCTTTCGGACCCCAGTCTTTGTAGAAAAGGCGCGTCCCGTCGGATGTGGTGACAAATGCCATGGAAAAGCTCTCTGAAGTGCAACTTGAGTTGATGGGTGGTTCGGGCAGACAGAAGGACGTCAGGCCTTGGGCGTCTTGCGGCGTGTCATGGTGGCCGCAGCAGGTGGCGGACAACTGGCGGCTTATCGCCCAAATGGTATTCGTTCAGGAGGTCCTGATCCAACTGGTCGGCCCGGGTCACCCGCTCGTGCTGGCGCTGATGCTCGACCCAGCTTTCCACCACGAACGTCTCGACGATCCGCCCCGGTTCGGCGACATCTTCCCAGACATCCCATCGAATTGCCCCGTCGCGATGCCTCACAGACTTGAAGCGGCGTAGGGCAGACACGAACTCGACCAGCCGCGAAGGCTCGACCCGATATTCGATTTCGATCAGGACCGGACCGCGGTCCATGCCCGGCTGCACGGAAACGACGGGGTCCGCCCAATGGTGCGAGGGCGCAAGATCGGTGCCCGAATGCTGCGGCAACCGCCAGCGGACCGCCAGGACAACGGCCAGGATCTGCCCCACGCCCGCGATCACCAGAGCCGTGGCAACGCTGGTGCCGGTGGCAAGCGTTCCCCATAGGACGCTGCCGCATGTCATCGCACCCTGAAACGTCAGTAGATAGACCGCCAGCGCCCGCGCCTTGACCCATCCCGGCGCGGCCATGTGCGCGGCAACGTTCAGCGACGTCAGCATGCCGATCCAGCCCAGGCCGGCCAGGAAGAGAACGGCTCCGGCGACCCAGGCATGGCTGGCCCGCGCGAGCGCCAGCATTGCAAGCGCGAAGAGGAGTGTCGCGGCGACAGACACCGGATTGGCGGGCACTATTGTCCGCACCCGCTTGAGCAGGATCGCACCGGCGACCGCCCCGGCACCCATGCAGCCAAGAAGCACGCCATACCCGGCTGCATCCAGACCAAGCCCGCGTCGCGCGATGAGCGGCAGCATCGCCCAGAGCGCGCTTCCGAACAGGAAGAACCCCATCGCCCGGATCAAGACAAGGCGCAGCGCAGGAGAATGGCGCGTATAGCGGTAACCGGCTTTCAGGGCACCGAAGAAATGCTCGGGTGGCAGGGTGCGGGCGGCCTGAGGGCGCTTCCAGGTGACCAGCACAACAAGCACGCCCAGCACGGAAAGCGCGTTCAGCGCGAAAACGGCTGGAATGCCGGCTATGGCAACGATCGCCCCGCCCAGCGCCGGGCCCACCGCGCGCGAGATATTGACGCCGAGGCTGTTCAGCGCGATGGCGTCCGGTAGGGCCTGCCTGTCCACCAATTCCGGGACGATCGCCTGAAATACCGGAGCACTGAGCGCGGCCGCAATGCCTAGCATGAACGTCGCGGCGAGCAGGATGCCAGGAGAGACAAGCCCAGCCGCCGTCAGCATCGCCAGGGTCATCGCCGCAAGCAGACCAAGCACCTGTGCTGCCAGCAGCATCTTGCGCCGATCCACGATGTCGGCCAGTGCTCCGGCAGGCAGGGCAAGCAGGAACATCGGAAGCGTCGTCGCGGTCTGGACCAATGCGACCAGCAGCGGGCTGGGCGACAGCGAGGTCATCAGCCATCCGGCACCCACATCATGCATCCAGGTCCCGACATTAGAGACAATCGTAGCGATCCAGAGCGCCCGAAAGACCGGGTAGCTTAGCGGGCGGGCGCTGCCAGTATCCTCCGACATTTTCTCAAGCATTGAATTTTCCAGTTGGGGGGAAGCGGCCCGCGCTGGCAAAGACGGTCAGATCTGCTTTGGACATGAGATTTTCCATGGTTTGAACGGACGCAGGACGCGCGACGCCACCCCATCAACGTTGCGGGACGTGTTGGATGACGCAGCGCCAGAAACGGATTGCCGCCGGGCCATGGCTTGCGATGACCACTTCGGCACCTGCCGAGCGATCGAAAACCCGTCCTCCTTTTGAGCTGCGATGGACCGGATGCGTTGATCTTCAGGACGCATCTGATTTCCTCGCAGAGTCATCCCGGGCGGGAAGCGCGAAGGACTTGGCGTGCAGAACCGACTGCACGACGCTTGCATGGCCCTTGAGCCATTGAACTCCGGCCTCTCCGGCAAGCATGCCCAAGAGACCGAGCAAGGCGATTATCGGTGGTGCAGGCGAACGAACCGAAACGAGGCCATAGATCATGCCGATGACGAGACCGACAACCAGCGAAACGATGAACGGTTGAAACTGGCTCATGAGGGGGTGCCTCCCTTAGGATCAGGTCAAGGGCAGGATATCGTGCGGTCCACCGCCACGCGGCGCAGATGCTGCCTCGAAGGTGCCGATCTTGCGGCCTTTCCGCTCTGCGCGATCGGAACGCAAAGGGGGCTCCTTGTCCGGACCTCTGCCCCCGGCGTGAATCGCCGCTGCCGCGTGCGTTTGACTGCAAAATCGGAGCCGTGGCAGCAAGGCCTGCAACGAGTTCTACCGGAGCACATTGAAGGGTTCGCGCAGTCTGGCCCATTGCGGTCGGGGGTCGTCAGCATCCTGTCTTTATGGAACCAAATGTCCGGCTGGCGATGATAAACGGTGGAAACCTACGATTCATGCTCGCACCACACGCGATCTTGGCGAGGTGCGCGGTTTGAGGGGAGAGGGCGAGGCCTGAGGACGTGGCTAGGACGGTCTGGCAGTTGGGGCCACGCGATAGCGACGCGAAGGCACAATATACGCTAAGGGCAGCCGAGCGGTGAACCTTGGCCTCGCACTGCGAGAACAAAGGTTTCTTTACCAAAAGGTCGGCTGGCCGCGCAGACAAGTCCGCTAACAAAGCACCGTATCCCCGTTTTTGCCACTTGGTCCCGCAATTCCACGCAGAATGGATAGCAAGAGCGGTCCATGCCAAGCAAGTTCAGCACCGCGCGCAAGTGATGGATTTGCTAACTTTGCTAAGTGCAGTTCGGATCCAGTGCAATCTGAGGGAATAAATCATGCCCTATCCCAACGACCTAGCATTCATGCCTCAGGACATAGAGGTGCCGTTCGTTGTCATCGGCTTGATCAAGGTTAATCAACCCGTCTGCACGCCGCGCAGTGGTGCGCAACGCTTGGGTCCGAGTTTGGTTGAGAACGGCGCATCGAACAGCACGTGTCACCTGCTTTCCACGGTGTGCGCCAATGAGCGCGTAGACGGCAGAATGCCGAAACGAAGTGAGTATTCGGCACTCTTCCGGGGGCATGAGTACGACCCCACACCAACCTTCAAAGCGGACGCCTTGAACCAGAAGATCGCAAATGCGCGATATCAATTCATCTGAAACTGGAGAACAATCATGCGAGCTATGAGCCTCACTGAATTCGGCGGCCCCGACGCTTTCGCTCTTTCTGAATATGAGACCCCCAAGGCCGGCGCTGGAGAGGTATTGGTCCGGGTCCATGCAACCTCTATCAACCCGCTCGATTATCAGGTGCGTCGCGGCGACTACCCCGATCTGGTGCCATTGCCTGCGATTACCGGTCACGATGTCTCAGGCGTCGTGGAAGCCGTCGGCTCTGGCGTATCGGCATTCAAGCCTGGCGATGCCGTCTGGTACACACCGCAGATTTTCGGGGGTCACGGCAGCTATGCCGAGTACCACGTCGCGAGCGAGGCGATTGTTGGTCACAAGCCGGCTGGTCTCACCCATCTTGAGGCAGCCAGCCTCAGCCTCGTGGGCGGCACGGTCTGGGAGGCGCTGTTCACGCGGGCGGGCTTGCGCCTTGGAGAAACTGTCCTTGTCCACGGCGCGGCTGGCGGCGTGGGGCATGTTGCGGTTCAGGCCGCCAAAGCATCTGGCGCGTTCGTTGTAGCGACCGCTTCGGGCTATGATGCCGACTTTGTGCGCAGCCTCGGTGCCGATGTGGTGATCGACTATCGCACCGAAGACTACGTGGCCGTCGTGAACCGCGAGACTGGCGGCGTTGGCGTGGACGTCGTCCTTGACACGATCGGGGGCGACACGCTTGAACGCAGCCCGCGCGTGCTCGCACAACTCGGTCGCATCGTCTCGATCGTCGACATTCCCAATCCGCAGAATCTGATCGAGGCCTGGGGGTGCAACGCCAGCTATCATTTTGTGTTCACACGTCAGAACCGGGGGAAGCTGGACGAGCTTGCAACCCTTGTTGACCGAGGATTGTTGAAGCCGCATGTCGGCGCGGTCTACCCGCTGGCCGGCATCCCCGACGCCCACGCCCTGCTGGAGCGCCCGCGCAATGGCGTACGCGGCAAAATCGGGATCGCCGTCGTCGACGAGAATGCGTCCAGTCAACCATGAGCCCTCGGTTGATCGCATGTCCGGCAATAGAAAAACCGGGAATAGATGCAGCTCCGTTTTCGAGAGCGCATCAGGGAACTAAAGGAAAGCTGTCATGGTTATAGAAATTGCTACCTTCCAACTGGCACCAGGAAAGGCCGCAGAGTTCTTCAAGGCCATGGAGAACGCAGCAATGCATTTGCGCACAGCGCAAGGGTATCGCGGTCACACCGTCGGCCTTGGCGTCGAGGCGCCGGGCACGGCGACCTTGATCGTCGCATGGCGCAGCTACGCAGATCATGTCGAACACTTTGAGCCGAGCACGGCGCATGAGCAGTTTGTCGGCATTCTCGATGGCCTTTATGACGGTGAAATCAGCGTCATGCATGTCGAAGCCGAGTCGCCACAAGGCCCCGTGTCGCTGCCGATCTTTCAAAGTGAGGCTTAGATTCAAGGCAAGATCGGCACCATTGCCGCAACTCGCGCTCTGCGGTCTTCGCAGTCCCATGCTATAGTATTCGGATGCCGTGGAGGACCTGCATGGATCGGTCGAAGCCTGACAGCTTCACAGATCGTGAGCATCTGGCCTGACCTTGGTCGAAACAATTAACGAATGGACTGAAATCATGCCCAAAGGGTCAGACCTGTTTGTCGCCGCACTGGAGAACGAAGGGGTTGACCGAATTTTCGGCGTGCCCGGCGAGGAAAACCTCGACATCGTCGAGTCCTTGCGCACCTCTCGCATCGAGCTGGTTCTGACACGGCATGAGCAGGCGGCCGCCTTCATGGCGGCGACGCATGGGCGGCTTACCGGCAAGCCCGGCGTCTGCCTCGCCACGCTCGGCCCCGGTGCCCTGAACCTTGTGACCGGCGCGGCCTATGCGCATCTGGGTGCCATGCCGATGATCCTCATCACCGGACAGAAGCCGGTGATGAGCGCCAAGCAGGCCCGGTTCCAAATCGTCGACATCGTCGCCTCGATGAGGCCGCTCACAAAGATGACACGCCAGATCCTGAGCCCCGCCGCCATTCCCGCGGCGGTGCGTGACGCGTTTCGCGTCGCGGCCGAGGAACGGCCGGGGCCCGTGCATCTCGAACTGCCGGAGGACGTCGCGGCGGCGAACGCCGAGGGCGCCAGCGTCATTCCGCGCCATGCCTACGACCGTCCGGTCGCCAGTGCCGCCGTGCTCGACAACGCGGCCAAGATGATCCTTGCCGCCAAAAGGCCACTGGTCATGATCGGCGCGGCCGGCAACCGGCCCGCGCTGGTCGAGCCGCTGTCAGGCTTCATGGCGCGCACCCGCTTGCCGTTCTTCAACACGCAGATGGGCAAAGGCGCTGTCGATGGCGGCTCAAACCTCTATGTCGGGACCGCCGCGCTTTCCGAGGGGGACTATGTTCACGAGGCTATCGAACGCGCCGACCTGATCGTCGCCATCGGCCATGACACGATCGAAAAGCCACCGTTCCTGATGAAAAACGATGGCGGACCCAGAGTTGTCCATGTCAGCTATGAGTCCGCGACGGTCGAACAGGTCTACCATCCGGATATCGAGGTGATCGGCGACATTGGCGCGTCTGTCAAAGGCCTTGCAGAGCGGCTGGAAGGCAGAGTGTCACCCGACGAGGGAATGCTCCAATTGCGCCAGAGGATTCTGGCCCGGCTCAACGATCGCACTGAAGAAAATCGCTTCCCGGTGACGCCTCAGCGTCTTGTGCACGATGTCCGCCGGGTCATGCCAGAAGACGGCATCGCCTGCCTTGACAACGGCATGTACAAGATCTGGTTCGCCCGCAATTACCGCACCCATGTGGCCAATACGCTTTTGCTCGACAATGCGCTCGCCACGATGGGGGCGGGACTTCCCTCGGCGATGATGGCAGCGATACTTCACCCCGAGCGCCGCGTGATGGCTGTCTGTGGCGATGGCGGGTTCATGATGAATTCGCAGGAGATGGAAACAGCGGTGCGGCTTGGGCTGAACCTTGTCGTGGTGATCCTCAACGACAGCGCCTACGGGATGATCCGCTGGAAACAGTCGGTCGACGGTTTTCCCGATTTCGGCATGACCTTCGGCAATCCGGATTTCGTGCGCTACGCCGAGGCCTACGGCGCGAAAGGATCGCGCGTAAGTGCGGTCGAAGACCTTTTCCCGGTACTCGAAGCTGCCTTTGACGGCGGCGGGGTCCATCTGGTCGATGTGCCGATCGACTATTCAGAGAATACCCGCGTTCTGGTCGACGAATTGCGCAACCGCACACCCGATGTGGAATGTTCATGACCCGTTGCAGAACGCAGACCCCTGAGATGCGAGGAGATCGGAGATGTTGACTGTCGTGCAGGCCTTTGATCGTGCACCGATCGCCCAGATCGAAACCGACGATGCCGCCGCGCTGGAGCGCAAACTTCAAGCCGCCAGCCGCGTGTTCGGGGATCGCGATGGCTGGCTCAAGCCGCATCAGCGGGTCGCGATCCTGCGAAGGCTGGCGGTTCTGATGGAGGGCAGGCGCGACCATCTTGCCATGCAGATCGCGCGCGAGGGCGGCAAACCTCTGCCTGATGCCATCGTCGAGACCAATCGCGCCATTGATGGCGTTCAAAACGCCGCTGACGAACTGCGCACCTTCGCTGGCCGGGAAATCCCGATGGGGCTGTCAGCGGCGGCGGACGACCGCTGGGCCTTTACCACAAAAGAACCCATCGGCATCGTCGCGGCGATTTCCGCATTCAATCACCCGCTGAACCTGATCGTGCATCAGATCGCCCCAGCCATCGCGACCGGCTGCCCCGTCATCGTGAAACCGGCAAGCGCAACACCGCTGTCCTGCCTCGACGTCGTGGCGCTGGTCCACGAGGCTGGCCTGCCCGAACCTTGGTGCCAGACCTTCGTCACTAATGACAATACGCTCGCCGAGAAGCTGGCGACCGACAGCCGGGTTGCCTTCCTGAGTTTCATCGGCTCGGCAAGGGTCGGCTGGTCCCTGAAGGCCAAGCTCGCGCCGGGAACACGCTCGGCGCTGGAACATGGCGGTGCCGCACCAGCCATCATCGACCGCAGTGCCGATCCTGGCAAGGTCATCGAACCGATTGTCAAAGGTGGATACTACCATGCCGGTCAGGTCTGCGTATCGACACAGCGCATCTACGTTCACAACGATATCGCCGACGATTTCACGCACCGCTTGGTCGCCCGCGTTGACACGCTGCGCACGGCTGATCCGACCCTTGAGGATACCGAGGTCGGACCGCTGATATTGCCGCGCGAGGCCGACCGTGTCGCAGATTGGACCCGCGCGGCGGTGTCAGGCGGGGCGGTCCTCGCGACCGGAGGTGAACGCCTGTCCGAAACCACCCTGAGCCCGGCGGTGCTGCTGGATCCGGCCCATGACGCGAAGATGTCCATGCTGGAGGTCTTTGGCCCCATTGTCGCGGTATATCGCTACGATGATCTCGACGACGCCATTCGCCGCGCCAACGCGCTGCCAACGGCCTTTCAGGCCAGCATCTTTGGACAGGACATCGATGTCGCCCTACGCGCGGCCAACCGCCTTGATGCTTCGGCAGTGATGATCAACGATCCGACGGCCTTTCGGACCGACTGGATGCCTTTTGCGGGCCGCAGGGAATCCGGATACGGCACCGGTGGCATCCCCTTCACGATGCAAGACATGACACAGGAAAAGATGATCCTGATGCGCAAGAGTTAATGGAAAACAGCCCCAAAACAACGCTGCCCGAGGCGGCATGTTCACCGGCACGCAGGAAAGCCCGCCCTGCTTCCCCAATTGTCTGCCCGCACGTTTGCACAAGGACGGCGCTTTTGACGCGGCTTGTGAGCGTCCGGTCAAGTTGCGCTTAGTCTGATCTGATCACGCATGGAGCAGTCTCATGGTTGAAGTCGTCGCCCGGTTCGTAGAAGGCAATATGATGCGGCATGTATCGACCATGTCGCTGACGTCGAGTATCGGCTTGATGGCGATTTTCGCCGTAGACCTTATCGACCTGTTCTTCATCTCCATGCTTGGGCAGGACGCGCTTGCCGCAGCGGCCGGGTATGCCAGCGTGGTGATGTTCTTCGCGAGCGCGATCAATATCGGGCTTTCGATTGCAGCAGGCTCACTGGTGGCCAATTCGTTGGGAGCCGGCAAGACTGTTCCCGCACGTGAGCACGCGTTCAGTGCCAGCATATTCGCCATTGCCTTCGGACTTCTGATCCCCCTGTTGGCGCTGCCTAATCTGGGCTATCTGCTGGGGCTTCTCGGCGCCTCCGGTGAGGTGGCCGACCGCGCAGCGGATTACCTGTGGATTATCCTGCCGGCCACCGTCTTTTCCGGGTTGGGCATGACCACGGTGGCGGTGCTGCGGGCCTATGGAGACAGCAGGCGCGCGATGTTTCCGTCATTGACCGGGGCGATGGTCAACGGGGTGCTCGACCCGATATTTATCTTCACGCTGGGGCTGGGCCTTGAAGGGGCAGCCTGGGCAACTGTTGCGGCAAGGTTCGCCACCATGCTGATGGCGCTGTGGCCAACCATCCGGCTTTACAATGGTTTCGCAATCCCGCGCATCGGTTGTTTCCTTTACGATATCCGCGAGGGCATGCAGATCGCGCTTCCAGCCATCTTGGCCACCGTCGCCACGCCGGTTGGCACTGCCATTGTCACCCGCGAGATGGCCAAATACGGGACCGATGCGGTGGCCGGCATGGCGGTGATCAACCGGATGTCTCCGGTCGTGTTCGCAGTAGTGCTTGCGCTGTCGGGTTCGATCGGGCCGATCATGGGGCAGAATTTCGGGGCCGGGCGGCGTGACAGGGTGCGGGAAGCCTTCTACGACGCGGTTATCTTCTCGGCGATCTACGTCCTGGTGGTCTCGATCATCCTGTTCCTGTTTCGGGGCCAGATCGCCGATTTCTTTGGAGCCAAGGGCGAGGCACGGGAGCTGATCCTTCTGTTCTGCTGGCCATTGGCGCTGGCAAGTTTTTTCAACGCGGTGATCTTCGTGGCCAGTGCCTCGTTTAACAACCTCGGGCATCCGAGTTATGCGACTTGGGTAAACTGGGGACGCCAGACGCTGGGCACCCTGCCGCTGGTGGTGATCGGCGGGGCACTGTACGGGGCGACGGGGGTGCTTATTGGACAGGCGGTCGGCGGCATCATCTTTGCCTTGATCGCGGGATGGCTGAGCCTTTGGATGATCACCGAGCAGGCTCACCCGCTAAAGCAGCTGAAGTGTCGGTTCCAATTGCAACGGCGCATGCACGAGATGTATCAAGAGGTAGGGTGAGCCGGTTTTCCCTGCGTGGGAAAAATGTCGGGGCCCTGCGCAAATTCCGGTTCGGCGCGCTCATAGTCGCTGGGGCTTCCAATTTCGATTGACGCTAGTGCGAATTTTCCGATGATTTGAGAGCAGGCTTAGGCTGGACCTATGTATGCTGCAAATCGCAGATAGAAAAACACCGCAAACAGGATAACGGATTTCAGATAAAATGTGCCTTTGAAAGCAACCATCGCGCTTTCCAGCTATAGCTGCGGGCTGATCTTCTGACGCGATGCGCCCGCAACACCAACAGCACCCCTAGGACCTTTGCGACAAAACCCTTGTGGCGGCTGTCAGTCCGCCGGAACCGACGCATGGCGCAGAACATCGCGAATATCAGATTGGGACAAAAGACCGTCTTCAACAGCGATATCGGCCAGCGGCTTGCCCTCAGCGAGCGCCCGTTTGGCCATGGCCGAAACACGTGTATACCCCAGTTCTTTGAGGAAAACGGTTGAGACGCCGAAGGATTGCGCGAGGTTGAGATAGCTGCGGTCCTCATCCACCTCCAGTCCGACGATGCAGCGCGCAGCAAAGCGTTGGGCGGCGGCGGTGATCAACGCCATCTGCTCAAAGAGAGACAGGGCGATCAGCGGTTCGAAATGGTTGATCTCCATCTGGCCAGACTGCGCGGCGATGGCGATGGCGGCATCATGGCCATGCACGCGCATCCAGACCTGTTGGACGGTCATAGGGATCACCGGATTGACCTTGCCTGCCATGATCGACGAGCCGGGTTGCACAGGCGGCAATCGCAATTCGCCCAAACCCGACGCGCCGTCGCTGCCAAGGATCACCAAATCCGCAGCAAGCTTGGCCATTATAGCGGAAAGATTACGCAGTTCTGCCGACAGGCGCACAAACCCGTCGGCGGCATGCATGGCATCGAATGGGTCCTCCGCCAAACGGATTTCCATGCCGAACACCTTTGACAGAGCGGGGGCAATGGCGCGGCGATAGCCCGGAAATGCGCCAAGACCTGTCCCGATTGCGGTGCCGCCCATCGGGACGGTGCGCAAGGCCTCAACAGCGCTTTGCACCGCCGTCAATGCGCGTGACAGGGCGCTCGCGTGACCCAAGAAATATTGCCCCCATGTCATCGGTTGGGCCGCCTGCATGCAGGTCCGTCCCGTGCGCAACATGTCCTTGGTTTCGTCAGCCTTGACGCGCAGTGCCGAAATCAAGGTTTCTATTTCTGCGGCAAGGGACGGCCCTGTCAGAACACAGGCCAGCTTCACCGCTGTCGGTAGGGCATCATTGGTGGACTGGCTGCAGTTGACGTGATCGTTTGGATTGACGCGCATATAGCATCCCGGTTTGTCGCCCAGGATCTGGCCCGCACGGTTTGCGATCACCTCATTGAAATTCATATTGGTGGATGTGCCCCCCGACCCTTCTAGAAGGGCTGTGGGGAATTGATCGGCATGACCGCCAGCCACGATCTCGTCACAGGCGGTGATGATGGCATCTGCCACGTCTGATGCCAAAGCACCCACCTCTTGATTGGCCATAGCTGCCGCGCGTTTGACCAGCGCCATAGCGCGCATGAAATCAGGATAGGCCGAGAGAGGCAGCCCCATACCGGCAAAGTTTTCCAATGCGCGTGCGGTATTGGACCCATAGAGCGTGTCATCAGGCAACTGGACGTCGCCAAGACTGTCGGATTCAGTGCGATAAGTCATGAGCGCCTACAGGATCTGAGCAAGGAATTGCTGTGTGCGGGGGTCTTGAGCGTTGTCAAAGAAGGTCGCGGGTGGACCGGACTCTACGATCACCCCGCGATCGGTGAAGTAAATGCAATCTGCGATCTCGCGGGCAAAGCCCATTTCATGCGTGACGAGGATGCAGGTCATGCCATCTGCCGCAAGGTCCTTGATCGTCGTAAGAACCTCTTTCACGGTCTCGGGGTCAAGCGCGGCGGTCACCTCGTCAAACAGCATCACGTCGGGGTTCATGGCAAGCGACCGCGCGATTGCAACGCGCTGTTGTTGGCCCCCGGACAACTCGCCGGGGTAGGCATCTTCCTTGCCGTTCAAACGGACCTTGGCAATCAGCGCCCGCGCGCGTTTTTCCACCTCTGCGCGGTCTTGGTTGAGCACTTTAATTGGTGCCATCATCACGTTTTGTAAGGCGGTCTTGTGCGGGAAAAGATTGTATTGCTGGAACACCATGCCAACCTTCTTTCGTAGGGCGAGTTTGTCCAGCTTTGGGTCGTTGACCTCTAACCCCTCCACGGTGATCGAGCCTGCCTGAATGTCGTTCAGCGCGTTGATGCAGCGGATCAGGGTGGATTTTCCCGAGCCCGACGGCCCGATAATACAGACCACCTCGCCTTTCATCACGTCGAGCGAGATACCTCTGAGCACTTCGACAGCGCCAAAGGATTTGTGCACGTCTTTCAACGACACGATTGGCTGTTGGGGGGTCCAGGTCATGGAAGCCTCGCTCATAGTTTCACCGAGTATTTTCGTTCCAGAACGCGCGTCAAAGAGCTGATCGGGTAACAATAAAGGAAGAACCAAGACAGAATATAAAGGTACATCGGGATCAGAAGATCAGCGCGCCCTTCAGCACTCAGCGCAGCGCGCGTCAGGGCCATAACATCATCAACCCCTATGATGGACACCAGCGGCGTCGCCATCGTCAGGACAGCGTAGAGATTCATCCAAGACGGCAGCACGCGCTTGACGGTTTGTGGAAGAATGATGTTCGTCAGGGTCATCCGGCGGCTGAACCCCAAGGATTCAGCAGATTCCCATTGGCCCGTCGGGATGGACAGGATCGCACCCCGCATGAACTCCGACGTATAGGCCATCACGGGCAACGACAGGCCGATCACAGCCTTGATCCAGCCGGGGAACGGGATCTTCACGCCGAAGACCTCGAACTGGAATGGGATCAGCAGGATGCAATAGAACAGAAGGACAAGCCAAGGCGAGTTGCGAAAGAACTGTGTGACAAGCCATGCAGACTGCCGTATCGGACGGATCTGCGACACCTGCAGAACACCCAGGAACACCCCCATAACCGTCCCTATCACCATCGACAGAACGGAAATCAGGACGTTAAAGCCAAACCCTTTGGCCAAGGTGGGTGTCCATTCCAAAAGGATCATGAGGATCGTGCGTTCGTCTGGCGTTGCAAGCTGGGCGAAGGCGGGACCGATCAGTACGGCGGCCAAGGCCAGCACAAGCGCTGTAAGCGTCCAGAGATTGAAGAGCCGATCCGCAAGCGGCAACCCATCGGCGCGCAGGCGCATGGGCAGCATCACCGGCATGTGGCCGCGAACCTTGGGTTTCAGATGTGGGGAATACATGGTCATTCTCCGTATCCGGGGATGCGAAGCGCCTTTTCCCAACGATGCAGGACCCAGACCAGGATGGCGACCAGACCCACGTAGGACACCAGCAAAACGTTCATCATCTCGCGCACGTTCAGATCCTCGGACCAGATTTGCGCCGAGACATAGAGCAGTTCCGGTACGGCAATCGCATAGGCGAGCGTTGTGGTCTTGACCAGGTTCACTAGATTTGTCCCAAGCGCCGGTAATGAGACGCGCACCGCCAGCGGCAGCACGATATCGGTATAGATTTGCAGGCGCGTATACCCGAGCGCCTCGGCGGCCTCTACCGTGGAACGCGGCACGGCCTCGACCCCTGCGCGAAAGATTTCCACATTCAAAGCGCCCGCAAACAGCGACAGCGAGATGATGGCCCATCCGAAATTGCTGATCAAAGGCTGCGGCAAACCATTCTCGCCGGTGATCCGGAGCACCGTGCCGATGGCAAAGTAAAAGAAGTAAAGCTGAACCAGTGGAGGTGTGTTGCGAAAGAACGCGACAAAAAGCCCGACAGCCACCCGTAACGTGCGTGACGGTGCACCTTGGACAGCGGCCCCCAGAACGCCGACAACCAGCGACAAAAAGATCGACACGACCGAAAGTTTGATCGTCATCCAGAGGCCAGAAACATAGCGACCGCGATTGTAATCGTCACTGACCACGGCAAGGTTCAAGAACCAGTCGGGGCGCAGCCAGTCGATAAGGGGGTTAACAAAGTCCATCGGATCGGATCACCTCTGTCGCAGCGCAAAGAGATGCCCGGCAGAGACAGGCGCTGCCGGGCAGTTCAGCAAGGACAGGTTATTTCAACCTGTCGTGCTCTGCCTGCAGGAACGGGCTGGGCGCGATGCCATTTGCGGCGTTCCGTTCGATCAGATAGCCGGATTTGTGCCAATCCGTGACGATCTCGCTCATCAATTGACCATAGGGTTGGTCAAGCTCTTCCAGCGGGACTGCGATGGACCATGCCTGCGGGTCTTCGGTTGGGAAAGGCATTTCAAACTCGGCCCATTGTGCGTCAGAGGCCAGTTGCGATTCGATCCACGTATTGTCGTAGAGAAAGGCGATGCAGCTTCCGTTCAAGAGTGCCGCAGTCGCCTCTGGAATGCCTGCAAAAGCGACCAGATTGGGGCCATAAAGTTGCGTGACTCGCTTGTTATAGTAAGAGCCTTGCAGCGCGCAGACGTCTGCGCCCTTCAGGTCGTCCCAATTCTTGAGACCCGCGGCCTTGGGTGCCAGAACATTGGTGCCGCCGGCGTAGTAATTCGGCTCGATCATGCCGATGACTTGACGCCGCTGTTCGTTGTCGCCCATCGTTGCGATGATCAGGTTGATACGCCCTTGTTGCAGGAATTCCATGCGGTTAGACGCGACCACCGGGACCAGCTCGACGTCGACCCCCAGCCGCTCGGCGACATCCTTGGCCAGGTCGATCTCAAGACCCTGCAACTCGCCGTCAGAGGTCAGATACCCCCAAGGCTTGTAGTCCTGCTTGACGCCAACGACGATCTTTCCGGCATCCTTGATATCTTGAAGAGCGTCGGCCATGGCGGCGGTGCTGGTCAAGGTGGCCACAACGGCGGTCAGTGCAGCTTTAATATAAGTCCTCATTCCACTCTCCTGTTGTCTGGTGCCAGCACGTCTTGCGTGCTGCTTCGGAAGTGATGAAGTTTTGCCTCTGACGAGTCCAGAAAAAAAATTGCATTTGTTATTTTTTACAAAGAAAAATTACACTTGCGCCAATTCAACCTCCGCATGACACTGCGGGTGCCAAGGTAAGAGGTTTGCCGGTTATGAAAATTGACGAAAAGTTAACCCAAGCGTTGCCAAACCTGCCGCGCAAGTTGGCCGTCGCGGCCCGCTATGTGCTTGATAACCCAGAGCGGATTGCAGTGGATTCGATGCGCTCTGTGGCTCAGGCCTGCGGTGTGGCCGCCCCGACGATGCAACGACTTGCGCAACATATGGGATATGAGGGCTACGATGGGTTTCGACAGGACTTTCAGAAACTGTTGATGGGGCGCGGCTTTGGGGCGCGGGTTGACGCATTGCGCAGCACCTTTCAGAGTGACTCATTGGCTAAACTGGTCAGTCACATGACAGAGGCCGCTCAGAATAACATCGCAGAGGTTGCCGCGCATCTTGAGCCAAAGGAGGTTGCGGCCTTTGTTGCCGCTGTCCGTCGCAGCGGGCGCACCTATGTGATTGGCGCAGGCTCCATGTATTGGGCAGCTGGTATGATCGAGGCAACCGGACGACTTGCGGTGCCCGATCTGGTGTCTTTGCCTGCAGGCACAGTGGCGGCGAGCGAGCGTATTTCGACAATCTCCAGTAGCGATACTGTGCTCGCGCTCGGAATCGCGCCCTATTGCGCCCAGACAATTGACGCCATGCAATATGCACGTCGCGCGAGTGCGTCAGTTTATGCCATCACCGACAGGCCCAGTTCGCCATTGGCACCCTATGCGGACGGGCTCTTTCTGGCACCGACGGCAAGTCCGCATTACTTCCCGTCAGCCATCGCCGTGCAACTTGTCGCAGAAATTCTATTGGCGGCCTGTGCCGCAGCCAGCGGTGACGCCTCACGGCATCGGCTACGGCAATTGGATGAGATCCGACGCTCCAGCGGTGCCTATCTCGACGAGTAGTGCAACGACCAGTCTCGACACTGCGCCCCGGTCGAATTCCGTTTTGATCCTGATCCGCACGTCATCGTCAGTTGGCTCAGGAACCACGCGAGAACACGTTGCACGACCAGATCAAGGCTGCGCCAAGCTCGAACCGTCAGGTTCGCGCATCAGACCTGTGTCGCGTCACCGGGCAAGCCGCTTGTGGCGCTCGGGTCATCAAGGTCATTCGGCAAGGCTCGACCTTTGAAGGCAAATAATGGGAAATAAAGCCTGATGGTTACGCGGCATGTCCATGTTGCACTGCCTCGCCCCAGAGACGCGATTGCGCCATCAAATCGATCACCGGCGGCGGCCTTGCTTAATGTCACCAAACCCGTGTTTACCCACGGCGTCTTGCCTGACGAAAGGCACCGGGTGCCTGGCCTGTCCACCGCCGAAAGCTTCTCGAAAAGCTACTGGCATCGCGGTAGGCCAACACAAGTGCGATCGCGTCTACGCCAAGGGTTGTCTTGGTCAGATACCTAATCGCAATATCCCGCCGTGTCGCATCTAACTCTGCTTGAAAAGACGTCTTTTCCTGCCGCAGGCGGCGTTGCAGCGTGCTGCGGCTGATCCCAAGAGAGATGGCAACGTCTTCGGCACCTGTGCGCCCAGATAGCATCAGATCGGCCAATGCTGCCCGCACCCGCGCGGCGGCGGGCAAAGGATCATTCTGGGCCGCCAGCTGTAGCTTCAGGTCTGCCTCTACATCCGCCCAAAGGGCGGGGTTTTCGGAAATGAAACGGCGTTTCGCGTCCTCTGGCGAAAAGGTGACAAAGGTTGTAGCCGACCGCTCGGGCATGATCCCCAGATGGCTCGCGATCTGTCGCCTTTCCTCTTCTGAGCCGTCGAACCCCGCCGCAACCGGGCAAACAAAATGAGCGGTGGCCCCCCGAATGTTTTCCAGCATGCAGACAAGCTGCAAGGCGCCAAGGCTGGGTGGCATCGGACTATGGATATCGACGCTGTCATACTCTGCGCGCAAGAGCTGGCCATCCTTGAACACCTGCATCCGGGTCGGACCCAGTAGGGACTTGAATTGTGCCAGGCGCGTCAGGCCTGTTTCCAGGTTTGGGGCACAGGAAAGGGTGAAAAAAACCGGGATCACCGGACCCCGGGAAATCGCGACACCCAGATAAGGGACGAAATCGCGACGGGGCGAGAGACGTGCAATGGTGTTCCAGGCGTCGAAATACTGGCCAGCCGTCACGCGCAATTCGCTGCGGTCCTGCGCAAGGTTGGCCAGACCTGCCGTCTCGAGCATCACCTGCGGATCGATGCCAAGGATCCGGCAAGACACGTCGGTTCCCATGAAAAGGGAATAGGTCTGTGGGCTGTCCATCGGCTTGGTCCTTGAGGAGTTGGCCATTTATGCCACGGGGCAAAGACCAAGACCATATCCGCAGGGCCGTCTGACCCGATTTGCCAGTGATTGACCACATCTGCATGTCGCTCTTGCTAAGTGCTGGATTTACACTCTCAGGGCGCGCGGTGTCACGCCACGTCCACGAACCGATTGGAGTGAAACATGCTACTCACGGTGAACGGTAAAAGTCATGATGTTGATTTACCATCTGACATGCCCCTTCTTTGGGTTCTGCGGGACGGGCTGAACGTAACGAGTGTGAAGTACGGATGTGGCATCGCGCTCTGCGGTGCTTGTACGGTCCATATTGGCGGCGATGCCGTGCGCTCCTGTCAGGTGTCCTTGGGCGATGTCTGGGCAGACGTCACAACGATCGAGGGGCTGGGAAGGCCCGGCGCTCTGCATGCGGTGCAGGCGGCATGGATCACGCATCAGGTGGCGCAATGCGGGTACTGCCAATCCGGCCAGATCATGCAGGCCGCCGATCTTCTGGCCCGCAATCCCGAGCCATCCGATGACGATATCGACGCCGCGATGTCGGGCAACCTGTGCCGCTGCGGGACCTACCCGCGCATCCGCGCCGCTGTCCACGCCGCGGCCAGCGCGATGCGGGAAGTGTGAGGGATGGGCCGCGCCAGAACCATCGCCCGCCGCAGCTTCCTGATCGGATCCGCCGCCATTCTGGGCGGGGTCGCCTTCGGGGCCTATTTCGTGTCCCGCCCGATCGCTAATCCTTTGCTTGACGGTCTGGCACAGGGCGAGGCCGCATTAACCCCTTTCGTCAAGATCACACCGCAAGGCATCACGTTGATCGTGCCGCGCGCCGATGTGGGCCAAGGCATCGCCTCGACCCAAGCCATGCTGATTGCCGAGGAGTTGGACATCGACCCGGCCACCGCCACGCTCGACCCCGGCCAGCCACATCAGGCCTATTTCAACGGCGTCATCGTGGGTGAAAGCATGCCCTTCCCGGCATGGGAGCATGGGGCGGTGGCCAACACTATGCGCGACGTGATGAGGAACGTCGCACGCCTGACCGGCTCTCAATTCACCGGCGGTTCGTCATCGGTTGCTGATCTGCACGAAACCCTGCGCCTCGCTGGTGCCACTGCCCGCGAAACCCTCAAGGCCGCCGCATCGGCGCGCACGGGCGTGCAGCGCGCCGACCTTCGGACCAAGGCCGGGCAAGTTGTTTTGCCGGACGGCACGCGCATTCCCTACACCGAGCTTGCCGGCGAGGCGGCGGCCATCGCGCCTGTCGCCGACGTAACGCTGCGCCCTGCCTCCGACTGGACGCGCTTGGGCAAACCCTATCAGCGCCTCGACATCGTAGCGAAATCAACCGGCACGCAGGATTATGGCATCGACGTGGTGCTGCCCGGCATGCTGCACGCCACTGTGCGCGCGAACCCGGGGCGTGGTGGGGCCATGGCGGGTTATAACGCCGATGCAGCGCTTGCGATGCAGGGCGTGCGCGCGGTCGTTGCGGTAAACGAGGGGCTGGCGGTCATTGCCGACAACACTTGGTTCGCGTTTCAGGCGGCGCAGGCGCTAGAGGTCGATTGGCTGCCCCCCGACCATCCCGCCAGTTCCGCCGAGATGTGGCAGGCGCTGTCAGCTGCCCGCACGGACGCGTTTCGCAACAGCCGCCTGCGCGACGACGGCGATGTCGAGGCGGCGCTCGCCGGGGCCACCGTGATCGAGGCGGAATACCGCACGCCCTTCCTCGCCCATGCCGCGCTCGAGCCGCTTAGCGCGACGGTGCTGGTCGAAGCGGACAGCGTGCAGATCTGGACTGCAACGCAGATCCCCGCCGTGGTGCGCGATGCAGCGGTGGCGCTGACCGGCCTCGATCCGTCGCAGGTCACACTTCATGCCCTGCCCGCAGGCGGCAGTTTCGGTCGCAGGCTCGACCATGACTATGTGGTGCAGGCGATCCAGATCGCCGCAACCATGCCCGGCACGCCGATCAAGACTACCTGGAGCCGAGAGGAGGACATGACGCACGATTATCCCCGCCCCCTGCACATGGCTGTTGGCCGGGGCGCGGTGGGGAATGGCCGGGTGCTGGCCTATGATCTCGACAGCGTCAGCCCCTCGCTCATCTCGTCCTGGTTCGGGCGCATCTCCAGCGTGCCGCCGGGGCCCGACACGATGCTGGTCTGGGGGGCCTTCGACCAACCCTATGCCATCCCCAACTATCGCGTCACCGGCTATGCCGCGCCGCAGATGATACCGGTCGGGTCGTGGCGCTCGCCCGGGGCCTGCTCCAATACCTTCTTTCACGAAAGTTTCCTGTCCGAATTGATCCATGCCGCCGGTGCCGACCCCTTGGAGGAACGGCTGCGCCTGATCGCCGACCCCGATAGCCGCCGCGTGCTCGAGGCGGTGGGCGAGATGGCGAACTGGGCGGGCGCTGACATCGGGCCGGGGCGCGGGCGAGGCATCGCCTTTGCGCATACCCACGGCGTGCCCGTGGCCGAGGTTCTTGACGTGACCCTGACCGAGCGGGGCATCCGCATCGACGAGGTCTGGATCGCCGCCGATTGCGGCACCGTCTTTGACCCCGCGAACGCCGAGGCGCAATTGACCGGGGCCGCGATCTTTGGCCTTGGCCATGCGATGAACTGCGAACTGACCTACGAAAACCACGCCGTGCTGCAGACCAATTTCGATGCCTTCGAGGGAATGCGCCTGCACCAGACGCCGCGCTTCCACACGCAGCTTTTGGGGCGCGCCGAGCGGGTGCGCGGTTTGGGCGAGCCCGCGACCGCGCCCGCCGCCCCTGCCCTCGCCGATGCAATCTTTGCCGCGACGGGCCGACGCCTGCGCGAAATGCCGTTCAGCAAATTCATCAGTTTCGCATGAGAGCGCTCACGCCCTTGAAGCGGCACCAGCATGCCTGCTGCGCATTCTGGCGGCCCCAACCCTTATCCCAGATCAAATAACGCGCGGGACAGTCCCGCCTGACGCGAACGAAAAGGAAAACCCATGGACGAAACCATCTATCCCCAAGGCCGCACAGCGCTTCTTTGCGTCGATCCCTATAACGATTTCCTCGCCGAGGATGGCAAGATGTGGCCCGCCCTCAGCGAGGTCTCGAAAACCGTTGATCTGCATGCCAACCTGATCAAGATCCGCGCGGCCGTGCGAGAGGCCGGACATCCGATCTTCATCCTGCCCCATCACCGCCACCGCACTGGCGATTTCGAGGGGTGGGCACACCTGACGCCGTTTCAGGCGGCGGCGCATGACCACAAGATGTTCGCCGAGGGGAGCAGGGGCGGTGACTGGTATGAGGGATTCGGCCCCGACCACGGCGACATTGTCGTCAAGGAACACTGGGGCGCCTCCAGCTTTGCCAATACCGACCTTGATGTGCAGCTGCGCCAACGCGGCATCACCCATGTCATCTTTATCGGGGCGATCGCCAATACCTGCATCGAAGCGTCAGCCCGGTATGCGGCCGAACTTGGCTATCATGTGACCCTTGTTCGCGACGCAACGGCGGCCTTGTCCCCGGATGCGCTGCATGCCGCGCATGAGATCAACGGCCCAACCTATGCCCACGCCATTCTCACCACGGCAGAGGTGGTGGGGAAACTGCGTTCACGGGCATAGACATCATCCGCTTTGATGAGGCTGGCAAGATAGCGGACCTTGTGGTGATGATCCGCGCGATAGCTGCCATCATAAAGCTGGGCGAAGAAGCCGCGCGCCGCAGGGCAACCGCGAACCAAGCGGCTCAAGACCAGAGCGCCGAATAGGGTGTTTGAACCGTCGAGATTGCGAGCGTTTCACGAGGCCATGAATGGATTGTTTGCCAATATATACTTGGTGATCCTATTTATGATCGAAGGGCGTAATCCGATGAAAGTCTTTGTTTTCTTCAATGGACTTACCCATGCCAAACAGAAATCTTTGCGCTCACCGGGACAAGCTCGGGTATGTGCCCTCGGCCGATTTGGAGCCGCGAAACCAACACTCTCGATCTTCACACTATCGGCGCCGCTCTTGATATCAGCCTTGGCCAGTCAGGCCTTGTCCGATAGGCTTGGGCTGCTTCATTTGCCTATTTCAGATCACGTTTGAATAGTGTTCTGATGGGGCACGGAACTTAGCATCTGGAACGGCTCATTTTCGGGCGGCGATCCATCAATCAATCGGAAGCCCTATGGCCGAAGCACGCGCGGTTTTTCTAGAGGGGAACCTCTTTCGTCATATCACGGTGATGGCGCTGACCTCGTCGGTGGGTCTGATGGCGGTCTTCGCAGTCGATTTCATCGACATGGTCTTTATCGCGATGCTGGGCAACGCGGAACTGGCGGCGGCGGTGGGCTACGCGGGCGCGATCCTGTTCTTCACCACCTCCTTTGGCATCGGCATGGCGATTGCGGCGGGCGCACTGGTGGCCCGGGCGCTGGGACAGGGCGACGCCGAGCTGGCCCGCGCGCAGGCGGCGGCAGCGCTTGTCTGGGGGGTGGTTTTTGGCGCGGTCTTCGCGGCAACGGTCTGGCTGAACCTTGCGGGACTGGCGGCGCTGATGGGGGCTACGGGCGAGACGCTGGATCTCGCGGTGCATTACCTGCAAATCATCGTGCCCAGCCTGCCCTTTCTGATCGTCGGCATGGTGGGCGGTGCGATCCTGCGCGCCCATGGCGACGCACGCCGCGCGATGATGGCGACGATCTGGGGGGCGCTGGTCAATGCGGTGCTGGACCCGATCCTGATCTTTGGCCTTGGGCTCGACCTGACAGGTGCTGCACTGGCCAGCGTGGCGGCGCGGCTGGTGATCGCGGGCACTGCGCTGATCCCGATCTTTCGCCATCACGGTGGGCTGGTGCGGCCCGGTCTGCCAGAGATGTCCATCGCCTTCGTACCGATCGTGACCATCGCAGCCCCGGCGATCCTGACCCAATTGGCGACGCCCGTGGGACAGGCCGTCGTCACCCGCGCCATGGCCAGCTTCGGCGAGGCGGCGGTTGCAGGCATGGCCATCGTGGGCCGGATGACGCCGGTGGCCTTCGGCGTGATCTTTGCGCTGTCGGGTGCCATCGGGCCGGTGATCGGCCAGAACTTTGGCGCGGGGCGGATGGACCGGGTCCGGCAGGCCTACCGCGATGGGCTGCTCTTCTGCGCCCTCTTCACCTTTGCGATGACGGCGCTGCTGTTTGCCTTGCGCGGGCCCATCATTGCGCTTTTCGGGGCTGAGGGGGTGACGCGCGACCTGATCCTCCTGTTCTGCGGACCGTTGGCGCTGGCGTTTTTCTTCAACGGGGTGATCTTTGTCTCGAACGCGGCCTTCAACAACATGGGTCACCCGTTCCGCTCTACCTGGATCAACTGGGGGCGGCACACGCTTGGCACCGTGCCTTTTGTTCTTGCGGGCGGTGCGCTGTTTGGCGCGTCAGGGGTGCTGATCGGGCAAGCGGTGGGCGGCGTGATCTTTGCCGGTGTTGCGGCGCTGATGGTGCGGCGGATGATGGACGGCAAGGCAGGTGCGCCGCCCCCGGAAAAGCCGTTCGACCGGCAGGCGCGGCTGATGAGCCTGATGCACAGGCGCCGGTGACTCTGCGCGGGGGCCTTTTCGATGGGGTAACCAGGGTTGACCATCCGTTATAGGTATGTCGCAGGAAAAGGCCCAGCCGATGCCGCACGACGCGTCCCAAGACCGATGCCAATCAGTCCAATCGCCCCCTGCCACCCGGCAGATTACCTGTTGCCAGACAGCTAAACTCCACACATCCCTCGGGGCAAAGCGCACTCGCGACCATCAAGCCTATGTTTTCGCTAAGCAGGCATGCATCTGAACTTGGCACCCTCTGCCCGCCAACCGAAATGCCAGCAACGCTGCACAGGCGGCTGGCGCGGTGCGTGCCTCGCACGGGGCGTAAAGCCGCGCGCAGAAGGTGCTTAAATTGGGGTATGAGCAGAGAAAGCAGGGTGGCTTTATCCACGCAAAACAACGGCCTATGTTATGATCATGGTGCCCGCGGCCGGACTCGAACCGGCACGGCCATACGGCCGGGAGATTTTAAGTCTCATGTGTCTACCATTCCACCACGCGGGCACGAGGGGCGCGGGCGGACAATATCCGCTTTGACGGAGGTGTAAAGCCATAGCCGGGCCTACGCCACGGATCAGATCACATCCGAGAGCGCATTTTCCTTGACCGCCTGCATCGCCACATAGGTCGAGGTATTGGCCAGATGCGGCAGGGTCGAGATATGTTCGGCAAGCACCCGGCGATAATCAGCCATGCTCTGCGTGCGAATTTTCATAAGGTAGTCGAAATTGCCTGCAATGAGATGCACTTGCTCGATCTCGGGGATTTTCGACACGGCGGCGTTGAATTCTGCCAGGGCCGCTTCTCGGGTGTCGTGCAGGCGCACTTCGACAAAGCTCACGTGATCGAGGCCGAGGCGGATAGGATCAAAAAGCGCGCGGTAGCCGGTGATGACGCCATCGCGCTCGAGCCGCCTGAGCCGCGCTTGGGTGGGTGATTTCGACAGACCGATCTCGCGCGCCAGCTCGGTGACGCTGATCCGCCCGTCCCCTGCCAGAACCCGCAGAATCGCCCGGTCAAAGCGGTCGAGGTCAAGCTGTTCGTTTTGATCCATCATATGCTCCAAATTCAAACCATCCGACCTGAGATTTCATTCTAATCAGGAAAAGTCACTGGTTCAATGATGCTATGATATGCCATCCAACCATGGGGATCCGCATGCCATACGACACCGATATCCGCCGCGCCATCGAGTTTGCCACCTATGCAGATGAGAGCGAGACATTGGCACGCCTGACCGCTGCCGCAAACCTCTCTGAGGCAGACCGGGCGCGGATCTGCGCGCGCGGTGCCGCGCTTGTTCGGTCCATCCGCGGGCAATCGAGCCCGGGACTGATGGAGGTGTTTTTGGCGGAATATGGTCTCTCGACAGATGAGGGCATCGCGCTCATGTGTCTGGCAGAGGCGCTTTTGCGCGTGCCCGATGCTGACACGATCGACGCGCTGATCGAGGACAAGATCGCGCCTTCGGACTGGGGCAAGCATATGGGGCATTCAACCTCGCCGCTGGTCAATGCCTCGACCTGGGCGTTGATGCTGACCGGCAAGGTGCTCAAGGATGAAAAGCCCGGCCCCGTGGGCCATCTGCGCGGGGCCATCAAGCGGCTGGGCGAGCCGGTGATCCGCACTGCCGTGGGCCGCGCGATGAAGGAGATGGGCCGCCAATTCGTGTTGGGCGAGACCATTCAAGGGGCCATGGACCGCGCGGCGGGGATGGAAAAGAAGGGCTACAGCTATTCCTATGACATGCTGGGTGAGGCGGCGCGTACTGATGCGGATGCCACCCGCTATCACCTCAGCTATTCGCGCGCCATCACGGCGATTGCCAATGCCTGCACGCAGGTCGACATTCGCAGCAACCCCGGCATTTCTGTAAAGCTCTCGGCGCTGCATCCGCGCTATGAGGTGGCGCAGCGCGAACAGGTCATGGCGGTTCTGGTGCCGCGTCTGCGCAGCCTCGCGCTCTTGGCGAAATCAGCCAAGATGGGGCTGAACATCGACGCCGAAGAGGCCGATCGCCTGTCGCTCTCGCTGGATGTGATCGAGACCGTTCTGGAAGAGCCCGCGCTTGCCGGATGGGACGGGTTTGGTGTGGTGGTGCAGGCCTATGGCCAACGCGCGAGCCACGTGATCGACTTTCTCTATGATCTGGCCACGCGGCTTGACCGCAAGATCATGGTGCGTCTGGTCAAAGGCGCCTATTGGGATACCGAAATCAAGCGCGCGCAGGTGGCGGGGATCGACGGGTTTCCGGTCTTTACCTCCAAGGCCGCAACCGATGTGAGCTATATCGCCAATGCGCGCAAGCTTTTGTCGATGACCGACCGCATCTATCCGCAATTCGCCACTCATAACGCCCATACCGCCGCCGCCATCCTTGATATGGGCAGCGACAAGGGCGCGTTTGAATTTCAGCGCCTGCATGGCATGGGCGAGGCGCTGCATGACATCATCCTCAAGGCAGAGGGCACGCGGTGCCGGATTTATGCCCCAGTGGGCGCGCATCGCGATCTCTTGGCCTATCTGGTGCGGCGACTGCTGGAAAACGGGGCGAATTCCAGCTTTGTGAACCAGATCGTCAACGAAGACGTGGCCCCCGAAGAGGTCGCCCGCGATCCTTTTGTGGCGGTGAACGATCCGCAACCGCACTTGCCCAAAGGCCCGGACCTGTTTCAGCCCGAACGGCCCAATTCGCGCGGCTTTGATCTGCGCCATCAACCGACGCTGGACCGGATTGAGGCGGCGCGCGCGCCCTTTGCGCAGCATCGCTGGGAGGCGGCACCGCTGATCGCGGGCATGGCTGCACCGCAAACCCCCGAAACAGTCGAGAACCCGGCAGATCCCGCAGACATGCCGGGCACCGTAGCCTGGGCCAGCAAGGCCGACATCGAGGCGGCGCTGGCCGCCGCAGCGCCATGGAACGCACCTGCCAACGCCCGAGGCGTGATCCTGAACCGCGTGGCGGACCTCTATGAGGAAAATTACGGCGAGATTTTCGCGCTCCTGGCCCGTGAGGCCGGGAAATCCATCCCAGATGCCGTGGCCGAATTGCGTGAGGCGGTGGATTTCCTGCGCTACTACGCCGCCAATGCCCCCGAAGACGCCCCTGTCGGCACCTTTACCTGTATCAGCCCGTGGAATTTCCCTCTGGCCATTTTTACAGGCCAGATCGCGGCAGCACTGGCCGCTGGCAATGCCGTGTTGTCAAAACCTGCCGAGCAGACGCCGCTCATCGCGCATTTGGCAGTGGGCCTCATGCACAAGGCGGGCGTGCCTGCCACGGCGCTGCAACTGTTGCCCGGTGCGGGCGATGTGGGGGCAGCACTTACCTCTGACGCGCGTGTGGGCGGTGTGGCCTTTACCGGCTCGACCGAAACCGCGCTGAAAATCCGCGCGGCCATGGCCAAGCATCTGGCTCCCGGTGCGCCGCTCATCGCGGAAACCGGCGGCATGAACGCGATGATCGTAGACAGCACCGCGCTGCCCGAACAGGCCGTGCAGGCGATTGTCGAGAGCGCGTTTCAATCGGCCGGTCAACGCTGTTCCGCGCTGCGCTGCCTTTATGTGCAAGACGACATCGCACCGCATTTCCTAGAGATGCTGACCGGCGCGATGGATGCGCTGAGCGTTGGCACCCCTTGGCATTTGAGCACCGATTGCGGGCCTGTCATCGACGAAGAGGCGCGCGCCGGAATTGCCGCGCATATCCAGACCGCGCGCGCCGAAGGGCGGCTGTTGCACGAGCTGAAAACCCCGAACGCAGGCACCTATATTGCCCCCACGCTGATCAAGGTTGGTGGGATCGGCGAGATTGAGCGCGAAATCTTTGGGCCCGTCCTGCATGTGGCCACGTTCAAATCCGGCGATCTTGACCGGGTGATCGGCGCGATCAACGCCACCGGCTATGGTCTGACCTTTGGCCTGATGACGCGGATCGACGACCGCGTGCAGCATGTGACCGAGGCGGTGCATGCGGGCAATATCTATGTCAACCGCAACCAGATCGGCGCCATCGTCGGCAGCCAACCCTTTGGTGGCGAAGGCATGTCGGGCACCGGGCCCAAGGCCGGCGGGCCGCATTACCTTACCCGCTTTACCGCGCGCGCAGCGCCGGAACAGGGCGAAAAGTGGACCGAGGCCATGTCGGCCAATGCCGCGCAAAAGGCGCTTGATGCGGCCAATGCCGCCGCCCGCACGCCGCGCGCCGCCCTTGTTCTACCGGGGCCGACGGGGGAATCGAACCGCCTGACCAGCCATGTCCGCCCTGCACTTCTTTGCATGGGGCCGGGGGCAGATCTGGCGGCGGCGCAGGCCCGCGCGGTTGAGGGGCTGGGCGGGGTGGCGGTGATCGCCACGGGCCGCGTTGACCCAGAGGCGCTTGTGACCATGGGCGGCCTCTCTGGCGTGATCTGGTGGGGATGCGAAAGCGAGGCGCGCGCCTATGCCGGGGCCATGGCGCGGCGCGCAGGTCCGATCCTGCCGCTTATCACCGGGTTGCCGGATACCGGCCATGCGCTCCACGAACGGCATGTCTGCGTGGATACCACTGCGGCGGGGGGCAATGCGGCGCTTTTGAGCGGGATGTCCTGAGCCTCGGGTGAATCAGGACAAAAGCATCCACAGGGCCACGGCCCCCAGGGTCACGCCGAAAGCTGTATTCAGTGCCCGCGCGCTTCCAGCGCGGGCAAAAAGCTGGCCCAATCTCACACCCATCATGGTCCACAGGGTAAAGGCCACCAGGTTGTTAAGCGTAAAAATCGTGGTGATACCCAGAACCAACACCGTCCGGTTGGTGTCCGAAATGCTCAGGAATTGTGTGAACATCAACGCGATGATCACATAGGCCTTGGGGTTGAGGAGCAAGAGCACCGCCCCATCCCCAAACGAGGCCGGGCGTGCCTCAATCGCGCTGTCGCGCGCCCCGGCACGCAGCAAACCCCAAGCGATCCAGAAAACGTAGAGTGCACCCGCGAGTTTGAGCAAGACGAAGACCCCCGGCGCAGCCTCAAGCGCGCCGACAAAGCCGAAACCTATGGCGGCGGTCACCAGCCATGTGGCGATGTGATACCCAAAGCTTGCCGGAAACGTCGCCCTCATCCCAAAGCGCGCGCCATTGGCGGCGAAAAAGAGATTGCCGGGACCGGGACTATAGGCCAGCGGCAAAAGAAAAAGCACAAGCGCAAATGCAAGCTGGGTCATCGTCATCTCCTATGGATGGGACAACTTTGCGCACCGATCCCGATATTGGGCGACCCGGTTCTTGCGCAAATCGTGGCGGCGGGTGCAATCACCGGCTTTCCGTCCCCCGTGATCCGCGCTAGCTTTCGCGCATGTTTCCGATCCGCGATCATAATCCTTCGGGGCGCACACCCTATGTCACCTACGGGCTGATTGCGCTCAACGTGGTGATATTCTTGGCCTATTGGCCGCTTTTCTCAGATGAGCGGGCGCTCAATGTCTTTTTCTACGACTGGGCGATGATCCCCGCCAAAGTCACGCAAATCGGTGACTTCACCGGGCTTTTGACCTCGATGTTCCTGCACGGCGGGGTGCTGCACCTAGCGGGCAACATGCTGTTTCTGTGGATTTTTGGCGACAATATGGAGGACCGGATGGGGCATGTGCCCTATCTTCTTTTCTACATTGCCACTGGCGTTGTGGCGGGGCTGGCACAGATCTTGGATAGTCCGGGGTCGATGGTGCCAACCGTCGGGGCCTCTGGGGCGATTGCCGGGGTGATGGGGGGCTATCTCTTGCTTTTTCCGCGCGCGCGGGTCGATATCTTGCTGATCTTCATCGTCTTTTTCCGTGTCATCACGATCCCGGCGGCGATTTTGTTGGTGCTGTGGTTTGCCATTCAGGTGATGGCTGGCCTCGGCAGCGATCCCGATATGGGCGGGGTCGCCTATTGGGCGCATGCGGGTGGCTTCGTGGCGGGCGTCCTTCTGACCCTGCCGATATTTCTGCGGCTGGGCGGCCCGCTTTTCTGGCGGGCGACAGCAGGCACCCCGCCCAATCCAGAGGCTGACTACCGCTTTCGCCGCAGTTCTATTCCAGCCGTGAGAAAACGCCGATGAATACCCCCCTCAAAGTGACCTGCCACTGTGGCGCGGTTGAGCTACGCGTGACGCTCTCGGACGGGCTCGAGACTGCGCGGCGGTGCGACTGCTCGTTTTGCCGCAGGCGTGGGGCAGCGGCGGTTTCGGCCCCCTTGGACAAGGTCGAGGTGGTCCGGGGTGCGGATAATCTGACGCTTTATCAATGGGGTACAGGCACGGCCAAGCACTATTTCTGCAAGACGTGCGGGATCTACACGCATCATCAGCGCCGCTCGAACCCGAATGAATATGGCGTCAATCTTGGGGCTATTGAAGGCGTCAATCCGCGTGATCTGGACCCGATCGGTTGGGTGGACGGGGTCAACCATCCATCAGATCGCTGACCCGGCGCATCAGGGGGCCGACAAAACCCATATGCCGTCCATGAGGCAGCGTTTGGTCCGCAGCCCGCGGGTGGGCTCTGCCCCCTTGGGCCTGAAGCGATGCGCAAGCGTGACACAAGCGCCCTCCACCGAGATGATCCGCACCACACCATCAGCGCGCGTGTTGGGGTTTTTCCAACTCACCTCATCGCCGACTTTTCCGCGCCCTTCCGAATAAAGACTGGCCGCACTACGCATCATGATGTTGACATCGCCTTGAACCATTCCAGAGCGATCCAAATCGCGGAGAATGGCATTTGCCGAAGCTGGGGCTGCCCCCATGAAGACCATGACACCAATGGCAACAGCGTGCGCGAAATTTCTTTTGTGGATCATGGATCGCCTTCCCCGAGTTGTTACACCAATGCTGGAAAGGTAGGTGGCACTCCTCAGGGCGTCAACACAAAGCCCGCCTCAGCCCCGGATCACGCCCGCGAACTTGTCAAAGATCGCCTCGTTGCCGCAGATCACTTCGCCATCGGCCAGAATATTGCCACCAGAGCGCAGCGGTTCGACAAAGCCGCCCGCTTCGCGCACGATGATCACCCCTGCGGCCAGATCCCAGGCGTTCAAACGCCGCTCCCAGAACCCCTCGTAGCGCCCTGCGGCGACATAGGCCATGTCGAGCGCCGCTGATCCCCAGCGGCGCACACCCGCGCAGGTGGGCATCAGCCGTGCCAAATCCTGCAAGGTTTCAGGCAGGTCGGCCCGCCCGCCAAAAGGCAGGCCCGTGGCAAAAATCGACTCGAT
The DNA here is from genome assembly GCF_002080415.1 of Roseovarius mucosus. Classification (NCBI taxonomy): domain Bacteria; kingdom Pseudomonadati; phylum Pseudomonadota; class Alphaproteobacteria; order Rhodobacterales; family Roseobacteraceae; genus Roseovarius; species Roseovarius mucosus. The sequence goes on along the minus strand of NZ_CP020474.1, from coordinate 3,366,269 downwards.
CATCTTGCTGCGCCCCGAGACACGCAAGCGGCTCTCGTTCATCCAGGCACCTGCACCTTTTTCGGCAAAGAACGCCTCGTCCTTGCTGGCGTCATAGATGACACCTGCCACGACCTCGCCCTTGTGTTCGAGGGCAATGGAAACGGCCCAATGCGGCAGGCCGTGCAGAAAATTGGTGGTGCCGTCCAGCGGGTCGACAATCCAGCGGCGGGTGGGGTCCTGCCCCTCTTCCTCGCCGCCCTCTTCGGCCAGCCAGCCATAGGTCGGACGCGCGCCCATCAACTCGGTCTTGAGGATCTTTTCCGCAGCAATATCGGCGCGGCTGACGAAATCGCCCGCGCCCTTCATGCTGACCTGAAGGTTCTCGACCTCGCGGAAATCCTTGGCCAGTGCCCGCCCCGCTTTGCGCGCGGCCTTGAGCATGACGTTGAGATTGGCACTACCTACCATGGGACGGGCTCCTTTTGGGTCAGGCCGGGGCTATACGCCGCGCATCCGCAACAGACAAGGCCCGATCAGGTAAAGCGGTTGTCACGCGGAAAGCCGCGCGGGGCCATGCGCCCCGATCCAGCGCGCTTGCCCAACCATTCCTCAAGATTGCTTTCCGTGCGGGTGCGCCCTGCGGGATCGCGCCAAGTCAGACCGGCCGCGAGATCAAAGGTGGTGGCATCGGACAACCCACCGTCCTTATATTTCTGAAGCCGCACGCCCTTGCCGCGCCCAAGTTCGGGCAATTCATCCAGAGCAAATACCAGCACCTTGCGATTATCCCCAACACAGGCGACGTGATCGCCCGTCACCGGGCGGCAGACCAAGGCCCGCGCCGGTTCTTTGAGGTTCAGCACCTGCTTGCCGCTGCGGGTCTGGGCGATCACCTCTTCCTCGGGCACGATAAAACCGTCGCCCGCATCAGAGGCGACCAGCAATTTACGCCCCGGTTTATGGATAAGCAGATCGACGATGCCCGCCTCATTGGGCAGATCGACCATCAGGCGCAGCGGTTCGCCCATACCGCGCCCGCCGGGCAGGTTTGACGCGCTCAGCGTATAAAAGCGGCCATTGCTGCCAAAGACCAGAATCCGGTCGGTCGTCTCGGCATGGAACATGAAGCGGGGGCCATCGCCATCCTTGAACTTCAACTCGCGGCTCAGATCGAGATGCCCGGTCATGGCCCTGATCCAGCCCATTTGGCTGCACACCACCGTGATCGGTTCACGGTCGATCATCGCCTCAAGCGGCACGTCTTCGACGCTGCCCGCCTCGGCGAATTGCGTGCGGCGCGCGCCGATGGGATGGGTCTTGCCAAAGGTCTTTTTGACCTCTTTCAACTGATCGGCCACCGCCGCCCATTGCAGGGATACATCGTCGAGCAGATCCTCAAGCCCCGCACGTTCCGCCATCAATGTGTCGCGCTCTGCGCGCAACTCCATCTCTTCCAGACGGCGAAGGCTGCGCAGCCGCATGTTCAGGATTGCCTCGGCCTGCACCTCGGTCAGCCCGGCCTCTGCGGTGGGTGGGGGCGGTACATAGTCCGCCTCAGACATTGCACGCGGCACGGTGCGGCCCCAATCCTCGCGCATCAGTGCCGCCTTTGGATCCTCGTCGTAGCGGATGATGTCGATCACCCGGTCGAGGTTGAGGAAGGCGATAATCAGCCCTTCCAGCACCTCCAGCCGGTGGTCGATCTTTTCCATCCGGTGCACAGAGCGGCGCAACAGCACCTGCTGCCGGAAATCAAGGAAGGCGCGCAGCACCTCTTTCAGCGAGCAGACCTTGGGCGTTACACCGTCAATCAAGACGTTCATATTGAGCGAGAACCGCACTTCCAATTCGGAGTTGCGATACATCATGCCCATCAACACCTCGGGGTCGACATTCTTGGATCGTGGTTCCAACACCAGACGCACGTCATCGGCGCTCTCGTCGCGGACATCGGCAAGGATCGGCACCTTGCGGGTCTGGATCAGTTCGGCAATCCGCTCGATCAGCTTGGATTTCTGCACCTGATAGGGAATTTCGGTCACGACAATCTGCCATTGACCGCGCCCCAGATCCTCCAACTCCCATTTACAGCGCAGACGGAACGCACCGCGCCCGGTCAGATAGGCCTGTGCGATGCTCTCGGGCGGCTCGACGATGACACCGCCGGTGGGAAAATCGGGGCCAGGGATATACTGCAGTAGCGTGTCGTCGCGGGCATCGGGCGACTTGATCAGATGCAGGCAGGCATCAATCAATTCGGCGATGTTATGCGGCGGAATATTGGTCGCCATGCCAACGGCAATGCCCGAAGAGCCATTGGCCAGCAGGTTCGGAAAAGACGCCGGAAGCACGACCGGCTCGCGCAGGGTGCCGTCGTAATTGTCACGGAAATCCACGGCATCTTCGGCCAGACCATCCAGCAGCGCCTCGGCAAAGGCGGTCATCCGCGCCTCGGTATATCGGCTTGCGGCGGGGTTATCGCCGTCGATATTGCCGAAATTGCCCTGCCCATCCACCAGCGGATAGCGCACCGCGAAATCCTGTGCGAGACGCGCCATCGCATCGTAGATCGCCGCGTCACCATGCGGGTGATAGTTGCCCATCACGTCGCCGGAAATCTTGGCGGATTTGCGGAATCCCCCCGAACTGGACAGGCGCAACTCGCGCATCGCGTAGAGAATGCGGCGATGAACTGGCTTCAACCCATCCCGCGCATCGGGCAGCGCGCGGTGCATGATGGTCGAAAGCGCATAGGTCAAATAGCGCTCGCCAATCGCACGGCGGAGCGGCTCTGACACAGCCTCGGGCTGCATATTGGGGTCGTCCAACAAATCACTCATGGATATGGTGATAGCCCTGCCACCCTGCGGCGTAAAGCATCCAGAGGCCACAGGTTTCAATCTTTTCCGATTTCCCCTCATGCGACGGCACGAATCGGATATACTGGGGGCGCTGCCAAGCACTTTAATCTGTCGTATGGTACTGGGGGGATGCGCAATGTGGCGCTTTATTCTTGTGAGCTTTGCTTTTCTGGGATGGTCTTTTTATGAATTGAGCGGCGGGGCTGATTATCGCCCGTCGGCCAATTCCATTCAGGCGCGTGCCCTTCTTGACAATCACCGGCCGCAGGCCCGGCCCTTGCGTGTGAATGTGATCGAACTGGCGCAGGATGGCACACCCCGGCAGGATGCCGAGGTCACGCGCACCATCACCTCGCTGCATGATCTGGGCCTCAGCATGGGTGATAAAGTGGTGCTGACGCTGGCCTCTGCCGAAGGGGACGCAATACCTGATCCCATTTCCCTCAACCTGCCGACCGTGCGTGTGGCAACGCCCACCGCCCTGCCCGACACGCCAGAGGTGGCCCAGCCCGTGCAAGCGGTTGCGCTGGACGGTGAAACGCTGGCCGCGGCCTCAGACTTGCGCCGGGTTTCGGGAAATTCGGTCAATCTACGCACCGGGCCCGGCACTGGTTTTGGTCGCGTGGCCAGCCTGAAGCGCGGCACCGAAGTGATCGTGCTGCGCGACCCCGGTGAAGGCTGGATCAAGCTGCGCGTGGTCGAGACCGGGCGCATCGGCTGGATGGCAGAGACGCTGCTTACGCTGGCCTCTGACTAACTCTTGCATCGCGGCGCGGCGCACGCCACAAGGTCGGGCATGACGCAACGCTCCATCCTGATCACCGGCTGTTCTTCGGGCATCGGCTATAACGCAGCCCACGGATTGCGCGCGCGCGGCTGGCGGGTGTTTGCCGCCTGCCGGCAACAAGCCGATTGCGAACGGCTGCGCGCGGAAGGGTTCGACAGCCCACGCATCGACTATGCCGATGAGGCCAGTATTGAGCAGGCCGTGGCCGAGGTGCTGGCCGCCACCGGTGGGCGGCTGGATGCGCTGTTCAACAATGGGGCCTATGCCTGTCCGGGGTTGGTCGAGGATTTGCCGCGCGGCGCCCTGCGCGAGATTTTCGAAAGCAACTTTTTTGGCTGGCATGACCTGACACGACAGGTGATCCCGGCCATGCGCGCGCAGGGGCATGGCCGCATCGTGCAATGCTCGTCGGTATTGGGTCTGGTTACACTCGGCTGGCGCGGGGCCTACGTGAGCACCAAATTCGCCCTTGAGGGGCTGACCGATACGCTGCGGATCGAAATGCGCGACAGTGGCATTCATGTCTGCCTGATCGAGCCCGGTCCCGTGACCACAAAAATCCGCGAGAATGCCCGCGCGCCATTTGAACGTTGGATTGACTGGGAAAGCGCGCATCGCATGGCCGAATATCGCGACAAGTTGCGCCCGCGTCTTTACGGCCCCTACGCCAAAGACAATTTCGAACTGCCCCCCGAGGCGGTCACCAAGAAACTGATCCATGCGCTCGAAGCGCCCCGCCCAAAGGCGCGGTATTACGTGACCACGCCCACTTACCTCATGGGCACGCTGCGCCGCATTCTGCCCACGCGCCTGCTGGATTGGGTGATCTCGAAAGCGTGACGGGCGCGCGCCCGCGTCATATTTTCCCTTTCGCTTTTCGCCCCGCGCCGCCTAGATGTGCCCCAGCACCAACCCCGAAAGGACACCTTATGCTGCAAGACCCGCTTTTCATCCTCATGGCCGTGGGCTGTATTACGGTGGCGGTGATCCTGATCCGAGGCATTTCCACCTTTGGCAAAGAAGGCGTGGAGAATGCGAAACGATCGAACAAATTCATGCAATGGCGGTTGATCGCGCAATTCATAGCGATCATCCTCATCCTAATTTTCGTATATTTCCGCAGGCAGGGAGGATAATCCATGGTGGTTCTCAACAAAATCTACACGCGCACCGGCGATGCGGGGGAAACAGCACTGGGCAATGGCACCCGCGTGGCCAAACATTCGGCCCGCGTGACGGCCTATGGCACGGTGGATGAGGTCAACGCGACCGTGGGTCTTGCCCGGCTCTATGCCAAGGACGAAACCGACGATGCGCTGGCACGCATCCAGAATGACCTGTTTGATCTGGGGGCTGATCTCTGCCGCCCGGATATGGAGCGTGACAAGGATGCCGAATATCCGCCTCTGCGCATGGCCTCCAGCCAAGTTGACCGGCTGGAAGCCGAGATTGACGCCATGAACAAGCATCTGGAGCCGCTGCGCAGCTTCATTCTGCCCGGTGGATCGCCCTTGGCCGCGCATCTGCATCTATGCCGCACTGTGTCACGCCGGGCAGAGCGCCTGACGGTAGAGTTGTCGGCGCTGGAAAACGTCAACGAATCGGCGCTCAAATATCTGAACCGTTTGAGCGACTGGTTCTTTGTCGCCTCTCGCATGGCCAATGACAGCGGGAAAGCGGATGTTCTTTGGGTTCCCGGTGCCAATCGCTGAAACACTCTGGCAACATTCTTGCGCTGAAAACCTGAAACGCGACGTCGCCGGACGATAACGTGACGATTTTGCCCTGTTTCCCGTGCGGCTGAGCCGGTATCAACGCGCTGGAGAGATTATCCGGGGGGCGCACTGCCCCCCACCACCATTAAGGGAGACCATGCCAATGAAGGTGCTCGTGCCTGTCAAGCGTGTGATCGACTATAACGTGAAAGTTCGTGTGAAGGCGGACGGGAGCGGTGTCGATCTTGCGAATGTGAAGATGTCGATGAACCCGTTTGACGAAATTGCCGTCGAAGAAGCGATTCGCCTCAAGGAAGCAGGCAAAGCCAGCGAAGTCATCGCAGTCTCTATCGGCGTGAAACAGGCGCAGGAAACGCTGCGCACGGCGCTTGCCATGGGCGCGGACCGGGCCATTCTGGTGGTCGCCGCCGATGATGTGCATCAAGACATCGAGCCGCTCTCGGTGGCCAAGATCCTCGCCAAAATCGTCGAAGAAGAGGCCCCCGGCCTTGTGCTCTGTGGCAAGCAGGCGATCGACAACGACATGAACGCCACCGGACAGATGCTGTCGGCGCTTCTGGGTTGGTCTCAAGCCACCTTTGCCTCGTCGCTTGACGTGGACGGCGACACCGCCGTTGTCACCCGCGAAGTCGATGGCGGCTTGCAGACGATCAAAGTCAAGACGCCGACCATTGTCACCGTCGATCTGCGCCTTAACGAGCCGCGTTATGCCAGCCTGCCCAATATCATGAAGGCCAAGAAAAAGCCGCTGGATGAGAAAACCGCCGCCGATTACGGCGTCGATGTCACGCCGCGGCTGGAAATCACCGGCACCTCCGAGCCCGCAAGCCGCGCGGCGGGTGTCATCCTCGGCTCGGTCGACGAGCTGGTTGCGAAACTCAAGGAAGTGGGAGCCGTATGATGTCTGTTCTTCTTCTCGCCGAAGTCACCGATGGGGAATTGTCGCTGGATGCGACCGCCAAGGCGGTCACGGCAGCGGCCAAACTGGGCGATGTGACCGCGCTCTGCTGTGGCGCCTCTGCGGCGGCGGCTGGTGCTGCGGCGGCCAAAATCGCCGGTGTCAAAAAGGTGCTGGTGGCCGAGGATCCCTCGCTTGGGCACCGTCTGGCAGAACCCACAGCGGCGCTGATCGTCAGCCTCGCGGGCGACTATAGCCATATCGTGGCCCCTGCGACCACGGATGCCAAGAACGTGCTGCCGCGCGTGGCCGCACTCCTGGATGTGATGGTGATTTCGGACGCCTCAGGCGTGGTTGATGCCGATACGTTCGAGCGCCCGATCTATGCCGGCAACGCGATTCAGACCGTTAAATCGCGCGACGGCAAAAAGGTCATTTCCTTCCGGACCTCGACCTTTGACGCAGCGGGCGAACAGGCCGCAGCACCGGTCGAGACAATTTCGGCCACGCCGAACCCCGGCCTGTCGGAATGGATCGAAGACAAGGTTGCGGCCTCTGATCGCCCTGAACTGACCTCGGCGGGCGTCGTGGTTTCGGGCGGGCGCGGTGTCGGCTCCAAGGACGATTTCGCACTGATCGAAGGGCTTGCGGACAAGCTGGGAGCCGCTGTTGGGGCTTCTCGCGCCGCAGTCGACTCGGGCTATGCGCCGAACGACTGGCAGGTTGGGCAGACCGGCAAAGTCGTGGCCCCCAACCTCTATGTCGCGGTGGGCATTTCCGGCGCGATCCAGCATCTTGCTGGTATGAAGGACAGCAAGATCATCGTCGCCATCAACAAAGATGAAGAAGCGCCGATTTTCCAAGTGGCCGACTACGGCCTTGTCGCTGACCTCTTTACCGCCCTGCCGGAACTGACCAAAAAGCTCTGATTTGCGGCAAAGCGAAACCGAAACCCGCGCCTGATCGGCGCGGGTTTTTTATTCGCGCAACAAGGATTCCAACACCGGCGACAGGGCACGCGATGCCTCGGAATGGGCCAGCAAACCGGGCAGATCGGCGGCGACCCCCTCTTGCATAGGATCAAACCGCATGCCGCGTGTGCCCTGCGCACAGGCCTCGGGGCTGATCACCACCTCAACCACATGGGCCGCCCGGGCCCCCACAGCGCGCAGCATGGCGCGGCTGACAAAGGCGGGATCGTCCGCGATGCCCGCTGCCTCATGCCCAAGGCCGGGCAGATGCCGCGAGAACCACATCAACACGACTGGCGCAGTCATCCGTTCAAGCAACGCCTGCATGCGCGCCACCCAGACCTCTTGCAGACCTTCGCGCAGCACCGCAAAACGGTCAGGCGAAATATCCGCCAAGCGCTGCATCATGTGGCGGGTAAAGTGGAACTCGGTAAAATCGACCTCGGGATAGAGGCGGCGCAAGCGGGGGCTCGCCTCTAGAAAGCGGTCGTTGCGGCGCGGATGCACCCGGTAGAACGGATTGCAAAGGTTGATCGCCCCCGGCACCTGCAACACCACGGCGCGCGCGGCTGACACCAAATCAAGCAGGCCCTCATCCTTGAGAAAGGCATCGACACCCGCATTTGGCCAGCCGAAATTGACGCAGGCCGTTCCCAAGGATCGCTCCATCAGATCAGGATAGGGTCGGTCAATGAAGGTGCCGTAGGTTTCAGTGCCGCCAAGGCAGGCCACGAAATCCCCCGTCAAGCGGCGCTGCGGGCCGCGAAATACCAATTTTGACCCGTCATACCGGACAGGCCGATAGTCGAGGGGCCTATGCCCCAAGCGTTCAAATCCCATGTTACCCACCTTGATCTACTCACCCATGGAAAGGGTGGACGATTCCTCTTGCTAAATCGCTAAACGACCAATTCGCGGATTATTTTACCTATCCCATGCCCTTGCGGCCTACGCCCGCTGCGGCCTATGCTGCTGCAGCAATCGGACAGGGATCGGGCGGATGGACATCACGAGAATCGGTGTGGTTGGCGCGGGCCAGATGGGCAACGGCATCGCCCATGTGATGGCTCTTGCGGGCTACGATGTGCTGCTCAACGACATCAGCGCCGAGGCGCTGGATCGTGCCATGGCGGCCGTCCGCAAGAACATGGAACGCCAAGTCAGCCGGGGCAAGATCGCGCAAGACACTATGGAGGCCGCACTAGCGCGGATCACCACCACCCAGACCCTGACCGACCTGGGCAAGACCGATCTGGTGATCGAAGCCGCGACCGAACGCGAGGCAGTCAAACAGGCAATCTTTGATGAACTCTTGCCGCATCTGGAGCCGCATACGATCCTGACCTCGAACACCTCGTCGATCTCGATCACGCGGCTTGCGAGCCGCACCGACCGACCCGAGAAATTCATGGGCTTTCATTTCATGAACCCGGTGCCGGTTATGCAACTGGTGGAACTGATCCGGGGCATCGCCACAGACAAGGACACGTTCAACGCCTGTCTCGCCGTGGTCGAGAAACTGGGCAAGACCGCAGCTTCTGCCGAGGATTTTCCGGCCTTCATCGTCAACCGCATCCTGATGCCGATGATCAACGAGGCCGTCTACACGCTCTATGAAGGGGTTGGAAACGTCAAATCCATCGACGAGTCCCTCAAACTTGGGGCCAATCACCCGATGGGGCCGCTGGAATTGGCGGATTTCATCGGGCTTGATACCTGTCTTGCGATCATGAATGTGCTGCATGACGGTCTGGCGGATACCAAGTATCGCCCCTGCCCGCTGTTGACGAAATATGTCGAGGCTGGGTGGCTCGGGCGCAAGACCGGGCGTGGGTTCTACGATTATCGCGGAGAAGTGCCCGTGCCCACGCGGTGAGCGTTACTTGCTGCTATCGCCCAATGAGAGCGTGTGGGCGCGCAGCCATTCCATGAAACCGCGCGGGTCGCTTTCCAGCATCGCCATGCGCTCGTCGCTGATCGGCGCACCTACAACCGGTTTCTGGGCATTGTTGCAGCTATGCACGACCTCATGCAAAAGCAAACCTTGCCGCAGGGTGGCAGACGTGCGGTTGGCGATCTGATACCAGCGAGAATTCGCCCCCGGAAAAAAGATCGGCACGACGCGCGCACCGGACCGCCGGATCATCTGCGCGGTGAAGACATTCCATTCCCGTTCTATCGCAGGCCCAAACATCGTATCGCTTGAGGCCACGACGCCCGAAGGAAATACGCTGATAACGCCGCCCTCTTTGAGATGCGCCATCGCCTTGGCACGCATCTCGACCGATTTGCGCTGTGCATCGGGTTCGTGGGGAAACGGGACAGAGATCATGTAAGAGGCCGCCACCTCGTCGATCCCGGTCAAAAGCGCGCGGGTGAGGATCTTGTAATCACTCCGCCGCCGACCGATCAGATCGGCAAGGATCATCCCATCCACCAGACCATGCGGATGGTTGGCCACCACCACCACCGGCCCCTCAAGCGGGATATGCGCCACTTCTTCATCCGGGGTCAGCAGGGGAATGCCCATGGTATCCAATGCCGCGCGCCAAAACGCCTGACCGGTTGGCGCACCACGTTTCTCGAACTTGCGGATCATGCGCAGGATGGTGATCTTGCCGGTCATCCATTCCATCACACGGATGATGAACGAAGTCAGCCCGTTGTCAAAACTATTGGCATAGGTCAGGCTGCGGCGGTCGTATTTAGTATAGAGGACCGTATCGCCCGTCTCTGTGCCGGACTCTGGCTGCGCCTTGATGTTCACTGCTTTGTTCCTGTCCCGCTCGTGTCGCGACTTCCCGATCCCGCGCGCTTACATGCTTTCGCCAAACCTGTCGGCAACCAGTGCCGAAACCGCCTCTGCCAGAGGGGTTGCATCCGGCCCAACGACTTCGACGTCAATAGTGGTTCCTTTGGCCGCTGCCAACATCAAAAGCCCCATGATGCTATCGCCCGAGGCGGATTGGCCATTGCAAGAGACCTCTGCACGGGCGTCAAAACCCTCGACCACCTCGACCAATTTGGCCGCGGCGCGGGCGTGCAACCCCTTTTCGTTGACGATCTCCATCCGGCGGATCACCTTGTCCATGCTCGCCCCTGCCTTCCTACTCTTCTGATACATTATGGCTGTCGATGTATTTGCGCCCTGCCTCAAGCGCGGCGCGCACCGCATCGGGCAACGGCATGTGTCGGCTCTTGGCCAGCTTGATCAGCATCGGCAGGTTCGCACCATAGAGTATGCGCCGATCATTCGGGCGACAGGCGCGCAGCGACAGGTTCGACGGCGAGCCGCCAAAGATATCGGTCACAAGCACAACGCCGCCACCTGTGTCGACCGCATCAGCCGCTGCACAGATCTCGTCTTGTTTGGCGGTGCGATCATGGTCGCCCTCGATGGAAATCGCCATCACCCCGGTCTGGGCCCCCACCACATGTTCGACGGCCCTGAGATACTCATTGGCCAGCCCGCCATGCGCCACGATCACGATCCCGATCAAGACTGCGTCACTCCTCAGACGTCGCGGGCGGGGCCGGGGGCCTCTGCCCCACTGCGCCGCTCCAGTTCTCGGTGCCTTATTGACACTTGCCAGCCATCTTTCGCAAGGGTCGCACCCAAAGTTTCTGCCATCGCCACGCTGCGATGTTGCCCGCCAGTGCAGCCAAAGCCTATCGAGAGATAAGCCTTGCCCTCGGTCTCATAAGCGGGAAGCAGCAGTTCGACAATCTCTGTTACCCGCTGGCGAAATTCTGCAAAGAGCGGATCGCCCGCAATATGCGCCGCCACTTGGGGCACACGCCCGTCAAGGGCCCGCAGGTCTGGCTGCCAATAGGGATTGCGTAGAAACCGGCAGTCAAACACCATATCAAGGCCGCGCGGCAGCCCACGCTTGTAGGAAAACGAATGCACCGAGACCGCAAGGCTTTCGGCATCGCCCGGCCCATACCAGCGCCCCAATTCTGCGCGCAGGTCATGCGGCGTCATGTCGGACGTGTCGATCAGCAGATCAGCCCGAACACGGACCGGGGCGAGCAAATCGAATTCGCGCGCGATTCCGGCCTCGGCACTCTCGTCCGGGGCCAGCGGATGCCGCCTGCGGGTTTCGGAAAACCGCCGTTGCAGGATTTCGGCGCGGCAATCAAGATATAGCACCTGCAACGGTTGGCCGGGGTGCCAATCACTGCGGTCGATCATCTCGATCAGGGCATTGGTCGAAAAATCACGATTGCGGGCATCAACACCAAGTGCCAGCGGCTTGTCGGATTTTGGCGCCTCCAAAAGACGCGGCAAGAGCGAGAGCGGCATATTGTCGATCGCTTCATAGCCCATATCCTCAAGCGCACGGATCGCGGTGCTGCGCCCGGCACCAGAAGGCCCCGTGACCAGAACAAGGCGATTGCGCGTCTTTCCGGCCTCTGTTCGAGCGTCAGGCTCGGACGGCATGGTGTGGCTCCTTCAGATCAACGTCCCATGCATGAGATATAGCAGGACCGCAGCCGGAAAATGAGCATGATCCGCTTTTTTTACAAGCGGCAGGCTCTGCCCCAGAAGATCGGCATGCTCGAGCGGTGGCAAGCGATCCGTGCTTTCGGTGTCCAGATCGACAATCAAAGCAAGCGGCTGTGGCCCGGTCGAGGGTATTTGCAGGATACCAACACCGCGCGCCTCGATCTGCCCGCGAATGGTTTCGGGCGCATCCGCCATGATACGCCCTGCCTCAAGCCAGAGACGGGTGCGGTCATCGGCGACCAACCCCGCGCCAAGCGCCAGAAGTTGCAGGGCAAGGCCGGACTTTCCGCGCCCCGATGCCCCCCGGATCAGCACCGCGCGGCCAGAATGCGCCACGCAGGTGGCATGTAGGATGATACCGTCAGGATGAGGCGTGTCTGTCACCGGCTCAGACCGGCAGACCCACGACAAAGCGCGCGCCCAAGGGATCTGAGGTGGCATCGGCATGGGTGGGACGAATGTTTTCGGCCCAGATCACACCATCATGCGCCTCGACGATCTGTTTGGAGATCGCAAGACCAAGGCCAGAATTATTGCCGAAATCCCCCTCGGGCCGCTCGGAGTAGAAGCGTTGGAAGACCTTTTCCAGCGCCTGTTCAGGGATACCAGGGCCGGTATCTTCGACCACCACCAGCACGCGGTTGGCACGGCGGCGCGCCCAAACGCGGATTGCGTCACCCTCTTCGCAGAAACTGATGGCATTGGTGATGAGATTGACAAACACCTGTGCCAATCGCCCCTCAAGCCCGGTGGTGACGATGGGCTGAGGCGGGAAATCCATGATGAATTCGATCCCGTTCTTCTGCGCCTCTTCGCCCAGATATGTCCCGAGGTTCTGCAACATCTTGAGCAGATCAAAGGATTCTTGTTCTTCCTTGACCAATTCGCTGTCAAGCCGCGAGGCATTGGAAATATCGCTCACCAGACGGTCCAGACGGCGCACATCATGTTCGATCACCTCCAACAGACGCTCGCGCTGATCGTCGCGCTTGGCAATGCGCATGGTGCCCACGGCAGAGCGCAGGCTGGCGAGAGGGTTCTTGATCTCATGGGCCACGTCAGCGGCGAATTGCTCGTTGCTGTCGATCCGGTGGTAAAGCGCCGAGACCATGCCACGCAACGCACCGCTAAGACGCCCGATTTCATCGGGGCGCGCGGTCAGGTCGGGGATACGGATACGTCCCTTGGCCCCTTTGCCCTTGTTACGGTCGCGCCCGATTTCCGCAGCCGCCGCCAGATCGGCCAAGGGGTTCGAAATGGTCGAGGCAAGAATGAGGCTGAGACCCACCGATACCAAAGTGGCAATCAGGAACATCTGAAGCACGCGCTCGCGCTCTACCCTTGCCAGCTTGTCAATCTCGCCGCTGGCATTGGCCAACGCCACCACCGCGACAGGTGTATTGCCTTGCATCACCGGGGCGGCCACCGTCAGAACAACGCCCTGCGCGGTCTCGGCGGTGCGCACTTCTACGCCGCCGCCCACTGCCAGATCGACCATGTCGCGGGCCACATCCTCGACCACACGGCTGGCAGAGACCTGATCCACGCCAGAAAACGGGCTTGAAATCCGATCCCACACCCGGCTGAGAAAATCCGTCATTGGCGTTGATGGCAGGGTCGCAGTGCGGTCCTGCCCCATCGTATCGCCCTGCTTGCGCCCCACCAACATGCCGGTGCGATCAAACAAAAACACCTCTGTTCCGGTCTGAATATCCAGATTGTCCAGCGTGGTGGCCATATCCACCCCATCGCCGGTTGCAAAACTGACCGGCGCACCGACGGGCAGACGCGCCTCGACCACATCCGCGATCAGGGCTGTCTGCACCATCAGGCTGTTGGCGCGCTGCATCGCGAGATTGTCGCGTGACGAATTGAGATAGAGGATACCCACAACCAGCACGTTGAGCGCAATCAGGTTGAAGGTGATAATCTTGCGCGTCAGCGAGGAGTCACGAAAGCTGAACCAGCCGCGTTTGGCGCGGCGGGCATTCAGCTCTCCTTCGTCCAGACGATCCGGTGCGACAAAATCATCGCCAAGGACAAGGTCGTTATCCTTTCGCGGCTCCACGCTCCGCACCCCTATCCGCTCGACCAGAGCCATTATTCTTCGTTGTACCGATATCCGATACCATAAAGCGTCTCGATTGCCGAAAACTCAGGATCGACCATGCGCAGCTTCTTGCGCAACCGCTTGATATGGCTGTCGATGGTGCGGTCGTCGACATAGACCTGATCATCATAGGCCACATCCATCAGCTGATCGCGGCTTTTGACGAAGCCGGGCCGCTTGGCCAGCGCCTGCAGCAGCAGGAATTCGGTCACGGTGAGTGACACATCCTGCCCTTTCCAGCTGACCGAATGGCGCAGCGGATCCATCAAAAGATTGCCGCGTTCGATCACCTTGGTTTCTTCGGTTTCGACCACGACATGCCCATTGGCTGCATCCTGACGGCGCAGAAGGGCGCGGATCCGTTCCACCAGCAAGCGCTGCGAGAACGGCTTTTTCACATAGTCATCGGCGCCCATGCGCAGGCCCAGAACCTCGTCGATCTCATCATCCTTGGAGGTGAGGAAGATCACGGGCATCTGCGATTTCTGGCGCAGGCGTTGCAACAGGTCCATGCCATCCATGCGCGGCATCTTGATGTCGAGCACGGCCATATCGGGCAATTTCTTGCTAAAGGCGTCAAAGGCCTGTTGGCCATCATTATAGGTTTCAACCTCAAAGCCTTCGGCTTCGAGTGTCATGGATACGGATGTCAGAATATTCCTGTCATCGTCCACGAGGGCGATTTTGGACATAGTTCTATTCCTTTTACTGCTCGGTCTGCCTGCATTTTTTGTGCCACTATGCTCTGTTTCCGGTCGTTTGATCAATTCAAATCTGCGAATCAGCCGGGTCGCCATGGTCGATTGACGCAGAAATTTCTTGAGAATGGCTAAATTGACTCACTTTACACGCTCTGGCAGTGCAATGTTTGCGCCACCATCCACTTGGTTGCGCTAACCTGCGGCTGGTTGCGCTAACCATATGAATCTGCCCTGTTATTTTTCCAAAGCGGCATGTTAAGAGCCGCCCAGCCGGGCATGCTGCCCGACCGACGCCGCCCAAGCGGCGCCCTGAACGATCCCGTAGCAAAGCTGCGGATCTGGCGAACAGGAGCTTGACAATATGACATTCGGACGGGTGAACCCGCATTTCCAGCTTGAGGATCAAGGTATCACGGGGCTGGGAACGGTCCATTACAACCTCATCGAACCGGCCCTGATCGAAGCCGCGCTAAAGGCCGGTGAGGGCACCCTGGGCCAAGGCGGCACGCTGCTTGTGACCACCGGCAAATTCACCGGCCGGTCGCCCAAGGACAAGCATATCGTCAAAACCGACAGTGTTGCCGACACGATCTGGTGGGAAAACAACGCCGCCATGTCGCCCGAAGGGTTCGATGCGCTCTATGCCGATATGCTGACCTATCTTAAGGGGCGCGATGTTTTTGTTCAGGATCTGATCGGCGGTGCCGACCCCGCGCATTCCATCAACATGCGGATGATTTCGGAACTGGCGTGGCACAGTCTTTTCAACCGGACCATGCTACGGCGTCCGAAGCGCGACGCGCTGGACAGCTTCATCGCTGATTTCACGGTCATCAATTGCCCGGGGTTCAAGGCAGATCCCGAACGCCACGATTGCCGCTCGGAAACGGTGATCGCAATGAATTTCGACCGCAAGCTGATCCTTGTGGGCAATACCGAATACGCCGGTGAAAACAAGAAATCGGTGTTCTCGCTGCTGAACTACCTCTTGCCGGAAAAAGGCATCATGCCGATGCATTGCTCCGCCAATCACGCGGAGGGCAATCCGGTGGATACCGCCATCTTCTTTGGCCTCTCGGGCACGGGCAAAACCACGCTATCGGCTGATCCCAACCGCACGCTCTTGGGTGATGACGAACATGGCTGGTCGGATCGTGGCACCTTCAACTTCGAGGGGGGCTGCTATGCCAAGACCATCAATCTGAGCGCCGAGGCAGAGCCGGAAATCTATGCCACCTGCGGCATGTTCGGCACGATCATCGAAAATATGGTGTTCGATCCTGAAACGCAGGAGCTGGATTTCGAGGATGACAGCCTGACGCCCAACATGCGCTGCGCCTATCCGCTGCATTACATCTCGAACGCGTCAGAGACCGCGCTTGGTGGGCACCCCAAGAATGTCATCATGCTGACCTGCGATGCCTTTGGCGTATTGCCGCCAATCTCGCGGCTCACCCCGGCACAGGCGATGTATCACTTCCTCTCTGGTTTCACCTCCAAGATGGCGGGCACGGAGCGGGGAATTGATGAACCGCAGCCCGTGTTCTCCACCTGCTTTGGCGCGCCCTTCATGCCGCGCCGGCCAGAGGTCTATGGCAACCTTCTGCGCGAAAAGATTGCCAAGCATGGCGCAACCTGCTGGCTGGTCAACACCGGCTGGACGGGCGGCGCATTCGGCACCGGATCGCGGATGCCGATCAAAGCGACGCGGGCGCTTTTGACCGCTGCTCTCGATGGCTCGCTCAACGATGTGGAGTTCCGCAAGGACCCGAATTTCGGCTTTGAAGTGCCCGTGGCGGTTCCCGGCGTGGCCGAGGTGCTGCTTGATCCGCGCCGCACCTGGACCGATCCCACCGCCTATGATGCGCAGGCCGCCAAGCTGGTGCAGATGTTTGCCGATAATTTCGCGCAATATGTCCCCTTTATCGACGAGGATGTGCGCGCGGCGTCGCTGGGCTAAGCCCCCCCATTCGGGAACGCCTGGACCCTCGCCTTGACGGGCGGGGGTTTTTCTTTGGGCGCAAATCGCGCGCGTCCTGTCGGATTTCCGATTTCCTTCGCCGCGCTCTGCCGTTAGCGTCCCGCCAATGTAGTCAGAAGGGAGACAAAGATATGAGCCAGTTCGAGAAAAAGCTTGCCGAGATGGGCGTAACCCTACCCGAGGCCCCTGCCCCCGCCGCCAATTACGTGCCCTATGTGCAGGCCGGTGACATGCTTTTTGTCTCGGGCCAGATTGCCAAGGAGGGCGACACGCTCTTGACCGGCAAACTGGGCGATGATCTTGACGTGGCGGATGGGGCCAAGGCCGCGCGCGCCTGTGCGATTGCCCTTTTGGCGCAGGTCAAAGCAGCCTGCGGCGGTGATCTTGACCGGCTGGTTCGGGTGGTGAAATTGACGGGTTTCGTCAACTCAACCGCCGATTTCACCCAGCAACCCGCCGTCATCAACGGCGCGTCCGACTTTATCGGAGAGGCCTTGGGCGATGCAGGCAAACACGCGCGTGCCGCTGTTTCGGCCCCCTCATTGCCTTTTGGCGTGGCGGTGGAAATCGACGGGGTATTCCAAATCAAATGAGCGCGCTGCCCGACGGTTTCCGCCGTATCCCGCTGGCCCATCGCGGCCTGCATGACGTGACCGATGGTCGCCCCGAGAATTCACGCGCAGGTATCGCAGCGGCAATTGCGGCAGGTTATGGGATCGAGATCGACCTGCAACTGAGCCGTGACAATCAGGCGATAGTGTTTCACGACTACGACCTTGGCCGGCTTACGGCGGAAAAAGGCCCGGTGCGCCAACGCGATGCGGCGGACCTCGCGCAAATCCCGCTTTTGGGCGGGGATGAGGGGATACCCGACCTGCCACAGATCCTTGACCTTGTGGCAGGCCGCGTCCCGCTCTTGATCGAGCTGAAGGATCAGCAGGGGCAAATGGGCGCAAGCTGTGGCACGCTCGAGGCCGCCACCGCAGCGGCGCTTGCGGGCTATGTGGGGCCGGTTGCAGTCATGTCTTTCAACCCGGATATGGTGGTGCAGATGGCCCAACTTGCCCCCGATACGCCGCGCGGTATCGTTACTTGCGCCTACACGCCCGAGGATTGGCCGCTGTTGCGCGCAGAAACCCGCGCGCGTCTGCGCGACATCCCGGATTACGAGGCAAGTGGCGCTTGCTTTGTCAGCCATGACATCGACGATCTGACCGCCCCGCGCCTAGACACCCTGCGCGCCAAGGGGGCCGCGATCCTCTGCTGGACCGTGCGCAGCCCAGAGGCCGAGGCGGAGGCGCGCAAACATGCCGACAATATCACCTTTGAGCGCTATTTGCCCGATCACCCGGCTTGATCCGCGCGCCGCGTGACCCAATTAATCCGCCGGGGCAAAGGAACCGTCAGGGCAGATGACGCAAGATCAGATCACCGTCACCCTGCATGAGCGCCTGTCCGACATCGGGCAGGTGGCTTGGGATGCCTGCGCCTGTCCCGAAACCGCCGAAGGCAGGCCAGACGATCCTTTCACCACCTACCGCTTTCTCAAGGCCTTGGAAGACAGCCGCTCGGTCGGCACGGGCAGCGGTTGGCAACCGCATTACCTGAGCGCCGAACAGCATGGTCAGATCATCGCCGTGGCCCCGCTTTACCTAAAATCCCACTCTCAAGGCGAATACATCTTTGATCACAACTGGGCGCATGCCTATGAACGTGCGGGCGGGCGCTATTACCCGAAATTCCAGATCGCCGTGCCCTTTACCCCCGCGACAGGCCGCCGCCTGTTAACCCGTCCGGGGTATGAGGACACGGGGCGCGCAGCATTGATTGAGGGCGCGCGCGATGTGGCGCTGCGCAATGGGCTGTCATCGCTGCATATCACATTTTGCACGCAAGCAGAGTCAGAGGCGGGCGCGGCCCTTGGCCTATTGCCCCGGCGCAGCCAGCAATATCACTGGATCAATCGCGGCTATGCCGATTTTGACGCCTTTTTGGCCGATCTATCCTCGCGCAAGCGCAAAGCGATCCGCAAGGAACGCGCCCGCGCTGCAGAGTTCGGCGGCGAGATTGTGACCCTGACCGGCGATCAGATCCTGCCCGAACACTGGGACGCGGTCTGGGCCTTTTATCAGGACACCGGCGCGCGCAAATGGGGCACGCCCTATCTCACCCGCGCCTTTTTCACCCGTGCGCATGAAACGCTGCGCGATGATATATTGCTGATCCTCGCCTTGCGAAACGGGCAACCTATAGCGGGTGCTTTGAACCTGATCGGCGCATCGGCGCTTTATGGCCGGTATTGGGGCGCGATCGAGGATCATCCCTGCCTGCATTTCGAACTCTGTTATTACCGGGCTATCGAATTTGCGATTGCTCAGGGTCTGCAAAGAGTAGAGGCTGGCGCGCAGGGCGAACATAAATTGGCGCGCGGCTATCTGCCGGTGGCCACACATTCGCTGCATTGGCTGCGCGATCCCGGCTTTGCCGAGGCGGTGGCGCAGTATCTCAAGGCCGAGCGTGCCGCAGTTGACCAGGATATAGATATCCTCACCAGCTATGGGCCGTTCCGCAAGACCGCACAGGAGGATCACGAATGACCGAGAAGCTCAGCGACACCGCCCGCAAGACAACGCTGGCACCGCTTTTGGAGAATGGCTGGGCCATGGTCGAGGGGCGTGATGCCATCTCCAAGACCTATAAATTCAGCGACTTTCCCGAAGCTATGGGGTTCATGACCCGTGCCGCGATCTGGGCCGAGAAGTGGAACCACCATCCCGAATGGTTCAATGTCTATTCCCGTGTCGAGGTTACGCTGACCACACATGATGTGGACGGATTGAGCAGCCTTGACGTGAAACTCGCGCGCAAGTTCGACGGGCTAGTGGGCTGACGCGCAAAAAGAAAACGCCCCGGCCTATGGCCGGGGCGTGATTATTACAGGTTCGTACTTTGTTTGCGCTTAGTGCTTGCGCAGCTTGCGGATTGCTTCCAGCTCCGAGGCGCTAATGCCGGTGTTGCGGGCGATGCTGTCGGGCTTTTGGCCAAATCGGGCCATGTCGATGGCCTGTTCGATCATGCGGTCACTCACCAGCCAGTCGAAATCGCGGCGCATCTCGTCCATGCGGTCGGCGATGCTCATCAGCGATGCCTCGTCGCTCAGGCCCAGTCTGTGACCCAGACGCCGTGCGATATGGTCAATCTCCGGATCGCTCAACCGCAGGACCTGTCCGCTCAGATGCGCCAACATTCGCGCGATCCGAACCGAGACCGCCACAAGCAGCGGCAGGGTGATCATGCAAAGCACCGCGAGCGCGTAGAGGGTAATTTCAAAGTAGGTCATGCTCTGCCTTGTCTCAGCGCGTCATCGCGCTGTAGTCCTGAAAAATGCTGTCGGCGATGCGCTTGGCATCAACCGGATAGTTGCCGTTGGCGACCGCCTCTTTGATCCGCGAGACACGCTCGGCATCAAAGGGCGGGCCTTGCTCGACCATTTTCTCGATCACCCCGACCGAGGCCGAAGAGCTGAGTTTCACGGAATCCACCGCACTGACGGGCTTGTGTGCCTTGGCACCGCTGGCACCGCCCGGTGAGGCCTCGGTCGAGACCGGCATGAGCCGCGGTCGCGCGGCGTGGGAAGAATTGACTGAATCGACCATCTGATCTCTCCGGTGAGGCGCCATTGGGGCGCTGTTCTTGGAGTGAAAAACGGCAGGTCTTCACCGAATGTTAGGACGCACCGTCACTTTGTTGCGTCCCGTCACGGTGACATGCACCACCTCGCCACTGCCAGCATTGGTCACGCGGATATCCTGCCCCATCTGGCCGGGCTCCAGCGCGACGCCTGCTGCCTCGATCCGAATACCGCCGAGATCGGTGGCAATCGTCACCGGGCCGCCCACATCGACCTGCCAGTCATGTTCCAGATGCCGCGCCAAAAGCGGCTGACCGGCACCCAAGTTGCTTTTGAGGCGGCGACCGATAGCCGTCTCTGGCGACATCACCAGATCGCCCCGCGCGCGCGCGCCAATCGGGGCTTCACGCAGATGCGTGGCCTCAAGAACGGTGCCGCGCGGCAGGCTTTCGGTCAGCACCAGAGCGGGGCGTTGCGGTGCATCGTCGGTCACCCCCGGCAGGCGTGGCGCGGCGGCCCCGCCTTCGATCCGGATCACCCGGCTCCAGCCACCCGGGCTGGCGCAGGTCACTTGCACCGCCTGCCAGCCGCCCTGATGTGGCGCGACGTTGAGGGGGTCCATACAAGGGGGATAGGGCCGATTGGCCGAGACCACCGGCGCGCCCCCCTGCCCTGCATCGCGCAGCGCTTGCGCAATCACCGCCTGCACCGCCTGTCCGTCCAGAGCCGCTGCATCAAGGGGCAAGAGGCAGGCCAAAACCACAGCAATTCCGCCCCGGATCACAGCCCCGCCTCGACAAAATAGACCCGCAAGCCATTGAAACTTGCCGGGGATCGTGTGGGATCGAGCGGGCGTAGCGTGGTATGGCGATTGTCGAGGCTGACCACTTCCAACAGGCCGAAACCGTCATTGGGATCATCGACAAAAGCAAGGCTTGCCCGCGTCAGCCCATGCCGACGCCCCAAGGGCACGCTCAGCCCATCCGCACCCAACGCCAGACGCGCCTCGGCGGGTTGGCAGGCCAGACCGTCGAGCATGGCGCGCACCTCTAGCAAGAGGCCAGCAGTTAGATCGGTTTCCGCGCGGCTGCGGCTCTGGCCCGCGACATAGCCCGCAAAGCCGCCACGCGGCACCATGGCCTCGCGCTGAAAGCGGCGGGTGACGTTGGTGCCGTCTTGCCCCATCAGCGCAAGGTCAAGCGTGAGGCGCAAGAGCTTGCCTTGCCGCTCCACGGTGATGCTTTGGCTCATGCGGTGATCGCCCGGCGCGGGCAGGGATTGCCCCCGTGTCAGCGCGGTGTAATCCAGCGCCGCCGCAACCGGCGCGGCAGAGACGGGCGCGATCCGTTCCAGATCGGTATCAGGATGGGCGCGCAGTACCTCCATCAGGTCGCGTGCCAGCCCCTGCGCTAGGGGTTCCGCCCAGGCCGAGGCCTCGGGGGTTACCCGGATTTGCGGCGGCGTGGCGCTGACCGTCATCCGCCGGCGCGACGCACAGGCACCCACCGGCATCGGCCCAACTTCCGCCGCGACCCGCACCAACCATTCCCCGTTCTGCAACTGGGCAGACAGGACACGGTGGGTCAGAATACGCCCCGTGGGGCGCAAAATGGTCAGATCAGCGGTGATACGCCCCTTGTCCATCGCGGTATGACCGCGCAAGGACGCCCCACCCGACAGCGCCGCCGTCACCAGCGCCTCGCCAATCGCGCGGCGGCGTGCCGCGTCCTGATCGGCGGCAGAGGCGACATAGGCCCGCCCCTCAGCCTCAACCCAGAGCGTTGCCTCTTTGGCCCCAGCCGCGGCACAAAAGAGGCTGCTCAGCAGAACCAGAAACCAGAATTGCGGCCGAAACACATGCCCCCACATGGCCTAGCCCCGCTGCCGCACGGCGCGCAGGATGTAGCGGACCGTATCGGGATCAAGTGCCAGCACCACCTCAAAGGAATCGTCGCCTTTGGGCGTGATCCGCAGGGTGCGCGCCCCCCGGATTTCACCTGCCACCACCGCGCGCACCGTGTCGCTGCGCAGAACCTGATCGTGCAGCGTGCTTTCGGAATTGATGCGGATGCCGTGGATTTGCTCGGTCAGATCGCGGATCGCCTCAAGCCGCGCAGCGCGGATCGCCATCAGGCGCCGCTCGTTGATCGAGGCCCCCGGCTGGGTCGAGACCTGCGACAGGCCAAGCCCGGTGAATTGCACCACCTCAGGTGCCTGCGCCGCCGCAGGCACAGGCAGGCCCGACAGATCATCCCGCAACTGGGCCACAGCCTCGGTTCGGGGGCTGGCATCGGCAGGCAGGGCATCGACCGCACGACCGGATGACATGCAGGCACCAAGCGGCATCAAGGCCAGCGGCAAGAGCAGGGGACGAAGCAATCTGGAGAACATGGGAACCTCTTTTGACGGGGCCAGACAGGCGCGGTTTTCAGCGCCAGACCTGCAAGGTGCGTGCCAGCCCCAAGCCCATTCCACCCCCCCGCCGTGAGACCCGAAAATTGGCACGCGATTTGCACCGATTACCCCGATGTGATGCAACACAAGGGATACCCGATGGCCGCGCTGAGCCGTGCCTCTTACCGCCCGCAACTCGGGGCTGGCCTGCTGCCTGTGGGCATCCTCGCCGTTGTGGCGATGATGGTGCTGCCGCTGCCCTTGGCGCTGCTCGACATTTTCTTTGTATTCAACATCCTTCTGTCGCTTTTGGTGCTGATGGTCGCGCTCTATAGCTACCGTCCGCTTGATTTCTCGTCTTTTCCGTCGGTCCTGCTGATTGCCACCGTGTTCCGCCTTGCGCTCAACGTGGCCTCGACGCGGATCGTTCTGACCTCGGGGCACGAGGGCAGCGGGGCGGCGGGCAAGGTGATCGAAGCCTTTGGCAATTTCGTGATTGCCGGCAATTTCGCTGTGGGTCTGGTGGTTTTTGTGATCCTCGTGATCATCAACCTGATGGTTATCACCAAGGGTGCCGGTCGCGTGTCCGAGGTGTCGGCCCGCTTCACCCTCGATGCCATGCCCGGCAAGCAGATGGCGATTGACGCCGATCTCAACGCTGGAATTCTAACCCCGGAACAAGCGCGCGCACGCCGCGCCGAAGTGGGCGAAGAGGCGGATTTCTACGGTGCCATGGATGGTGCCTCGAAATTCGTCAAGGGTGACGCCATTGCCGGTATCCTGATCCTCGCCGCCAATATTCTGGGCGGTATTGTGATTGGCACCGCACAGCACGGGCTCTCGCTGGGCCAAGCGGCGGAAACCTACGTGCTCTTGTCCATCGGCGATGGTCTTGTGGCGCAAATCCCGTCGCTCTTGCTCTCGATCGCCACGGCAGTGATCGTGACACGTGTGGCCTCGACCAAAGACATGACGGGCCATATCGGCAGCCAGATCGGCATGCACCGGGCGTGGCTGCCCGTGGCGGCGGTCATGGCCATCATGGGCCTCATTCCGGGCATGCCGAACCTGCTCTTTCTCATCGCAGCGCTTGCCGCAGGCGGCGTAGCCTGGGCCACCCGCAAACAGCTCGCCCCCGGTGAGACCGCACCTGCGGCTGCCCCCGGCCAAGCGCCGCGTCGCGCAGCACTTCCCGCCCCGGGCGGCGCAAGCGCCGGACAGACGGGCACGCGCCCAGATACAAGCGGGGCCATCACCGCCGAAGAGGTGACGGATTATGCCCCCATCACCATCCAGATCGGTTTCGGCCTCATTCCCCTGATCGAAGAGGGTGCCGGCGGCGCGCTCGTATCGCGCATTACCGGCATCCGGCGCGAAGTGTCGACGGCCATGGGCTTTGTCATTCCCGGCGTGCGCATCCGCGACGATATGGGCCTGCCTGCCAACAGCTACCGCATCCGTATCCGTCAGGCCATCGTGGCCGAGGATATGGCCTATCCAGATCGCAAGCTGGCGCTGCCCGGCGGCGGCACCACCCGGAAGCTGCGCGGGATCGAGGTCAAGGACCCGTCCTTTGGCATGGATGCCGTCTGGATTCAGCCGCATCAACAGACCGAGGCCGAGGCGGATGACTACGTCGTGGTTGAACCCGCCTCTGTGGTCGCCACCCATCTCAGCCAGATGCTTTATGCCCATGCCGCCGATCTCTTGGGCGCGGATGACGTGCAGGGGCTCTTGGACAATCTGGAACGCTCGGCCCCGACGCTGGTCGAATCCGTGGTGCCGAAACTGGTGCCGCTGCATGTGCTGACCGCCGTTTTGCGCGCGCTCTTGCGAGAGCGGATGCCGATTGCCGACCTGCCACGCATCCTCGAAGACCTGGCAGGCATGTCCGCCCGCCTCAGCGAACCGCAGGATATGGCCGAGGCGCTGCGCCCTGCGCTTGCCCCGCAACTCTTGCAACAGATTGCACCACTCAAAGATAGCCTGCACCTGATCACGCTGGCCCCCGAACTCGAAGATTTGTTGACCCGGTCCAAGCATGAGAGCGCCGGGCTGATCGTCGAGCAGGGGTTAACGCGCCAGATCCTTGGCCAGTTGAACGAGGCGCAGGAAGCGCTGGCCGGTCAGGGCCGACAGGCGGTCGTGGTGGTTTCCGCCGCGCTGCGCCGCGCCTTTGCCGCCTTTCTGCGCACCCATGGTGTCGATGCCATCGTGATGGCCGTCTCCGAACTGCCCGATAATCGCCGCGTCGAGATTGCCGCCTCTATCGGCGGTGCCAGAACCGCCCCGCCAAAACCGTCCAACTGAGGATGTGACCAATGAGCACGATGACCTTTCGCGCCCCCGACAGCGTGACCGCGCTGGAACAGGTGCAACGCCGCCTCGGGCCGGACGCCCTGATCCTGTCGAATGACCTGATCGACGGGCAAGTGGTAATCGTGGCCAGCGATGACGATCCCGAGGCCCTGATCAAACCCGCGCCACGTCTGCGGGCTGTGCCCACGCCGCCGCGCGTCGACGTGGTGATTGATGAACCGATTGACCCGATCACCCCGCCATCGTCGTCTGGGCGGATGACCGCTGCGGTCACAGCAGCTGCACCACGCTTGCCCAGCTTTCTGAATGCCCATGCGCCCAAACCCTTTGACCGGATGCTGGGCGAGGCCAAGGCCACTGCGCCTGCCACTGTGCCTGCCACTGCCACGGCCCCCGAGACACCCGAAGCGCAAGCCCCCGACCACAAAACGCCAGAGCCCGTGGCCCCGGCCCCTGCCCTGCCTGATCCGCTCATCCTGCGCGATCGCCTGCTCTCGGCCCCCCGGATTGTCCTTGTGGGGACGGTCGGCGCGGGCAAATCGCAGGTCGCCTTGCAACTGGCCCTGATGCGCCTGACCCGCACACCGGGTCTGACCGTAGAATTCTGCTTTTGTGGCACAGGATCGCATGGGGATGGCGCCGTCTTGGCACAGAAATCGCATCTATTGGGTATGACAACCCTGTTTCATACCCCCGACACCCTCGCCGCGCCGCAAGCGGGCACTGTCCAGATCGTCGTGATCTCAGGGCGGGGCAACGATGGCACATCTTTGGCCGAAGTCGCGCTGGAGTTGCC
The DNA here is from genome assembly GCF_002080415.1 of Roseovarius mucosus. Taxonomy (NCBI): domain Bacteria; kingdom Pseudomonadati; phylum Pseudomonadota; class Alphaproteobacteria; order Rhodobacterales; family Roseobacteraceae; genus Roseovarius; species Roseovarius mucosus. The sequence goes on along the minus strand of NZ_CP020474.1, from coordinate 3,340,592 downwards.
AGAGGCCCGCGCCGCGCTGGTCGTGCCCGGCGGCCTGCGCCCCGAGCGCATCGCCGCCCTCCGGCAGCGTTGGGCAGAGCGGATAGACTCTGCGATCCTGTCGGGGTCCGAGGACATGCCTGACGCAACCACGGATGTGGCGGCCTTGCGGGCTGTGGGTCTGGTGCCGCTCTGGTGCGCCTCCAACGACCGGCTGGTCGAGGGCTTGCGCGTGATCGAAGGCGACTGCGCAACCGAACCCGCGACCAACGATGATCCTGCGCCTTTGGCTCAGCCCATGCTCTTTCGCCACCACGGCCCCGATGCGGAGTCCCGGTCATGATCGCCCCCCAAGCCTATGCGGAACAACAACCCAATCCGACCCGTCTGGTCGAACAGCACATGCCGCTTGTGCAGCGCCTTGCGTGGCATTTCCACGGTCGCGTGGGTCGTTTCATCGAGATCGACGACCTGCTGCAGGCAGGTTATCTGGGCCTGATCGACGCCTCGCAACGCTATTCGGTCTGTGATGGGGTCAGCTTTGCCGCCTATGCAGCCATCCGTATTCGTGGCTCGATCATCGACCATCTGCGCCGCAATTCCAACCTGTGCCGCAACTCCATCACCATGCGCCAAAAGATCGAGGCCACGCGCCGCAAGCTGTCGCAAAAGCTTGGGCGCGAACCCGAGGTGCCGGAACTGGCGCAGTCACTCGAACTTTCGACCGAGGAATTCCAGGACTGGGAAAACCGCTTTCAGACCAATCAGCTTCAGTCGCTCGACGAGGTTTATACCGATCACTCGCTGCTTTTTAGCGATCATGGGTCTACCCCCGAGGATGAGGTCGAACATATCCAGCTCAAGGCCCTGCTGCAAAGCGCGCTGCAGGATCTGCCTGAACGCTCGGCCTTGGTGCTGCAACTCTATTATGTCGAAGAGCTTAACGTCTATGAAATCGCGGCGATCCTTGATGTCACAACCGGGCGCGTGTCGCAGATCAAGAAAGCGGCTATCGGCCAGTTGCGCGACCTGATGCAGGCGCGGCTGCACAACACCGCAGCAGAGTGATCCGCCAGAGCGTGCGGGCGGATCAACCGGCCAAAAGGATTTCGTTCTCGGGAAGGGCCTCGGGCCAGAGCGCCAGCGCGTCGCGGGTTTGCCAGACGCCCAAGGTTTCAGCCAGCGGTGCATAGGCCCGCCCAGCATGACCCGCCACCGCAAGCGCCGCATGCGCCTCGGCCCGCAGCTCTGGTGCCAGCCGCGCAATCATCGCAGGACAGGGAAAAAGGCTCTCGACCGGGGTGCCATTGGCAAGGATCAGTGCGTGGTGATCAAGCAGCAGATGGTGATAGGCCAGCCGCCCGGCCAGATGCGCCACCCGCACCCCCGGCAAACCGACAAACCCCAAGGCGGGGCCTAGGCAAAGCGCGCCATCGGCACCCGGCTCCGGCACAGGCAGATGATGAAACGGCGACAGTTTGAGCGGGCGCATGGGATGCCCGGCCCCCAGCGCGCCAACCTCGAACCTGACCGGTGCCACCGAATTTGAGGTCAGCGGATCAAGATCGACGTCGGTCACTCCCGCCCAGATCACCACCCGCTCTGCGCCCGATGTATCCAGCACCCGATCGCCTGCGACCAGCGTCTGCACATTGCGCTCGCCCGTGGGGGTCAAGATTCCGGTTCCTGCAACCAATCCCAACGGCATGCCCGCATCAAGGCGATAGGCGGCAGCGGTCAGATCGACAACAAGCGCCACCATTCCCGGCGCATGTGGCACAGCTTGGGGATAGAGAAAGAGGGTCTCACCCGTGTCTTCCTGCCGCAAAAGAACCAGATCGCGGGCCTCGCCCTTGGCCTCGATCACGTCAAGCAAGGGGATTCCCGGCTGCGCGCGACCTGAGCCAAGCACAGTGCACGCGGCCCCTCTAAGGGTTACCTGCGCCCCTGGGATCAGCAGCACCCCGTCAACGGACAGCGCAGCCTCGCGCAACTCGGCGAACTCTTCCACGCCGACCGCCGCATGCGACAAGGTCGGGCACGCCCCAAGAGGCGCACCGCCAAAGACCTGATAGACCACGTGCCATTCAGCCATGCCGCTTGCCTTTCCTTGGTGCCGCGCCATCGTTCCGCGCGCCGTTTTGCGGATCAGCGATCCGCATTCCAGCCTTCCACCAGATTGGTCAGGTAGTCGCCGGTTGAATTGAGCTGGGTCACGATCATTTCCATTTGCGTGAACTGCCCAAGATAGCGGGTGCGCACCTCTTCAGACCGCAAGTTCAGCGCTTCGAGTGCAGTGGTTTCGGTGACAATCGAGGCACCCAGCGCGTCCTCGCGCTGTGCCAGCGCGTTGCCGTCGGCCAGGATGCCCGACAAATAGGATTGCAGGCTGCCAACCATGCTGGGTTGAAAATTGATTTCAGCCCGCTCTGTCCCTGTGCCAACCGTCAACGTCAGGCCGCGCATCGGCCCCGAGGGCACGCGGTAAGTCCAATCGCCATTGGCCTGCGCCGAACCGATCAAGGCCACACCGGCCAGCGTGGCCTCGCCCGTGGCGGCATCGCGGGTCAACGCATAGCGGCCCGCCGTGGCACCGCTGCCGGGTGTTCCACTGATTTGCACAGTCGTACCCACCAGATCGTCACGGATCAGCGGATCAAGCAGCGCCGGATTGGCCGTCAGCGCCGTTGAAAAACGGTCAGCATCAAGCGACAGGCTTCCGTCGCGCTCTGTTCGGATACCAATATCCGACAGATGCACGCCCTTCACGCCAAAGCCACGGGAAAGCACCGATTGCATGCCGCGCAGCACGCCATCGGCCAAGCTGTCACCCGCCAGATCGCCCGCCACGCCACCTTCGCCAAAGCCGCGCGCAGTCAGCGATTTCACAAGGCCCTGCGTGGCGTTGATAATGTCGACAAAGCTTTGCATCACCTCAAGCGCGCCCTCGACATTGGCGCGGCCCGACAGGTTGGCATCGCTCAGGGTCTGCCCCGTCACATTGAGGGTCACACCGGGCAAAAGATCGTCGATCTGATTGCTGGAGCGGGTCACGGCAATGCCATTGAGGCTAAGCTTGGCATCCTGCGCGCCTTGCACCTGCACCGCGCCGGGATCGGCGCTGATGTCGAATTGCGCCATGCGCGGATCGGCATCCGCCGCCACGCTGAGGCGCAGCGCGTTCTGCGATCCGGTTTCGGAAATGACGCCCAGCGAAAACGTGCCATCGCCAAGGTCAATGACCCGCGCCGACAGCCCGTCAAGGCTGCTCAGCGCCTCGGCCATGTCGGCAAGGCTGCTGCCGGGTTGAAAGGTGATGGTTTGCGCCGTCCGTGTCCCGGCGCTGAATACGGGCGGAACATCCGCCGACCAGTTGCCGAATTCCACCGTCAGCGCACCTGCGCCAATCTCGGCCTCGGCCTCGGAAAAGCCGACAAAGCTCAGCACCTGCGATTGCGCCAGTTGCGAGACGCCAATGCGCGCGTTTTGGAGGTCTACCTTGCCCGGATCACTGACCGTGACCGAAACGGCGCTGTTGTCACTGCTTAGACTGCGAGACGAGAGGCCGCGCATCAATTCCAGCGCACCGCCCATCTGTTCGGCCTGTCCGCGCAGGCGGTCATAGCCCGACAGGCGCACCTCGGCCCGGTCGATGCGCTCGGCGATCAGCGCCCGCCGGGGCGCGATTTCGGCCTGCGTGAGCGAGTCAGCCAGTTCCGCGATATTGATCCCAGTGCCGCCGCGATTGAGCGCGGTCAGAATCTCGTTTTCCATGATAAGCCCTCTTCGCCCCTGACAACGGCGCGCAACGCCGGGCTGTTAGCCCCGACGCCTCAATAGGTAATCTCAATCTCGATCCGGCGGTTCTGTGCCCGGCCCGCTGCAGTGTCATTCTCAGCCACGGGCAGGGATTCACCCCGGCTGGTCGCGGTCAGACGCTCGGGTTCGATCAGCCCTGAGCCCGACAATTCACGCACGACCGACGATGCCCGCGCCGCCGCGAGCCCCCAATTGTCGCGATAGGGCGACGCGCCACCAAGTGGCACCGAATCTGTATGCCCGGTCACGACAATCTCGCTGGCTTCGCCCATCGCGGCAAAGGCCAGACGTGCCATGACATCGCGCGCCTCGTCCGTCAGGTCGGCCCCGCCCGAAGGAAAGGCCCCGCCTTCGCCCACGGTAATCACCACTTTGTCCTCGCGCTGTTCGACCGATACCAGCCCCTCGCCGATTTCTTGCTGCAAGGCAACTTGGAGTTGCGCATCGGCAATGGCGGCGCTGCGCGCGGATTGGCCGGCTTGGGTTTCTGCTTCGGCCTTGCCCTGCATAACCTCGGCCATCTCTTGTATATTGTCCGCAAGCCCTTGCATCATCACATCCGATGTGGATTGCCCGGTCGCCTCTGCGGCCTGTTGCAGGGCCTCGGCGGCCTCGGTCAACTGTCCCGGCAGGCTTTGGGCATCGGGGGCATCAAAGGTCATCACCACTTCACCTTCGCGGGACTCGACCTTGACCTGACCAGACTGCAACGCCTCTTGCAAAGCCTCGGCCATTTCGCGCGCCTCGGATTGGCCGGGCGCATCGGCCCCTTCGCCCTCGGCAGCGCCCTTGCCATCCTCTTCCGTCACCGGACGCTGGATTTCGGGCTGCTCTGTCTCGGTCGTGTCTTGTGTCATCTGTTCAGTGACCGACATCTCGGGTGACGGGCTAAAGGACAGATCCAGAATCGTGGTGCCCTTGGGCTGTTCCATCACCGGCACCTGCCGTTGCACCCCAAAGGCCATGCTGAGCGAGCCTGCCACCATCTTGAACTTGGGTTGGTTGAACTCGGCAAAGGACAGGATCAGCACAAAGAACGCCATCAGCAGCGTGGCGATATCGGCAAAGGTCGCCATCCACGCCGGTGCGCCCTTGGGCGGGCATTTCGGGCACTCGTCCTCGGGGTCCTCGACGGGCACCGGCAGGGGAATGGGTTTGCGCGCCATGGCTCAGACCACCTTGCCTAGGCCGCGAGCAGTTTGATTTGCAGCTTGGGCGGCAGCACCGCGACCATCTGCTCTTGAACGTTGCGCCCGGATTCACCCTTGGCGATATTGCGCAGGCCCGCCAGAACCATATCCCGATACGCGGTTTCACTGGCGGTATATCCCTCCAGCTTGGACAGAACGGGGCCGACCATCACATTGGCGATGAAAGCCCCGTAAAGCGTGGTCAAAAGCGCCACCGCCATCGCGGGGCCAATGGCCTTGGGGTCAGCCATGTTGCCCAGCATCTGCACCAGACCAATCAGCGTGCCGATCATACCCATGGCGGGGGCGATGTCGATCCAACCGCGCAGCGCTTCATGCACTTCGCCGTGGCGCACCTTCATCGCCTTAATCTCATCAGAAAGTTGCTTGACCAGCTTGGACTCGTCCGCGCCATCCACCAACATCTGCAATCCCTTGGAAAAGAACTTGTCGGGCACTTCCTGATTTTCCAGCGCCATAAGGCCATTCTTGCGCGCGACATCCGACAACTCGACCATCTTGGTGATCAGCTCTTCCTTGCTTGGTGCCTTGGGCATGAACGCCTTGCCCACCGCGCCAAAGCTGCGCAGGAAAATTGGCATAGTGCATTTGTACATGACGGCAAAGAACGTCCCACCGAACACGATTAGGATCGACGCCACGTCGATGAACGGCCCCAGACCGCCCGCAGCCAGCATCGAGCCGACCACCATTCCCAGCGCACCGATCAAACCGATGAGCGACGCAATATCCATTGACGGGACTCCCTGAAAAGCGTGGCAACCGGCACTCTGCCAGGTCTCGCAAGAGAAGGGGCAAGAACCATACCAAGCCGATCAGGGTTAGTCGCAAAAGTATTAATTCGTTTAATTACATACACTTAAAACGATTTTTGGAAATCTTACTAAACATTTTCCGCCGCCGCCGTTGCTCTTGTCAAGCGCTGGGCAGCGTACAGCCAGCAAGCGCCGGCAAACGTAACAAGCCAACTCAGGAGACTGAAAATGACCACGATCAATACCAACATGAGCGCGATCACAGCGCAGGCCAACATGACCCGCGTTAACGATGACATGAACGCGGCCATGAGCCGCCTGTCGTCGGGCCTGCGCATCAACGCCGCCAAAGACGACGCCGCCGGCATGGCCATCGCGGAAAAGATGACCTCGCAGATCACCGGCCTCAACCAAGCCGTTCGTAACGCCACCGACGGCAAGAACCTGCTGGACACGACTGAAGGCGCGCACGTCGAAGTTTCGAACATGCTTCAGCGTCTGCGGGAACTGGCCGTTCAGTCGTCGAACGACACCAACACCGCGTCTGACCGCTCGAACCTCGGGGCCGAAGCCAAGCAGCTCGTGACCGAAATCAACCGCGTCGCCAAAGACACCACCTTTAACGGTATGAAAATTCTTGACGGTTCTTACACAGGCAAGCAGTTCCAGATCGGTGCTGACGCGGGCCAGGTGCTGAACATCAGCGTGGACAGCGCCGCTGCCACCGACATCGGTGCGCATACTGTGACGTCAAACGTATCGCTGGCCGCAGGGGCAGGCACCAGCGACACCGGCATCACCGCCGCCTCGACCATCAACATCACCGGCTTTGCCGGCAGCGCAGAACTGACCACCAGCGCAGGCCAGTCGGCCGAGGAAATGGCCGCCGCGATCAACAATGTCAGCGCCTCGACCGGCGTCACCGCATCGGCCACGACCAACCTCGAACTGTCAAGCTTCTCTGCCGCCGACACCGTCACCTTTGACGTCAATGGCGTGAACATCGGCACCGTGGCCATCTCGGACACCTCCGATCTGCGCGGCGTTGCCACCGCGATCAACAACCAGTCGGGTCGGACCGGTGTGACCGCGACCATGGGTGATGACAATTCCAGCATCAAGTTGACGGACGCCACCGGTGCCGACATCCTGATCACCGATTTCACCACCGGCACCGGCGGGTCGACAATGGCTGTGACCGCCCAGAACTCGGATGGCACTGCTGCAGGCGCAACCGCAGGCACCCATACGGCCACGCTGGACGACACCGACAACGATGTTGCCGTCAGCGGTCAGGTGGAACTGAGCTCGACCAAGCAATTCTCTGTGGGCACAGACGAGACCACCGCCGGGGAAGTGTTCTTTGAATCGGCTGCCACGACATCCGAACTCAGCTCTGTTGCTGAAATCGACCTGACAACGCTGGAAGGCGCCGCAAGTGCCCTCAAGGTGATCGACGTAGCCCTGCAAAAGGTTAGCCAATCGCGCTCTGACCTCGGTGCCGTGTCCAACCGCCTCGACAGCACGATCTCGAACCTGACCAACATCACGGTCAACGTTCAGGCCGCACGTTCGGGGGTCATGGATGCCGACTTTGCCAAGGAATCGTCCGAGATGGCACGCTCGCAGATTCTGTCCCAGGCCAGCACAGCAATGCTCGCACAGGCCAACCAGTCGGCCCAGGGCATGCTCTCGCTGCTCCGGTAAACGTCGAAATCTCGACAGTATCGAAAGAACCCCAACGGTATCGTTGGGGTTTTTTCATTTTAATCAAAGGGGGTTAGAAGGTTTTTCCGTCAATGGATCGACACCGTCCAAAGCGTCGAATTCCGAGTCTTCAGTCTAACGGCAGGCCAGATAGGTATTTAAGCACGAGATTGGAGAAAAATCGATGAACCTGCAAATTTCTCAGCGCGCCGCCCAGACTCAGGGGCTTGTGATGACCGGCCACATGCAACAGGCGATTGCCCTGCTGCAACTGTCCAACACCGACTTGCAACGCTATATCGAGCAAGAAGCCGAGGAAAATCCCTTTATCGAGGTGGCCCGCTCTGAACGCGCCCTGCCCAGCCTGCCGCATGTTGGCGGCAAAGGAGCGGATGCCGATGACGCGACCGGGCGTATCGCCGATCACCCGCTCTCGCTCTATGCGCATGTCGCGGCCCAGTTCGACCTCATGTTCAATTCTACCCAAGACCGTCTGATCGCGGATCGCTTTCTAGAAGCCCTCGACGAGAATGGCTGGTTGGGTGAACCGCTGGAAGAGATCGCCTTTGCCTGCGCCCTCGATATGACCGAGGCCGAACATATGCTGCACGCGGTACAGGCGGTCGAGCCTGCTGGCCTCTTTGCCCGCACCCTCGCCGAATGTCTGGCCCTTCAAGCCGAGGATCAGGGGCTGATGACGCCGCTTTTTCGCGCCGTGCTCAACAATCTGCCGCGTCTTGCGGCCGCTGATCTTACTGGTCTGGCCCGTGTTTGCGCCTGCACCATGGACGACCTGCGCGCGACGCTGAAACAACTGCGCAGCCTCAACCCCAAACCCGGCGCTGATTTCCACCTCGCCAATCTGGTCGAGCGCGAGCCCGATCTGATCGTCAGCCGTGGCGCATCAGGCTGGAAGGTTGAACTCAACCGCTCGACCCTGCCCGCCGTGCTGGTCGACGAGGAAAGCGCCGCCGTCGCAACCCAAGACAAACGCGCCCGTGAATATGTCGGAGAGCGTCTTGGCGTCGCCCGCTGGCTGCGCCGCGCGGTCGAGCATCGCAATCAGACCGCCCTTGCCGTAGGGGCCGAAATCGTGCGCCGTCAGGCTGCGTTTCTCGAACATGGCCCCGCCAAGATCGCGCCGATGACACTGGCCGATGTGGCGCAGGCGATTGGCGTGCATGAAAGCACCGTCAGCCGCGTGACCACGGGCATCCTGATGGTCACCCCGCAAGGCACCATGGGCCTCAAGCGGTTCTTCAGCACCGCTCTCGCCGGGGATGCTGATGGCGAAGGCGGGGCCTCTGCCGCCGCTGTGCGTTATCGCATTCAAAAGATGGTCGCGGGTGAAGACCCCACCAATCCGCTGAGTGACGATGCCATCGCCCAGATGATCAGCGCCGATGGTCCGGTTCTTGCCCGCCGCACGGTCGCAAAATACCGCGACATGCTGCATATCCCCTCGTCTTTTCAGCGCAAGCGTCAGGGCAAGCTGAACGGCATGTAAGGAACGGTCGGGGCGTCAGCGCGCCTCGACAGGCTTTGGCACCGACCGCACTGGCGCGTGTACAAACCGCAAGTCTGGTGCCAGCGTGGTCATCTGCCGATGCAATTCACGCTCTGAGCGTGCCGCGATGACCCGCCATAGGCGAAAGCCCCGCGCCATGCGATCCGTGCGCACCAGCATCGGCGCCGCACGCCAGAAATAGACGCAGATAAGCATCTGAAGCGCTGCCCCAGCGATCCATCCCAAGGGCACAGAGACCAGCGTCAAGGCCGCCCATAGGATGAGTGGCGTCCAGAGGCGCATCTGGATCATGTAAAGCGGCGGCAAGAGCGCGACAACCGACGGCGTCCGGGGCTGCGCATCATAGGTCTCGTCCGGGCCAATCATCACGTCAAAGTTTTGCATCCGGTCCGTCGGGCTGTGATCCGGCAGGGTGACGATCACCTCGGGCTTTGGCATCACGCGCCAACGTCCCAGAATGGCGCTGCGCCCCAGAACCGGCCAAACCTGTCCGTCCCGCCAGATCCACAGCGCGCGCGCACGATCGGGGTGTTCGCGGAACAGCGCCTGAATATCCTTGGTTTTGCCGTCGACCGCGTGCCCGTCCACCCGCATCAGGATGTCACCGGGCCGCAAGCCCAGCGCCTTTCCTTGCGGATTGACCGACGCCAGCGCGAGCGCACTGGCGCGAGGAGATGGATCAGAAAGGCTCATCCACCGAGCCTCCTAGGGAAAGCCAAAGGGATTCGGCTCGGCCCGGGCCTGTGGTTTTTTGCGGGCGGGGGGCTTGGCGACAGGCTTGGCAGGGGCCGCAGCGCTTTGGGTGACAGGTTGGGCCACTTGCGCCCGCTCGGCCAACATGCGCGTCATGGCCAGTTGCAGATCCGACAGACCCTTGGCAAAGGCATCTCGTGTTTCGCCATGGCTGGCCTCGATCCGGTCCACCAAGCCGCGCAGCATCTGCGGCGCAGCCGGGTCTTCGGTGCCGGATATGGCCTCGGCCAGACGTGCGGTCTCGGCGGTCATAGCCGCCTCCAGCCGCTCAAGCCCTGCGGTTTGTGCCGCCTCAATCGCCGCAACCTGCGCCGACATATCCCCCAAGGTCTCAAGCTGTGCCTGTAAATCCCCCACGGATTTTGAGAACACAGTCAAAGCCTCGATCTGCGTCGCCGTTGCAGTGCGCATATCCGAGAGGGTCCGCAGATAGACCAACCCTGCCAGTGCAACACACAGCACCGCCGCAGCCACCACACCGAACAAAAGCGGCTTCATGCCCTTGGCGAATTTATCCAGCCGCGCGGCGGCGGCCAATGTCTCGGTGGATACGCGCGCCACGTCCTCGGCGCTGTCATTGGCGGCGGTTGCCGCCTCCAGCGCCAGTTGAATGCTGTTTTCCAGCTCGGTCGGGGGGGTGCTCATGCGGGAATCCTTTGGATGTTGCGGATTGCCGGGGGGCCCGGCCTTGGCCCTAGCGTGCAGGGTTCATGCCAAGTGCACCGCTAACATTCCCCCAAGGTCTGTCGTTGACACAGCTAGACCCGGACCCAAGATCGAGAGCCGCATATGCACAGCCAAACATTCATGACTGACACCGTTGCCCCCCGCGCCGATTGCCGCCCTCGCTGCGCGAGCCATGGCCATGTCTGTAGTGCAAGTGCCCCCTTTGCATTGCTCACGCTGGGCGCGCGAACCTACGAGATCGCCGAAGCGAATGGCGAGGGCGAACGCCTCGCCTTTCGTGCCCAAGGCCAGCAGGAATGGTGCGCACTCGACCGGCGCATTGCCGATGGCTGGATCGAGGTGGGGTCGGATATTCTCTTGCTTGATCCCGATGTCCTCTTTGATTTCCTGATGACCCATGCGGTGCGGACACAGACAGCGCAGCAACCGCCCTATGACATGGCCTTTGATACGCTCGGCATCAAATGGTCGGCCCGGCTGTTGCAAGACCGCGATGGCGAAGTGTGTTTCAGTGATGGTCTATGGCAGCATGCGCGGCTTGGTCTTAAGGCCCCTCAGGACGGGCGCGAACGCGCGATCATGGTCCTGATCGCCGCCCTGCCCGATGCCCGCCAACGATTCGAGCCGCATATCACCAACTGGGCACGTCGCATCGCCCAAGGTGTGCGCGTCATGCCGATCATGTGACGTTACGTCGACCGCTCAAGTCTTGGGCGCAGAAGTAAACATAGGAATAAAACTCACGTTTATGTGAGACACCCCCTGAACAGTGTATGCGTTGATTTCGCTACACTTTTGTCAGGCGTTACTATCTTTAGATATCTCGATACCTTTAGCAGGCTGCTGAAAAAGTCGGCCCTCGACGCGGTTATGAGAACATGATTCACTTCCGGCATGGCAGCGGCAGCAGGAGGTGGCGATGCGTGGGACGGACGAGGCAAGCGGGTCGCTGTTCAGCTATGTTGATCTTGAGCAGCGGGTTCCGGATCGTCATCCGCTGCGGTTGATCCGTCGGGTCGTCAATGACGCGCTGGCCAGCCTGGATGCCGAGTTCGCCGCGCTCTACACCGATTTTGGCCGCCCCTCCATCGCGCCGGAGCGACTGATCCGTGCGAGCCTTCTTCAGCTCCTGTTCTCGATCCGCTCGGAACGGCAGCTGATGGAACAGATGAACTATAACCTGCTGTTTCGGTGGTTCGTCGGCCTTGGCATCGACGATCCGGTCTGGGTTCCTACGGTGTTTACCAAGAACCGCGATCGGCTGCTGACGACCGACATGTCGCGCAAGCTGATGGCGGCGATCCTGGCGCACCCGGAGGTCCGTCCGCTCCTCTCGGATGAACACTTCTCGGTAGACGGCACTTTGGTCAAGGCGTGGGCGTCCATGAAGAGCTTTCAGCCCAGGAACAGCGCGCCGCCACCGCATGACGATGATCCTGGCGGACCGCCACCACCGGCCGACGCGACCTTCGCAAACACCGAACCGCAGCCCCAGCAGACAGAAACGCAGCCGATGCCCGACACGCCCCGCCATATCCGCAACGCCGCAGTGAACTTCCGGGGCCAGAAGCGCTCGAACGCAACCCACATCTCTGTGACGGACCCCGATGCCCGTCTCTACAAGAAAGCACCGGGTGCCGCGGCGACATTGTGCTTCATGGGACATACGCTGATGGAGAACCGCAACGGGCTGATCGTGCAGGCCGATTTGACCCATGCCGATGGTTACGGCGAGCGCAAGGCGGCCCTCGAGATGATCAACCGACACTCCCCTGGCTCGACCCGGCGCCTGACGCTTGGAGCAGACAAGGGATATGACAGCGCCAACTTTGTTGCCGCACTCAGGCGCATGGTTGTGACGCCACATGTCGCGCAGAAGGCCCGGAGTTCCGCAATCGACGGGCGAACCACCCAGCATCCCGGTTATGCCTTGTCACAGCGGCGCCGGAAGAAGATCGAGGAACCCTTCGGCTGGGCCAAGACCGTGGGCGGCATGGCCCAGACTGTTCATCGCGGCCTCGACAGGGTCCGCGCCCAATTCACAATGACCATGGCAGCCTGCAATCTGGCCAGACTACCGAAACTCCTTGCCCCCTGACGAAGGGGTCAAACCCGACCCGGCGTCCGCAGTCGCAAAGAGCCACCTTCAAACCGTGGGGGAAGAATAACGTCCTTCAAGGCTGACTTCTTCAGCAGCCTGTTAGATAGCGCCCCCTCATCCAAAAACTCTGTTAAAACGCAGCAGGCGATCAAGCCCTGTTCCGGTATCCAAAAGAGACACACAATGAACCGTAGATTTTTTCTGACCCTCGCAGCCCTTGGCCTTAGCCTTGCTCAGACCGTCGCAAGCCCTGCTTTCGCCGACGAGGTCATCTTGACCGTCAATGACCTGCGCAGTGGCCAGACCAAGACATTTACCGAGGCGGATCTTCTCGCTTTGCCGCAGCAGAGCTTTGAGACGACAACGATCTGGACAGATACCACGCCCAAGACCTTTTCTGGTCCGTCGCTTATGGCCGTGCTTGATGCCGCGGGCAGCGCGCCGGGCACTCTGCGCGTCTATGCGATCAACGACTATAACGTGACCTTCCCCGAGGCGCGGCTGGAAGAGAACGTGCCGATCCTTGCCGCGCGCATTGATGATGCCGCCTTTTCCGTGCGAGAAAAAGGGCCGCTCTGGCTGGTCTTCCCGTATGATTCCGACACCCGCTACCAGAGCGAAGAGTATTTTACCCTCAGTGTTTGGCAGTTGAACAAGATTGACATTCTTGCGGAATGACCCGTGCTGACCTCTCAACCAACAGGCGCTGGACCCGATAAGGTCTTTAATACGACCAAGCGTCTATCGGCGCAGATTCTGCTGTTCCTGATGCTGGTTGCAAGCATCGCGCTGCTTGTCAGCGCGATGGCCTTTCAGCAGCGCCTTGATGCCATTCGATCCGCCAACACCGACAATGGCGGCTGGGTCGTGGCCCAGCTCGAGGTGGATCACTTGGGCCTCATGCAAACCCTGGACAACGCGGTTCTCGGGACACGGCCCGATATCACCGCCCCCCTCACATCGGACACACTGACCAAGGTAAAGCGCGAGTTTGACATCTTTTACAGTCGGGTGGACATTTTCACCGCGACGCTTCAACGCATGGCCGTGTCTGATGACCTTTTGAACCGGGTTGAACGGCTCAAGGTCGCGCGCGAACGTCTGGCCAACCGGATCGATGCAATCAAAGAGGATGACCCAAAGGCACTCGAGGCCTTTCGTACGGCCGTTGATGCGACCTATCCGATGGTGCGTGACATCACCGTCGCAGGGCTCCAAGAGATCACCATCGAAACCTCGCGCGCACGCGTTGAGGAGCAGCGCCTCTTTGTGCGCTTTTTCATCCAATCCCTGTTGCTCTTTTGTCTGATGGCCATCGGCGCCGTTCTGGCAGTGCGTCTCTGGCGAGAGCTTGAGCGGCGCACGGCGGAAACCGGGCGCATCGCGGCCATGCTCTCGACCGCGTTCAATTCGACCATGAACGCGGTTATCGTGACCGATCCACAATCGCGCATCCTCTATAGCAATGCGCGCGCGCAACGGCTTTTGGGGTATACCGCCGAAGATTTGCAGACCATGCGCGCCGAAGACATCCTGATCTTTGATCCCACCGTTCCGCGTGACACCGTTGAGGGCCTCGCGCCGCGCGAAAAGGCTCCTTTTGTCGCCGCCTGCCGCAGCGCGGTTGGGCGAGAGATCCCGGTGGATTTCGCGATGGTCGAGGATCACGATATTTCGGGTCATCCTATCGTCATTCTCTTCATCCGCGACATCTCGGTACAGGTCGAAGCTGAAACCAACCTGCGTGCCGCGCTGGTTCAGGCCGAACAGGCCGCCCGCGCCAAAAGCATGTTTCTGGCGACCATGAGTCACGAAATGCGCACACCCTTGCATGGATTGATGGCCTCGTTGTCGTTGATCAACGAAACCGACATGTATCCCGAAAATCGCGCCTTGCTCAAAACTGCGCGCGATTGCAGCGCCCGCGCATTGGTCCAAGTGGATGATGTGCTCGAACTGACCCGGCTGGGCGAGAGCACGGAAACGCCCGTGCCGTTCAACCCCGCGCGTATCGCTGCCGATATCGTGGATGAATTGCAGCCACTCGCCAAGAAAGCCCAAAACAGGATCGAGTTGATCACCCACGGCGACTTTGACAGTCACCGGCTGGAAGGGCTGCCCAATGCTTTTTCCCGCACGCTTTACAATCTGGCGGGAAATGCCGCCAAATTTACCAAGAACGGCGTCATTTCCATACGGCTCAGCCTGGGTGGCCATGCCCCCGACAATCTCGATCTGACGGTCGAGGTCGAGGATACCGGCATCGGCATTGCCCCCGAAGATCAGAAGCGCATTTTCGAGAGCTTCGAGACTGTGGGGCGCAGCGAGGTGAATTCTGCAATGGGCACCGGTCTGGGCCTGCCCATCGCCAAACTTGCGATCGAACGGCAGGGCGGCGCGCTCGGGCTCTTTAGCACGCCGGGCGTCGGCAGCCGCTTTTTCTTTACGATCCCCCTGCGCCTGTCACAGGCACCACAGAACCAGCCTGCGCCAGCCCTCTCGACTTTGAAGCGCGCGATTCACGAAACCCCCAAGCGGATCCTCGTGGTTGATGACAATGACATCAACCTAACCTTGATGACCGAAATGGTCCGGCGCATGGGCCATAGCCCAGACACAGCCACCAATGGTCAAGAGGCGCTGGACAAGGCGCAGGCGCAAGCGTTCGACGTGATCCTGATGGATTTCTCCATGCCGGTGATGGACGGGCCCACAGCGGCCAAAATGATCCGCGCCTCTGGCGGGCCATCCGCGCAGGCTGTGATCATCGGCGTCACCGCCCTCATCGGAGCGCATACCGGCGACGAACAGGCGGTTGCGATGGACAATATCCTGACCAAACCCGTTGGGCAGGAACACCTTGCCCGTGCGATCCGCGACACCCGCCGCGACGTGATCCCAGACGTCACGCCACCGGACGAAGGCGAAGGCGAAGGCGACGGCGTAGACGACGATCTTCTGGCCGAAAGCAGGGATGCCGCGACGATGCTGCATGATCTGGGCGAAATGGTGGGCCACGACACCGCGCTGCGTCTGGTCCGCACCACCCTAAGCGATGCCGAAGCAGCGTTTACAGCGATGATCGACACGGACCTCTCGCTTGAAGACAAGGCGTTGATCATCCACAAGGCGGTCGGATCGACCGGCATCATCGGATTGGAGGAATTGACAGAAACCCTGTCAGAGGCGGAAACCCTCGCACGGGCGGGCACAGACCCGGGCACCAGCGAACTTGTCCCCGCCGCAAAGGCGCTATTGCAAGAGGCGCGCAGCGATTTTGCGCCGCTGTTGCAGGCGCAAAACAGCTCCGACAGGCCCTCAGAGACCGTCTGACTCAAGGCCCAACTTCTGCATACGGCTGATGAGCGTGGTCCGCTTGAGCCGCAGCATTTCCGCTGCGCGGGTGACGCGCCCTTCGCTCAGTTCCAGTGCCGATTGGATCACCTTGACCTCGACCCGCTGCAACATGGTGCGCAGGTCCAGCGATCCGTTGCCGGCCAGCATCCCTTTGAGATCGGTCACCCCTTCCGGCAGCGCCTCGACCGCCGGTTCCGGCGCCGCCGGAGCCCCGCCAGCAAAGCTCAACCGGGGCGCCATCGCGATACGCGCCTCGGCCGCGGTGATTGTCCGGTTGCGAAACAAGATCTGCGCCCGGTCGTGAAAATTGCGCAATTCACGCACATTGCCGGGCCAGTCCTGCGACATCAGCAACGCCAGCGCGCAGGGCGTCAGTTGCAATGTACTGCCGCCCCGGCTGCCCTGCTCCATGGTGCGCAGGATTTGTGGGATGTCCTCTGCATGTTCGCACAGCGCGGGCACACTAAGGCTAAAGACCTCGATCCGAAACAACAGGTCCTCGCGGAACCGCTTTTGGGCGACGTCTTGCTGCAAGTCACGATGCGTGGCGCTTAGCAGGCGAAAATTGACCGGAATCGGCGCGCCGCCCCCAACCCGTTGAATGGTCTGGGTTTCCAGCGCGCGCAGCAGTTTGACCTGCACATGCAACGGCGTCTCGCCAATCTCATCAAGAAAGAGCGTGCCTCCCTCGGCCTGTTCAATCAATCCGATCCGTTGGGCTGTGGCCCCCGTGAACGATCCCTTTTCATGGCCAAAGAGTTCGGATTCCAGCAGATCGGCGGGAATGGCCCCACAGTTGACCGGGATCATCGGCCCTGTGCGCCCCGACATGAGGTGCATCGCATTGGCAACAACCTCTTTGCCCGCCCCGGTCGGCCCGTTGATCAGAACCGGCACATCGCTAGGGGCGATGATGCTGATCGCCTGTTTCAACCGCCGCATCACGGGCGCGTCGCCCACGAGCACAGCGTCTAGACGCAGGTCGATGGGAAACTGTTCCGTGATGGAAGAGGTGGGCCAATAACTCGTCATGAACTGCGCTCCGGTATACAGAGGGATATACCACCGCTATAGCAGCATCTCTGACGATCCTTGCGCGGGCAAAAGGAGTCTCGAGACTCTCTAAAGATAGATTTCCGACGCAAGGATACGCGCGACACGTTCAGCGGCGCGTCTTTTGCGGGGTCTTGCGCATGGGCATGACCGGCACTGCGCCTTCGGGAAGAGAAGCGGTTTCCCAATACCGCACGTTCTGCACCCGGCTGACAAGCGGCGCGGCCCCGGCAAAACGCCGGTCCTCACGCGGTGCCGGGTCTGCAAGGCGCGGCGCTTCGCGTGGGGGAAGGCTTGGCCCCGTGACCATCGGCGCGGCGCGCGCAACCTCGGACTGTCGTTCCACAGCTGGCATCGCCTCGACCGGGCCTAGCCGCGCCATGACAGCCTGCACGCGCCCCAGATAAGCCGCGCCGCGCCGTGGATCGCGGGAATGGTAATAGCGCGTTGCCGCGTCCCAACTGCCGGTTTCCGCGCGTAATTCGCTTAGGTATCGGGCGGCGTATTCTATATTCTGGACAGGGTCGATCATCTCTTCGAGAGTGGCGAAATTATCGCCATGCCAGCGATAATTGAGCTGCATACAGCCCACATCAAACCCCCGAACCCCGCGCGAAACCAACTGCCGCAGATGGGTCAGCGCCTCGTCTTTGCCTGAGTAGTAATAGCCCTTGCCCCGCACATTCGAGGTCCAGGCCCAGGCCCGTGTCCCGGTGTCGCCCAGTGCCCGTCCCGATTCTGTGCGCGCGATGGCGCGCAACAGGCCCTTGGGCAAACCATGACGCTCAGCCGCCTGCGTCGCCAGCGCCTCGCAATTCGCGGGGCTGGCGGCGGAAAGGGACGGCACCCAGAATAGCGCCACACACAGAAGGATAAGATGTCTCATGCCCTCGCGTTGCAAGCGTCGGGCCAAGTTTGGCACAAGGCCCGAAAACCTCAGCGCAGGAAATCAAACAGGCTTTGCTGGGTGATGCGCACATAGGCCTGTTGCGTGGCGTCCCGCGTCAGCATGGATTGCTGAAGCCGCGTCAGCGCATTGGCAAGATCAAGATCCTCCAGCCCTGACACCGCTTGGCTCATCGCCAGCTTGCGGTTGTCGATCACATCCGATTGCCGCGCGGCATCCGCCGACAGAGCCCCCAATTGCGTGCGTTGGTCGATCAGATGCTCTGACGCCCCGCGCAACCGATCAATCACCGCATCCCGCGTACGCGCAAAGGGCACCAGCGCTTGCGTCCCGCCTTCGGCGTCGCGTGCCACCATCAACACCCCGCCTGTATCGGGCGCGCGCGCGATATTCGAGACCTTCACATCGCCCTGCGCCGTGAGCATCAGACCACCCGTCTCGGGATCAAGCGCGGCGCTGATGCCGGTGGCTGCGGTCTGGGCATTGATCGCCTCAACCGCCCCTGACATGGCCCCTTCTGCGGCGACAAATGGAATCGTCGTAGATCCCAAAGGCCCCTCCAGCGTCATGGACCACGCAGCCGGCGCACGGCTCAGGGTCAGATCAAGGTCAAGCTGGCCTGCACCCGTGACGCTGGCACGCGGCGCGCTGCTCGCTGTGCCAAGGCTGGCCAGAAAGTCGTCGATCACGGCAAAGACATCGCCGCCTTCAGACCCGATCGCAAACACCGCATCCCCGCTCAGCCCTGTTGGCAGGCTCAGGGATTCCGAAACCTGCAAGCGCGATTGCCCACCATCGCCCTGATAGACCACGCCGCCCGGTCCATCGCGAAACGGATCGGATTGCGTGCCATAGCCGCCAAAGAGCGCACGGCCGCTCTCGTCGCGGGCATTGGCAAGGCCCAAGAGGCTGTCGCGCAGCGCCCGCACCTCGGTGCCGATACTGTCGCGCTCGGTCGCCGTCGCCGTGTCCGATGCCGCACGCAGCGCCAACTCGCCCACCCGGCGCATGACATTGCCCGCCTCGCTCAGCACCGTGTCGGCCTGATCCAGCCGCGCCCCGGCCCGTTCAAGATTATTGGAATAACGATCCAACGCCTCTTGCTGTTCTTTGGCCGCCGACAGGCGCAAGGCGCGCACCGGATCGGCAGAGGGGCGGGGATCATTCACGCCAGAGGAAATCTGCCCCTGAAGATCGGATATCCGCTCATTGACCTGTGACAGGTTGCGTGTGGTGACGTTGTGAAAAAAACTGGTGCCGATACTCATTCAAACCCTCATATCGCTTGCAGCAGGGTGTCGAACAGGGACCGCGCCACTGAAAGGACCTGTGCATTGGCCTGATAGGCCTGTTGCTGTTGCATCAATTGCGCCGCTTCCGCATCCAGATCGACGCCGCCCAACTCTGACTCGGCGCGTGCAGCGCTCTCAGCCTCGGCCTCGGCAATGGCGACCCGGCTCTCGCTGGCCGTAACCTGTGCCCCCGCCCGCTGTTGCAGACTGGCAAAGCCGGTGGCATAGCCGCCCCGCCCGGTCAGCCCGTCGCGCTGCCGCAGATTGGCCATCGCCTCGACACTGCGCCCGTCCCCGGCCCCGCCTGCGTTGGGCGCAATCAAATATCTGTCACCGGTCACGCGCCCACCGCCCAACGTGATCTCCAGATCGCCAAATCGTGCCGTGCCCGCCGCATCCAGCGTGCGCGACGCCAAATGCGCGCCACTGTCGCGATCGAAAAGCCCGACAAGACCTGTGGTGGCATCAAGCACCCGCACTTCGCGGGCGCGCTCTGTCGCGGGCGTATCGCTGATCTGTCCTGCCAGACGCAGGGCACCAGTGCCGCCCATCACCACGATCAGATCCTCATCAGGAATAGAGTTGAGGCGCAGCACAGAGCCCCCGCCAGTGGCGACATTCTCAACCCCAAGCACCCGGTCATCCGTGGCCGTCAGACGCAGCGCGCCGTCTTCTGTCACCTCGGCGCGCAGGCCCAAGGTCTCGAACCCGGCAGCTGCCGCCCCCGGCTGCGCCTCAATCATCATTTCGCCGTCAAGGGCGCTGAACTCGATCTCGACCCGGCCAAAGGCGGTGTTGATATAGCCTGTGCCGGGGAACGTAACAGGCAGAACCACCGCCCCCGCCGACACGCTGACAAAATGCTCCTGCCCATTGAGCTTGATGGTAAAGCTCGACGGCAGGCTCCCGGCATCGAACGGCTGTCCGATGACCGTTGTCACCGGCGCATTGCCAGCCCCCATGCCAAAGCGCGCCGCCTCGCCCGCATCGCTGGGCAGACGCAGAGCAGAGCCATCAAGCGTGCCGCCCTCGGTTTCAAGGATGAGGCGGTTGTTCTCGTCAAATCGCGCGGTAATACGTCCCGCTTCGGGGCCGCTCACCACCGGCGCGCCGCCGCTCATCCGAATGCCATAGTCCTGCGCCCCAAGGCTCACGCGCATTTGCGCGCCATCGGGTGGCAGCGCCGGTAGCGCTGCACCCGTGATCCGGCTTGCTGGGGCCGTAGCCCGCAGATCAGCGGCCAGCGCCCGCGCCATTGCGGCCCCCGAGCCAAGCGCCGGATCGGCCTCAGCCGTCACCACGCGGCCATCGGCCCCGGTCACGGCGATCCGTCTCAGGCTCAGATCCCCCGGTCCCGGCTCTGCCGGGGTCAGGGTCACTTGCGCGCCTGCTGCGCCAGTCTGCCGTGTGATAAGGCCGTTCTCGAACCCATCTGGTGCGGCCACCTGCAAAACACCGTTCTCGGTGACGCCAAAGCCAGCGCTACCGCTCAGGCGCACCGTGCCGGAAATCCGCGCCGCATCCGGCCCGCCAGCCCCAAGGCTCACCGTGCCCAACGCCGCGCCATCCGGTGCCAACCGCGTCAACAAGGCGGCCTCGCCTCCGGAGTGGGTGAGGCGCGACAGGGAAATATCTGCGCCTTGATCCTCGACCAGCACCAGCCGACCGCCATTGGGGGCCCGCTCGGCGCGGATGCCCGTGGCCCCCGATTGCGCGTTGATCGCCGCTTGCAGCCCTGCCACCCCGACCGCGCCCATATCGGCCGAAATCGTGACGGGCGTCAGGTTCTGCCCGCTCAGCTGAAAGGACAGCACACCGCTTGTTGGCAACGCCAGCGCAAGCCGTGTTTCCGCCTCGGCGCGCACCGGCAGGGCGGTTGTCAGTTCCTGCGCCATCCAGGCCGCATTGGCCCCCTCTGGTAGACGCAGCGTGCTGGATTGCGTCGCCCCCTCATAGCCGACCTCAACGCTGGGATTGGCCGGGGCGGGGATGGTGCCGGTCCAGGCAGCAATACCACCCGCCTGCCCCAAGAGCGCCACGTGATCGCCCCCCACGGATTGCCGCCCAAGGCTGAGCCCACCATAGGGCGCGGCCCCGTCCAGGTAGTCGGCGCTATAGGCCGCATCTGCGTGAAACCCGTTTTCCTGCGTCAACAGCGCGGCCGCCTCGGTGGCACCCAAAGGCGGACCAGAAAGTTGCCGCCCGTCGCGGGTAAAGACCGACAGCACCGCCGCCGGGGCCGCATCGGCGACGACCACACCCGCCACGCTGCCAAGATTGGTCGCAAGGCTCGCGGCAAGCGGCAAGACCCCGTCACGGGCCATAAGGGTCAACGTATCACCCTGCGCCTCGGCCAAAAGCCCAAAGGCGGCCAGGCGCTGCCCATCAGCGGTTTCTACCGCGCCGGAATTCAGCGCCGCCGCCAGTGCGTCGGTCGTCAGCCCCGCAGGCAGTGCGAATTGCGCGACACCTTCGGGCGTGGTCAGGCTTAGCGCTTGCGGGGTTGCCCCTGCAAGCGGCCCTAGATCCATCGCCGCAAGGCGCGGTTGCACCGACAGCGCGGCATCTGCATGACCCGCCGCGATCACGCCGATGACGCCTGCATTCAGAAATTCGACAGGGTTTTCCCCCAGAACCCCCGACAGATCCCGCGGTCCGGTGCCCTGTGCGCTGAGCACCGTGGCGCTTAGCGTGGCAGTGCCGCGATTGCCCGGCACGGCGCTGATTGTCAATGTGCCGGCTGCCGCAATCCCCTGAGGGTCGTTTAGCACAAGTGTCATATGCCGCGCCGAGGCATCCTGCCGTGCCAGCGTGATCCGGTCGCCATCCAGCGGCACACCACTCATCTCGATCCGTAACCCCGGCAGGCTGAGGGTCTGTTCGCCCGTCGCCAGAACCTGCCCAGCCGCATCGCGCGCCTGCCACAGCCCAGAGGGTGCATCCTGCACCAGGGTCAGCGGCCCCGCAGGCATGACAGTTGCATCGGTGATTGTCACACTGGCCGCGCCCGTGCCGCGCATCAGCGCGCCCGGCGTGGCCTCCCATCCCGATACGGAAAAGAGCGCGCCACCACGCCCGCCCGTGGGCGTCAGGCCTTGGGCATGTACCGCGTTGATTTCGTCGGCCATCCGGCTGGCCCAGAGATCCAGATCAGAGGCCGCTTGCGCCATGGCCCCGGCGGCATTCGCCAGACCGCCCAGCATTCCGCCGCTCAACGTGGTCTGCACCTCGACCGCTTTGGTGTCAGCGGAGGTGACAGTGTAGCGCCCCGCCGTGCCGACCTCGATCCGCCCGGCACGACCGCGTTCCAACACCATCGGCCCGCTGCCATCCGCGCCAAGCCGCACGGTCGCGCGGCCAGCATCATCCATCTCGACATCAATCGCCACAAGTTCCGCAAGATTGACCAAGAGCCGGTCGCGCTGATCCAACAGAGGATTGCGCGCGCGCTCATCGGTGACCTGCGCCAATTGTTCCTGAACCTCGGCCAAACCGCTCAAGACGGTGTTGGCCCGCTCTACGGTCTGTGCGATCTCTTCGCGCACGTTGCGCGTCAGCACGTCGATCCCTTCGGCCAGATCGGCCACACCCCCGGCCAGCGCTGTGCCCGCACTCAAGACCGCTTGCCGCAGCCCCTGATCCTCAGGCACCTGCGACAACCCGTCGAGCGCATCGAAAAATCCATCCAGCAAGTCGGGCAAGCCGCCTTCACCCGGCAAAAGGCGATCTTCCAGCGCCTGCACATGGCTCAAATGCGTCTCTGCCGCACCAAGCGTGCTTTGGGCATCGCGGCTGCGCGCAGCCACCAACCCGTCAAAGGCGCGGCGGATGTCCACCACGTCCACGCCGCCACCAACACCAACCTCCTGCATCACTGCGTCGCGGCGGCGATACCCAGCCGTATCGACATTGGCGATATTCTCGCCGGTCACGCCAAGCGCTGTGCGATAGGCCAGAACCCCGCCGCGCCCGATGTCCATGAGATCGACCATGGTTTACTCCTGAACCCCACCCAGATGGGCGGAAAACTGGCGATAAATTGCCTCTGATAGGCCCAGACCCGAACGCCCGGCCCCGACTTCGGTCAGCGTGCTGTCAAGCAAGGATTGAGCGGTCTGGGTCGCAGAACTTTCCGTCAACGAATCTCCAAACGACGCAGCGCGCCCCGATTGTAGGATCTGATTGAGAAAAAGCGCCTCGAACCCCTCTGCCGCGCCACGCAGCCGATCCTCGTCGCGCGTGGCCTTGGCGGCAATGCGGTCATCCGAGAGGCTGGCGGTCTGGCGCGCGTCAAACGCTGTGGCAAGCGGGGGCAGGGTCATGGCGGCGCGCTCCTCAGATCACGATCAGTTCGGCGCGCAGCGCACCCGCACGGTGCAGCGCCTCAAGAATGGCCACCAGATCAGCGGCACTTGCCCCCACGGCATTGATCGCATCAACCAGCGAAGCCAGCGACACACCGGGATCGAAAACGAAGGCGGGGTTGTTTTCCTGTTCCACGTCAATCTGTGTGTCCGGTGTCACCACGGCATTGCCCGGCACCACCACGCCCCCATCCTGACCATTGACCACCGTCGCGGCCTGATCGACGTTGAAATCCTCATTCACCCGCACGGTCAGCGACCCATGCGACACGGCGGCGGGCGTCACCCGCACCATGCCCCCGATCACCACCGTGCCGGTGCGCGCATTGACGATGACTTGGGCAGGCGGCGCGGCGGGATCGACCTCGATATCCTGCAAAAGCCCCATGAACGGCACCCGCGCCGCCGGATCGGCAGGCGCACGCACCCGAACCGAGCTGCCGTCAAAGGCCACGGCCACACCGGCACCAAATTGCTCATTGATCGCATCGGCCACATTGCTCGCGGTCGAGAAATCCGGGCGATTAAGATTCAGCACGAAATATTCGGTTTCGAGAAACGACGTCTCGACCATACGCTCAACCGTGGCACCACGCGGCACCCGGCCCACGGTGGGCACATTGACCACGACAGACGAGCCGTCACCGCCCTGCACCCCCAGACCGCCAACCACCAGATTGCCTTGGGCGATGGCGTAAACCTCGCCATCGGCCCCCATCAGCGGCGTCATCAGAAGGGTGCCGCCCTGCAATGACTTGGCCTTGCCAGCGGTCGAGACCGTGACATCCAGCACTTGACCGGGCTTGAGAAAAGGCGGCAATTCCGCCGTCACCATCACCGCCGCCGCATTCTTGGCATCCAGATCATTGGTCCCCACCTCAAGCCCGAGGCGCGAGATGATGGATTGCATGGATTGCCGCGTCAGCCCCGAATTGCCATCGCCCGAGCCATTGAGGCCCACGACCAGGCCATAGCCCACCAACGGGTTTGACCGCACTCCGGCCACATCGGCAAGATCCTTAAGCCGATCCGCCAGCGCCGCCCCAGGCACAAGGCAGACAAGCAACAGCAAAAAGCGCAACATACCCGCGCCCATCATAGCGGCGACACGGTTTCAAAGGCGCGGCGCAGCCAGCCTTGTTTGGCGGTATCGGCCACGTCACCGGCCCCGACATATTTGATCTCGGCATGGGCGATCCGGTCCGAGCGCACGACGTTATCGGCGGAAATATCGGTAGGCCGCACCACACCGCGCAGGCGGATATATTCCTGACCGTTGTTCAGCGTCAGTTGTTTTTGGCCAATGATTTCAAGATTGCCACCGGGCAGGACACGCACCACCGAAACAGACACCCGCCCCGTCAGCGAATTGGACTGCGTGGCATTGCCCCGCCCGGCATAGCTGCGGGTGGTGCCGCTGGTCAGGCGCGTGTCGTCAAAGCCAAAGGACAGGGCATCGGGCAGGTCCAGCTCGAAATTGTCGGTCTTGCTTGATCCCGCGGCCTGCGATTTGCTGGCGGCGAACCGTTCCGAGAATTCGACCGTCAGGATGTCGCCCACGGCACGCGCGCGCCGGTCGGCCACGAAAAGACCGTTGGAATATCCGGCATAGATCGAACCGGTGGGCATCAGGCGCGATTGCTGCACCTCTTCGACCGGATAAACCGGCGCGTAAAGCTCCGATTCCGCTTCCTCGATCTTGGTGGAGCAGCCCGCCAGCGCGATCAGCGCGGCGGCGGTGCAGGTGAAACGGCGCATCATGGTCCCCTTCAGAGGTTGTTGGCGAGATAGCTCATCATCTCGTCCGAGGCCGAGATGGAGCGGGAATTGATTTCATAGGCGCGCTGCGCTTCGATCATTTCGACCAGCTCTTGCACCACATTGACATTCGAGGTTTCAAGCGCGCCCTGAACCAGATCGCCCATGCCATCCTCGAGCGGATTGCCCACAACCGGTGCGCCGCTGGCGGTGCTCTCGACCACAAAGGTCTCGCCCACCGGTTCTAGCCCGCGCGGGTTGGCGAATTGCGCAAGGGTCAACTGCCCCACCTCTTCGGCCTCGACCGCATCGGGCAGGGTCACGCTGATGATGCCATCTCGGGAAATGCTGATGCTGGTGGCCTCGGGGGGGATCTGAATTTCGGGCTGCACAACATAGCCGCTCGATGTGGTCAGCACACCATCGGCATTCTGGGAAAACGTGCCGTTGCGGGTATAGCCGATCCGCCCGTCGGGCATCAGCACTTGAAAGAACCCCTTGCCGTCAATCGCAAGATCAAGCGCGTTGTCGGTCGTGGTCAGGCTGCCTTGGGTATACATCTTTTCGGTGCTGACAAGGCGCACACCCGTGCCCAACGTGGTGGGCGCGGTCTGTTCGGTGGCTTCCGAGGTTTGCGCCCCCGCCGGACGCAGCGTCTGATAGAGCAACGTTTCGAAATTGGCGCGGTCGCGCTTGAATCCGGTGGTGTTGACGTTGGCCAGGTTGTTGGAAATCACCTGAATGCGGGCCTGCTGGGCGTTCAGCCCGGTTTTGGCCACATGCATCACGTTCGAGGACATCGGCGCTGCCTTTCCTGAGGTCTCTGTTCGATCTCAGTCTGCAAGCCGCGTGCCAGCCCAATCAGGTCTTACGACCAATGCGTGGGCAATTTTAGCCCCATGTTCGAAAAATGCGGCCTCGGGCCGTTCAAGGCACACGCCCGCATGCCTCGGGGCGCGCCTCGGCGGGCATGTCTGCGCACCATTTGACAAATTCTGCGCCTGCGCGTTCCTGCACCGCCAACCGTGCCTTTGGCTCCAGATCGGCCATCGCAACCTCGCGCAGCGCGAGCGCCCCCGGCTCTTCAAACGCGGCCCCAAGGGTGAACCACAGCGCCGCCTCGTCCATTTTCGCAGGCGTGCGCAACTGCGCCTCAACCCGGCCAATCGCCGCGAATTGCCCCGGCACGCCGTCCCTGGCCCGCGCGCTCAGATCGGCAATCAGCCGGTCGGCCAGACGGGCGCGCGCCGCCTCTGTCAGCCGCCCCAGCAATAGGTCGCTGACCTCCATCGCCCGCATCTCGCCCGCAAGACGGGCGCGCCACGCCCAATAGGCCGCCGCCTGATCGTCCTGCGGCACACCCTGCCCCCGCGCCAGCATCACCGCCAGATTGACCTGTGCCGCGCGGTGCCCGGCCTGTGCCAGATCCGCGAAAATCGCCACAGCAGCGCCCGCCTGCCCATCCTGAGCCAAGGCCACGGCGCGACCGAAATCCGGCGTGGACCCGGCCATCGCCGCCGCACCACATAGCCAGAGCGCAGAGACCAGCAGAACGCGCCGCATCTATTTGCCCGCCATCATCACGAGTTGCAGATACATCATGCGCCGCCGCTCGCCATCGAGGCGCTGCTCATAGACCACCAGACGATGCCGCTGCGTCGGGGTCATTTCCACCTCGATACTAACCGCCTCGGGCAAGTGAATGTCGTGCTGTGCAAGCAGCGCCTTGGGATCGGCCAAGAGGGCAGTGCTGAACGCACGATCAATCCAGCTGCGCGCCAAGGCCCGCCCAAGGATTTCCGGCAAATGCCGCTCGACCAGTGAAATGTCATGCAGATTGGTGCTTCGCCGCACCAGAGGAAAGGCATCCTGTGTCTGGCCCGGTGTGGCCTGTCCCGCAGCCCGGCGCAGAATCCTGAATTTCGACAAGGCGCCCGCCACTCTGCCCACTCCTTTTGGTTCCTTTGCGTCGCTCGGGCGACACGGCCCCACGCAATCACAACGACAGAAAAGACCGCCAGTTTAGCACCGCTTGGCGCGATCCTTGCTCTTTGCCTTACATGACCCGGATTTCGCCTCGCCAACCGCTGATTGTCTTTGCTGTGACTGCAAGTCTCGGGCCAATCGCGCTTGGCTTGGCAAGCCTTTGGATCTTGAACCAGACGCCTGCGGTGCCACAGCCCACAGCGGCACCCGCGCCCGCATCAGAGGCCCCCACAGGGCCAGAGCCGCGCCGCTATCTGCCGCTCAGCCTGCCTGTGACGGTATCGCTGCCCGAGGGTGGCGGCACGCTCAGCATCGGCTTGGGCGTTGCCCTGCGCGAGGCGGGCAGTCTTGAACTTATGGCGCGACTGGCTGATCGCCAGCAAGAGGCGCAGGCCGAATTGGCCGATGTCATGCTGCGCGCGGCCGAAAGCCTGCCTGCCGATACACGCCTTGCGGCGCTGCGCAACAGCCTGCCTGAAACCCTGCAAGAGGCGATGAACGCCCGGTTGATCGCCATGGGCGAAGAGCCCGCCATTCTTGAGGTTCTGATCCTCGACTGGGCCCATGCCCCGTGATTGGCAGACTTCTTGCAGCCCGAAAACAAATACCAAGCCCGAGAAAGGACATCCCATGATCGCCATGCGCCAGACCTTCATACCCGCCCCCGGCACCGACCCGCACAAGGTGGGCGTGGAACTTGTCCTATGTGATGAACATGGCGAACCCCGGCGTCAGCATGTCTGGGGTTTGGTGCGGCTTCTGCGTCGCCTCTGCTGAGGGCGCGCCGCGTTTTCTTTAGCGCTGATGCCGCAGATGATGCCGCAGGCGCAGCGCAAAACCCAGACTTCCAAAACCGCAGATTGCCCAGCCGATCAGCAGAGGTGCCGGCATCAACCCCGCTACCGCCGTGGCCCATCCGGGTTGCAGGTAAAGCCCGGCAATCAACGCGCCCGCAATCGTCAGAAACATGCGCAGCCGCAGACAGGTGCCGCAGGCCGTTTCAGACGCAGTCGCCATCAGCGCGGCCCCACCTTGCGGTCGCAGTTGAGATAGACCAGATTGGCCCGCCCCTGCCCTGCCCGCCGCGCCGCCTTGGCCGATAACATATCGGCGGTGCGACGCACGGCATCCAGCGCCTCGGCCAGGATCGCGATGCGGTCCTGCGCGCCATCCTCTGCGAGAGAGGCACCACCAACCAAGGCAATGACCGCGCAGCGCAGGGCATGATCCGCACGCGATACCGCCGCGTGATCGCCCGTCTCGGCTGCTGCGACAAGCGCGGTCGTCAAGTTACGGATCTGATCGCCAAGAAGGCTATAGGTCATCTGTTGTACCACACGTGTCATACCGCCTGCGCCTTGACCTGAGATCCGATCTGTTGCCAGGCGTCCAGAATATCGCCCATGGCGGCGGCGGCCTCGGTCAGGCGCGCGCCCTCCTCGCCCCGAAGACCTTTGAGCACGTGGAACCGTGCAAATTCGTACAGCTGGAACAAATCCCCTGCCAGATCGCCACCCGCCTCGAAATCAAGGCTCGATTGCAGGATGTAAATCGCCGTCAATACCCGATTGACGTGATCAGAGGGCAACGGGCGCGCCTCTTGTTGGGTCCGCGCCAAGACACCAAGCGAGCGGTTGAGTTCGCGCAGCGTGACAAAAACGATGTCATAGGGGTCGGTGGCCGCCTCCTGCACGAGGGTCTCGGCCTGACGGTAACGGGAACGGGCGAAGGCGAAACTCATCGAAACTTCCTTTGACATGATTGCCAGATCTGTTTTTCAAAACGGCAAAATGCGTCAGGATGTTAGCCCCGGTGGCATGACCACCGGGGCAGAGTTTCACGCGGCCACGCTCGCTGTGCGCGTATCGCCCGAAACCAAGGCGCTGACGGCCACGACCATGCCCACTTCGCCCCCCGACAGGACGGCGATACCGCTCATGTCGCGCATCCCCGACAGAACGCCCTGCAATGGACGCAGCATCACAAGCTGCTGCCCCAAGAGTTCGTCCACCGGAATGGCGATGCGCGTTTCGTTGCTGCTCAAAATCACATAGAGCCGCGCACCCCGCGCCGCCTCGGGGGCCTCTGGCATCAGCGGATGCACCGGCACCAGCGCGCCCTCATCGATATTGAGCATCCGCGTTGCCCCAGAGGCCGACACAGGCAAAAGCCGGTCGGTCTGAAGGATGCGGTGAATCGTGTCCACAGGCAGCACATAGCGCACATGCCCCACCCGGACGACCATGCCATCGAGGACGATCATATGCTGCGGCACGCGCAGATGGAACCGCACCCCGGCCCCAGCGGGCAGGCTGACGCGGCGCAGCGCACCCTTTTTGCGCGCCATCTCATCGGCTAGCGCAGCATAGGCTGGGGCTGTCGCAGCCTCGGGGCTGTTATCGGTCAGCTCGACGCGCACGTGATCGCTTTCGGCCTCGACCGAGATATGAAACCGCGAGGCAGGGTATTCTCCCGCCAGTCGCAGATTGACCAGGGTCTTGAGCGGGCCGCGCAATTCCTCGATCAACATTTGGTCGAGCATTGCATCGCCGCCCACATAGGTGACAGTTGCATCGACCCCGATCTTGCGCGCGCGTGTGGCGACATAGGCCTTGAGCGGACGCAACAGCACCTCGGCCGGGCGCGACCGCTGCGCCACGCTTTCTTGTTGCAGATGTGACAGCTCTGTCGAGAGTTGCGCACCGGACTCGCTGATTTCCTGAAGCCGCAGATGATGCTGCTCCAAACGGTCGCGCAGGACAGAGCGCACACGCTGCTCCAACTCACCCACCCCGGCGACGCGCAGCGCCTCCAGCACATCCTGCACCAGATCAACCGAGGCCAGTTGCGTCAATTCATGCTCAAGCTGCGCATGGCTGGCGGAAATCGCCCCCACCGCCTCGAGCAACGCGAGGCTGTCGCCAACATCCGACATCGGGATCAGGTCGAGCGTGTCAGGTTCGACGGCATCGCTTTCAGATGCCTCACTTACCCGCAACGCCCGCGCCATCATCAGACGCGCGCCGGTTGGGTCGAGCATGGCAAGCCGCTCGACCATCCGATCTTCTTCCAACGTCGAGGCGACGAGGAAATCAAACAGGGTCGCCTTATCCAAGAACACCGTCACGTTGGTGATCATGCGGACGACGCCAGTGGTAATCCACTCAAGAAAACCCTGCGCCAGCGCGTCATCATCATTCAGATCGGCGCGCAAAACGTAGAAATGCAAGCCTTCCTTGATCGCCTCATGGGCGGTCTTGACGCTCTCGGGCGACATCACGCGGTGGAATTCCGGTGGCAGGCCCAACCGCGTCTCGATGCTCTTGGCGGTCATCACGCCACTGGCTACGAAACAGGCGTTGGTCGCCTCTTCAAACATCTTTTCGATCCGCGACGTATCGGGCGTATCGCCCTGATCCAGCGCATCGAACACCAGTTCCATCGTATCGATGAACCCGCGCCCCATCTGGAGCAGGATCACATCTGGTGCCTTTTGATCAACGCGCACCCGCGCGAATAGATCAATCAGCGCCATCGTCAGTTGCGACGCGGTGTCGATCCGATAGTTCAAACAGGCGAAATGAACCTGCCGCATCAACGTGTCGAAGGCCGGGAACCAATTGGCCTCTGCCTCGCCACCGCGCGCCTCCAGACCCTTGCGCAGGCTTTGCAGCGTCTCAAAGATATGATCGGCGCACCACATGCTCAAAAGCTTGCTTGGTGCCATTCTCTCGGCATCGAAGACCGAGGCGGGCAGGCTGCGCTCGACGCTGACCAATTCCTCATACAGCGCCAGTTCAGCCGCGCGGTAAGCCTGGCCTGCAGGCTCTTGCGACAGCCTATGGGCGCTATCGACCAGCCGCACATAGCCGCGTGGCGCGGCCAGATCGGCAATCCGTTCCGCCAAATCGCGCCGCTCGTCCATGGTGCAGGGCGTTTGGCCCGCCATCCGTATGCCTTGGTCGGAAATCAGCGGATAAAGCTCTGCAACCGCGTTGAAGAACGCGCGACCATCGCTGATCGCATCGACCGGCTCAGGCGTGGGCGTAGGGATGTGACCGGCCGTGAAATCCTTGGCATAACGGGCCCGCAGCGCGGCGACATGGCCGTCGGCGTCGGGGTGGCTCATGCCTGTGGCGTCGGCTATCGGGTCCAGCAGCGCAACCCAGTCTGCCAAATCCAATTGCCGCGCGGCATAGCGCAGGCCATCCGCTTCTTTGCGCAAAGTGGCTGGGCTTGTCGCCTCTGACCAATCCGAGCAAAGCGCGTCTAGTTTCTCGAGCGTTTTGGCCACCATATCGGCAAAGATCTGATGATACGTCGGGTCTGCCCGCAGCTTGCCTTCGGTGATTTCGACAACGGGTTTGGGCCGTGCTTTGGTTTTCTTTTGCGGCTCAGCCTCGGGTTCAGGGGCGGCCGCAACCTCGGGTTCAGGCTCTGGCTCAGGGGCCGCAACCGGGGCCGGCGCTGGCATTGGCTGTGCCTCTGGGGCGGGCATGTCCACCGCTTCAGGCTCGGCGCTCTCTCCGCCCAACAGGCGACGCATCGCCTTGCTCAGATCGCGGGTTGCGGTAAGGTCCGGGGCATCTGCATCTAGAAACGGTCCCAACAGGGCCAGCCAATCGGCAAGGTTCAATTGCCCGGCCGCATAGTGCAGGTTATCCGCTTGTTTGCGCGCAGCACGAGGGCTGCTGTCCTCGGCCCAATCCGCAACCAGAGCGTCAAGCCCGTCGCACGCCTTGACGGCCATATCGTTGAAAATCTTGTGATGCTCCGGGTCAGGTGCCAAGAGCTTGCCTTCTGTAACCTCGGCTACGGTCTTGACCTGCGGTGCGGGCTCAGGCTCGGGCTCCGCCTCCAGCTCTGGCTCTGGCTCCAGCTCGGGCTCAACGTCAGGCTCTTCCTCGGCCTCTGCCTCGGGGGCTAGGTCTTGGTCAAACTCCGGCTCGTCATCGTCACCTTCGAATTCGTCGAAATCCGCGCCATCGCCGCCATCCAATTGATCCAGCAACCCCGCCAGACCCATATCAAAGGCCGGAACCTTGGGTTTGGGTGCGGGCGCGGGCGTGGGCGTGGGTGGAGCGGCTTCCGGCTCTTCTTGCACGTCAGCGGGCGTCGGCGCTGTCTCATTCTGCGGCTCGGCGGCCTTGTCCTCAGACGGGGCCGCGGGTGCCTCGGCCTCGCGCCCTGTCAGCCGCCCGATCATCGCGCGCAAATCCTGTTTCAGCCCCGCCGTCGGTCCTGGCTCTACATCGGCGCGGGTGTCGGCGGTTTCTTCCAGCATCCCGCGCAGCGCATCACCGGTGCGCATCAGGATGTCGGTGATCTCACCACTCATCGGCACGCCTTCATCGCGCACCAGCCCGATCAGATCCTCGGCCAGATGCGCCAGCCCCTCGACCTGGGCCAGTCCCAGCACGCGCGAGTTGCCCTTGAAGGTATGGACAGCCCGGAACAGAGCGCCGATATGCGCGCCCATATCGCCTGCGCCCCCTTCAAGGGCATCGAGCGCCGCTTCCATAGCGTCAAGGGACTGCGCGCCGTCATCGGCATACAGCATCCAGATTTCGTCCATCTCGTCCATCATGGTGTCACCCGCCCAGTGGGTTGCATTCCGGCCCTTAGGCCCCGACCAGCGCCCGCATTACGCGCGTCAACTCGTCTCCGGTCTTTTCCTCGAGGTCATGCGACACCGTGCCAGAGGGCTTGGAAACCACCCCATCCGCCCCCAGTTCGCGCGCCTTGGCAGCCAAGGGCGACCCCTGCACCGTCACCGAGGACAGCATGCAGATTTTGGCCCGCGTCTTGAGCTTGGCGTGACGCAGGAATTCCAACCCGTCCATCACCGGCATCTCGATATCGAGCAGGATCAGGTCAAGGTCCGGAAGATCCGGCAACTTGTCCAGCGCCTCTTGCCCATTGGCAGCCTGTGCCACAAGTTTGAAATCCTTGCGGGATTTCAGAAAGCTGGAGATGTAGAGCCGCATCATTGCGGCATCGTCCACCACCATTACATTGTAAACCATCGTCATTACTCCGAATTATCTGGAATTGCGCGGGAATGAGGCGGCACCGGGCCGCCCCCCGCTTGCCTCAGAAGCCGTGAAAGCCGCGTGCGTCGAGATCAAGCGATCCGCCGCCGTTCAGACGCCCGTTGGGCTTGCCGCTCATCATCGCCTGAATCTGCGCCATCATCTCGGGCGTCAGACCGTTGAAGCCCCCCATCGGCATAGCCGCAGCCGTGCGACGCAGCTTGAAGCGGCCGATTTCCTCTTTCATCTGCTGGGTGGCCGCACTCATCTCGGCGGCTCCGGCAGCAAGCTCATCCGCCTGTTGGCTGGAATCGAGCGCGGATTTGGCGATTTCGGTCATAGCCATCGAAATCTGCGCCACGCCGCGTGACTGTTCCGCGCCAGAGCGATCAATCTCTTCGACGATTTCCTTGACCTGCGTGATCTGCTGGGAAATGCCGGTGAAGGCTTCGGATGTCTCATCCGCAATGCGCACACCCGCATTCACCCGGTTCGACGCATCTTCGATCAGATCCGAGGTCTCGCGCGCTGCTTTGGCAGAGCGCCCGGCGAGGTTGCGCACCTCTTGTGCCACCACCGCAAAGCCGCGCCCGTGCTGCCCAGCCCGCGCCGCCTCGACCGCCGCATTCAGCGCCAAAAGGTTGGTCTGGAACGCAATCTCGTCGATCACTTTGATGATCTTGGCAATGTCCTGAGAGGAGGTCTTGATGCCATGCATGGCGGTGACCATGTCCTTGATCTTGGCGGCACCCTGATCGGCCAGACCCACGGCGCTGCCCACGAATTTCGACGCTTTCTGTGTCGACTCGGCGTTGGCGCGCACCTGCTGGTCTGTCTGGTTGACCGACGCAGACACCTCTTCGACCGAGGCCGAGGCGACCTGTGAATTGGTCGAGAGCGTCTGGCTCGAATGGGCCACCTGAGTGACCGTTGTCGCCACCTGATCCACCTGCTCTGCAATCACCGCAAAGGCACTGTTGAGGCTGCCAAACGCCTGCTCGAAAGATTCGATCACACTGCGGTATTCACCCTTGAACTTGGACAGGTCGGCCTGCACGTCAAGATTGCCCGCGACAATGGAATCCGACAGCGTGCGGATTTCAGCAACGACCCCCCGGAAGTTGCCGCGCACCTTCTCGATGATGGTGTTGAGGAACACCTTCTTGCGCGGCATCTGCGGGAAGGGCGCATCGAAATTACCTTCACCGAACTCTTCAAAGACACCCATCGCCAGCTTCTTGGTCTCGATATGCGCCAGCACCATAGCATTGAGCATCTCTGCCGCCTTGCGGACCTCTGCCTTGTCAAAGGTGTTGCTGTCGATGAAGACATCGATATCGCCCGCATCATGCGCCGCGGCCATTTTTTCCATCTCGGACAGCAGAAGCCGGAATTGATCCAGCGTGCGGTCATTCTCGGCCGTGACGCGCTTGATCTCGGTCACGTCACGCCATTCCACCAGCACGAATTGCGTGCCGCGCTCGACGCCCGGCACGGGCGTCGCGGTGAACTCCAGAGAGATGCCTCCGACGGTAAACGCCCCCTCGTGCGGACCTGTCATGTTGTCCATGATACGCCGCTGGTAATGCGGGTTCTTGTGGAACACATCGACATTCTTGCCGATGATGTCGCGCGCCCGGAAATTCGGCAGATCGCACCGGATGTCATTCTCGATCCGCTCGAACATCTGGAACCCGGTTTCGTTGCAGTAGAGGATGTTGTAATCCTCATCCGCAACCATGATGGGATTGCCAAGCGAGGCCAACAGCGTGGTGGCCACAACGCGCTTCGAGAAATCCATTTCTTTCATATCGTCCATGGTGTCGTTGGCCTTGGGTTTGCTGTCGCGCGGGGATTGCGAGGTCATTTGTTCTTTCCTTTCGGTGTCGCCGGCGGGCTGGTCCGGCGCGGGCTGGGGGGAGGATGTCTCCGTCGTCGGCGTTGCGGCCGACCGGGACGTGAAAACAAGGTCCGGATCGGTCTCCGGGGGATTGGGTTCTGGGGCAGCCATGGATCAGGCCTCGGCCATCATTGGCGGGACGAGCGCGTCATCCTCGACCAGAAGGTTGACATTGAGCAGGATGGCCACCCGCTCTTCCAGACGGCCCAGACCCAACACAAGGCTGCGGCCCTCAGAGCCCGAGAAACTATGCGTCCGGTCAATCTGGTTCGCCGGAATATCGAGCACCTCGTTGACACCATCGACAATCAGGCCCACCGGCGCATCATTGACCTGCAACACGATCACCACGGTACGGTCATCATAGGCCTTGTCCGGCATGCCAAAGCGCAGCCGCACATCCATCAGCGGGATTACCTTGCCACGCAGGTTGATCACGCCCTTGATGTAATGCGGCACGTCCGGCACGCTCATGATGCGTTGCAATCCGACAATCTCGGTCACGACGCCAATCGAAACCCCGTAGAGCTCAGAGCCGACCGGAAAGGTCAGATACATGGTCTCAATGGAATCCGACGGCTCGGCCTGAAGCTCGGTCTGCGGTGTCTGCGTATCGGCAAACGCGGTTTTGGTCATGGTCAGACTCCTCTATGGGTCATTCGGGGGGCCGGGGCGGCGGGTGCCCGCTGGGTTGCAGATGTCGTGCCAACCGAAGCCAGCAATTGCGCCGCCATCTGGTCGAGCGGCACTTGCGCCAGCGCAGCCCCTCTCTCCCAGGCGCGTGCAGGCATGCCAAAGACCAGCGATGTTGCTTCGTCCTGCACATAGGTCTGCGCCCCGGCAAGACGCGCAGCCAGCAGGCCATTGGCCCCGTCGCTGCCCATGCCGGTCAGCACGGCGGCACTCAGGCGCGGCGCAGCCACTTGCGCGGCTGATGTCAGCAGCACATCGACGGAAGGCATCGAAAAACAAACCGGATCGCCCGTCACCAGCTCGACCGCCAAGGCCCCCGAAGCGGCGCGGCGCAGCCGCATGTGCCGCTCGCCCCCCGGCGCAATAAGGGCGAGGCCAGGGCTCAGACGGTCGCCATGTTGCGCCTCGCGCACCTCGATGGCGCAGGTCGCGTTAAGCCGTCGGGCAAAAGCCTCGGTAAAACCCGCAGGCATATGCTGAACAATCACGACAGGCGGACAATTGGCAGGCAGTGCTTGCAACAAAGAGCCAAGCGCCTGAACCCCGCCTGTCGACGCGCCAAGCGCGATCACCCAATCGCGCGATAAAACAGGAGCGGCCAGCGTCGGCGACGGCACTGGCGCTGGATCCGAAACCGGCGATTTCATCCGGTGCATATCGACCTGTGCCACCGCCCGCACCCGTGCAGCAATGGTCGCCAACGCGATATTGTCGACCATACCCGGCGCCACGCCTTGCGGCTTGGGCATCACATCGACCGCCCCGGCCTCGAGCGCCTCGATACTGCGGCGCGCCCCAAGCTGCGTGCTTGACGAGACAACGATCGTGGGAATTCGCAGCCGCGCCACAGTCTGACGCAGGAATTGCATCCCGCCCAGCCCCGGCATTTCCAGATCAAGCGTGATCACATCCGGACGGCGCGCCATGACAAACTCATGCGCCTCTTCGGCACTCGCGGCCTCGCCGATCACCTCGATGCCGGGATCAGCACCAAGCGTCCGGGTCAGAAAGCGCCGGAAAAAACTTGAATCGTCTACGACAAGCACCGTGACGGGTGCAGCAGAGCGGGTCATCATGACCTCCTTCGGTAAAGACCGGTGGCGACAGGCTCCCATAGGGTGCCCAATTGGCGCACGGATTCCGTCACAGAGGTGATCAGCCAGCCACCCGGCTCGACCACGTCATAGAGGGCATTCACCGTGGCAACCTGATCGGCCCGGTCGAAATAATAGAGCACGTTCCGGCAGAACACGGCCTGAAACGGAAGGTTGAACGGATAGGGTGTCGCCTTGAGGTTCATGCGCCGAAAGGTGCAGGCCCGACGCAACTCGGGCGCCACCCTGTATTGATCCAGCCCCGCAGGTTCGAACCAACGCTTGAGCACCATCGGATCGGTCTGCGAAAACTGGCGGTGGGAATAGATGCCCAACTCGGCCCGCTCGACCATCGGATCGCTGATGTCAGTGCCCAGAATATGCGTGCGGTTCAGCGCCGCGGGCCCCAACCGGTCGGCCAGCATCATGCCGACGGTATAGGCTTCTTCGCCACTCGAGCAGGCCGCCGACCAAAAGCGGAACTCAGGCCGCTCTTTCAACTCGGGCAGGGCAAGGTTCATGAACTGATCCAACACCTCGATCTCGCGAAAGAAATAGGTGTGGTTGATCGAGGCCGCGTGCAGCACCGCAAGCTGTAGATCCTGCGCGCCGACGCGGTCCAACTCGCGCGCGAGATGGTTCAGATCGGGCAGATCAAACCGCCGCAACACGCGCTCCATACGCTGCCGCAGCAGATCAGCCTTGGACGGACCAAAGGTGATCCCGCAGCGGCGGCTCAACCAATCGCGCAACTGCTCGAATCCGGCCTGATCCGCATAGACCTGCATCAGCGCCCGCCCCCGTTTGCCAGTCGCTCGCAATCGAGCACCATCGCCACCTCGCCAGAGGACAAGAGAGCAAAGCCCCAGCTCGCGCGCACCCGTGTCAACGTGCCTTCAAGCGGCTTCATCACCACCTGCTGACGGTCAAGGATTTCATCAACGGGCACCGCAATCGGCCCAGAGGTCGACTCGAACACGATGAACACCATCTCTGACAGCGGCGGCAATTCGCTACGCATACCGTCAAAGAACTTCTCAAGGCGGCACACCGGAATGAACCGGTCGCGCTGTCGCAACATCTCGCATCCGCCCTCGGCGGACAGGGCCAGGTGATCCCCGAGACCCGGTTTGACGATCTCGGCGATATCGTCGATGGGCACACAATAAAGCTGCGTGCCCAGCCGCAGGATCACGCTATCGAGAAAGGCCAAAGACACCGGAATATGCAGCGACACGGTCGTGCCCTTGCCTTCTTCGCTCTGGACCCCGATCCGCCCCCGCAAATCTTTCATGGTGGTGTTGAGCACATCCATACCCACACCGCGCCCAGATAGGGTTGTCACGGCTTCGGCAGTCGAAAAACCGGGCTCAAAGATCACCTTCCAAACGGCGGCATCTTCAGGCTCTTCGGTCGGGCCAAAGAGACCCCGCTCGCGCGCCTTGGCCAGGATCTTACCCCGGTTCAGCCCGCGCCCGTCGTCGATCACCTGAATACGCACCTCGCTGCCCACCTGAGCGGCAGACAGGATTATGCGGCCCGCAGGCGATTTGCCCGCCGCCTCGCGCTCGGCCGGCGGCTCTAGTCCGTGATCGGCGGAATTGCGCACCACATGCAGCAACGGATCATACAGACGGTCCGCTACCAGCTTGTCGATGGATGTATCCTCGCCACGCATCTCAAGGTCGATCTGCTTGCCGGTTTCACGCTGCAATTCGCGCACCATGCGCTTGAGCCTGCGAAACACCTCATCCACCGGAACCAGCCGCAATTCGCTTGCGGCATCCTGCACCTCGCCCACGATCATCGACAGCCGATGTGCCGCCGCCTCGAACCCCACAAGGTCGAGATTGGCCAGTTCCGGCGCGTTGATGGTTTCAGACACCGACAGCGACAACTCGCCCACGAGGTCCATCAATCGCCCGATCTTGTCCGACGAGACGCGAAGCAACGCCCCGCCAGAGGCCTGCTCGGGCACCTGCTCTGCACGCGCCGTCATGCCTGCGGCCCTCGTTCAGGACACAGCTTGTTTGGGAACACACTCGCCATGTGATCAGGTCTTTCTCAATCTGTCGGCCTGCTAGCCGGTGACATCTGCATGCGCCGATGCAACCGGCGTGCCAGACTAAATCCCGCGCTCAGGCGGCATCTTCGGCGTTCCCATCGAAATTGAAAATACAGACCCCCTCGAACCCGGTAGATCGAAAGAGAAAGGTTTTCTTCATCGTCTGGATGAAGCCCCCATGTTTCTTTTCGAAGTTCTTGAGATCCGCGATACTCGGGAAGAACAGGTTGACGGAAATGTCCCCCTCCTTGCCGATCATGACGGTCAGGCCTGAGATACGGCATTCCGGAATCGCATTCCCCAGAATCTCCGTGATGAAAGGGGCCGCGATCTGTGCCGCATCGAGGCTTGGAAACTTGAGATGATACGTTTTCGATAACATTGTTGCCTACCAGTTGAGCTCTTCTGAGTTCCCAAACGGACCCCTGCCCAAAAATGTGAGCGCCCAGACGACATATCTCGCGAGTATCTTTGGTGCGTGCCCGCTCGCTTTTGGCGCGATCCGACGCTGAAAGCGCAACATGATCCAAAGGACAGCGCCGCATCTCTGCCCGAATGACGAAGCCTCGACACGTGACAGTCGACACCTCGCGTTTTCGTCGGAGTTGCGACGTTTTCAGGGTCCTGGGACCGAAATTTCCCCACAAAATCGCGACTTTGGGCAATTCCGGGGGTGAATTGCCCCCAAATCCCGCGTGGCACGATCCCTGCTTACAGTTTTCATATCGCAATCAACGAGGTTTCCCATGGCCGACATCTGCATCACCGCCGCGAATTTCCCTCAGGCACAAGCCCTCAAGGCCCTGCTCGACGGGCGTCGTCTGAATGTTCGCATCGGCTATCAGCCCACCTGTCACACCTTGGTGCAGGGGGCGCCCGTGACCGACCAGCGCGCGCTGGTGGAACTGGCCCGCAAGCTGGGGGCGAAACGGATCGTGGTGATCGAAGGTCAGGCCGCAGAATTTGCTCTGCGCGAGGATCTGGGCGGACGCATGCTGACCGTATCGCTGCCCGATAGCGGCCTGCCCGCGCTGCGCGATGCCGCCTTGATGGCAGTGGCCGATCTCTTGGCTGCTCCGTTCGGCACCATGGTCGCCGCCGACCCGAACTCTGGCGCGCTGATCGACATGGCCCGCCGCGTCGCTCGCTTTGACGTCAGCGTCTTTATCAACGGCCCCACCGGCAGCGGCAAAGAGGTGCTCTCGCGCCTGATCCATCAGGCCTCGCCGCGCGCCGACAAACCGTTTGTCGCCATCAACTGCGCCGCCATCCCCGAGAACATGCTCGAAGCGCTGCTCTTTGGTCATGAAAAAGGGGCCTTCACCGGGGCCAACACCGCCAACAAAGGTTATCTGCGCGCCGCCGACGGCGGCACGCTGCTCCTTGACGAGATTTCCGAAATGCCGATGGCGCTTCAGGCCAAACTCCTGCGCGTCATTCAGGAAAAGGTCGTGACCCCGCTCGGTAGCCAGACCGAAGCTCAGGTTGATGTCCGCATCCTTGCCACCTCCAACCGCGATATGGAGGCCGAAATTGCACGCGGGGCCTTCCGCGAAGACCTCTACTACCGCCTCAACGTGTTCCCCTTGGAAACGCTGGCCCTCTGCGCCCGTCCGCAGGATGTGCCGGTGTTGGCGCAGGCCATGCTGCGCCGCCACACACCCGAGGGCCTGCCCACGCCGCTTTTGTCGCCCGAGGCCTGCGACATCCTCGCCGGTCACGCCTGGCCCGGCAATGTACGCGAGTTGGAAAACGTGATGCAGCGCGCGCTGGTGCTCGCCGATGGCATGGTGATTGCACCCGAACATATCATGCTCGTTGCCCGCCCCACCTCTTTGACACGCTCGCGTCCCGCAGCCCTTCCCACCTCTCTTGCCGCCTGATCCTGACCTGACATGAGCCTGACCGGCATCTCCTCTTCCGTCAGCATGATGCACGCCTCGCAGGCGGCAGCACGCCCTGACCCTATTCAGCGCCCGACCGCCATGGCCGACGCGCAGGGGCCGGGCTTTGCTGAACGGCTGGGCAAGGCGGTCGAGAGCGTGAACACCCAGCAAAGCAAGGCCTCGCAGGCCGCCCGCGATTTCGAAACCGGGCGGACCGAAAACCTCGCCGCCGTCATGGTCGAGCAACAGGTCGCATCGCTGGGGTTTCAGATGACGATGCAGGTCCGCAACAAGGCGCTCACCGCCTATCGCGACATCATGAATATGCCGGTCTGAGGCC
The DNA here is from genome assembly GCF_002080415.1 of Roseovarius mucosus. NCBI lineage: Bacteria > Pseudomonadati > Pseudomonadota > Alphaproteobacteria > Rhodobacterales > Roseobacteraceae > Roseovarius > Roseovarius mucosus. The sequence continues at coordinate 3,299,325 of NZ_CP020474.1, read as the reverse complement.
CAGACTAGAACCACGGAAGTAGAGACTATGGACGGACAGCAAACCACCCTCCCGGCACAGGCTGGCGCCACCTCGCTTGTGCAACGGGCGCGCCTTGCGCTCTCGGGCATGGATGGGTTCATCGCCCAGCCTGCCCTGCGCCGTGCCCTGCCCGCGATTGGCGTGCTGTTGGTCGTGACCCTTGGTCTGGCCGCGTGGCTACTTTTGGCCCCCGCCAACCGCGTGACCCTTCACGCGGGTCTGCCCGAAGCGGAAAAATCCCTGGCCCTCGACGCGCTGACTGCGGCTGGCATGGACGCCCGGCTTGATCCCTCTTCCGGCGCGCTTACCGTGGCCGCTGACCAGTTTCACAGCGCCCGTATGCTCTTGGCCACCCAAGGTTTGCCCGAAGGGGCGACCGACGGCATGTCGGCCATTGACGAAATGCCCATGGGCACCTCGCGCCAGATCGAATCCGCGCGCCTGCGCCGGATGCAGGAACTCGACCTTGCCCGATCGATCCAGGAATTGCGGCCAGTGCGCGCCGCACGCGTGCACCTTGCCCTGCCCGAGCGCAGCGCCTTTGTCCGCGACAGCCAGCCGCCCCGCGCCTCTGTGTTTCTCGAACTCGCCCCGGGCATGGCCCTGGACCAAGCACAGGTGCGCGCCATTGTCAGTCTCGTTGCCGCCGCCGTGCCCGATATGCCGCGCGGCAATGTCTCGGTCGTGGATCAGACTGGCACGCTGTTGACCAGCCCCGAAGAAGACCCGGTGCAGGCCGAAGCGGACCGCCAGATGCAGCACCAGCGCCGGCTTGAAACCCTCTACCGCGACCGCGTGCTGTCGCTGCTCACCCCCATCGTGGGCGCGGGCAATGCCGCCGTCGAAGTAACACTCGATATGGATTTCACCCGCTCCGAGATCACCAGCGAAGAATACCTGCCCGACACCGCCCTGCGCAGCGAGCAAAGCAGCAGCCAGCAAACCAGCGGCGCGCAGGCGGGCGGCATTCCCGGTGCCGTGGCCAACACGCCCCCGAATGAGGCGCAAATGGCCGAGGCCGCCACCCAAGGTGCCAAGAGCGGCACCACCAACAGCGCCACCTCCTCGACCCGCAATTACGAGGTCAGCCGCCGGGTGGAAACCCGCCAGCCGCAGACCGCTCAGATCAACCGCGTGCATGCCGCCGTGCTTTTGCACCGCCTGCCGACCCCCGCCGCCCCTGCCGAGGGTGAAGCCACCTCCGCCGCCCCCGAGGCCGTGCCCCTCGCGGAAATCGAGGCGCTGACCCGCTCCGCCATCGGCTATAACGCAGAGCGTGGCGATATCGTCACCGTGGCCAGCGCCCCGTTTGTGGTGGCCCCCTCCGTCATTTCGGCAGAGCGGTGGTATGACGCGGCTTGGCTGCCGACGCTGGGGCGCACGCTTGCTCAACTGGCGCTCTTTGGCATCATCGTGCTGGGTGTCGTGCGCCCGATCCTCAATCGCCTGCTGCCCCCCGTCGGCGCTACTGCCGCCACTGGCATGACCTATGGCGATGCCATCGAAGTACCCCGTGGCGAGAGCCTGTCAGCCCTGCGCCAGCGCCTTGAAACCGCCGCCCCGAATGCCGAGGACCTCAACGGTGCCATCACCTATGAGGAAAAGATCGACCTCCTCCGCCAGATGGCTGGGTCCGAGACCAATCGCATCGCGGGCGTCTTCAAATCCATGATCACCCCCACTGGTGAGGACCGGCCATGACCCTCGCGCTCCCTGCCCCCTCTGGCACGCGCCCCGGCGCGGACCTGACCCCGGTGCAAAAGGCCGCCATCCTTATGATGATCTTTGGTGAGGAAACCGCCGCACAAATCCTGCGCGCCCTTTCCCCCTCCGAAGTGCAGGTTCTGGGCGAGGCCATGTTCACCGTGCAGGGCGTCGATCACGACACGGTTGATGCCGTGCTCAACGAGTTTCTGGGGCTGGTCAGCAACCAGACCGGCATCGGAATCGGTGCGGGCAATTACGTGCGGCAAGTGCTTGATCAGGCGCTTGGCGCCCATAAGGCGCAATCTGTGCTTTCGCGCATCGTGCCCTCCAACAGCGAACGCCCGATCGAAATCCTTGACTGGATGGACCCCTCTGCCGTGGCCGAGCTTATTCAGGATGAACATCCGCAGATCATGGCGCTGGTCATCGCCTCGCTCGACTATGCCCAAGGTGCCGAAGTGCTCAAGCTGCTGCCCCCCGAGGCACAGCCCGAAATCATCCGCCGCATCGCCACGCTCAACACCGTACAACCCGAGGCGCTGCGCGACCTCGAAGAGGTGATGCGCGCCAAGTTCAAGGCCAACACCACACTGCGCGCCTCGCAGATTGGCGGGGTCAAGGCCGCCGCACGGATCATGAACTTCACCCGTCAGGACATGGAAGAGCGGATTATGAAAGACATCCGCAAGGATGACAAATCGCTCTCCGAGGATATTCAGGACAATCTTTTCGTGTTCGATTACCTCATCAAATCCGACGAACGCGCCCTGCAAACCGTGCTGCGCGAGATCGACAGCGAGATTCTGATCCTCGCCCTCAAAGGGTCCAACCCAACCCTGCGCGACAAGCTCTTGGGCTGTGTTTCGGCCCGCGCCGCCGCCAATATAATGGACGAGATGGAGGCCATGGGCCCCGTACGCCTGAGCCAGGTGCAAGAGGCCCAGAAACAGGTCATCACCGTCGCCCGTCGTCTGTCGGACGAGGGTAAGATCACGCTCGCCGGACGCGGCGGCGAAAAGATGGTCTGAGACCATGACCGCCATGCCTGCCCCTGACCTTCCCCCCGCGCCCGGCGCACTTACGCCCGAGGATCTGCTGGCGCTGGTGCGCCGCTCTTCGCAGCAATTCCAGCGCCGCGATCCTGCCATCCCTGAAACGCAAGCCGAGAGCAGCTTTGCCCCGCAGACCGTGGTGCGCCCCCTGCGCGCGCCCGCGCCAGAGGCAGAGCCCGCGCCTGTCACCGCAACGCCCGAAGAGAAACCCACCGCCAGCTTCACCCCTGCGCCACCCCCGGCCACTTTTGACATCGAGGCCGAGCGCCGTGTCGCTTGGGCCGAAGGCCACGCCGCCGCCCTGCAGGACATCGAGGCCGCCCGCGCCGCCGCCCGCGCCGAAGCACTGGAAGAGGCGCGCGCCACCGCCGCGCAGGATATCGCTGAAACGCGCGATGCTTTCACTGCCGCGATCACCCGCCTCACCAGCGCCGAAAACGAACGTTTGGCAGACCTGAGCACCAAACTGGAACTGGCCGTGCGCCAATTGGCCACCCAACGGGCCGGGCAGAAAATCGACGAGGCCCCCCGCCCCTTTCTGCGCCGTATCGAAAAGATCACCCATCAAATCGCCGCCGGGGCCGAGAATACCGTCGTGTTGATGAACCCCGCCGACCTTATGGCGATCAAACCGCATATCAAGGATTTTAGCCCATTGGCCAAGGGGCGGCTGTCGCCCGACACCACCTTGGGGCGCGGGGATCTGCGCATTCGCATGGAAGATATCACCTTCTCCGATGTGATCGCCGAACGCGACGGGGGGCTGGCATGACCGATCTTCTGGCGCGTCTCGCACAGGCCACCGAGGCCATGACCGAGGTGCCGCCCCCCGGCTATTCAGGTCAGGTGCTGCGCTATGATGGTCTCATCCTCGAATGTGCGGGCTTTCCTGCCAGCCCCGGCACGCGCTGCCACATAGACACCGAGGATGGCAAGGGCGCCACCGGCGAAATCGTGGGCTTTGCCAATGGCCGCAACCTGCTCTTTCTCGATCAACCCGGTGCGCGCATCACCCATGGCTGTCAGGTGCACAAGATGCGCGGCGGTCACAACGCCGCCATGGGCGACGCCCTCTTGGGCCGCGTGCTTGATGCGGAAGGCGCGCCGCTTGACGGCTATGGTCCGCCCGATTGCCCGGAAACCCGCCCGCTCTCGGGCCGCGAACAAAACCCGCTTGCGCGCCAGCCCGTCGATGCCCCGCTTGATGTTGGCGTGCGCGTGATCAACGCCGCCCTCACCGTCGGGCGCGGTCAGCGCGTGGGCATCATCGCAGGCTCGGGCGTCGGTAAATCCGTGCTCATCGAAATGATGACCCGCTACACCTCTGCCGATGTGATTGTCGTTGGGTTGATCGGGGAACGCGCCCGCGAAGTGGGCGATTTCGTCTCCAAGGTCATGACCGGTGAGAACCGCGCCAAGACCTGTGTCGTCGCCGTGCCCGCCGACCGCTCGCCGCTTCTGCGGCTGCGCGCGGCACATCGCGCCACCGCGATTGCCGAATATTTCCGCGATCAGGGCAAGCAGGTCATGCTGATCATGGACAGCCTCACGCGCGTGGCGCATGCCCGCCGCGAAATCGGTCTGGCATTGGGCGAGCAACCCACCGCCAAGGGCTATACGCCCTCTGTCATCTCGATGATCCCCGGCCTGATCGAGCGCGCCGGTCCGGGCCTGCCCGGTCAGGGCAGCATCACCGCGTTCTATACCATTCTGGCCGATGGCGACGACACCACCAACGATCCCGTTGTGGACACGGCCCGCGCCATTCTCGACGGGCATTTCGTGCTTTCGCGCAATCAGGCGCAGATGGGCATCTATCCCGCCATCGACCTCACCCAATCGGTGAGCCGTGTGATGAAGGACATCGCCGAGAAACCCCACCACGCAGCCGCCATGCGCCTGCGCCGCCTCATTGCCCTGTATATGGAGAACCGCGACATGATGCTCATGGGTGCCTATTCCCCCGGCCAAGACGCCACGCTTGACGAGGCCGTCACCCTCTGGCCCCGGATCGAGGCCTTTATCCGGCAGGATATCCATGAACCCGCCAGCCTTGAGGACAGCATCAGCGCCCTTTGCGCGCTGACAGGCGGTGCCGCATGAGCGCGCGCCAGCACCGCCTGCTGACCCTGATGGCCCGGCAGGAAAACCGCGAGTTGGGGCACCTCTCCATGCAGCTTGGCCATTTGCGGCGGCAGGAAATGCAGCAATTCGACATGGCCGACCGACTGGGTCAAATGCTCGACCAGAGCGCACAGGCCCCGGCCGAGCCGATGACCCCCGGCCAACTGAGCACGGCGCATTTCATGGGGCGCACCCTGGTGCAGCAGCTTGAGGCGACGCGCAGTCAGATGGCCCGCACGCGGCAAGAGCGCGCCGCCGTGGAACAGGACTTCTCGCAGCACCAACGCCGCCAGCAGATCCTGCAAGAGCGCGCGGACCTTAGCCGCCGCGCCCTGCACGCGGCCCGCGCCGAGGCCGAAGACAACGCCACCCTGCCCCGTCGCACGCGGTAACGCGATAGCGCCGCTATCGCACCAGCCCGTCACGCAACGCGCGCAGATGCGCGGGGATCTCCCGCGCCGTCACCCCTGCCTCGCGCACCAGCCCGTCGAAATGTAACGTGATCGCCTCGATACGTTCGGTGTCGCGAAACACCATATAGTTGCGCCCAAGATAGAGCACCGCCAGCAGCGGCCCAAAAAGCGTGATCGGCGCGGAATAAACCCGCCGCGCGTCAAAGAGATAAAGCCGCAGGCGCGGATAGAGCTGCGTCGTCGTGGCAATCAGGTGATCAAGCTGCGCGCGGCGCAGATCTGCGGGCAACCCGCGATAATAGCCCTCGCCGCGCGCGAAACTCTCGATCTCATACAGCGGCAAAGCAATCTCGTAATCCGACCGCGCCGCCCGCATCCAGGCCATGCGATCCTCTGATGCGCCAATCGCCTGATCGGTGGAACGGCCCAGATGCGGCGCATATTCCCATTCCAGCATTGCGCGGGTCTTGAGCATATCGGGCAGCGCGGCCGGCACATGGCGGATTTTGTATCCCGCCGCCTCCTTGTGCCACGCGAAAATCTGTTCATCGACAAGGGCGCGTGGGGCCTCGGTCAACGACAGCGTGTTGGCCAGCATATCGGCGGCGGTTTCGGGTCGGTCGGTCAGGCCCAACAGCCAATCGGCAGAGACCCCTAGCGCCGAGGCGCATTCCCCCACCACCTGCGCATTGGGCAGCCGCGCAGCATCGCCCTTGAGCAATTGCGACACGGTCGAGCGATCCACCTCAATCGCCCGCGCCAAAATGCTCTGATTGCTGCCCCGACGGCGCATCGCCTCGGTCAGCCGGTTTCGAAACAGGGTGGCCCGCAGGCGTTTGTCGATTTTTTTGGACATGCGGTGACTATAATCACAGTTGCGGAGAAATGTTAACCATTTCCGAAATGGCGCACTCAGAAGATTGAAACGACTGTCAGAGGAAGATGCACATCAAAAGGACCCAGAATGCACGCCCCATCGCAGCTGAACGCGCGCCCCGAAGCAGGCAGACAGCCGCCCAAGACGCGGCAGGCGGCTCGCGTTGAATGGCCCACGCTTGGCCTGCTGGCGCTCTGCTACGCGATGTGGATCTTTGGCACCACTGCGGCGTCGGCCCTCGCGTTGCCGCTTGGCATTGTCGTCACCGGCCTCGCCATCGCCCTTCATTCCTCGCTCTGCCATGAGGCGCTGCACGGGCACCCGTTCCGCTCTCAGCGCCTGAATGAAACGCTGGTCTTTCCCGCCCTCTGCCTTGCTATCCCCTATGCAAGGTTCCGCGACACCCATCTTGCGCATCACCGCGACGAATTTCTCACCGACCCCTATGATGACCCCGAGGCGAATTACCTTGATCCGACTGTCTGGGTGCGGCTGCCGGGTTGGGTGCGGGCGGTGCTGCGGTTCAACAACACGCTGGCGGGGCGGATGCTGATCGGGCCAATGGTGGCGCAGATCTCTTTTCTGCGCAGCGATTGGCAGGCGATCAAGACAGGCGACCGTGCCGTGCGCGATGCTTGGCTCTGGCATATCCCGGCGGTGGCGCTGGTGCTGGCTTGGCTGTGGATTGTGCCGATGCCGGTCTGGGCCTATCTGCTGGCGGTCTGGCTGGGCTTGGCGATCCTGAAAATCCGCACCTTTCTAGAGCATCGCGCCCATCTGCGCGCCAGCGGCCGTACCGTACTGATCGAGGATCGCGGCCCCTTGGCGTGGATTTTCCTCAATAACAACCTGCATGTGGTGCATCATATGCACCCCGAGGTGGCATGGTATCGCCTGCCCGCGCTCTATGCGGCGCGGCGCGACCATTACCTGCGGCGCAACGATGGCTATGTCTATCGCTCCTACGCCCAGATTTTCGCCGCGTATTTCTGGCAGGCCAAGGACCCGGTGGCGCATCCGCTCTGGCCCGGGCGCTCTGACGGCGACGCATAGGCAGCAGCACGGGTTAACCCCGCAGCACCGCCCCCGGATTCATGATTCCCAGAGGATCGAGCGCCGTCTTGATCGCGCGCATCGCGTCCAATTTCACCGGATCACCATAGCGCTCCAGATCCTCGACCTTGAGCCGCCCGATGCCATGTTCGGCGCTTACCGATCCGCCCATCTCATGCACCAGATCATGCACCGCACGCTTGATCTCGTCGCGCTCCGCCACATGATCCGCACGTCCCCGCCCCGGCATGGGAAAGACGTTGTAATGCAGGTTGCCATCGCCCAGATGCCCAAAACAGTTGATCCGGAACGCGCCGATCCCAGCGATCACCGCATTCGCCTGCACGATAAAATCGGGGATCAGCGACATCGGCAGCGAAATGTCATGCGAACTGATGGATCCGATGCGCCGGTTGGCCTCTGGAATTTGCTCACGCACCTCCCAGAACTGATGCCGCTGGGTTTCGGATTGCGCGATCATGCCGTCGCTGACCAGCCCAGCCTCGAACGCCTCGGCGAATAATCCCTCCAACACCGCCGCCGGATCAAGCCCACTGGCAAGCCCCACGTCGATCAGCACGAACCATTCAGGCATCTTGGCAAAAGGCTGGCGGATATCGGGCAAGGTCTCGGCCAGAAACTCGAGCCCGGCTCGGTGCATGATCTCGAACGCGCTGACCCCCTCGCCGATGCGCGCACGCGCCAGCGCCAAAAGGTCAAGCGCGGCGCGCGGTCCCTCGACCACCATCAGCGCCGTGCCCTCGCCCATGGGGCGCGGTGAAAGCTTGAGCGCCGCAGCAGTGATCACCCCCAAGGTCCCCTCGGACCCGATCAGAAGGTTGCGCAGATCATAGCCTGTGTTGTCCTTGCGCAGGCGTTTCAGACCATTCCAGATGCGCCCATCGGGCATCACCGCCTCTAGCCCCAGACACAAATCGCGCGCATTGCCATAGCGCAGCACATTGACGCCGCCCGCATTGGTGGCAAGGTTGCCGCCGATCCGCGCCGATCCCTTGGCGGCGATGCTGAGCGGGAAGAGCCGGTCCACTTCGGCGGCGGCGGTATGGATATCTTGCAGGATCGCCCCTGCCTCGACCACGATCACGTTTTCCGCCGGATAAATGCCGCGCACCGCGCGCATCCGCTCAAGGCTCAGGATCACCGGCGTCGGGCCACCGGGGGCGATCTGCCCCCCCACAAGGCCGGTGCCGCCGCCATAGGGCACCACCGGCACGCGCGCAGCGGCACAGGCACGGACAATCTCGGCCACGTCTTCGGTGTTGCCGGGGGCCAGAACCACGCCCTGCCCCTGCCAGCGACCGCGCGGCTCCTCAAAATAGCCGGGCGTGGCCTCGCGGAACACGGGCGCGGGCAGGCGCGCGCGCAGCGCGTCGATGAAAGCGGGGGTGGCTGGGGCCAAGGTGGGAGTGTGGGTCATGCGCTTTACCTATCACGTTGCCCGCATCGGTCCAGCCCTTCGTGAGAGGCAAAGAAGCGGCGCATGGAACGCGAATGCACGGCTTTCCCCCTTGTCTCTGCGCGCCCCTCGGGTCATTTTGCGCGCCATGCAGATGATACCCCGCGCCCCGCTCTTTCTTGGCCTTGCCGGCCTCTTGCCCTTTCTCTGGGGGGCACTGACCGTGGTCCTGCCCGACCTCGGCCTCTGGACCGTGCAGACCATCGGGCCGCGCTTTGCCGGACCCTATGTGATGCTTTTTTACGGCGCGGTGATCCTGTCGTTCATGTCGGGCGTGCTCTGGGGTTTCGCCACGCGGGCGACGGGCACGATGGCAAGCATCTGCTATGGCCTTTCGGTCATTCCGGCCCTTTGGGCGTTTTTCATGACCGGCGGCGGGCCAACCTCGGCGGGAACAAGCCTCATCTTCGGTTTTGCAGGCCTTTTGGCGCTGGATTGGCAATTCTGGCGATGGGGCCTCACCCCGCCTTGGTGGATGGCGTTGCGGGTGCTGCTAACGGCGGTGGTGATCGGCTGCCTTGCGGTGGGGGTGTTGCTCTGATGCCCGCGCTTTTCGCCTATACTGACGGGGCCTGTTCCGGCAATCCCGGCCCCGGTGGCTGGGGGGTGCTGATGCGCGCCATCGACGGCGACGCCATTCTCAAGGAGCGCGAACTCTCGGGGGGCGAGGCCGATACCACCAACAACCGGATGGAGCTTTGGGCCGCCATTGCCGCGCTTGAGGCGCTGTCGCGCCCCTCAACCATCACCATCGTCACCGACAGCGCCTATGTCAAAAATGGTGTGACCGGCTGGATGCACGGCTGGAAACGCAACGGCTGGCGCACCGCCGACAAAAAGCCGGTCAAGAATGTCGAGCTTTGGCAACGGCTGGACGAGGCGCAGAAACGCCACACCGTCACATGGGAATGGGTCAAGGGCCATGCAGGCCACCCCGAGAACGAGCGCGCCGATGAACTGGCCCGCGCTGGTATGGCCCCCTACAAGCCAAGCAAGGCCAAAGGATGAGCGCGCTCATCCTGCTCGATTACGCTTCAGTGCTGATCTTTGCGCTGACCGGCGCGCTTGTGGCCTCGCGCCAACAACTCGACATCGTGGGCTTTGCCTTTATCGCCTGCCTGACGGCGGTCGGCGGTGGCACGCTGCGGGATGTGCTTTTGGATCGCAACCCGGTCTTCTGGCTGGGCAATCCCAACTATATCCTCATTGCCTGCGTCGCCGCCCTTTTTGTGTTTTTCACCGCTCATCTGGTCGAAAGCCGCTATCGTCTCTTGCTCTGGCTCGACAGTTTCGCGCTGGCCGTGGCGGTGCCTGCGGGCGTAAGTGCGGCGATGGTGATGGGGCAAAGCCCGGTGATCGTGGTGCTGATGGGCATGGTCACGGGCTGTATGGGCGGGCTGATGCGCGATGTGGTCTGCAACGAGGTGCCACTTGTGCTCAAACAGGGCGAGCTTTACGTGACCGCCGCCTTTGCCGGAGCCTTGGGCGCAGTGATTGCCGCAACGCTCACCAACGATCCGCTTGTGATCTTGGGCACCTGCGCCGCCCTGACGTGGGCGCTGCGCGTGGGCTCTCTCACGCTTGGCTGGCGGCTGCCGGTCTACCGGGCGCGCCCGCCACGGCAATAAACCTCAGCGCCGCTGACCGATCATCTTCCACAGCCAGACGAGCAGCATCGCGCCCAGAACCGCACCGATCAACCCGCCAAGAAAACCCGTGATCATCAGCACCATGCGAATGACCACCGCCCCGATCAGCGTTCCGGCAATGCCGATCAGAATGGTGGGCACCACGCCCACCTCAACCCGCATCAACCGCGTCGCCAGAAACCCGGCCGCAATCCCCACGATCAAAAGCCCGATGATGCCCATGCCTTACCTCCGATTGCGCCAATGGGTCGGCACGATGATCAGCGCCCCGATTGAGGACAGGATCGCATCAATCCCCGGCGCGCCAAAGCGGATACCGAACATGATCCGGACAAAGTAAAACAGAAACGCGCCGCCGATGCAGATGATGATCGAGGGCAAATAGCCATTGCGGGTGAACCCGCTCTTTTCGCTGGCGTAACCCACGATGCCCGCGATCACCACCGTACCGAATAGCTGCATGAACATCGCGTCACCCCAATTGCGTGCCACGCGGCAAGGGCATGCCGCGCAAGAACTCGTCAGCATCCTGCGCCGCGCGCCCGGCCCGTTGCAAGCGCAAAAGCCGCACAGATCCCGTGCCGCAGGCTACGGTCAACCCGTCCGCCAAAACGACACCCGGCGCGCCGTGCGCCTCTGCCATGGCAGAACAAAGCAGCTTGATCCGCTCGCCCCCCACCTCGCACCAAGCCCCCGGAAAGGGCGAGAGGCCCCGGATCAGCCGGTCCACCTCTGTGGCGGGGCGCGTCCAATCCACCCGCGCCTCGGATTTGTCGATCTTGGCGGCATAGGTCACGCCCGCCTCGGGTTGTGGCTCTGGCGTCAAGGCGTCGAGCCGCTCCAATGCCGCGACGATCAACCGCGCGCCAAGGGCAGACAATCGGTCATGCAATTCCCCTGTGGTTTCTTGGGGGCCAATCGCCACAGGCTCGCGCAGCAGAACCGGCCCGGTGTCGAGCCCCGCCTCCATCTGCATGATGCATACGCCTGTCTCGGTATCCCCCGCCATGATGGCGCGGTGAATGGGCGCGGCCCCCCGCCAGCGGGGCAAAAGGCTGGCGTGAATGTTCAAACACCCGCGCGTGGGCGCATCGAGCACAGCCTGCGGCAGGATAAGGCCATAGGCCACCACCACCACCACATCGGCCTTGAGTGCTGCAAACTCCGCCTGCGCCACCGCCTCTTTCAAACTCACCGGATGGCGCACCGGCAGGCCAAGCGCTTCGGCGCGCGCCTGCACCGGGCTGGGGCGGTCTTTTTTGCCGCGTCCCGCCGGGCGCGGCGGCTGGCAATAAACCGCCGCCACCTCATGGCCCGCGGCAACCAAAGCCTCAAGCACCGGCACAGAGAAATCCGGCGTTCCCATGAAGATCACACGCATGCCGCCCCCTGTCCCTGTTCCCAGAATACTCAAATCCGCCGCTGCCCCAAACGCTGCCTCAGCCGATCTTGCGCGCCCGCCTGAGCAGCATATCGCGCTTGACCCGGCCCAGACGGTCGAAATACATCCGCCCCTGCAAATGGTCGATCTGATGCTGCACGGACGTGGCCCAGAGGCCGACAAAATCGCGCTCCTCAACCTCTGCGTCGGCATTCAGGAACCGCACCGTCACCGCGCGTGGCCGCTCGATCATCGCCGAGACACCGGGCAGGCAGGGGCTGGCCTCTTCATGGGGGCGCAATTGCACGCTCGCGTGCAGGATTTCGGGGTTGGCCATACGCACCGCTTGGCCCCGCGCCGTGCTGGCATCGACCACCGCAAGCGCCTGCATCTCGCCCAGTTGTGTGGCGGCAAGACCCACACCCGGCATCGCCTCCATCACCGCGATCATCTCATCCCAGAGGGCGCGCGTTGCATCCGTGATCTCCGAGACTGGCGCAGCGGGCTGGCGCAGCCGCTTGTCAGGCCAGCGCAGACAGGGGCGCGGCGCCACGGCTTAGCCCCGCGCCAGTTCGCGCTTGAGCTTTTGCATGCGCCGGGTGATGAGTTGCCGCTTCATGGCGCTGAGGTAATCAATAAAAAGCTTGCCATCGAGATGGTCGATCTCATGCTGCACGCAGGTGGCCCAAAGACCGCCAAACCCTTCCTGATGCTCAACCCCATCCAAGTCCATCCACCGCATCTCGACCTCTGCAGGGCGCGTGACATCGGCGAATTGATCCGGAATCGACAGGCAGCCTTCCTCATACACGCTCTTTTCCTCGGAAAAGGCGGTGATTTCGGGGTTCAACATCACGATCGGGCGCGGGGTGGCCCCCTCATCCTTGACGCAATCCAGCACGATCAGACGATCCATGACGCCCACCTGCGGCGCGGCAAGGCCGATGCCCGGCGCGTCATACATGGTCTCAAGCATATCCTGCGAGAGTTTGCGCAACGCATCGGTCACGTCCTTCACGGGCGTGCAGACCTTTCTCAGGCGCGGGTCGGGATGGATCAGAATGGACCGTTTCATGGCGGCTATTTAGGCGATGACCGGGCGTTCTGCAACGCCCCTTGCGCTCGGGCCGTGATCGGTTAGCCTGCGCGCCAAACGCAGAGCCGGAGACCCCTATGAATTTCGACGAGATCATCGACCGCCGCGGCACCCATTCCGACAAATGGGACATGATGCAGGCCAAATATGGCGTCTCGCCCGAGGATGGGATTCCGATGTGGGTGGCGGATATGGATTTCCGCCCGCCCGCCTGTGTCACAGAGGCGCTGATCGGCATGACGCAGCATGGCGTCTACGGCTACTATGGCGACGATGCCGCCTACCGCGCCGCGATCCAGTGGTGGATGAAGACACGCCACGGCTGGACGGTCGAGGCGGATGCGATCTTTACCACCCATGGCCTGGTGAATGGCACCTCGATGTGCATCGACACATGGACCGCGCCGGGGGATGCGGTGGTGGTCTTCACCCCCGTCTACCACGCCTTTGCCCGTGTGATCCGTGCTGCGGGGCGCGAGGTGCGCGAATGTCCCCTCGTCAACACCTCAGGCCGCTACGAGATGGATTTCGACGCCTATGATGCGCTGATGACGGGCAATGAAAAAATGCTCATCCTCTGCTCGCCGCATAATCCCGGTGGCCGGGTCTGGACCAAGGCAGAGCTTGAGGGCGTGGCCGATTTCGCCCGCCGCCATGACCTCATCCTCGTGTCGGATGAAATTCACCATGATCTTGTGATGCCCGGCCAGCGCCATACCGCCATGCCCCATATCGAGGGTATCGCTGATCGGCTGGTGATGATGACCGCCACCACCAAGACCTTCAACATTGCAGGCGCGCATCTGGGCAATGTGATCGTGCCCGATGCAAAGCTGCGCGCGCAGTTTGCCGCCCGCATGGGCGCGATGGGGATATCGCCCAATTCCTTTGGTCTCTTCATGGCCGAGGCCGCCTATAGCCCCGAGGGCGCAGAATGGGTTGATGCGCTCTGCCTCTATCTCGATGGCAACCGGCAACTCTTTGAGGCTGGAATGCAGGCCATTCCGGGCGTGCGCGCCATGCCGCTCGAGGCGACCTATCTGACGTGGATCGACTTTGCCGGCACCGGCATGCCAGCGGCGGACTATACCGCACGGGTCGAGAGGGATGCGCACGTCGTGGCCAACCACGGCCCGACCTTTGGCACCGGCGGCGAGAGCTTCCTTCGGTTCAACATCGCCACACCGCGCGCCCGCGTCGCAGAGGCGGTCGCGCGCATTCAGACCGCCTTTGCCGATCTGCAATGAGCGTCCGGGGCGCGGGCCGATGACGCGGGTTTTTATCACCGGCACCGCCGGATTTATCGGCTATCATCTGGCAAACCTGCTGCTGGATGAGGGCATAGTGGTGCATGGCCTCGACGGCATGACCGACTATTACGACGTCAGCCTGAAACAGCGCCGCCACCAGATGCTGATGCAAAAGCCGGGGTTTGTCGCGACCGAGGCCATGCTAGAGGATCAGACAGCGGTGGACGCCGCGATTGACGCCTGCGCCCCTGACATCATCGTGCATCTCGCGGCGCAGGCAGGCGTGCGCTACAGCCTTGAAAATCCGCGCGCCTATATCGACGCCAATATCGTCGGCACCTTCAACATCATGGAAGCGGCCAAGCGCCATGCGGTGCGCCATCTCCTGATGGCCTCCACTTCTTCGGTTTACGGCGCGAATACCGAAATGCCCTATGCCGAGACGATGAAGGCCGACAGCCCGATGACAATCTACGCCGCCACCAAAAAGGCGACCGAGGCCATGGGCCATGCCCATGCCCATCTGTGGAACCTGCCCACCACGATGTTTCGGTTCTTTACCGTCTATGGCCCATGGGGCCGCCCCGACATGGCCTATTTCAAATTCGTCGAGGCCATTCTGGCGGGTCGCCCCATCGACATCTACAATCACGGCGAGATGTATCGCGATTTCACCTATGTGGGTGATCTGGTGCGCGGTATCCGTCTGCTGATGGATGCCGCCCCCGTGCGCCCCCTGACGCCCGAGGATATCGCCCCCGGTGACAGCCTCTCGCCCGTCGCCCCCTACCGGATCGTCAATATCGGCAATTCCGAAAAGGTGCGCCTCTTGGATTTCGTCGCCGCCATCGAAGACGCGCTAGAACGGCCCGCCATCCGCAACATGATGGAGATGCAAAAGGGCGATGTGCCCGCCACTTGGGCGGATGCCCGCCTGCTCGAAACACTGACCGGATACCGCCCGCAAACCAGCGTGCGCGACGGGATTGCCCAATTCGTGCGCTGGTATCGCAGCTATTATCAGGTCTGAGCGGGAATCTAAGGGCAGAGGGCGGCAAGGGCCATGGCGTCGCGCGACCGGCGCTGCTAGCGTGCGCCTGAACTCAGCCCCCCAATGACGGAGACAGCCCGCCCATGAGCAAGACCGGCAAACCGATCAATCTGGCGCTTCAGGGCGGTGGCGCGCATGGGGCCTTTAGCTGGGGCGTGCTGGACTACCTGCTCGAGGATGGGCGCCTGCATATCGCGGGGGTCTCTGGCACATCAGCCGGGGCCATGAACGCCGTGGCTTTGGCAGATGGCTTTACCCGCGCCGGGCCCGACGGCGCACGCGCGGCGCTTGACCACTTTTGGCGCAGCATGAGCGGCAGTGTCAAACATTCGCCGATGCAGCGCACGCCGCTGGACCGTCTGACCGGCAACTGGGGGCTGGAAAACAACCCGTTTTACCATTTCATGAACGCGCTCACTGGCGTTGCCTCGCCCTATCAACTCAACCCCATGAACATCAACCCGCTGCGCGATCTGGTAGAAGAAAGCATTGATTTCGAGATGGTGCGCAAATGCACGGCGTTCGAGCTCTTTGTCTCGGCCACCAATGTTGAAACGGGCCGGGTCAAGGTCTTTGCCCGCGAGGAATTGACCGCCGATATGGTGATGGCTTCGGCCTGCCTGCCGCAGATGTATCAGGCGGTCGAGATCGACGGCGTGCCCTATTGGGATGGCGGCTATATGGGCAACCCGTCGCTTTTCCCGCTCTATGGCAAGACTGGCACCGATGACATCGTGGTCATCCAGATCAACCCGATCGAGCGCAAGGGCGCACCGCGCTCGGCGCAGGAAATCCAGAACCGCCTGAACGAAATCAGCTTTAACGCGAGCCTGCTCAAGGAACTGCGGGCCATTGATTTCGTGGACCGCCTGATTGCTCAGGACAAGCTCTCGACCGATCACTATCGCCCGGTCAAGGTGCATCTGATCGAGAATGAAGCAGCGCTGAAACCGATGGGGGCCTCGTCCAAGATGAATGTCGAATGGGCGTTTCTGACCCGCTTGCGCGACATCGGGCGCGAGACGGCAGCGGCATGGCTTGATGCGAATTACGACCATGTCGGCGTCAAAAGCACGGTGGACCTGCGCGCCATGTTTCAGGGCATCGGGGCCGAGCATCAGGGCTGAGAGGTGCTGCTGCGTGCAGTTTCAGGCGAACCGCGTCAACCATCCCAAACTTGCCTCTGTGCCCGCCTCACCGGGCCGGTACTCTGCCCCGAACGGCCCTGGCCAGCCGAGCGCCGCAATCTGCGGCAAAAGCCAGCCATAATCCACCTCGCCTTGGTCCGGCGCGCCACGGTCCGGCACGCCGGCAAACTGCACATGGCCAATGATAGGCTGATAGCGGGCAAAGCGGCGCAGCAAATCCCCCCCCATGATCTGCAAATGATAGCAGTCGAACATCATCCGCAAATTATCCCGCCTCAGCGCCGCGATGACAGAGGCAGCATGAGCCGTCGACGACAGGTGATACCCCGGCACATCGCGCTGATTGATGGGCTCGATCAGGATCATCAGCCCCACAGGCGCGGCCAGATCACAGGCATAGGCCAGATTGCTCCGAAATGCCGCCTCTGCCTCTGCCCCGCTATCGGTGCATCCGGCCATGACATGCACAGCCCTTGCTCCAATGGCCTGCGCATAGTCCACCGCCTGCCGGATCGCTGCGCGGGCCTCGTCCTCGCGGCCTGCAACAGCAGCCAGCCCGAAATCGCCCGCCGCGCGGTCGCCCGGCCATGTGTTCAGCCCCAGCATCGGCAGCCCGGTTTCCTCCAATGCCGCGCGCACCTCATCTGCGGCAAAGTCATAAGGAAAATGGCATTCCACCGCCGCAAATCCCGCCCGCGCCGCGGCATGAATCGCCTCGGGCAAAGGCCGGTCGGTGAATAGAAACCCCAGATTGGCCGAAAACCGCATCAGTCCCAATCCACCTCGAATTTGCGCACCACCTGCGCGATCTGCCCGGCCTCAAGCGGACGTGCCCCGGTGCCCCGCAAAATCAGCGCCAGCTTCGCGGTTTCCTCTAACTCTTCCATCGCGAACACCGCCGCCTCCAGATCCTTGGCCGCCACCACCGGGCCGTGATTGGCCAAAAGCACCGAGGCACGCCGCCCCGCCAACCCCCGGATCGCCTCGGCCATCGCGGCGTCGCCGGGCACATAGAACGGCAAAAGCGCCACCTTGCCTACCCGCATCACCGCATAGGCGGTAAGCGGCGGAATGGCATTGTCAGGGTCCGTGTCGGGCAGGATCGAGAGGGCGACGGAATGCGTGGAATGCAGATGCACCACTGCCCCCGCACTCTGCCGCGTCTCATAGAACGCCGCGTGCAGCGGCATTTCCTTGGTCGGCGGATCGCCCGAAATCAGCCGCCCGCCCGCGTCAAACCGGCTCAGCCGTGCCGGATCGAGCCGCCCCATACTGACCCCCGTCGGCGTGACCAACAGCCCGCCATCCTCGGTCCGCACCGAGATATTGCCCGAGGCCCCGCCGGTCAGCCCCCGGTCAAACAGCGACTTGGCCCAGAAACACAGGTCTTCGCGCAGGCGGTTTTCGCTCATGTCGAGGTCTCCATCCGCTGCGCCGCCTCGACAAAGAAATCCGGCCCGCCGAAATTCCCCGATTTGAGCGCCAGCACAAGGTCATGCCCCGCCCGTATCACCGGCACGCCGGGGGCAATCTCGGGTCCGATCTCAAGCTCTTTCAATCCCAACGCTTCGACCACCGCGCCCGAAGTCTCGCCGCCTGCAGTCACAAGCCGTGTCACACCACGCGCCACCAATGCGCGCGCCAGTGCCGCAAAGAGCGCCTCAATGGCCCCCGCCACTGCCACAGCGCCGAACTGCGCCTGATCCTGCGCCACCCGTGCCGGATCGGCAGAGGAATAGATCATCGCAATCCCTTCCTGCGCAGCGGCCCAATCCGCCAGATCCTCCGCCGCAACCCGGCCCGCCATGACGTCAGCCGCAGAGATTTCCCGCGCCGGATGCGCGGTTGCATGCCGCGCCACCTGCCCGCGCGTGGCCTCGGAACAGGACCCGGACAGAACGACCACCGGACCAGACTGCCCGTGCCACGCACCAGCCTTGCCCGCCAACTGCCCCCGCGCCCGAAAATTGTCAGGCAGGCCCATGGCGATCCCTGATCCCCCTGTGATCAGCGGCGACTCTGCCGCCACGTGGCCCAAGGCCACCAAATCCGCATCGCTGACCGCATCCGCGACAATCAACCGATGCTCTTGTGCCGCAAGGGCCGCCTTGATCGCCTCTGGCCCCTGCCGCACGATCTGCGCGTCCAGATGCCCGACCGTGCCGCGCACCTGTGCGCCCAGCCAGCGGCGAATATCAGGATCGGTCATCGGCGTCAGCGGATGATGCTGCAACCCGCTTTCGCTCAGCAGGCGATCCTTCACAAAGAGATGCCCTTGATAAACCGTGCGCCCCGCCCCCGGAAAGGCCGGGCAAAAGATCACCTGCCGCGCGTCCAAGGCATCGGCCAAGGCCTCGGCCACCGGGCCGATATTGCCCTCGGGCGTTGAATCAAACGTCGAGCAATATTTGAACAGGATTTGCTGGCAGCCCTGCGCGCGCAACCACTCTAGCGCCGCCAGCGCGTGCGCCACCGCCTCGGCCACAGGGATAGATCGGGATTTGAGAGCGACCACCCCCGCCTCAACCCCCGTATCGGCAGGCGCATCCGGCACGCCCACATATTGCACCGTGCGCATCCCGGCCTTGGTCAGCGTATTGGCCAGATCACTTGATCCGGTGAAATCATCGCCAATACAGCCCAGCAGCATCAGGCGTCCCCCGGCAGGCGCAATCCGGCGCGGGCCGCAATGTGTTTGGTGATGGCCGCATCATCCTCGCGCCCCAATCCCGCGCCCGACGCCGCGCGATATTCCGCCAGCGCCGCCGCAACCAGCGGCAAAGGCAGAGCCACGCGCGCGGCCATCTCTGCCACGATCCCAAGATCCTTGGGCCAGATGTCGATGGCCGAACGCGGGGCATAATCCGCCTCGATCACATGCGGCGCGCGGTTTTCGAACATCCACGAATTGCCCGCCGAGACCTTGATCACTTCCAGCACACGGGCCAGATCCAGCCCCTGCGAGGTGGCAAGGCTCAGCGCCTCGCCCATGGCCGCGATATGCACGCCCGCAAGCAATTGATTGACCGCCTTCATCGCCGATCCCGGCCCGGCGCAATCGCCCAAGCGATGCACCGTTTCGGCCAATGCCGCCAAAGCCGCATCGGCCCGGTCAAACGCCTCGGCCCGGCCTGACGCCATGATCGAAAGCCGCCCCTCGGCCGCCTTGACCGCCCCGCCGGAAATCGGCGCATCCAGATAGAGCAGCCCCCGGCGCGAGGCCTCTTCTTCCATCTCGCGGGCAAACTCCGGCGCGACCGTGGCACAGCCAAGGATCACACCGCCCGCCTGCACCCCTCCGGCCCAGCCTTGCGCCCCAAAGAGTGCATCGCGCGTCTGCGCGGCATTGAGCACAACACAAACCAGCACCGCCGCCTTGGGCGCACCCCGATTCAGCGCGCGCGCCCCCGCCGCAACCAGCAAATCGCGACGCCCCGCGTCCGGATCATGGCCATACACCTCGAACCCCGCCCGCAGCGCCGATTGCGCCATGCCAAGGCCCATCGACCCCAGCCCAACAAAATGCACGATCTCTGTCATTGTCCCACCGAAAGAATGGTCTGCATCGGCCAGAGCGTAATGGCCGGAATATAGGTGATCAGCATCAAGGCCCCGAACACGGTCAGCACGAACCAGAAAAGATGCGGAATGACCTTTTCAATCGAGAGATTGGCCACCGCACAGGCCGCGAATAGATTGACGCCCAGCGGCGGCGTGATCATCCCCAGCGCCAGATTGACCACAAGGATCAGCCCGAAATGCACGGGATCAACCCCGTAAGACACGGCAATCGGGGCCAGAATTGGCGCCAGCACAAGGATCGCCGCCGAGGTCTCGATGAACATGCCCACCACCAGCAGCATCAGGTTCACCACCAAGAGAAACGCAAAGCGGCTCTCGAAAATATCCTTGAACCAAGCCGCGATTTCATTGGGCAGACCCGAGCGCGTGATGAGAAACGAGAAGAGCGCCGCCGCCGAGATGATCAACATGATCGCCGCCGTCGCCAACACCGTCTTTTTCAGGATTTCGGGCAGGTCCGCAAACCGCAACTCGCGGTAGAACACCATGCCCACGATCACGGCGGCGGCCACAGCGGCGGCGCTCGCTTCGGTCGGCGTGAAAACGCCCGAATAAATGCCGCCCAAGATGACCACCGGCACGATCAACGCGGGCAAGGCAGACCAGAGCGCCGGGCCAACCCTTGGCCGGTCGCGCCCATCCTCAAGCCCGATACCCCGCACACGGCACAGGATCAGCACCAGGGCCATCAGCGACCCCGCCACCAAAAACCCCGGTCCGATGCCTGCAAGGAACAACTGGCCAATCGAGGTATCCGTCGACACGCCATAAAGGATCAATGGAATCGACGGCGGAATAAGCACGCCCAGTTCGGCGGAACTCGCCTGAACCGAGGCCGCCATCGGCGCGGGGTATCCATGTTTCACCATCGCCGGTATCAGGATCGCACCAATCGCAAAGGTCGTTGCCACCGACGAGCCAGAGACCGAGGCGAACATCATGCACGTCAGCACGCAAGAGGCCGCAAGCCCGCCTTGGATACCGCCCACGATGGATTTCGCCAGTTCCACCAAACGATGCGAAATCCCCCCCGCCGACATGAGATTGCCCGCCAGAATAAAAAGCGGGATCGCCATCAGCGGAAAGCTGTCGATGCCCGTGAACATGCGCTGCGCCACCAACAGCAGCGGCAAGCGCCCATTGGCCTCGATCCCGATGACCGAAGCCAGACCAATCGCCACCGCAATCGGCACGCCAGCCAGAAAAAAGATCGCGAGCGAAAGGGCAAGGGCAGCGTTCATTGCAAATCCGCCGAGAACGCAACCGCGCCCTTTTGAACCGCCCGCAACATGCAACCGAGAATGGCCAAGAGGATAAACACCGATCCCACCGGCAGCGCCGCATAGACCCAGGCAATCGAGATTTCCAACGCCGCCAGCTTTTGCGACATGACCCGTTCGGTCATCGCCCAGCCTTGCCAAAAGAGAATGCAGAAAAACACCACCGACAGGCTCATCGACACGAGGTAAAGCGCAAAGCCCAGACGGGGCGGCAAGATCTTTTGCACGATTTCAACCGCGATCATCGCCCCCTCACGGAACGCCGGGGCCACGGCCAGAAACACGCACCAGATCATCGCCGAGCGCGTGATGACCTCGGACCATGTCGACGGGTGCCCGAACACAAACCGCGTGGTCACCTGATACAGCGCAAGACCGACCGCGATCAGCAAAAAGACAATCGCCAACCGCAGGGCCAGTTGCGTGGTGATGGCCTCAAATCTCAGAAACAACGTCATGCGCGCCCTTCCGTCCGCCCCGGTGCGTGGGACGCACCGGGATCAGCTTCGTGCCTTGGATCACTCGACGGCCTTGATCCGTTCGATCATCTCGCCACCGTATTGATCCGTGTAAACGGAATACGAGGCCTGTTCCGCCAGCGCGGCAAAGGGGGCCTTGTCGATATCGGTGATCACCTCCATGCCGTTTTCCCGCAAAAGCGCAACACCCGCCTCTTCCAGCCGGTTGACCTCGGCCCGCGTCGCCGCTGCCGAGGCCTTGGCCGCCTCATCGAACCAGCCGCGCTGCTCGTCGGTCAGACCGTCCAGCAGAACCGGCGAGGCCAGAACAGCGGCAGGCGAATAGACATGCCCGGTGAGCGAGACATATTTCTGCACCTCCCAGAATTTCGACGCCGTGATCACCGTGACCGGGTTTTCCTGCCCGTCGACCACACCTTGTTGCAGGGCCGAAAACAGCTCGGGGAAGGCCATCGGCGTGGGGGCCGCGCCCATACCTTCGAACGCCGCCATATGCACCTTGTTCTCCATCGTGCGCAGCTTGAGCCCCGCCAGATCCTCTGGCGTGCGCACGGCGCGCTGCGAGTTGGTCACATGGCGAAACCCGTTCTCGGACCAGGCCAGCGCCACCAGATTATTCTTGCTGATCTCATCCAGCAATTCCTGCCCGATCTCGCCATCCAGCACAGTGCGGGCATGGTCATAGTCGCGAAACAGGAACGGCAGATCGAGCGCATAGACCTGCGGCACGAAATTCCCCAGAGGGCCGGTCGACGTGATGACCACATCCAGCGAGCCGATCTGCAAGCCTTCGATCATATCCCGCTCGCCGCCCAACTGCCCGGCGGGGGCCTGCTCGCCGGTAAAGGCACCGCCCGACAATTCGGTCAGCGTGTCGATAAAGGCCTGCGCCCCCACCCCGTAATGCGACGTGGGCGAGAGCGCATGCCCCACCACGATATTCTGTTGCGCCTCTGCCGCCGTGGCCAAACCCAGCGCGGCAAACGCTCCGAGTGCAAAATGTTTCATGTGATCCTCCTCCTTTGTTTTCGTTGGTTCAGTCCACCGGGGCCTCCCGCACCCCGTTAGCCTGTTGTCAGACTATCCATATATTCGCGAACAATCTCGGCAAAATCCCGGTTGGGTGCAAATCCCAGCGCCTCGGCGCGTGGCGTCATGATCTGCCCCGGCCATGTGCTCACGATCCGCTCGATCGCGGCATCGGGCTGCTCTGTCACCCGCGCCGCCACCTCTGCGCCCGCCACGGCCTCTAGCGTTTCCAGCATCGCGCCAACTGTCACCGAAATCCCCGGCAAGGTGACGGTGGTCTCCAGCCCCAGATCGGCTTGCGCCAGCCCAATGGCGGTCAGCGTATAGTCAAGCGCCTTGGCAGGCGAGGCCAGATGCATCCGCAATCCGCGCCCCACCGGCAACTCGGCCGCAACACCGGCCAACGGCTCGCGGATGATCCCGCTGGCAAAGCCTGATGCGGCGCGGTTGGGCTTGCCCGCCCGCACCGCGATGGTCGGATAGCGCAGCGCGCGGCCTTTGATAAATCCCTTGCGGCTGGCATCGCGCACCAGCAACTCGCCCATCAGCTTTTGCGTGCCATAAGAAGACAGCGGCGCAGGCAAGGTCTCTTCTGAAATCGTGTCATTGTCGGCGCAGGAAAACACCGCGACCGACGAGGAAAAGACAAAGACCGGCGGCTTGCGCAGGCTACGGCAGGCGTCGATCAGGGCAATCGTGGATTGCAGGTTAACGGCCATGCCCAGCGCGTAATCCTCTTCTGCCTGCCCCGAGACGACACCGGCCAGATGGATCACCAGTTCGGGCGCATCCTCGACAATCCGCGCCAGCACGTCGGCACTGCCCAAGGGGCCGGGCACCGCATGCACCCGTCGGCAGGACTGCGCCAGATCAGCCAACGGAGCCTCGGCAATATCGGTGGCCAAGATGGCCGCGATCCGGCGGTCCTGTCCGTCCACGATCAGGCTGTCACGCTCAGAGAGCGCGCGAACAACGCGCTGACCGATAAATCCCGCCGCTCCGGTAATCAGAATACGCACGCCAAATCCCCCTCGACCCAGACTGAACCAAGTTATGACAGCGCTGTCAACATGGTTCTAACCCACCGCCTCATTGCCGCAAGATCGGCGCGCGCGCCAATTTACAAACGACAGCGATCCGGCCTGACAGGCACCTTGGCCCCTATCCCCAAGGTGCGGCCTCAAAGCGCCGCGGTCACCGCCGCGCAGCACCCGCCTGTCCCCTCGGACGGGCACTGTTACTTCAAATCAAAACATTGATAATTATCATATATTTTCAGAAACGAAATGCCCGCCCGTCAAATTACAGCGCCTATGCAACGGACGATCACCGCGCGGTTCATCGCTTGGGGTCAAGGTCTATTTCTGCCCGAACAGAACCTGCCCCGCCATTCCTCTCAGTCTCAAACATCAGGTGCCACCAGCCCCAAAAATCATTCCTCTGCTACAGATTCTCAATGACAGCGCCGTCATTTTGCGCAATCTGGGGATATGGACCCGAACGCGCCCGAACCCCCTATCCGTCGGCCCACCCTCTCTCAGGTGGCCAAGGCCGCAGGCGTCAGCGAGATCACCGCCAGCCGCGCCTTGCGGGGCGGCAGCGCCGTGGCCAAATCCACCCGCCAAAAGGTCGAGCGCGCCGCACAGGCCCTAAACTACATGCCAAACCGCCTTGCCGGAACGCTCGCGGGCGGGGCGTCGCGCCAGATCGCGGTGGTCCTGCCCTCGCTCTCCAACATCGTCTTTGCCGATGTGCTCAAAGGGCTGGAGCGTCGGCTTGAGGATGATGGCTATCATCCGATCTTGGGCATTTCGCATTACGACGCCAGCCGCGAAGAACACCTGCTGCGCGATCTTTTGTCATGGCGACCAGCAGGCCTCGTTCTTGCGCCCACCTCTGGCAACGCGGCCACGCGCGCACTCTTGCGTGCCGCCGAACTGCCCGTGGTCGAGGTGATGGATACAGACCCAGACCCCGCCGATCTGGCCGTGGGCTTTTCGCACCGCGCCGCAGGCCGAACCATGGCGCATTACCTGATCGGGCGCGGGTATCGCCGGATGGCCTATATCGGCCATGACATCGCCACAGATTTCCGCGCCCTTGCCCGGCTGGACGGCTTCAAGGATGCGCTAAGCGACGCGGGCCTCACCCTATCCGACACGCTTATCCTCGATGGTCCCTCCTCTGTGCCCTTGGGACGAGAAGGGCTGGCCCGGTTGCTCAGCCAGAGCAAGGCAGCCCCCGATGCGGTCTTTTTTTCCAATGACGACATGGCTGTCGGTGGGGTCTTTCATTGTCAAACCGCCGGTCTCGCGCTGCCCCATGACATCGCCTTGGCCGGGTTCAACGGGCTGAGTATCGGGCAGGCATTGCCCACGCCGCTGACCACCATCGCCTCGAACCGCGAACATATCGGCTATGTCGCCGCCGACCACATCCTGCGCCGCCTCAAGGGCGAGGCCCCGCCCCGGATCACGCAAATTGACTTTCGCCTTGTACCCGGTGCCACGGCCTAAGGCTGGCAATCGCGCGCGCCCGCCCCATCTAGCCCCTCACCAAGGCTGAGCAGAGGCAGGCGGCATGACCGAACAGAACAATCAGACCCGCACCGCCCCCGTGCCCGGCCACCGCATTGGGCGCATGCTGCGGCTGGGTGGCATGACCACCGGCATCATGGGGGATATGCTGGCCGGTGGCCTGCGCCAGATGGCGCAGGGCCAGCGCCCGCATCTGCCCGGCCTCTTGCTCAGCCCCGCCACGGCCCGCCGCGTCACCCGCGATCTGGGTCAGATGCGGGGCGCTGCGATGAAACTGGGGCAGATGCTCTCGATGGATACAGGCCTTGTGCTGCCGCCCGAGATGACCGCAATCATGGCGGCATTGCGGGCCGAGGCCCCGCATATGCCACCCAAGCAGTTGCAATCCGTGCTTAACACCGCATGGGGCACAGGCTGGTATGGGCGGTTCAAGCGCTTTGATTTGCGCCCCTTCGCCGCCGCCTCTATCGGACAGGTCCACCGCGCCCAAACGCCCGATGGTCGCGATCTGGCCATCAAGGTGCAATATCCCGGCGTGCGCGCCAGCATCGACAGCGATATCGACAATCTGGCAACGCTCCTGCGCGTTCCGGGTCTTATCCCGCGCGAGATGGACCTTGCCCCGATGCTGCACGAGGCCAAGGCGCAACTGCATCAAGAGGCGGATTATATCGCAGAGGCCCGCCACCTGACGGCGTTTCAGACGCTTCTGTCTGGCTCAGATGCATTCCGCCTGCCCGAGCTGCACCCCGACCTCAGCACGCCCGAGGTGCTGGCCATGACCTATGTCGACAGCCAACCCATAGATGCACTGACCGATGCGCCCCAAGATCTGCGCGATCACGTGGCGCAACAGTTGATTGACCTGACCTTGCGTGAACTGTTGGAGTTTGGCCTGATGCAGACCGATCCCAATCTGGCCAATTACCGCTTTGATCCCGCCTCGGGACGGATCGTGCTTTTGGATTTCGGGGCGGTGATGGCGATTGATCCGGCCCTCACCGAGGAGTTTCGCACCCTGCTCAACGCGGCATTGGACGAGGATGCCGCACGCACCCGCGCGGCCATGCTGCGTATCGGCTATTTCAGCGCCGCCACCGCCCCCCGGCATCAGGCCCTGATCCTCGAGATGTTCAACACCGCCATGGCCCCGCTGCGCCAAAGCACAGCGTTTGATTTCGGGGCCTCCGATCTGGTCCGCACCCTGCGCGACATGGGTATGGCCATGGGCTCAGAGCGTGAGTTGACGCATGTGCCGCCCCCCGCCACGATGTTCCTGCATCGCAAGATCGGCGGCATTTACCTTTTGGCCAGCAAATTGGGTGCCCGCGTCGCACTGCGCCCACTGCTTGAGCGCCACCGCTGAGAACGGCGCCTAGTCGGCCAGAACCGGCAAGATTGCCGCGTCTCCCAGCACCGGGCAACGCCCACCCAGATCCAGCAACCCATGGCCAAAGATGTCATCCACGCCCGGCGCGCCCAGATCGGCGGCGCTCTGGCTAAGCGCCGCGCGCAGCTCTGCCGGGGTCATCCCCGGATTGCCCTGTTGCCAGAGCGCCACCGCCGCCGTCACATAAGGCACCGCAAAAGAGGTGCCGGTTTTCCACCGCGCCCCCTGAACCGAGGCCGCAGTCCAGACCTCGACCCCCGGTGCCGCCAGATCCACATGCGGCCCCCGCCCGGCGCGGCGATAGATCCCCCCGGCCTTGTCCACCGCTGTCACGGCAATCACGCTGTCATAGGCGGCGGGATAGGCGGGCGGCGCGTTTGGCCCGCCATTCC
The DNA here is from genome assembly GCF_002080415.1 of Roseovarius mucosus. NCBI lineage: Bacteria > Pseudomonadati > Pseudomonadota > Alphaproteobacteria > Rhodobacterales > Roseobacteraceae > Roseovarius > Roseovarius mucosus. The sequence goes on along the minus strand of NZ_CP020474.1, from coordinate 3,272,337 downwards.
CCGCCGCTGCCACCACAACGACAGTCTGCGCCGCCTCAAGCGCTGCCAACGTCTCTTGCAAGACGCTGTTGGGCGGCCCCGCAAGGCTGAGGTTGATCACCGTCGCCCCGGCCCCGACCAGCTGATCAAGGCCCCGTACCAGCGTAAAGGCATCGGCGCGCTCATCCCCCGACTCCTTGTGAAACGCATCCACCGCCACCAGCGGAACTCCCGGCAAGAGCCCCGGCGCACGGGAGGCCGGATCGCCCACCAGCAGCGCCGCCACCGCCGTGCCATGAATGGCACTCGAGGCGTTGTAATCCTCAGGGGCCACCCGCGTCAGTGCCACCTGCGCGCCCGTAAGCGCGCTGTGATCGGTGTTGATCCCGGTGTCGATCATCCCGATCGTCACCGGCGCACCGCATCCCTGCGGCCCCAGAGGGTTGGGCCAGTCAATCAGGGCCCGCGCCGGACAATGCAGCCCCTCACAAGGCAGGGGATCACTGGTCTCCTCATCCGGCGCGCGGCTTTCCTCGGCTTCGACCCGGTAATAATGGTTGAAATCCGCCGTCTCGCCGGTGGGCAACGCCTGCACCGCCGCCCGCGCCTCGTCCAGCGTGGTGCCCTCTGGCACCGAAAGGCGTTGGATGTTCACACCAAGGCTAACCAGATCAATGCGGTCGATAATGCCATAGCCCTGCGCCACCAAAGCGGCGGCATCCACATCATTCAGCCCGCGCGCAATGATTTCGTTGGGGGCTTCGGTTGGGCGTGGCGCTGCACGGGGGGCTTGGGCGCGGGCGGCCTGCCGCGCAGGTTCTGGCAACGCGCCCCGAAAGAGCGCACGCAGATTGCGGCGATAGTCGCGAAGCGTGGTCTCACCCGTTCCAATCCCGCCAGACTTGCCACCGCTTCGGCTGCCACTGCTGCTGCTACTGCTGCTGCTACTGCTGCTGCTCCCGTCATCCCCATCATCCCCGTCGCCGTCGCCGTCACCATCACCATCACCGCCGTCGCCGTCATCGGCCCAAGCCATCGAAGCAGAAAAGCCCCCCTCAGGCCAAGGTCCAAGAGGCACAAGCCCAAGGATCAGAACCCAGACCAGTATCGCTCGTAACACGCGCACGGAATTTCCCCTCTTGTCGCCTTGCCTCAACATGCCATGTTACACAAAACGCTGTAACCCCGGTTTTATTCCCGCCCCCGTTTCAAAGGCCGCGCCGCAATGCCAGACAAGTTTACCGAGGATGTCGTGGCCTTGCTGCCTGCCCTCAAACGCTTTGCCCTCTCGCTCTGCCGTCGGGGCGATCTGGCCGATGATCTGGTGCAGATCACCGCCGAACGGGCGTTTCGCGCCCGCGACCGGTTTGACCCCGCGACCCAATTGCAACCCTGGCTCTTTCGCATCCTGCGCAATGCCTGGATCGACACGCTGCGCCGCGATGCCACCCGTGGTGAGGTGGTGGACATCCACGAAAGCCCCCAGCCCGATCCCTTGGACAGCGCCGCCCAAACCGATGATCGCCTGACCCTGAACGCCGTGCGTCGCGCGATGGAGGAATTGCCCAACGACCAGCGGCAGGTCTTGCACCTCGTCTGCATCGAAGGGCTCAGCTATGCCGAAACCGCCGCCACTCTCGACATTCCCCAAGGCACCGTGATGAGCCGCCTCAGTCGGGCGCGCTTAGCGCTTGCAAAATCCGTGGGAATAGACCGAGACCCCAGCCGTTAACCCCGTGTCAGGGGAAGGATCACACCGATGCAGATGGATGACGACAGATTGATGGCCCTCGCCGATGGCGAGATCACCGGCAGCGAAGCCGAGGCGTTGCACGACCGCATCGCCGCAGACCCGGACTTGGCCGAGCGCTATGCGCTTTTTGTCGAGACCGCGGAATTGGCGCGCCAAGCGATGCAGGACCTGCCCGAGGCGCAGGTTTCCGACGCGCTCGTCGCACGCATCCGCGCGATGGGCGCGGCCAGCGCCCCGCCAGAGGCCTCTAACGTGGTGCCCCTTCGCACCGCGCCAGCGCCCGCCGCGCCAACCCGCTGGCAGCCGATGGCACTCGCCGCCAGTCTTGCGCTTGCCGTGGGTCTGGGCGCGGGGCTGATGCTGTCAAACGGGGCTGAAACGCCGGTTGGTGCGCCCTTCAGCACCGCCCTGACCGAACATTTGGACAGCCTGCCTTCGGGCAATGCCGCGCAACTGCCCGATGGCACCGCCCTGACGGTGGTCGCCTCCTTCACCGATGCCGCAGGCCAGTTCTGCCGGGAATATGAGGCGGCAACGCCCGGACGCGGTGGCTTTGTCGCCGTCGCCTGCCGCGAGGATGCCGGATGGCAGCTGCAATTTGCCATGGCGCAAGCCGGTAACGCAGGGGCCGAGGCCGGATATGCCCCCGCCTCCGCGCTCGAAACGCTTGATGCCTATTTCACCGCCACCGGCGCAGGCCAGCCGATGACCCCGGACCAAGAGCGCGGCTTTCTGCGGTAAGGGGGCTGCGGGGCGCAAGGCACCCTAACCCGGAATGACAAACCGCCGGTCCGGATGCTCCAGCCAATCCGCAGATCGCGCCCTCAGCGCGCCCACCAAGGGCGCGAACCAATCCCAATTGGCCGCCGCACTGTCATTCACCACCAGCATCTTCTTGCGGCTATAGATCGGGGCCTCGCGCAACTCAAAAAGCCGCCCCTCCGACACCAGTGGTGCCGCCAGCGCACGCGGCAGATAGGCCGAGCCCCCCCGCTCCAGCAGGAATTGCAGCGCCCAAAACGAACTGTCAAAACTCACCCGCGCGATTCCGGCATCGTGATACGTCTCGCCATGGGCGCGGCGATACTCCTCGCCATGATCCACGAAAATATACTTGGGATCAGCCCGGATCGAAGTCACTTCGCGGTCAGAATAGAGCACCAATTCCTCGGGCGGCAACGCATGCGCGGTCTGATTGCCCCGCGCCGAGGCCCCATAGGTCAGGATCACATCCACCAGCCCCGCCGCCAGCCAATCCTCCAACTCGCGCCCGCCGCCCTGCTGCACCGACACCGCCATATCAGGATGGCCCTGCACCACCCCGTCAAAAAACGCCCGCCCCGGCCCGTGCCACAACTCGCGGTCACAGCCAAAGGTGCAGACCGAACTCAACCCCGCAGGCAGGCCCGTTTCATAGCGCGCCTGCCGCCAAAGCCCGGTCATGATCCGCGCATAGCGCAACAGCTTGGTGCCTGCAGGCGTCAGCGTCGTGCCCGATTTCTGCCGATTGAGAAGCTGTTGGCCCAACTCCTCTTCCAGCGATTTGAGCCGCGCTGTCACCGTTGATTGCGTCACGTTCAGCTTTTGCGAGGCCCGCACCAGATTGCCGGTCTCGACAATGGCCAGAAACGTCTGCAGGGCGGTGATGTTCATAGGGGTGCGCTCTCAATTCGAATTTCCCGCATATTTGCAGCAAAACAATTCGTTTTCAAGAATGCTGCTTTTGTGCGAATTTCCCCCGACCCGCCGCCTCGGCACCCCAGAACACGCAGGACAGACCATGACCCTAGAGCTTCGCCGCAGCCTTACCCTCGTGCAACGCACCCACCGCGAAGGCGGCAAGGACGTCGCCGACCCCACGCTGCTGGTCGCCGCCCTGGCGATCATTCGCAACCCGTGGTTCGGGCGCGGCCATGTCGAGGATCTCGGCCCCGAAATCCGCGATCAAGGCCCGGTTCTTGGCCGCCTGCTGACCGACATGATCCTTGATGTCACCGGCGACCGGCTTGAGGGATATGGCAAGGCCAGCGTCGTGGGTATGGGTGGCGAATTGGAACATGCCATGGCCCTCACCCATACGCTCTGGTTCGGCAACCAGTTCCGCGATGCGGTCAAGGCCAAGACCTATCTCGCGTTTACAAACACACGCGGTGCCGCAGGCGCAGCGCTGATGATCCCGCTGATGGACAAGGACGACGCCGGGCGGCGCTCGCATTACCAGACCATCCACACCGTTGTGCCGGACGCGCCCGCCGAGGATGAAATCATCCTCGCCCTTGGTGCCTCGGTGGGCGGTCATCCGCATCACCGCATCGGCAACCGCTACGAAGATCTGCGCGAGATGGGCCATGATGTCGACAATCCGGCGGGGGTCTGAATGGCGCGCACACCCGAGGGCACGGCCTATGACCTGACCGGGCCTTTGGATGCACCTCACGTGGTGCTGATCCACGGCCTCGGCCTCTCGCGCCACAGCACATGGGGGGTGATCGCCCCTCTGCTTGCCCGACACTTTCGCGTGCTCTGCTACGATCTGCCCGGCCACGGTCAAAGCACGCCGCACCCCGGCCCGCTTACCCTCACCGCGCTCTCAACCCAACTCATCTCCTTGATGGACCGGCTCGACATTCCGCGCGCGGCCCTCGTGGGGTTTTCGCTGGGGGGCATGATCAACCGGCGCGCAGCGCTTGATCATCCTGCCCGCGTGACCGCCCTCGCGATCCTCAATTCCCCCCACGAACGCGCCCCCGATCTTCAGGCGCGGGTCGCGGCGCAGGCGCGGGATGCCGCTGCGGGCGGTCCGGCGGCCACGATCGACGCCGCGTTGGACCGCTGGTTCACCCCAGAATTTCGCGCAGAAAACCCCGCCAAGGTAGACGCCATCCGCCAGACCGTGCTCGCCACCGATCCCGCCAGCTACGCGGCGCATCGGTTGGTGCTGGCAGAGGGCGTGACCGAATTGATCCGGCCCCAGCCACCTCTGACACCGCCCGCGCTTGTCATGACCTGCGAGAATGACAGTGGCTCGACACCTGCCATGGCCGAGGCGATCGCGTCAGAGATCGCAGGCAGCCAGTGCCATATCCACCCCGCCCTGCGCCACCTCGGGTTGATTGAGGCGCCACAGGCCTTCGCGGGCAGGCTCACGCAATTCCTAAGCCGACATGCCTGAGCTTAGTCAGCCGCGTCGCCCAGCCATTTATACATGACGCGCGCATCCACCAGACCGGCCTCAGGATGGCGAAAGGCCCGTGGCAAATGGCCGACTGTCTCAAACCCAAGGCTCTGCCAAAGCGCAATCGCGCCCCGGTTGGTCTCGACCACGAAATTGAACTGCATCGCCAGATAGCCCAATTCGCGGGCCTCGTCCTGAGAATGCACACACATGGCCCGCGCAATACCCTGCCCGCGCGCGGCCTCAGCCACCATATAGCCGGCGTTGCACACATGCGCCCCGCCACCGGCCTGATTTGTCTTGAGATAATAGGTGCCCAGCACCTCGCCACCGCGCTCAGCCACATAGGTGGCGCGCGGCATCTCCATCCACAGAGAACGCACCGCCTCGCGGGTCAGCCCCGGTTCGATGGCATAGGTATCGCCTGCCCGGATCACATCCCGCAGGATGGGCCAGAGCGCTGCGAAATCCGCCTCGCGCGCCAGCCTGATGATGATACCCGCCTGATCTGTCATACCATACTCCCCCGCCCGCCATGGCTAGCGGCGGGCGCAGGGTTTGGCAAGCCTCAGCCGTTCAGATCAACCACAACCCGGCCCTTGACTTGCCCTTTCAGGATATCTGCCCCCAGACGCGGCAAATCCTCCAGCGTGGCGGGCGTGATCATCGCCTCCAGCTTGTCCATGGGCAAATCCCGCGCGATCCGCTCCCAGGCGCGGACCCGGTTGGCATAGGGCTGCATCACGCTGTCGATCCCCAACAGGTTGACGCCGCGCAACAGGAACGGAATGACCGTCGCTGGCAGGCCCGCGCCCCCCGCCAATCCCACGGCTGCAACGCTTGCGCCGTATTTCATCTGGCCCAACACCCGCGCCAGCATGGCCCCGCCCACGGCATCGACGCAGCCGGTCCAGTTCTCGCTCTCCAACGGTCGCTTGACGGTCTCCGCCAGTTCCTCACGCGGCACGATGCGGCTGGCCCCCAATCCGCGCAGATAGCCTTCTTGCTCGGGGCGTCCGGTCACGGCAGCCACCTCATGCCCCAGATGCGCCAGAATGGCCGTGGCCACCGATCCCACACCACCTGCGGCACCTGTGACCAGCACTTCGCCATGCCCCGGTTTGAGCCCGTGATCCTCAAGCGCCATCACCGCCAGCATGGCGGTAAAGCCTGCGGTGCCCACCGCCATCGCCGCGCGGGTATCCAACCCCTCGGGCAGCGGCACCAGCCAATCGGCGCGCACCCGCGCCTTCTGCGCATATCCGCCCCAATGCGCCTCGCCCACGCGCCAGCCGGTTAAAACCACACGGTCACCGGGCTTGTAGCGCGCATCATCACTCGCCTCGACCGTGCCGGCAAAATCAATCCCCGGCACATGCGGATAGGACCGCACCAAACCGCCGCCCGGCCCGATGCAGAGCCCGTCCTTGTAGTTCACCGTGGAATATTCGACCGCAACCGTCACCTCGGCCTCGGGCAGATCCGCAAGCGTCAACTCTTTGACGCCTGCCGATGTCTTGCCGCTCTCCGCGTCTTTCTCGACGACCAATGCCTTGAACATCTCTCTCTCCTTCTTTCTGCAAGGCGCGCGCGCCTCGCTTCATCTGGCCAAAAATACCTCGGGGGGGACGCCCGGAACGGGCGGCGGGGGCAGCGCCCCCATGCCCCCTCTCAGGCCCAGAACCCCGCCTGCACAGAGGCGTGGCGTTCCCCATCAGGCGTCACCACTCGCAACTCCGTCCCCGCCTCCCAATGGGTCATCCGCACCATGCCGATGGCTACGTTGGTGGCAAAATCCGGCGACCACGTGGCCGAACTCACCCGGCCCACACGCGCCCCCTTCTCTGACAGGACCGGCCACCACTCGCGGCAGGGCGGCACCGCCGCCCCCTCGATAGCAATGGCGCGGATCTGTTGCACCGGCCCTTCCTTGGCCACGCGGAGCAGCGCATCCCGCCCGATACACCCAATCGCCGTATGGGTGTTGCAAAACTTGCCCAGCCCGCATTCATGCGGCGTGTTGTCATCGGTCATGTCATTGCCATAGCTCAGCAATCCGCCCTCGATCCGCTCGATCAGGTTGGGGCAGCCGGCGTGCACATCCATGCTCTTGCCCGCCTCCATCAGCGCATTCCAGAGCGGCATGCCAATATCGCTGCCTTCGACATAGATTTCAAACCCGCCCTGCTTGGAATAGCCCGAGCGCGCGATCACCATATCCCGGCCTTGAAAATCAAAATGCCCAAAGCGGAAGAACCGCACATCGCGCACCGCGTCGCCAAACACCGCCGCCATCAGATCATCGGCGCGCGGGCCTTGAATGGCCAGCGGGCTCACGTCCGGCTCATCCACCAGCACATCCAGCCGCCAGCCCTGCGCGATCCCCTTGACCCAATAGAGCAGATCACTATCGGCAATCGAAATCCACCAACGGTCCTCGGCCAGCTTGACCGCCACCGGATCGTTGAGCATGCCGCCGGTCTCATCCACGATGGGCACATAGAAACACTGCCCCGGCGTCATGCCGCGCAAATCGCGCGGGGTCAGCATCTGCATCAGGCGGCCCGCATCCGGCCCCCGCAATTCCACCTGCCGTTCGCAGGCCACGTCCCAGACCTGCACCGCCTCTTTGAGGTGGCGATAATCCTCTTCGATCGAGCGAAAGACCGTGGGCAACAGCATATGGTTATAGACCGTATAGGCCTTGACCCCCGCCGCCTCGACCCCTTGGGAAAAGGGCGTGCGGCGCAAGCGGCGCGACGGGGACAGAAGCGGAGCGTTCATTGGGCCTCCTCAGGCATAAAAACAAGGTCGGTAATCGGCGCGGACAGGCCCGCGCGCGTCAGCATCGCATGCACCTGCCCCCGGTGGTGGGTCTGGTGGTTGAAAAAATGGGTGACGCAGGTGGCCACCGGCCGGGTGATCTCGCCGCCCACGGACCCAGAGTAAAACGTCAGATTGCCGGTAAGGTCGATACTGTGCACCCGCCCCGCCCACGCCTTGATCCGCCCATCGGTGGTGAACCGTTCCGCACTCCATGCGGCCCCCGTCGGGGTCAGCGTTGTGCTCTGCTCAAAGCGGGTCTCGGGCGGTGCGGCGCTGGCATCAAACCGGCTAAGCCACATCTGATCCGCCCAGAGAATATGGTTGAGCGTGCCGAGGATCGAGCCAAAGAAGGCCCCGTGATCCTCGGTCAGCACCTTGCGGCTCACCCCGTCTATCGCACGCATCACCTGCGCGTTTTGCCACGCATTATAGCGCGCCATCAGGCGCACATGATCCGCCGCCAGCAGCATCAGCGCGGGCCTTTCCAATCAATCTGGCAGATTTCCGCGCTGCGCCCGTCAAAATCCCACACCCGGCCAAAGGCGCGCACGCGCCCCTTGGTGGCGGTGGCAACGGTGATGTCGGGCCCCATCCAGTATTCGGTGTTGGTGACGACAATATCCTCGCCCTTGTGGCCCGGCACCGGCACCACTTCGCCTTGGATCATCTTGCCCACCATCAGGCGGCGCGCATTGCCTTCGGTCTCGAAAATGACCGGCGCGCGTTCGGCCCCGATAAACTCGCTGACCAGCACCCCAAAGAGGCCGGTCGCGCCGCGCGCCTTGCCGCTGAAGATATTGACCAAAGCGTCATAAGCGGCCTCGCTTGCGCGCTCGTCGATAAAGGCCGCCGCCTTCCAGTTGCCGCGCGCCATCAGGCCGGGAATTTCCAGCATAAGACCGACGTTGAGCCCGCTCAGGTCCTCATCGCCATAATGGCCCTCGTCGATGCGCACGCCCGACCACGCCTGACAATATCCCTCGGTGGGCGCATGCTTGCCCAAAGAGACCACGCAGGGGCAGAATACCGTGCAGTTGCAGTTGAGGATCAACTCCCCCTTGATCGCCCAGGGCACTGTGCCCAAAGTATCCAGAGCCATTTTTGGCCTCCTCTCTTAGATTGACGTGAACAGAACCCAAACCGATGCGGCCATCAGCACCGCGCCCAAGGGCCGGGTCAGATAGCGCCCAACTTGGGGCAGTTTTTCCAGAACCATGATCACCGTCGCGAGCCCCATGAAGGCAAGGTTCATGACCCCCCCGACAAAGGCCAGCGCCATCAGCGCCCAGCAGCAGCCAAGGCACACCAGCCCCAGCCGCACGCCGTTGCGCAGCGCACCTTCATCCCAATGCTGCATGAAGAACGACAGCGGGCGGCGGCATTTCGACAGGCAGGCCTCCTTGACCGGGCTGAACTGATAGGCCCCGGCCACGGCCAGCAAAACCGCCGACAAGACGCCAGAGCGGCTATCGCCAAACGCCGTCAGCAATCCAGCCTGAAACAGCGCCATTTGCGCCCCTGCCGCGATCACCGAAAACCCAAGCCAAACGCCCAGATACCCCACCACCAGCGTGCCGAACTGTGTCTCGCCGGTATGGCTCAGTTCTTCATAGGTCGCAAAGGCAGGCAGTGCTGTGGGGGCCATCATCGCCGCCGACATCAGCGCCCACATCAGGATGATGCGGCCAAATCCGGCGGCATCGGGCGTGACAATGCACAGGCTTTGCAAGAAATCAGCGCCGTAAATCACCGCCCCATCGCGCAAATCTGCGGGCAACGCCATCGCATAAAGCAGCGCCCAGGCCCCCAGAATAAGCGCGAACAGCACCAGCCAGTGCCCCCCACCCATTCGCCTGACCTGTGCTGCAATCATCGCCTCATCCCCGCGACTCACCTCTTGCGTTTAAATTGTCAGACATTTAAATGTATGACAAATGAAAATTGATCCGGATAACAAAGCCGACCTTTCGGCCCAAATAGCCGAGGCGATCCGCGATGCGATCGTCTCGGGTCAGCTCATCGTTGATGAACGCCTGCCCTCCGAGGCAGAGCTTGCCGATCACTTCGCCGTGTCGCGCCCCACGGTGCGCGAGGCGCTGAAACGGCTGGCCGCGCAATCGCTCATTCGCACCCAGCGCGGGGCCTTTGGCGGCGCCTTCGTCAACCGCCTCAGCTATCCCGAGGCCTATGGCCAGCAGATCACCACCGCCACGCTGCTCCTCAGCATGAACAGTATCAGCTTTGATACCGCCTGCGAGGCGCGCTATGCCTTGGAACGCGCCTGCACGCCCTTGGCGGCCCAGCGCCGCACGCCCGACACGCTCGCCACCATGCGCGCAGAGATTCACCGGCAGGGACAGCCGGGGCTGACCGATGAAAGCTTTTGCGCCTCTGACGTGGCGTTTCACCGCGCGCTTGTGGACAGTGCGGGCAACCCGGTGCTCAGCTATCAACTCGCCGGCGCGGTCGAGGCGATGCAGCCCCTGATGAATATGATCACCTTTACCGCCCGCTCGCGCGAGGCCATCGTGGGCCTTCACACCCGCATCGCCGATGCGCTGGCCTGTTCAGACGCCGAGGCCGCGCAAACCGCCCTGACCGAGCTAGAGGCCTATACGCTGACCCTTGGCCGCGATGTCATGGCCGCGCGCGCGCCAAAATAGCCCCTCAGACACCCCAAGCCGCGCATTTGCGGTCAATCGTCTTGCGCGCTACGCCCAAACGTCGCGCCGCCTCGGCCCGGTTGCCGCCGCAAGCATCGAGCACCGCCATGATGTGACGCTGCTCGACATATTCCAGCGTCTCGAGGGCCTGCTCGCCGCCGCCCCGGCCAGAGCCCGCGAATTCCTCGGGAAAGGCCCCAAGGATCACTGACCGCTCGATGAGATTGCGCAATTCCCGCACATTGCCGGGCCAGTCATAGCGGCTCAGCTTGAGCAGGACATCGGCATCAAGATCAAGCGCGGGCATCCCCAACGCCCCCGAAAATTCGCTCATAAAGAGCGCCGCCAGTTCAACGATATCCTCCTGACGCTCCTTGAGGCTGGGCATTTCCACGTTGACGATATTGATCCGGTGAAACAGATCCGCCCGGAACCGCCCGGCGTTCACCGCCGCCTTCAAATCGGCATTGGTGGCAAACAGGAACCGCAGATTAAGCGGGATTTCCCGTTCAGACCCGATGGGTCGAATACGCTTGTCCTCCAGCACGCGCAGCAGCGCCGCCTGCACATGTTCGGGCAATTGCGCCACTTCATCCAGCAAGAGCGTGCCGCCATCCGCATGCAGCAGCAGACCATCCTTGCGCGCGCGGCCATCCTCGACCACGCCAAACAATTCCTCGGCAATCCGATCCGCCGAAATCGCGGCACAATTAACCGCGACAAAGGGCTTCTCCGCCCTGTTCGATAGCCCGTGCAGGGTACGCGCCGCAATCTCTTTGCCGGTCCCGCTTGCCCCGGTGAAAAGAACCGAGGTGGGCGCAGGGGCCAGCTTGCCCAGCATCGCCCGCACGCTTTGAATCGCGGGCGAATGCCCCAGCAGCCGACCGCGCGCCGCCTGCCCGCCCGCCGACAATTCGTGCCGCAACAGGTAATTCTCCCGCGCCAGATATTTGCGGTCCAGCGCACGCGCGACCGAATTCAGGATCTGGTTGGCGCGAAACGGCTTGAGCACGAAATCCGTGACACCCGCCCGCAGCGCCTTGATCGCCGTATCAAGATCCGCGTAGGCGGTGATCAGGATCGTATCGGCAAATAACCCGACCCGCCGCTGCTCCTCCAGCCAGTCAAGGCCGGTCTTGCCGGGCATGATGTTGTCGAGAATGACCAGATCGAAATGCATCTGATCAAGAATCATCGCCCCCTCTGCACAGGTGCGCGCCTGCTCCACGTGACGGCACCGCGCCCCCAGCGTCTTGATAAGGAAATTACGCATTCCCGGCTCGTCGTCGATAATCAATACCGACGCATGCGCAAGGTTCTGGCCATAATCCTCCGCTGTTTCTTCGGGCGCGGGATGCGGCGTCATTCGGCCGCGTCACCCAACCGGACAGCATCACCCGCGCGCTTGGCCTCAGACGTATAGCCCAACTCGTGCAGCACGGTGGGGGCGGCGGCGGAGATCACCGCGCAGGCGATAAAGGCCGCAATCATCGCTTTCATTCTCTCAGTTCCCTTCTGTTGCGGTGGCACGGCGAAGATAGTCAATCATATCCTGCCGGTCCTCAGCCGCTGTGATCCGTTGCATTGGCATCTTGGAGCCGGGGATATAGTGATCCGGTCCAAGGTCGAAGAGCGCATCAATCGTTGTGTCATTCCAGACGATCCCAGCCCCATCGAGGATATCGGAATAGGCATAGCCCGGCACTGTCCCCGCCTGACGCCCAAAAAGACCATAGAGCGTCGGCCCCGCCTTGCGCGAAGGCGGCGGCGTCAGAGCATGGCAGATCGAGCATTTGCGCATGAATTGCCGCTCGCCATTTTCCATCTCCTCGGGCGCGCGCAAAAAACTGTGATCCGTCTCGCCCGCCGGGTCATACGCGCCCAGCATCTCGACCGGCCAGCCATAGACGACCTCGCTCAGCCCACCCGCATAGATCATACGCCCGTCGGGCGAAAAATCCAACGCCCAGACCGGACCGCGCGCCATGGCCTGAAAATCGCGGGCGATCTGCCAGGCATTCGTGTCGATCACCATGATATAGCCCTGCCCATCCCCCGCCGCCAATTGCGCTGTCGCGGCGTGATGGGCCATAGACAGCACCGGGCGACGCTCCAGCGTGAAATCCGCGATCTGCTCACCGCTTGCCGGGTCGATCACCCGCGTGGCCCCGTCAACCGCGCCATAGGCCAGCCACGCATCCTGAGGCCCCAACACGATCTTATTGATCCCAAACCCCTGATTCAGCAGTTCGCGCGGCGGGGCATCCACCTCTTGCCAGCGCCATTCCTGCAATGACCCATCCGCAGACGAGGAATACAAAAGCGACCCATCGCTGCTGAATGCCACATCGCTGACCGCCGCATCATGCCCCGTCAGAAAGCGCGCAGCCCCCCCCGCCACCGGCCAAATCCCAATCGAGCCGTCCCAACTCGCCGAGGCAATCCACGCCCCATCCGGCGACACATCCAGCGCCGCAACCTTGCCTTTGTGGCCAACGTGCCGGGTGCCCTCTCCGGTTTCCCTATCCCAGACGATCAGCGTAAAGTCATCGCCCCCCGACACAAGCCGCCCATCCTCCAGTGCCGCAACCGCAACCACCGCCGCCGCGTGACCTTCGAACCAGCGCGGGGTGCGTCCCTCCCAGAGGCCCACGGAATTGTCGAAACTAACCGACACGACCTCGCCACTCTCAGGCAGCACGCTCAGCCCCATGACCGGCCCGCCATGCCCTTTGAGCGTGGTGAACTCTTGCGCTGCCAGAGGGCTTGCCCCCGCCAGCGCCCACAGCCAGAGACCAAAGGCACGCGCCCCCATGGTTATTCCGCAGGATGCGCGGCCTTGCCGGGATCAGGCGCATGGCCCTTTTCCTGCAACTCCTTAAGCCACAGGCCATGATGCTCGCGCGCCCATTGCTCTTCGACCTCGCCCGACCCCATGGCGTCAAACGCGCCCTCCATGCCGACCGACCCAATGTAGATATGGGCCAGAATGATCGCGGTCAGAACAAAGGCCATGATCGAATGCCAGAGCGTCGCCAGTTGCATTTCCTCATGCGGTGCCAGCATCACCGGCAATTCGCCAAAGCCGACCGCTTGTGGCAATCCGGTCTGGTTGAGCATGACAAAGGTCTTGGCAAACATCGGCATCTCGAACGGAAAGAGCAGCGACAGGCCCGTGGCCGAGATCGACGCGCCAAACACGATCACCGCCCAAAAGATCATCTTTTGCCCGGCGTTGAATTTCTTGGCGGGCGGATGCACACCCTTGCTGAAAATCCCGCCGCCCACGGCCAGCCATTTCAGGTCCGTCCGGTTGGGAATATTGTGCAGAACCCACATAAAGAACACCATCACCAGACCCAGCATAAAGGCCCAGGAGATGTTGTTATGCACCCATTTTGACGCCACCGCGATGGTCGCGAACGCCTCATGCCCCAACAGCGGGATCACCACCGTTCGGCCAAACAGAACCACCAGACCGGTGATCGCCAGCACCACGAAAGAGCCCGCCATCAACCAATGGCCAAAGCGTTCGACCGCCTGAAAGCGGGTAACCGTGCGGCCCGTCTTGGCCCCGTCGATCCGGATTTTGCCCCGGACAAGGTAGAAAAGCGCCAAAAGGACCAGCGTACCCCCCAGCAGATAGGCGCCATAGGTGGCCAGCGGCCCCTTGCGGAACTCAAGCCAGGTCATGCCGCCGTCCTGAATGAGAACGCGCGCCTCCGGCCCACCGGCCGAGACCTTCACATCATCCAACCCATAGCGCAGCGCACGCCACACTTCGGCATCTGATGCCCCGCCCAAGGTGCCTAACTGGCCCGCCATACCGGCCGCGTCATCCGCGTTGCCCGTGGCGTTGCGGCGGAAACTGTCGTCAATCTGCTCGCCGCGCTGCCGGGCCAGAATATCGTCTAGCGTCTGTGCCCCGCCCGTGGCGGACCGGTCAGGCCCAGTGGCCGTTGGCGTGTCCTGCGCCATGGCAGGCAGTGCGAGCAGAAAACACAAAGCCAAGCTGAGAATTGCGCGCATGATGTCCTCGATCCAAGTCTTGATGTTACGATTTCTTCAAAAGAAATCGAACCGGAAACCTTTAAGGTTTCCGATTGCTTTCGCACCAATGCCGGAGGTCTCGGTGACCTCCGGCATTGGCATCAGCGCCTTCAGCCGCCGCTTTGCTGGCCGTAGGCAGAACCCCAGCCCCAAGCGCCCGAGCCGAAACCACGGGCCACAACGCGTTCGCGGTAAATGGCCGACACGACGTCGCCATCCCCCGCCAACAGCGCCTTGGTCGAGCACATCTCGGCGCAGATGGGCAATTTGCCCTCGGCGATCCGGTTGCGCCCATACTTCTGGAACTCAGCCTCGGAGTGGTTCTCTTCCGGGCCACCGGCGCAGAAGGTGCACTTGTCCATCTTGCCCCGGCTGCCGAAATTGCCCGCCTGCGGGAATTGCGGCGCACCGAACGGGCACGCATAGAAGCAATAGCCGCAGCCGATGCACAGATCCTTGGAGTGCAACACGATGCCCTCCTCGTTCTGATAGAAGCAATCCACCGGGCAGACCGCCATACAGGGCGCATCCGAACAGTGCATACAAGCCACCGAGATCGAGCGTTCGCCGGGGCTGCCGTCGTTGATCGTCACCACCTTGCGGCGGTTGATCCCCCACGGCACCTCGTGCTCGTTCTTACAGGCCGTGACACAGGCGTTGCATTCGATGCAGCGCTCGGCGTCGCAGAGAAACTTTGCTCTTGCCATTCTCTTTCCTCCTTACGCTGGCATGATTTTGCAGAGAGTCGCCTTGGTCTCCTGCATCTGCGTGACCGAGTCATAGCCATAGGTCTGAGCCGTGTTCGTGCTCTCGCCCAAGACATAGGGATCGGCACCGGCGGGGTAATTCCCCCTCAGGTCCTTGCCCTCGAAATGGCCTCCAAAGTGGAACGGCATAAAGACAACGCCTTCCGCCACCCGCTCTGTCACCATTGCCATGACCTTGACCTTGGCGCCTTCAGCCCCTTCAACCCAGACCTGTGCGCCGTCCCGCACGCCGATGTTATTGGCATCGCGCGGGTTGATCTCGACGAACATATCCTGCTGAAGCTCGGCCAGCCACGGGTTTGACCGTGTCTCGTCGCCGCCGCCCTCATATTCGACCAGACGGCCAGAGGTGAGGATGATCGGATACTCTTGCGAGAAATCCTTTTGCTGGATCGAGGCATACATGGTCGGCAAACGCCAAGCCTTGCGGTCCTCATAGGTCGGATAATCCGCCACCAGATCACGACGGTTGGTGTAGAGCGGTTCACGATGCAACGGCACTGGGTCGGGGAAGGTCCACACGACCGCCCGCGCCTTGGCATTACCGAAGGGCGCGCATTCGTGCTTGATCGCCACCCGCTGGATACCGCCCGACAGGTCGGTCTTCCAGTTGGCCGTAGGTCCGCCCACTGCGTCGATTGCGGCGCGCTCGTCTGCGGTCAGATCGCCGTCCCAGCCCAGATCCATCAGCATCTGCATGGTGAATTCCGGATACCCATCCTGAATCTCAGACCCTGCCGAATAGACACCCTCGGCCAAGAGGTTGTCGCCATCCCGTTCTACGCCAAACCGGGCACGGAAGGTCAAGCCACCTTTGGAAACCGGTATCGACATATCATAGAGATTGGCTGTGCCGGGATGGTTCATCTCGGCCGTTCCCCAGCAGGGCCAGGGCAGGCCGTAGTAATCGCCATCGGCCGGGCCGCCCTTGGCGCGCAACGTGGTGCGGTCAAAGGTGTGCTGGTTGGCCATATGCAGCTTAAGCCGCTCTGGGCTCTGGCCGGTATAGCCGATCGTCCACATACCCTTGTTGAACTCGCGGGTGATGTCTTCGACGTTGGGCTCTCCGGCTTCGTCAATCGCGATGTTGCGGAACATCCGGTCATGGAAACCAAACTTTTGGGCGAACAGCGCGAGGATTTCGTGGTCAACCTTGGACTCAAACAGCGGGTCCATGATCTTGTCACGCCACTGCAACGACCGGTTCGAGGCGGTGACAGAGCCGCGCGTCTCGAATTGCGTGGTAGCCGGCAGCAGATACACGCCATCGGTACGGTCGTTCATGACAGCAGAGACTGTCGGGAACGGATCGACCACAACCAGCATGTCCAGCTTTTCCATCGCGGTTTTCATTTCCTTACCGCGTGTCTGGCTGTTGGGCGCATGACCCCAGAGAACCATGGCCCGGACATTGTTGGGCTGATCCATATTCTCCTTGTCTTCGAGAACACCGTCGATCCACCGCGACACGGTGATGCCGCTGAGGTTCATCATCTTGGTGTCCGCATAGGTGGCATCCGAGAACCGGCTCTTGAGCCAATCCATATCCTCGCCCCAGACACGCGCCCAATGCGCCCAAGATCCTTCCGCCAGACCGTAATAGCCGGGCAGCGTGTCGGCCAGAACACCAAGGTCCGTGGCCCCCTGCACGTTGTCATGTCCGCGGAAGATGTTGGTGCCGCCACCGGCCACACCCATGTTGCCCAGCGCCAGCTGCAGGATGCAGTACGCGCGGGTGTTGTTGTTGCCGTTGGTGTGCTGGGTGCCACCCATACACCAGATAACAGTACCGGGGCGGCTATTGGCCAGCGTCCGCGCCACGCGGCGCAGCTGCTCGCCCGGCACGCCGGTAACGCGCTCGGTTTCTTCTGGGGTCCACTTGTTCACCTCGTCCTTGATCTGGTCCATGCCCCAGACGCGGGTGCGGATGAATTCCTTGTCTTCCCAGCCATTCTCAAAGATGTGCCACAGGATACCCCAGACCAGCGCCACGTCCGAACCGGGACGGAAACGCACATATTCATCAGCATGCGCCGCTGTGCGGGTAAAGCGCGGGTCGCAGACGATGAGCGGCGCGTTGTTTTCTTCCTTGGCCTTCAGCACGTGCAACAGGCTGACAGGATGCGCCTCGGCAGGGTTGCCACCGATGATGAAAATGGCCTTGGAATTGTGGATGTCGTTGTAGCTGTTGGTCATGGCGCCGTAGCCCCATGTATTCGCAACGCCCGCAACGGTGGTCGAGTGACAGATCCGCGCCTGATGGTCGACGTTGTTCGTGCCCCAATAGGCGGCGAATTTGCGGAAGAGATAGGCCTGTTCGTTATTGTGCTTGGCAGAGCCCAGCCAATAGACGGAATCCGGCCCGCTTTCTTCGCGGATCTTCATCATGCCGTCGCCGATCTCGTTGATCGCCTGCTCCCAGCTGATGCGCTTCCACTCTCCACCCTCTTTCTTCATCGGGTATTTCAGGCGGCGCTCGCCATGGGCATGCTCGCGCACGGCGGCACCCTTGGCGCAATGCGCGCCCAGATTGAACGGGCTGTCCCAGCCGGGTTCCTGCCCCGTCCAGACACCATTTTGCACCTCGGCCACAACCGTGCAACCGACCGAGCAATGGGTGCAGACCGATTTGACCGTCTGAACCGCCGCCGTCGCAGCGCTCTGCGCATTGGCGCGGGTCACGGTGCCCCCCATGGCACCGATTGCGGCAAGGCCACCGATGGCCAAACCGCTGCCACGCAGGAATGCGCGGCGGTCCACCGATGTTCCGGCGACCTCGGACAGGATACTGGTCCGCTGGGGGCGGCGTGCAACCCCGTTGGTCTTTTTCCTCAACATGTTTCTCTCTCCTCCCTGGGCCTCTTGGGCTGGGTACTGCGATTGTCCCTGACGCTCTGGCCACTTGGCCGCGCACCAGCGTTGACGGGCGTCCGATCCTAGAAGCGGGCGCTCTCGAAATAGGCGCGGGTATGCGCGGTGTCCTGCATCCGATCCGATGTCAGGTCTGGCTCTGCGGCTTGGGCCTCGCCCGTCGTGACCATCGTTGCGACCGCGACAGCGGGCGCGCCGGTGGCGGCCAGTTTCAGGAAATCACGGCGGCTGCTGCCAGCCTCGGTCTTCCGGGTCATGAAGGTCTCCCTCCCCTCGTTGTGACGGATCGCTCCGCCGGTTGCGATACGGGCTTACGCCCCGCTCATTCGAAAGCCCTGCGCCTCGATCTCCATGAACACCCGACCGACCGCGCCGACCGAGGCATAGAGAACCGAACTCTGCGCAGCCTCCAAATCCGTGAAAAAATGCCCGGCCCAAGGGCCGATATGCTTGGCAAAGAACGCCTGTTGATCGGCCAGCGTCGCAGGCTTGCCAAAGCGCCCTCTGATAAGTCCCGCCATCATCTCCATGAGCGAGGCGATATTGTCCTCCGGCTCATAGACATTTTGCGCACGGGTCATGCCGCGCGCGGCCATGTCGCGGCGCAGCCCCGCCAGCGGCTTCTCATTGAGAAAGCCGGTTAGATAATAGCTGGCATAGGGCAGCAATTCGCCCCGTCCCAGCCCGATAAAGAGCGCGTTGAACTCGCGCTCGACCCCGGCAGGCTTGCTCACCCCAGCCACACGCGCCAACGCGCTCACGGCTTGGCCCATTGGCGTTGCATCCCCGTTCAGCGCGGCGGTCTGTGCCAACAGCGCCTCACCCGGCGGGCGGGCCAGAATGGCGGCCAGAAAATCATAAAGATCGGCACGCAGCGCATCCTCTGCGGCGATCTCCGGCTCTTGGGCTTTCAGCGCCTCGGCTTGGCTCATGCGGATACTCCAGCCTGTTCATCAAATTGAAATCGCATCCTGCGGCGCGGCGGCAGGGGGGTGTCATCCTGTGCCGTCACTGTCTCGGCCTCCGCAAATGCACCGCTTGTCTCAGAACCTGCATCCGGGTCGGGCGCGGCCTCGACCTCTGCGACTTCTACCAGTTCGGGCTCATCGGCTAGGGCCACAACCTCAGCCTCTGCTGGCCCTCGGGCCAATGCCTCGGCTTGGCGTGCCATTTCCTGAACATGCGCCAGCATGCCCTTACCCACCTGATAGGTGGTCTTCATACCCGGCACCACCATCGCGGCATCGGTGTAATCGTCGGCATAGTCGTTCAGACCGTCCAGGTTGGCCAGCACCGGATTGCTGACCCATAGCCGCCGCAGCGCCCGCCGCCGAAGCCGCTCTGGCACCGCCTTATCCATAAAGACGCGGAAATCGTCGCCCATTTTCAATGCGTCAGGATCGGGCAGACCCAATTCCTCGCACAGCTCTGCGTCGGTCTTCTCCTCAAGCTCTGCCTCGCGGGCGGCTGCCGCAAGCTGCTCTGCTGCACGCGCCTCGTCTTGCGCCTCAGCTTCAACCCGCGCCTTGCGCCGGGACCAGAAATCAGACGCGCGGCTCAATTCAGCCTCCCACGGCGCATCCGCTCTGGCGTGGCAAAGACATCGCGCGGCTGCACGATCCGTGCATCCCCGATGCCGTCCTGCGCGCGACCATCGGCCTGCTTGTCACGGCGACGCTTCTGAAACGCCTCTTCCTGATGATGTGCTTCGACAAAATCGCGGACCAACGCCACCAGCCCCTCGGGCATCGGCACCTTTTCCACAATATCATCGCCATTGTCGGCATAATCCTGCGCCTCAAAGGGCGAGGCTGTGACCAGCACAACCTCATAAGGCGCGCGCTCTAGATCAGCATTGGGCCGGTTTCGCATGATTACAAAGACCGACGGCACCCGTGCGGACAGCCCCTGCAAATAGGCCTCGGTCTGGGTGTGATGCAGATCAAGCAACACGGTCGCGGCGTGGAAGTCCACCGCCTCGCCCTCGCGCCGCAACTCGCGCCAATCCGCCTGCGGCGCCCCCGGCAGAACCGACACCGCCCGCCATGCCCACGCAGCCCACCGGGTAACACCCGGCGTACGTCGCATGACAATGCCCAAGGGCACCATCATCTGTTTCTCAAGCATCTGTGTTTCGTGGCGATAGGTCACGCGGTCGTGCATCCTTTGCTGCGTGGTTCCAGATTGGTTTGGTTTCCGGACCACGCAAAGCCCTTTTTGTGTGCAACCGTCCACATCGAGTCCGATCCGGACATTTTGAACCACCCATCGGCACGTCAGCGGCCTCAAAGGACAGAATGTCCAGTTGGCCCTTTTCAATGCTGCACTGCCGCATGACAAGATATTGAAAACAAACAGAATCAATCGGGTTTAAAACAGCGCCTGAACCGGCCCTCTCCCAAGGCCGAACGATTCGAAAAGCGGTTTACGAGGGCTTCGAATCATGCCTAATCTCTGCGCAAAGTGACCGATCCGGTCCGCTTCCCAGACGTGTCAAACACCGGGGTAAACATGCCTAAACACCTGATTTTATGCGATTGTTCCGCCAGCCAGACGCTCGACCCCGAGGGGCTCTCCAAGGCCACCGGCCTGAGCTGTTCACGCCTACACAGTGCGCTCTGCACCGATGAAATCGAGGCCGCGACCAAGGCCATCACCACCGGCGAGGCAATTATTTGTTGCGCCCAAGAGGCCCGCTTGTTCGAGGATCTGGCAGCCGATCTCGAGGTCGACAGCCCCCCCCTGATCGACCTGCGCGACCGGGCCGGTTGGTCGGATGATTCAGCCTCAAAACTACCCAAAATGGCCGCCCTTCTGGCCGAAGCCAGCCTGCCAACCCCACCACAAAAGACCGTAGACGTCATATCCGAGGGGCTGTGCCTTATCCTTGGTGCTTCGGATGTGGCCCTGCCCGCCGCTGAAAAACTCGCCCCCCTCCTTGGCGTCACCGTGCTCTTGACCGACGAGACGGACCCGCCCGAGAACCGCGATTTCGATGCCATTCGGGGCCGGATCACACAGGCCAGCGGTGCGCTTGGCCAGTTCGAGCTGCGCATCGACGCGCTGCAACAGATCAACCCCGCCGGACGCGGTGCCCTGCGCTGGACCGCACCGCGCGACGGCGGGCAGACGCACTGCGATGTGCTCTTGGACCTGCGCGGCGGCACGCCCCTCTTTCCCGCCCCCCAGAAACGCGAAGGCTATTTGCGCGCTGATCCCGGCAGCCTGCATGCCGTCTCGGATGCGGTCTTTCAGGCCGCCCAGATGATCGGCACCTTTGAAAAGCCGCTTTACGTGGCGCTTGAGCCGCTCATCTGCGCCCATTCCCGCGCCGAACAGACCGGATGCAGCAAATGCCTTGATATCTGCCCCACCGGCGCGATCAGCCCGGATGGCGACCACGTCAGCATTGATCCGATGATCTGCGCGGGCTGCGGGGCCTGCGCCGCGCGCTGCCCCTCGGGGGCCATTACCTATGATGCGCCCCCCCCTGATATGACCTTCCGCCGCATTCAGACGCTGGCGCAGGCCTATCGCAAGGCTGGCGGCACCGCCCCGCGCCTGCTTGTCCATGACACCCCCCATGGGGCCGAGATGATCCGCCTTGCCGCCCGCCACGGGCGCGGGCTGCCCGCCGATGTGATCCCGCTAGAGGTTTCGGCGCTTGCAGGCTTTGGCCATGCTGAGATCCTCGCTGCCCTCGCCTCGGGCTTTGCCGAGGTGGCGATCCTGCTCGCCCCCACAACCGAACGCGACGCGCTGGATCAAGAGGTGCCGCTGGCGCAGGCCATGGCCGGCGCAGGCACCGTCCACCTGCTTGACCTCACCGACCCGGGCGCGCTCTGCGACGCGCTCTATGGCGCGGCCCCGCCCGCGCCCCTTGCCAGCCCGGTCCTGCCGATGGGCAGCCGCCGTCAGGTCGCGCGCCTTGCCGCCAAATCCCTCAACCCATCGGGTGGCACCCTGCCTTTGCCCACCTCCGCCCCATACGGCGCGGTGCTGGTCAATACCGAGTCCTGTACGCTGTGTCTCTCCTGCGTCTCGCTGTGCCCCTCGGGCGCGCTGATGGACAATGAGGACAAGCCGCAATTGCGCTTTCAAGAGGATGCCTGCCTGCAATGCGGCATCTGCGCCACGATCTGCCCGGAAAAGGCCATCACGCTTGAACCGCGCATGAACCTTGACGACACCGCCCTAACCCAAGTGGTGCTGAACGAAGAAGAGCCATTTGCCTGCGTCGAATGCGGCACGCTTTTTGGCTCCAAGGCCACAATCAACCGCATCACCGAGAAACTCGCGGGCAAGCACGCGATGTTCGCCACCTCGGATGCCGCGCGCATGATCCAGATGTGCGAAGGCTGCCGCATCAACGCGCAGTTCAACTCTGCGAACAACCCCTTTGCCATGGGGGATCGTCCGCGCGTCCGCCGCACCGAAGATTACCTGACCAAACGCAAGGATCACTGAACTTGGATCGGCGCGCCCAGATCGGCGGGGGCCAGCCCCGCCACATAGGCGATGATCGCCTCCAACTCATCGAGCGTGACCTCGATGGGCGAAATCGGCGAGGGCAGATGGCTGGCAAAGGGCTGGGTGACACCGGCCACTTGGGTAAAGGCGGGATGCGGCTTCAACGCGAAAAAGCTCTGAAACCGGGCATCCCAATCGGCAAAGGTGCGCAGCACGGCAAACGACGGTGTCGAGCCGATCGCCCCCATCCGGTTCTCGGGCGCCACAACGTGACAGCGCCCGCATTGCAGCAAGGACACCTCTTTGCCAAGGGCGGGATCGCCGTCGAACACCGCCGCCGCCTCGGCCTCTTCCACAACCTGCGGCAGGCCAAAGGGGGCCACACCGGCCACCTCATAGCTTGTCACCGTGCGCTGACCTATCTCGGATGTCAGCCAATCGGCAAACAGGGCCGCCCCCGGATGCGTGCCCGAAACGCCCATGCGCCAGACCGCGCCCACGCCCTCGAACACCGCGCGGCCCTCTTCTTGACCCAAAATGATCTCGGCCTCGCTTGCCTCTGCCACCACCTCGACCCGCACCCCGGTCTTGAGCGCAAAGCGCGGCACGAGATAGCCCAGCAACCCGGACTCGACCAGAACCACCGGCGCGCTCAGCCGAAACCGCTTGTCATCGGCCCGCGCCAGATCAGGCATAAGCCACAGCAGCGCTGCGAGCCACAGCATCGCAATCCGGGACAGTCGCGTGTAAGGGGTCACCAACAGGCACATACCCAAGCCTAGAAAACCGCCTATATCGGCGTCAAGCATTCAGATCAGCAAAGGGAGAGACCAATGAGCGACGATTTCAACATGTCGATGCGCAAATTCCTCAAACAAGTGGGCGTCACCTCGCAACAGGCCATCGAAGACGGCCTGCGCAAAAAGGGCGCGACCGCCGGACAGGAATTCACCGCCAAGGTGGTGCTGACTGTCGATGGGCTCGATATCGAACACACCGTGACCGGCATTATCAAAGGGCAGGACTGACGTGGCATTGACCAGAGAGAGCGTCCTTGAGGCGCTCAAGAAGATCACCGATCCGGTCAGCGGCTCGGACATCGTCGCCGCAGGCGTGATGCGCGCCCTCACCATCGACGGCGGCACCGTGCGCTTCGTGCTGGAAATCGACCCGGCCAAGGCGCAGGCCTATACCCCGGTGCGCGACGCCGCCGAGGCGGCGGTCAAGG
Organism: Roseovarius mucosus; assembly: GCF_002080415.1. Lineage (NCBI taxonomy): Bacteria > Pseudomonadati > Pseudomonadota > Alphaproteobacteria > Rhodobacterales > Roseobacteraceae > Roseovarius > Roseovarius mucosus. The sequence goes on along the minus strand of NZ_CP020474.1, from coordinate 3,248,555 downwards.
CTCTAGCGGGGGCCGAAAGCGTCTCGGTCGTGCTCACGGGTCATTCGACCAAGGCTCCGCCCGATCTCAAACCTTCCCGCAAGGCAGAGCCGAAAGGCCCCGAAAAAGTTCCCGGCGTCAATCACCTGATCGCCATCGCAAGCGGCAAGGGCGGCGTGGGCAAATCCACCGTTTCCGCCAACCTCGCCTGTGCGCTGGCCGCCGAAGGGCGGCGCGTCGGCCTCTTGGATGCCGATGTTTACGGCCCCAGCCAGCCGCGCATGCTGGGCGTCTCTGGTCGCCCCGCCAGCCCCGATGGCAAGACCATCCTGCCGATGCGCAATCACGGCGTGACGATGATGTCTATCGGCCTCATGACCAACGAAGGTCAGGCTGTGGTCTGGCGCGGCCCGATGCTGATGGGCGCGTTGCAACAGATGCTGATGCAGGTGCAATGGGGCGCTTTGGATGTGCTCTTGGTGGATCTGCCGCCCGGCACCGGCGATGTGCAAATGACACTGGCGCAAAAGGCGCAGGTGGATGGCGCGATCATCGTCTCAACGCCGCAGGATGTGGCGCTTCTGGATGCCCGCAAAGGGATCGACATGTTCAACCAGCTGCATGTGCCGGTGCTGGGCATGATCGAGAACATGAGCACGCATATCTGCACCAACTGCGGCCATGAAGAGCATGTGTTCGGCCATGGCGGCGTGCGGGCAGAGGCCGAGAAACTGGGCGTGCCGCTCTTGGCGGAAATTCCCCTGCATCTCGACATTCGCGTGGCCTCGGACGGCGGCGCGCCGATCGTTGTCTCGAAACCCGACAGCCCACAGGCGCAGGCCTTCCGCGAGGTGGCCCGCCACCTCATCAACGCAGGGCTGGCATGACCACGCCCAGCTTTCCACCTTTGATGTCAGGGCGCGCCGTCACCGGCGCGACCCACCCTTTTGATATGGCCTGCACCCTTGCCGCAGAGGGCTGCGATGCAGGCCTCATCGTGCATAACCTCACGGCCAATCACCTGATGGCCGCCATCGTCCTCGCCCCCGAGGTGCCTCTGGCCGACGCAATGCTGATGCTGCCCACCTGCGGCGTCGGCTTTCAGAATGCCTTTGGCGCGCTCGCCCCACCCGAGGTGGCCGTGCATCTCGAATGGTCGGGCGGCCTCCGCCTCAACGGGGCCTCTTGCGGGCGGCTGCGCGTGGCCGCAGGCGGCACCGACCCCGAGGTCGAACCCGACTGGCTGGTGATCGGCCTTGATCTGCCGCTGATGCAAATCGCAGAGCGCCCCGGCGACCAGCCCGACCAGACCTCGCTCTATGACGAAGGCTGCGCCGAACTCGACCCCGTGGAATTGTTAGAGGCTTGGGCGCGCCATAGCCTCGTGTGGATCAACACATGGGAAGACGCAGGCCCCCGCGCGCTCCATGCCGAATGGCGCGGCCTTGCCTGGCGCATGGGCGAAGAGATCACGCAAAACGGCCGCACCGGGACGTTTCAGGGCGTGGACGACCGCTTTGGCATGCTCTTGCGCGAGGGCGACACCACCCATCTCATCCCGCTCACCACCCTGTTGGAGACCCAATCATGAAACTCGCCCGCGCCATCCATTTCGACGAGAGCGATCAGCGCGTCTACCACAGCCCCGCGCGCACCGGCGAATGGTGCATTTCGGGCGGGTTCGAGTTTTCCAACTGGTCCGAAGCGGACCTGACCGGCAAATCCCGGCAGGCGTTTTCCAACGGCTGGCTCGGGGTCGAAACCTTTGGCCGCGTGACCTTTGTCGCCGTGACCCAAGTCGAAGAGGTCGAGATTGCCACCCTGACACAGGCGCTGGCCCAACATTTCGTCGACATCTACGGCGCGCCGGACCTCGCCGCAGCCCTCCCCGTCGCGCGCGAGGAAGTGGCACAAATGGCCGACCTCTGCGAAGATCACACCCCCAACACCCTCCTCACCGTGATCCGCGAACTGACCGAGGCGGGCGTGCGCGAAACCTTCAGCGTGATCGAAGCCCAAGACGCGGGGCTAGAGCAATTCGCGTTGCACGGTAGCCTGGATGACGACCACGGGCACGATCACGACCATGGGCACGGGCATGGGCATGGGCACAAGCACTGAGGCACGTTGAGAAAAGGCTGAGTGGCTTTTGGGTTTGAGGTCGCGCGGGAACACGGCCCGAGACGTTTCCCCCGACAACAGGCGTGCAAGGGCTCGGGCGGTCCGGCACTAGGGAGCGAGGTGAAGGACAAAGCGGACACGTGCCGCGATACACAGCAAGGTCTGCTATGCGGACCTTGCAGCCACTGGACCTCATGCTTTCGATGGCGGCTTTTTGCACGGATACTTGTTATGGTAGGAGGCGTAGATGGAACATTCAGTTATTCTTCGCGGCTATCGCTACAGTGTTTACAACCGCATTGCGCGCGTCGTGCTGCACGAAAAGGGCGTCGCGTACGAAACTGACGAGATTGATCCTTTCGCACCGGATGTCTCGGAAGACTATCTCAAGCGCCATCCTTTTGGTCGGGTGCCTGTTCTGAGCCATGGTGAGTTTGATGTATTCGAAACTTCCGCAATCTCTCGGTACGTAAATGCGGCCTTCGGGGGACCGGAGTTGATGCCAGCCAAAGCTAAGACATTGGCACGCGTCACGCAGGTGGTCTCAATTGTCGATAGTTACGGCTATCGCCCTATGGTCCGACAGGTTTTTGCCCATCGAGTTTTTCGGCCTGCTGCAGGTGAATGGGCAGATGAAGCTGAGATCCGGGCGGGAATCGATGCGTCTCACGTCGTACTAAGTGCACTGAATAGTATCGCAAAAGAGGGGGGCATCTTGGATGGTCAGAGTTTCACCCTTGCAGACTGCCACCTTGCACCGATGATCGCTTACTTTGTTCAAGCACGAGAAGGTGCTAATGCATTGAAGGCTTACTCAAAGCTTGCAGATTGGTGGGCAGCCGTGTCGCAACGGGAAAGTCTCCACGCCACTGAACCCGGCCTTCCAAGCAACTGACGCATTTCGCCCTTTCGGGAAGCGGTCACTCATGCAAGTCGCAGCATTCGGCGCAACGGGCTCGTACCTGCAGTTCGCTGTAGCAGGCACGAATGTCCGCTAAAGGCCACTCACATTACCGCGACCACCAGCGGCCTTGCCTTGCGACCGGATGGCTGAACATCTCCCTTCCCTCCACCGCCTTCCTCCCCTATCCCATCCCAAAACCCAGACCGCAGGAGACACCATGCAGAAAAGACCCTTGGGCCGGACCGGGATCGAGGTGAGCGCGCTCTGCCTTGGCTCGATGACATGGGGCTCTCAGAACACCCCGGCAGAGGGCCATGCGCAGATTGACCGCGCGCTGGAGCGCGGCGTGAACTTCATCGACACCGCCGAGATGTATCCCACCACCCCCATCAGCGCGGAAACCACCGGCCGCACCGAGGAAATCATCGGCGACTGGATCAAAGCCTCCGGTCGGCGCGCGGATGTGATCCTCGCCACCAAACATTCCGGCAAGGGCTTCCAACACGCCCGCGACGGCGCGCCGATCACGGCGGGGTCAATCCCGCAGGCCATTGAGGGATCGCTGCGCCGCCTCAAGACCGATCACATCGACCTCTACCAATTCCACTGGCCCAACCGGGGCAGCTATATGTTCCGCCAGAACTGGGCCTTTGACCCCTCGGCCCAGAACCGCGCCGAGACAATCGCCCATATGGAGGAGACGCTCGAGGCCCTGCAACGCGAGGTCGCGCGCGGCACCATCCGCGCCTTCGGCCTCTCGAACGAGAGCGCCTGGGGCATGGCGCAATGGCTCCGGCTGGCCGAGGCGGGCCACGGCCCCCGCGCCGCCACGCTCCAGAATGAATACTCCCTCCTATGCCGCCTCTATGATACCGACCTCGCGGAACTCAGCGTCAACGAGGATGTGGGCCTTCTGGCTTTTTCCCCCCTCGCGGCGGGGCTGCTCAGCGGCAAATATCAGCACGGCGCGCTGCCCACCGGCTCGCGCATGGCGATCAACGGCGATCTGGGCGGGCGCAAGACCCCGCGCGCGTTTGAGGCCGTCGCGGCCTATCACGACGTGGCGCAGAAACACGGGCTTGACCCCGTGCAACTGGCGCTTGCCTGGTGCCTCACGCGCCCCTTCCTTGCATCCGCCATCTTTGGGGCCACGGATATGAACCAACTTGATCTGGCGCTTGGCGCGGCGGACATCACGCTCGCCCCAGAGGTGCTGAGCGATCTCGACGCCACCCACAAGGCGCATCCGATGCCCTTCTGATCCCTACCGCTTGCGCCGCGCGCCGGGGGTCTTGGACTGAAACCCCGGCGGGCGCTGCGCCACCCAGGCGATGAATTTCGCCAAACGCGGATGCGCGCGCAAGGCCTCGACAGTGGCATAACTGCGCGCCAATTCACCTTCCGTCAACGTCGCGTGAATCTCGTTGTGGCAAATCTGATGCAGGCGCACCACCGGGCCCCCTTTGCCGCCCTTCAACTTGGGCACAAGGTGATGCAGGCTCTGGCGCGCCTCGGGCGGGATTGGACGCAAGCAAAGCGGGCAAATGGGCCATTCCGACAGTTTAACTTGATCCTTTCGCAGCCTGCGGGCAAGAGGATGGCGTGTGCGAGACAAAAGGCAAGGGGTGTGTGATGGACGGGCAGCCAGAGATCATCGGGCAGGCACTGGGCTACGCGATGCAGGGCTGGGATCTGGCCAAGGGCTGGCTTCTTAGCCCCGCCGCCTGGTCGCAGTTTGGCCTGCTGGTGGTGGCGTGGCTCTTGGCCGTGCTGATCACCCGCCGGATACGGCCCGCACTCGCCCGGTTTCTGACCCCCCCTGCAGAGCAAGAGAACATCATCGCCTCAGCGCGGCGGTTCATCCTTATGTTCCTGCCGCTCCTGATGCCGCTGCTCGCCTATGGCCTCACCGGCATTGGCGAAGGCGTCACCCGCTCGATCTTTGGCACGGGCGATGTCATCGCCTTTGGCAAGCGGCTGTTTCTCGTCCTCGCCGCCCGCCTCTTTGTGCGCGAAATCCTGACCGATCCGTTTCTGCGGGCGCTTGGCCGCTTCGTGCTGATGCCGGTGGCGCTGCTCTATCTCTTTGACCTGCTCGGTCTGGCCAATGAAAAACTCGCCGCGATATCGGTCGATCTGGGCAATATCAGCTTTTCGGCCCTCGCGCTCATTCGTGGTGCGGTCTCTGGCGCGCTGCTTTTCTGGCTTGGGCGCTGGTCCAACAGCCAATCCGAGGATTTTATCAAGCGCCAGCAGGAACTCCGCCCAGCCACCCGCGAACTGGCGATGAAGGCCAGCCAGATCGTGATCTTCGGCGCGGCCTTCCTGCTGCTGATGTCGATCATGGGCATCGACCTTACGGCGATTGCCGTCTTGGGCGGTGCGCTTGGCGTGGGCATCGGCCTTGGCCTGCAACAGATCGCGGCCAATTTCGTCTCGGGCGTGATCCTGCTGTTGGAGGGGCAGACGACCGTGGGCGATTACGTCGTGCTCGATGACGGATCAGAGGGCACTATCGTCAAAATGACCGCCCGCGCCGCCATTCTGGAAACCGTCGATGGGCGCTGGATCGTGGTGCCCAATGAGGATTTCATCACCTCCCGCGTGGTCAACTATTCCGACGCCGGCAAGCGGCACCGCTATGAGGCCGCCTTTTCCGTCAGCTACGACACCGATATCACGCGCATCCCCGCGCTCATCGAACCCGCTGTCGCCGCCGTGCCCGAGGTGCTGAAAGATGGCAAACACGCCCCCGAATGCGAACTCAAAGCCTTTGGCGAAAGCGGTGTGGATTTCTCGGTCGAATACTGGGTCGATGGGATCGAGGACGTGACCGGCAAATACCAATCCGACGTGCTTTTCGCGATCTGGAACGTCCTGCGCGCCGAAGGGGTCGAAATGCCCTATCCGCAGCGTGTGGTGCATCACCGGGGCCTGCCCACCCCCGCGATCCCCGCCGCATGACCGACGCGCTGGTCATCGGGGCTGGGCCTGCGGGCCTGATGGCGGCGCGCGAACTGGCGCGGGCCGGGCTGCGCGTGGTGGTGACCGAGGCGAAACCCTCGGTGGGTCGCAAATTCCTGATGGCGGGCAAATCCGGGCTGAACCTGACCAAGGTGGAACCGTTTGAGGAGTTTCTCGCCGCCTACGGCCCCGGTGCCGACGCGCTGCGCCCGATGCTTGCCGCCTTTGGCCCCGACGCGGTGCAGGATTGGTCACGCACCTTGGGGCAAGAGGTCTTCACCGGCTCTACGGGCCGGGTCTTTCCAACGGTGATGAAGGCCTCGCCGCTTCTGCGCAGTTTCCTTTCGGAATTAAAGGGGCTTGGGGTTGAAATCCGCACCCGCTGGCGCTGGTGCGGATGGGACAATGGCGCGATTTTCGACACGCCCGAGGGCACGCAACGCCTGCATCCCACCGTGACCGTGCTGGCCTGCGGCGGCGCAAGCTGGGCGCGGCTTGGCTCGGACGGGGCATGGGCGGCGCATTTCGACGCCGCCACATTGGCCCCGTTTCGCCCCGCCAATATGGGCTTTCTGGTCGCATGGTCGCCCCATATGGCGGCGCAATTCGGCCAGCCGGTCAAAGGCGTGGAATTGCGCGCCGGGGCGCTGCGCTCACGCGGGGAATTTATCATTTCCAACCAAGGGCTCGAGGGCGGCGGAATCTATGAGGTCAGCGCCGCCCTGCGCGATGGCGCGCCGCTCACGCTCGATCTTTTGCCCGATCTCACCCCATCAGAGGTCGCGCAGCGCTTGGCCCGCACCAAGACCAGCGACAGCCTCAAGAACCGCCTGCGCAAGGCGTTTCGCCTCGATCCGGTGAAGCTCGCGCTGGTGATGGAATTTGGCCGGGGGGCCAGCGATCTGCCTGCCTTGCTCAAAGGCCTGCCGGTGCCGCTCTCGGGGCCGCGTCCGATGGATCAGGCCATCTCAACCGCAGGTGGGGTGCAGCTGAGCGCGCTCGATGCGGGCCTCATGCTGCGGGATCACCCCGGCGTGTTCGCCGCCGGGGAAATGCTGGATTGGGAGGCCCCAACAGGTGGCTACCTGCTCACCGCCTGCCTTGCCACCGGCCTTTGGGCCGGGCAGCACGCCGCAGCTTTCGCTCAGGGCAGCGCTGCTGCCCGCTGACAGGCGGGGCGCTCGACCATCATCGCCATGTAATCCTTGAGTTTGTCGTCCGGATCGGCAAATCCGGCCTTGCCCGCCCACATCAGACAATGCACCAAGAGGATATCCGCAATGGTCATCGTCTCGCCTTGCAGAAACGGGCCGGTCAGCGCATCGGACAGGCGCGCAAGATTGCGCTCATATTCCCATTTGAGCGAGTCTTTCACCGCCGGCACCCGATGCTCTTCGGGCAGCACGAAACTATGCCGCGCCGCAGTCCAGAGCGTGCCGTCAATCTCGTCAAGAATCTGATGCGTCAGCGCATCCTGCCGCGCCCGCGCAACCGTGCCGGGGGCATGGGTGAATTGCCCATGCTTATCGGCCAGATAGGTCATGATCGCGGCGGAATCGGTCAGCACCGCATCACCATCCCGCAGCGCCGGGATCTTGCCCGAAGGGTTTGCGGCCAGCGCCTCGGGCGACCGGGGCGCAACAGCCATGTGATTATAGCCGACCCCCATTTCCTCCAGCAACCACAGCACGCGAAAGGCGCGACTGGCCCGAGAGCCGATAACATCATACATGGCGATTTCCCTATTGAGTGTTGGTGCGGCACCATTGCCCAAAGGCTGACCCAAGGCAACGGGGGCAGCTCAGGCAACAGGCTGGATATCACGCACTCGTGTTCGGGCTGTCCGATCCCGCGTCTAGGAGGCTTGCCCCAAACTCCAGCACTCAAACAGTGCAGACACGGCCCTAAGAACAAATCCCTTGATTTGGGAACAAAATCGTAAAACTTTTCGCTGACGTAGAAGGACTATTTGGCGAGGCCGGCTCGACATAACCGCGTTTGCATTTTGTACGGGATATTCAAAACATATGAGGAAACTAGGTGATAATCATATCTGGTGCCACGAAATCAGGCGAAGCCACCGTCTATAAATTGGTCTTGGGTTTACTTGATATTACCCACAATTCTGAATTGCGGGCGAGGCAAAAGACCCTGCTACGCTTACGAGATTTCGTTTCACCCGGGGGGCTGCTTCGAGCGGATACAGCCGCTTTCAATAAGGTCATCGACCAAAAGGATCCACAGAAGCTTGTTTTTCGGATGCAGGGCGAACTGTCGAAAGAGCTTACCGCCAAGTTCCTTGAGCATGGGGTTCGCGTGATCCGGGTTTCTCGGGATGCGGCAGGCATCGCAGATGCGATCATGCGGCATGCGACCCACTCGCGCCTCTTCGATGATCCAGAGTACATGCATTTTGCGACCACAGTCGAAAAAGAACATGCGATTGCGCAGGCTAGAGTAAGCCTTCGTAGCAATGGGTCATGGGCTCAACTCGGCAATGCACTAGACTTGAAGTTTGAGCATCTTGTGGCCGACCCTACAGAGGCCTTGTCCAGTCTCGCAAGGTTTCTGGGCCTGGACACGACCTCGGAAATTTTCTCCAGATCACTTGGCGCACTCACTGATATTCTTGACCAACCGTTGCGAGACGGAAATCTACCCGGAGAATTTCATGGGCTCATCTATGCACAAGGTCGGGTATTGGCAGCGGAGCAAGATAAGCAGGGACAGTGGTCAGCAAGTGTTGAAACTTACGCCCCCTCACCTGTGCAGGATGCACTTGGAGCCGCAGAGCTGATTGCGCATGATGGCGTTGCATTTCAACCTTTGAAAATTGCGCGCATGAACGGCGCTTTATCTTGGGAAATCAATTTATTGAATGGCTTTGGTCACGATGGTTCATGGCAGGTAGGAGACCTGATAAATCTCGAACCAATTTCAGTGTTTGGAGATGAACTCGGAGGGCAAACAGGCAAGGGAAGGCCCTCTGGAACTGCCATGCTGATGGAGCGGCGCGTTGTCGATAGTCGGCAGGTTATGCGATTTATGGTTCAGGACATTCCGATGGACAGTTTCTTTTACAATCAGTCAATCATGATAGACGGCATTTCGCTAACCATTGCAGATTTCATTGGTGACCAAGAAATTGAGGTCAACCTTAAGGAACATACCTTGTCCCGAACAACCGCAGCCAAGTGGGAGCCGGGTCGGAGGGTCAACCTCGAACCTGATCGCCTATCGACGATCTTTTTCCCACCCAAGGTAGCCTGATGCTGTTCCAGCTTTCCGGTGTGGGAATGCAAGGGCCCTCCCTTCAAAAGTACGACCTGTCGCGACATACCGCCCGCTGAATTAACCCTACACTTCCCCCAAACCCGCACCGACGCAATACAGCCCCGATACCGCTCCGTAATTTTCTTAAATTTCCGTCTGTTAACCCAGATTCGCCCGGATCACCGCGCCGTGGCCAGCATCGCCAGCCGGATCAGTGCCCGCTCGACCAGTGCCATGTCGGGCGCGCGCTGTCCGGCGGAGCGCAGGGTTAGGTCGGTATCTGTCAGGATCGTCAGTGCCTGTTGCAAGCGCTCCGCGCCCCAGCCTTGCGCCTGCCGCAGCATCCGGTCGCGACGGGGCCCGAAAATGGGCGGGCGCATCCGGGCAATGCCCTGCGCCGCCCCTCCGGGGTCCGACGCAGCGGTATAGAGCGCCCGAAAATGCCGCGTGGCCCCGATGCAGAGGCCAACAGGCTGGGTGCCCTGCGCCTTCAACCGCCGCATCACCGGGCCAATCTCTGCTGACCGCCCCTCTGCCACGATATTGAGGATGTCGTCCAAATCCGCCTCGGTCGAGGCAGGGGCGCAGGCGGCGATATCCGCCGCATTCAGCGGCGTGGCGTCCCCCAACTTATAAAGCGCCAGCTTCTCAATGGTCTGACGAAAATCGCCCGGATCAAGATCGCGCGCCAGCGCTGTCAGATCGGCCATGACCGGCCCCGGCACATCGCGCAAACCGGCGCGGGCCAATGTGGCCTCAATCTCCTCTCGGCTGGGGGGATCGTCATAGATTCCAACCGCATAGGCATCGGGATGGCTCTCAAACGCCTTGCGAATTTTCGATGTCGCCTTGAGCGCGCCTGCGGTCACGATGATCTGGGCATCCCCCGCCTGCCAGTCGCTGAGCGCCGCCAGAATGGCATCGGCGGCGGTGTCATTGGCATCCTCGACAAAGGCCGCGCGCGGGCCGGGAAAGAACCCCTGCGCCTTGACCGCATCCAAAAGCGCGGCCGGGTCTTTGCGCAAGTCGCCCGCAGGCAGACGTGTCAGGCGCATTTCAGCATCCGCCGTGGGGCCGAGCAACGCCGCGAGCATCTCTTGCCGCCTGAGCGCCACACGCATCGCATCCGCGCCATAGATCAGGATGCCGGTGCGCTGCGCCTCCGGCTTGGCGAAATAGCGGACAGCATCGCGCGGCGAGAGCTTCATTCCGGCTGAGGCAGGTCTGCGGCCAAGAGGCGGGTCAGCACTTGATCCGCCAGAATCGCCATCAACCGCGCCTCGGCGTCGCGCTCCGCCGCCTGCACCGCCACGGTCGTGCCGGTCGCGGAGTAGCCGGTAAAGCTGGTGACTTCGCTCGAGGTGACAATCAGCCCCGTCTCAAGATCACGCAAGCTATAAGCCACTGTTCCTAATAGGTTAAAGCGGGATGCCACGTTATTGCGGTTGATCGCCATGGCCTGCGTGTTCAGCGTGACGACCGGGATCAGCGCATAGCGCGGATTGGCGCGCCTGCCCAGCCGCGTCTCAATCTCTTGCGTCAAGAGATAAGACGCGCGGGTATCGGGGGCCTCCACGACCACCCGCCCCATCAGCGCCGTACCCGCCCCGCCCGGCCCATAGGCGGGCGCAAAACCGCACCCCGCCAGCAGGGCGAGGCCGGACATCAGGAAAAAGCGGCGGCTATACCACGACATTGACGATCCGTCCGGGGACGACGATGATCTTCTTGGGCTGGGCCCCGTCCAGCGCCTTGACCACAGCATTGTGGGCCAGCGCCAGTTTTTCAACCTCGGATTTCGGCATATCGGCAGGCACGGTGATTTCGCCCCGCCGTTTGCCGTTAATCTGAATGGGCAAAATGACCGTCTCGTCGATCAGCATGGCCGGATCGGCGACCGGCCAAAGTGCTGTGGCAATCAGACCCTCACCGCCCAGCATCGCCCAGATATCCTCGGCCAGATGCGGGGTCATGGGCGACATAAGCTGCGCCAGCGTGCGGGCGGCGGTGGTCTTCGCCCCCGTCCCTGCCTGCGATTTCGCCAGCGTGTTGGTAAAGGCATAAAGCCGCGCAATCGCCGCGTTAAAGCCGAAACTGTCGATGCCCTTGGTCACTTCGTCGATGCATTTGTGCATCTCACGCAAGAGCGTGTCATCCTCTGGGGTGGCGGGCGCGTCGCTCGCCGCGATCTCGGCGGCAAGGCGCCAAACGCGGCTCAGATGCCGATGCGCGGCCTCAGCGCCCGAGGCGGTCCATTCCACATCGCGCTCGGGCGGGCTGTCAGACAGGACAAACCAGCGCGCCGTATCGGCCCCGTATTGCGCGATAATGGTCGAGGGATCGACCACATTCTTCTTGGATTTCGACATCTTGATTGGCGGAACGATAGTTACAGGGGCAACTCCAATTTCAACAGCGCCCTCTGATGTCCGTTCTACCTGTTCTGGGGAAAACCAAACACGCCGGATAACTTCTCTTGTTTCACCCGTCTCGTAGTTTTGCACCGTGGCTTGTTCGTCCCGATAGTATGCTTCGTGCGTCACCATCCCCTGCGTGAAGAGCGCATCGAAGGGCTCGATCGCCTTCTGCGGCAAATGGCCGGTGATCTGCATCGCGCGGGCAAAGAACCGCGAATACAAGAGGTGCAGGATCGCATGCTCGATGCCGCCGATATACTGGTCCACATTCATCCAATACTCAGCCTCGGCCATATCCGTGGGCGTCGCGGCATGGGGCGCGGTAAAGCGGGCGTAATACCAGCTTGAATCCACGAATGTATCCATCGTGTCAGTCTCGCGCCGCGCGGGCGCGCCACAGCGGGGGCAAGCACAGTCGCGCCATGTCGGATGCCGATCCAGCGGATTGCCGGGGGCGTCAAAGGTGACATCATCGGGCAGGCGGATGGGCAGGTTTTCCTTGGCTTCCGGCACCACACCGCAGGTGTCGCAATGCACCACCGGAATGGGGCATCCCCAATAGCGTTGGCGGCTCAGACCCCAATCGCGCAGGCGGAATTTCGTGACACCTTGGCCCACGCCATTGGCCTCACAGAAATCAATCGCGGCGTTGACACCCGTCTCGCCGGTCTGAATTTCGTCCCCCGCCACCAGGCGCGTATACCGCACAGCTTCCGATTTGAGCGGCACATAGGGCGCCGCCTGAATGTCATGGTCGCCCTCGACCGGCAGAAAGGTATCGACAATGGGCAAATCATATTTGCGCGCAAAATCATGGTCGCGCAGATCATGCCCCGGACAGCCGAAAATAGCGCCCGTGCCATAGTCCATCAGGATGAAATTGGCGATATAGACCGGCAATTCCCATGCGGTATCAAAGGGATGGCGCACACGCAGCCCGGTGTCGAACCCCAGCTTCTCGGCCTTCTCGATCGCCTCGGCGGTGGTGCCGCCCTTGCGCGCCTCGGCGCAGAACGCCGCCACATCTTCGCGCTCAGCCTCAAGCCGCTTGGCCAGTGGGTGATCCGGCGAAATCCCCACAAAGGATGCCCCCATCAGCGTATCGGGCCGGGTGGTGTACACCTCGACCCGGTCATGCCCCTCTGGCCCGTCAATCAGACCAAAAGCAAATTGCAGCCCCCGCGATTTGCCGATCCAGTTCTCCTGCATCAGCCGCACCTTGGCGGGCCAATTGTCGAGGGTATCGAGCGCCTCAAGCAGATCCTCGGCGTGGTCCGAAATGCGGAAGAACCATTGCGTCAGTTCGCGCCGCTCCACATCCGCGCCCGAGCGCCAGCCCTTGCCGTCAATCACCTGCTCATTGGCCAGAACGGTCATATCGACCGGGTCCCAGTTCACCACCGCATTCTTGCGATAGACCAGCCCATGTTCGAGAAAATCCAGAAACAGCGCCTGTTGCTGGCCATAGTATTCCGGATCGCAGGTGGCGAATTCGCGGGACCAGTCGATGCTCAGGCCCAAGGGCTTCATCTGGGCGCGCATGTCGGCGATATTGGCGTAGGTCCAGTCCTTGGGATGGCCACCGCTCGCCATGGCCGCATTCTCTGCGGGCATGCCAAAGGCATCCCAGCCCATCGGATGCAAGACGTTATGCCCGGTGGCAATCTTATAGCGCGCCACCACATCGCCCATGGTGTAATTGCGCACATGGCCCATGTGGATACGCCCCGACGGATAGGGGAACATTTCCAGCACGTAATATTTCGGCCGTGTCTCATCGCGGCGCGCACGAAACACATCGCCCGCCTCCCAGGCGGATTGCCATTTCGCTTCGACGTCACTGGCGGCATAGCGCGACATGGGGCGCACCTCTTACTGATAGGGTTGTTGCAGGGGGTGATAGGCGGTTGGCGCGCGCGGGTCCAGTGGGGGCGCGTAAAAATGCAAGGGGTTTGCGCGGGCCGATCGCCTGATTATAACCACGAACAACCTTTGAAATACGGACACCTATGAAAATCCTTTTTATCCATCAGAATTTTCCCGGCCAATACAAACATCTGGCCCCACTTCTGGCCCAGCAGGGGCATAACTGCGTGGCGCTGACCCTGCGGGTCAAAGAAGCCATGAAATGGCAGGGCGTGCAGGTGATCCCCTATGCCCTGCCCAAGCGTAACGGGCAAAGCCTGCATCCCTGGCTGGTCGATCTCGATACCAAGGTCACGCGCGCCGAGGCGTGCTGGCAGGCGGCGGTAGACCTACGCGCAAAGGGCTATACGCCCGATCTCATTCTGGCCCATCCCGGCTGGGGAGAGTCGCTTTTCCTGCGCGATGTCTGGCCCACGGCCAAGCTGGGCCTGTATTGCGAGCTCTATCACCTCGCGGGCTATCCGCATCTCAACTTCGATCCCGAATTCGCCTCAAAAAACATCGAGGCCGAAGCCCTGCGCATCCGGATGAAGAACATCAACAATCACCTGCATTTCGAGACCGGGCACGCCGGAATCAGCCCGACCCGGTTTCAGGCCGATACCTTTCCCAGCCCCTTCCGCGAGCGGATCACGGTCAGCCATGATGGCATCGACACGGTTCAGGCCGCCCCCCTGCCCGATGTCCGCCTGACCATCGAAGGGCAGTGCGACGTGACCCGCGCAGATGAGGTGATCACCTTTGTAAACCGCAATCTAGAGCCCTATCGCGGCTATCATGTCTTTATGCGCGCCCTGCCCCGCCTCTTGCGCGAGCGGCCCAATGCAACGGTGCTGATTGTCGGCGGGGACGAGGTGAGCTATGGGGCCCGCCCCCCCAAGGGGCAGACATGGAAGCAGATTTTCATTGATGAGGTGCGCGCGCAGATTTCAGATGAAGATTGGGCGCGGGTGCGGTTTCTTGGGCGCATCCCTTATGATCAGTTCCTGCGGCTTTTGCAGGTCAGCCGGGTGCATGTCTACCTTACCTATCCCTTTGTCCTCAGTTGGTCCCTGATGGAAGCGATGTCTTGTTCCGCCGCGATAGTCGCAGGCGATACCGCCCCGGTGCGCGAGGTCATCACCCATGGCGAGACCGGGCGACTCGTGGATTTCTTTGACCGCGAGGCGCTGGTGGATGAGATTTGCGCCTTGTTGGAGGATGCCGGAGCACGGGCGCAGTTGGGCAAGACCGCGCGCGAGCTGATCCGCGCGCGCTATGATCTGCGCGGCATCTGCCTGCCGCGTCAGCTTCGCTGGGTCGAGGATCTGGCCTCCGCCGGGTGATCCCGGCGGCACAGGTCGTGGTCGGCTAAAGACGCCAGCACATAACAATCGCGTGCGGCCCCCTCGCCCGTGCATCCCTCTGCAATGCGCGCCAACTCGGTCTCAAGTGCGCGCAATCGCCGGATTTTCTCCCGCACTGCCCCAAGCTGACCTTGCGCGATTCGGGTGGCCGACTCGCACCCGCGGTCGGGGTGATCCTGCAACTCGATCAGCGCCGCAATCGCCTCGAGCGAGAACCCCAGATCGCGGGCATGGCGGATGAACCCCAACCGCTCCAGCTCTGCCCGCCCGTAGCGGCGTTGATTGCCCGCACTGCGCAGTGGCACAGCAATCAGGCCACGGGATTCGTAATAGCGGATGGTGGGCACCTTGACGCCCGTGCGCGCCGACAGCTCGCCAATCGACAAAAACATCCCGAAACCCCCTTGAAGCTCTAGTCACTAGAGAGATTACATTGCCCCTGACGCAAATGCAAAGGAGGTGCAGCATGGCGGGATGTTGTGGCCATGAGGCCCAGTTCGATGGGCTCTCAGCCGCCTACAAGCAACGGCTCTGGATCGTGATCGCCCTCAATGCCGCGATGTTCGGGGTGGAAATGGCCGCAGGCCAAGCCGCACAATCGCAGGCGCTCAAGGCCGATGCGCTGGATTTTCTGGGCGATGCCCTGACCTATGGGCTGTCTTTGGCCGTGATCGGTGCCAGCCTCCGGGTGCGGGCTACGGCGGCGCTGTTCAAGGGTCTCAGCCTCATGGCGATGGGGCTATGGGTGCTGGGCAGCACCGTCTATCGCGTGATCTATCTGGGCGTGCCACAAGCCGAGATTATGGGCAGCATCGGGTTTCTTGCCCTCATAGCGAATGTTGCAAGCGTGCTCTTGCTCAGGGCCTACAAAGATGGCGATGCCAATGTCCGCTCAGTCTGGCTCTGTTCGCGCAACGATGCCATCGGCAATGTGGCGGTGATGGTCGCAGCGCTTGCGGTTTGGGGCACCGAGACCGGATGGCCCGACCTGATCGTGGCCGGGCTCATGGCGGGCCTTTTTGTCAACTCGTCGCAACAGATCATCCGGCAGGCGCTAACAGAGCGCCGCCATGCCAAGGGGGTGCTCAGAACCGCGCCGCATTGATCCGCAATTGCCGAGCGCGGTTGAGAATCGCATCCTCGACCGCGCGCTCGGTTGCGGCATCCACCGAACCGCCCCGCGTTTGCAGCGCAACGTTGAGGGACCGCGCGTCAAGGGCCGGGTCGCTGATCAGGATGGTGGCGCGATAGGCCTGCCCGCCCCCCGGTGGGGTGCCATAGCCCGTTGAAATCACGCCGGTAAAGGGATCGGCGGCCTCAATCGGCAGGAAATCCAGAACTTGCAGCGACGCCGTCCAGAGAAAGCGGTTGACCTTGACGGTGTCCCTCGCCCCACGAAACGAATCCAGCAGAGAGCCTTCATTCGCGGCCGCCTGTCTTTCTCTGCCGCCTTTAACGCGCATGGCCTCCGGGTCCAAGGTCGCATTCTGGAACGCGCCGCAGCCGCTCAGAAGCACGAGACTGGCCAGCGTTAGGCCGAAGATCTTGAAACGCGAATGGGTCATGGCACCGTCCGGGATTGTTTCCATCCCTACTATCCAAGCCGGGGCTAAGGGGCAAGCCGTTTGACGGTCTGTCGCGCACTTGTGCGGGGGGTGGCCCCTGTGGCATGCAAGAACAACGCAATGAATGAGGACGATTATGGGTCTGAGCGAAATCAGGGCACGGATGGACAAGGCCTGCACCGCAGCAGGGCGTGCGCCGCAGGATGTGGAATTGATCGCCGTCTCCAAGGTGCAGCCCGCAGAGCGCGTCGCCGCTGTGCTGGATCAAGGACACCGCGTGTTCGGCGAAAACCGGGTGCAAGAGGCAGCCGGGCGATGGCCAGCCTTTCAGGACCGCTACACCGACATAGTCTTGCATCTCATCGGCCCCTTGCAGAGCAACAAGGCACGGCAAGCGATGGAGATGTTTCAGGCCATCCATTCCGTCGACCGCCCCAAAATCGCACAGGGCATCGCGCGGCTGGCGCAGGAAATGGGGCGCTGCCCGGACCTTTTCCTTCAGGTCAACACCGGCGAAGAGCCGCAAAAGGCGGGCGTTCTGCCACAAGAGATTGATGGGTTTGTGGCCGAGTGCCGCGCGCTCGATCTGCCGGTCAAGGGGCTGATGTGCATCCCCCCGGTCGAAGAAGAACCCAGCCTGCATTTCGCCCTGCTGGCGAAAATGGCGGCGCGCAACGGGCTTTCGGGCCTCTCGATGGGCATGAGCGGCGATTTCGAGAGCGCGATTGCGCAGGGGGCCACGCATGTCCGCGTTGGCTCTGCGATCTTCGGAGAACGCGACTACGGCTAGGCCGACACGCGCATTTGTTGTCAGGTCGGGCGCGCTGGTGTAGTGTTTTCCAGGTAGAAACGGATTGCATCGGAGACACCAATGCGCCTTTTATCTCTATCGCTTGCCGCTCTTGCCTTGTCTGCCACCACGGCTGCGGCCGAATTCACGATATCCTTTGACTGGGGCAATATCCCTGCCTGCCGCACCGGCAAGCCCAATACGGTCGGCAGCCCCGCCTTTGTGCTGCGCGGGGTTCCGGCTGGCACCACATCCATCGAATTCTCCCTCAAGGATCGCGATGCGCCCAACTACAACCACGGCGGCGGGCGCTTGAAGGTAGGAAGCGACGGGCAATTGCCCTTCGGAGCCTTCAAATACAAAAGCCCCTGTCCGCCGGGCGGTGTGCATACCTATGTCTGGACCGCCACAGCGCGCGCCGACAAAAAGGTTCTGGCCCGCGCCACGGCAAGCCGAAAATATCCCGAATAGGTATCAGCGCGGCGGCACGATCAATCGCGCGCCAAAGGTAATCTGCTGCGCGATATGGAGCAGGTGATCGGGGCGCAGCCCGATACAGCCCGCGGTGGGATAGCCCGGTCGCCGCCAACGATGAACAAAGATGCACGATCCCCGCCCCCGCACCGCCTGTGGCCAATTCCAATCGGTGATCAACACGAGATCATAAAGCGGGTCGGCGCGGCGTAGCACCTCATGGCTATGCGGATAGGGCGCGCGCACCATAAGGTTGTAATCCACGTCGCCCGGATCGTCCGACCACAGATCACCGGGCCGGATCGGCACCGCCCAATCGGTGGGCCGCGCCATGCGGTCAGGGCGATAGAGCAGCCCCACGATGCGATGCGCGCCCACCGGCGTCGCCCCATCCCCTTCGCGCTTGCGCGCCGATACCCCGCCACGCCCGATGGTGCAGGGATAGCGCCGCCCACGAAACCGCAGGCCAAGTGGGGTCAGAACCAGATCATCAGGCGTCATGGCCCCTTTCTGCCTGATCCCTCAGGGCGGGCCAAGCGCGAAGTGCAGGCCCTGCTTTCTTCTTGGTGCAAATACTCAAAATTCCCCCTCTCCCCCAGGCCACCGCAGATGGTGGCAAGACGCGCGCGCCGCCTCTATATTGGGGCAAAGACAGGGGGAACCGGACCATGCGACATCTGATAGGCCTCATCGGGGCGCTTCTCATGCTGGGCACCATCCCGGCGCAGGCCGAGCGTGGAGCGCTCAGCGCGCATGTGTTTGGCAATTCTCTGGTGCATCACCTCAGCGACGATCCGGCCACCAATGTGCCCTACTGGCTGGCGCGGCTGGCGCAGGCAGGAGGGCGCGATCTGACCCTGTCGGGGCAATGGGGATTTCTGCGCGACTTTGCCACGCAGGGCATCGCCCCCAACTGGTCCTTTGACGGTGTGACAACCCGGCGCGCTGCCGCTGATACCGTGCTCATTACGCCGGCTAATTTCATTCAATATCAATCGCCTGATGCCGCGTTTGAGGGGGACAACCCTGACAATGCCAGCCCGGTTTCGGTAACCCTTGAGGTCATCGACCGCGCCACCGCCGACTGGCCCGGCGCGCGCATCGTGATCTACGAAGGCTGGCCCGACATGGGCGGCTTTACCCGTGGCTTTCCGCCTTCGGATCGCAATCTGCGGCGCTGGCACGGCTACGCGCTCAGCGATTATCACGACTGGTTTCGTGATTATGTGGCCGCTTTGCAAGCGGCACGCCCCGGCATCGAGATCACGCTTTTGCCGGTCTCATCCGTGCTCTCCGGCCTGCAAACCGGCCTGTTAGAGGACATGCCTGTCGAAGCGCTCTATTCCGATGACGCCCCGCACGGCACCGCCACGCAATATTTTCTGGCCGCGCTCGTGGCGTATAGCGCGCTCTATGAAACGCCGGCACCGACCGGGTTTGCGCTCCCCGACATCTTGCATCCGCTGGTGCGCGACACCTATCCCCGCCTGACCGAAGAAGTGGACCAAGCGCTCGGCCTGCGCGACACCACCCAAGCGAGCCCCCCGGCGCAAGCGGTGGCCACAGCAGGCATCTCATCCGGCGCAGGCCTCGCCAACCCGAGCCTGGGCATGGGCCTCAACGGAATCGCGGATTGGTCGAGCCAGCATCCTTTCGTCGATGTGATGAAAACCGCGCGCCCTTGGGTCGGCCATAGCGCCGACCAATGGGGCGCCTTCACCACCGAGGCGTTATTGGCGGGGGGCTATCTCGACGCCTTCGGCTGGCCCTTGGCCCTGCCCGACGGGGCCAAAGCGCTCGAGGCCTTCATCCTGACCGATCAGCCCACGGCCGCCACACATCTGAACGGGCGCTATGTGCTGCGCTATACGGGCACCGGGGTGATCCGGGTCGTGGGCCGCGCCGATAATGTCCGGTATGACTATGGCAAACGTGAGGTGCGCTTCGATGTGACACCCGGCGATGGCCCGGTGGCACTCAGCCTACTTGAGACAGATCCGGCCGACCCCCTGCGCGACATCACCGTTGTGCGCGAGGATCAATTGGCACTGCATGACTTGGGCGTGATCTTCAACCCGCTCTGGATCGAGAAAGTGGCCGATCTGCGCGTGATCCGCTTCATGGACTGGATGTTCACCAATGGCGCGCCGCAGGTCACATGGGAAGATCGCCCCCTGCCCCAAGACGCCACCTATGTCTGGCGCGGCGCGCCGCTCGAGGTGATGGTCGCGCTCGCCAATCAGATCGGTGCTGACCCTTGGGTGAACATGCCGCATATGGCTGATGACGGCTATATCCGGGGCTCTGCCTCCTATCTGCGCGACCATCTCGCCCCCGACCTCAAGGCGCATGTGGAATATTCCAACGAGGTCTGGAATTTCATGTTTCCTCAAACGGTCTGGGCCCGTGATCAAGCGCTGGCGCTCTGGGGCGACGCGGCGGGGGACGATGCCTGGATGCAATTCGCGGGCCTGCGCGCGGCGCAGATGGCCGATATCTGGCGCGCGGAGTTCACCGGCCAAGAAAACCGACTAGCGATCGTCGTGGGCACCCATACCGGCTGGCCGGGGCTGGAAGAGCCGCTCTTGATGGCCCCTCTGGCCCTTGCGCAAGGACAGTTGACAGCGCCGCCTGTCACCCGCTTTGACGCCTATGCCGTCACCGGCTATTTCGGCTTTGACTTGGGCGGCGAGGATCAGCTTGGCACCATTCAGGGCTGGATCGCCACCAGCGCGGCCATCGCCCGCGCCAAGGCGGTCGAACTCGGCGCGGACCCCGAGGCGTATCTGGCCGCACATCGCTATGATCTCGCCTATGATCTGGCCGCCGAGGCGCTGCGCCAGGGCTCCTTGGGGGAATTGCTGCGCGATATCCTGCCCTATCACGCCGGGATCGCCGCCCAGCACGGCCTGCGACTGGTGATGTATGAGGGCGGCACGCATGTGGTGGGGCACGGGGCCGTGGTCGAAAATGACGCGCTCACCGAGTTCTTCATCGGATTCAATTACAGCCCACAGATGGGTGCGCTCTACGACGAGTTGCTCACCGGATGGACAGCGGCAGGCGGCACGCTTTTCAACGCGTTCGTCGATGTCGCCGCCCCTTCGAAATGGGGCAGTTGGGGCGCGCTCCGGCATCTCGACGATACGACCCCTCGCTGGGACGCGTTGATGCGGGCTAATGCGCAGGCACCGGAATGGGATGCGGACCGCGCGACGGGCACATTCCTGCACGGCCGAACCGAGACCGCCGGGCCAGAGGGCGCACGGCTTGAGGGCACGGCCAAGGCCGATATCCTGCTCGGCGCGGCCGGGGATGATGTGTTTGTGGGCAATGGCGGCCATGACCGCATCCACGGCGGCGCGGGCCGCGATCTGGCGATCCTGCCCGGAAACCGCGAAACCTATGGCATCGGGCGCGACGGCGCGCGGGTGATCCTTGAAGGACCGCAAGGGGCGGTCGTGCTGGTCGATGTCGAAACGGTGGAATTCGCCGACACACCCGGTCAAGCGGTGGCGCTCAGTGATTTGATGTAGGGCCGCGCGCGGGCGCTGGCCTGGGTCGCAGCAAAAAACCGGCACTTCAGTAGGTATCCGACATCGGTCCCGATCACCAAAGCGCGGAATCAAGGTGCCGCAGGCACCGCCGCGCAGCGCCCGACCGCCCCCTCGGGCGGGCGCTTTTGCAACGTATCACCTCATTTGGAACGCGGAAGACTTGGCAGGCATAAACTGCCCATCACGTCTGTTGCAGCGCCCACCCGGCGGTCAGGCACAGCGCAGTTCATTGCGGAGGACACGCTCAACCCAAATACCCCTGCACCCCCCCAAGAAACCCCCTGATCTCTTCCGCTACACCCCTCGCATGGCTGATCGGGCCCATATGCCCCGCGCCCTGCACCACCACGCGCAGCGCCTCTGGTATGCGCGCCACCAGCCCCGCATTGATCGCGGCAATGATCGCCGGCGAGGCGCTGCCCTCCATCAACAAAACCGGCACGCTGATCCGCGTCAACGCGCCGCTCGACAGCATCCCGCCCGCATCGCCATATAGCGCATCGGTCGCGGCCTCGATCAGCGGCATCTGCGCCGCCATCGCCGCGCGCGCGCCCTCAGGCAGTGCGGTCCAGCCGCGCCGGTCGCCCCAAACGCGGGTAAACCCTTCGGCGGCGCGCAGAAAATCCCCCGCCGCCATGCCCGCCGCATACTCGGCCATTTCGGCCTCGTGGCCTGCGCGCAAACCGGGCTGATCGTGCAGACCCACGGCAAAAAACACCGGCTCATAAAGGATCAGCGTGCGCACCAAATCCGGACGCTCGACCGCCAGCCGCAACGCCACCGTCGCGCCGAACGAATGCCCGATGATATCCGTGGGCGCCTCCAGAAAGCCCGCCGCCATCGCGGTGCTGACCGCCTGAATCTCACCGTCGCCGGTCCAGGCCGCGCTTTGCCCATGCCCAGGTAGATCGAACGCGGTAAGGCGCAGCGCGCCGCCCAACTCACGCGCCAGCGGCCCCCAACTGCCGCTATGCGACAGCGAGCAGTGGATCGCCAAGGCATGCCGAGGCCCATGGCCCAGCGCTGTCCAATGGGTCGGAAACCCGCCCCTTACCCCCTGCGGCATGGGATCAGAGCTTGCCCGCCAGATGCAGATCAAGATCCTCAAGCCGGTCCTGACCCCAGAAACTCTGACCGCTATCCACCACATAGAAGGGCGCACCAAACACGCCAGCCGCCACCGCCTCTTCGAGGTTGGCGGCATAGGTTTCCGCCCCGCTGAGCAATCCCTTGTCCGCCAAGGCCGGATCGAAACCGGCGCGTTCAAGGCAATCGCGGATCACCTCATCCTCGGCGATGTTGCGCTCTTCCGCCCAGCAGGCCCGCAGAATGGACTGCACCAGCCCCCCCAGATCACCACCCCCCGCCGCCTGCGCGGCGATAATGGCATAGGAGGACGGCGCAGGATTGGTGGGCCAGAACGCAGGCTTGAGCGTCAGCGCCATACCGCGTTTCTTGGCCTGACGCGGCAATTCCTGATTGCGATAGGCGGTGCGGATGGGATGCCGGTCCGCAGGTGCGGCACCGCCCGTGCGCGCAAACAGCGCCATGATATCGAGCGGTTTATAGCTGAGGCTGGCCCCATGCCGCGCCGCAAT
Organism: Roseovarius mucosus; assembly: GCF_002080415.1. Lineage (NCBI taxonomy): Bacteria > Pseudomonadati > Pseudomonadota > Alphaproteobacteria > Rhodobacterales > Roseobacteraceae > Roseovarius > Roseovarius mucosus. The sequence goes on along the minus strand of NZ_CP020474.1, from coordinate 3,225,641 downwards.
CTCTTCTAGCCCCGCGCCCGCCAGATAGGCATAGGGCGAGAGGGTTGAAAAATAATAGTCGATATGGGCCATTTCGGCACGTTCCTTTGCTGCATCGCTTTGCCTGAGCATGACCACATGCTAAGCGGTGTCAACATCACGAATCTGTCATATTGCACAGCCGGGGACCCCATCATGCCAGCCACATCGCAACCGAAGCTCATTTCGGGCAATGCCAACCTGCCGCTTGCCACGGCGATTGCCCGGCGGATGTCGATGCATCGCGGGGTCAATGTGGGCTTGGTCGACGCCCGTGTCGAACGCTTCAACGATCAGGAAATCTTTGTCGAGGTCTACGAGAATGTGCGCGGCGAGGATATGTTCATCATCCAGCCCACCTCGAACCCGGCCAATGACAACCTGATGGAGCTTCTGATCATGGCCGACGCGCTGCGCCGGTCGTCGGCGGCGCGGATCACCGCCGTGATCCCCTATTTCGGCTACGCCCGTCAGGATCGCCGCTCCAAGGCGCGCACGCCGATTTCGGCGAAACTTGTCGCCAATATGATCGTCGAGGCCGGGGTAGAACGCGTGCTGACCATGGACCTGCACGCCGCGCAGATTCAGGGCTTTTTCGATATTCCGGTGGATAACCTCTACGCTTCCCCGATCTTTGCGCTCGACATCATGACCCAGTTCAAGGGCCGGATGCAGGATGTGATGGTGGTCTCGCCCGACGTGGGCGGTGTGGCGCGCGCGCGCGAGCTGGCCAAGCGGATCACCGCCCCTCTCTCGATCGTGGACAAGCGCCGCGAAAAGGCGGGCGAAGTGGCGGAAATGACCGTGATCGGCGATGTGACAGACAAAATCTGCATCATTGTTGACGACATGTGCGACACCGCTGGCACGATGTGCAAAGCGGCCGAAGTGCTGATGGAAAACGGCGCATCCGAGGTGCATGCCTATACCACCCATGGCGTCATGTCTGGCCCGGCGGTCGAGCGGATCACCAAATCCGTTCTGAAATCCATGGTCATCACCGACACGATCCTGCCCACCGAGGCGGTGCGTGCCACGCCCAACATCCGCATCATCCCGACAGCCCCCGTCTTTGCCCAAGCCATCCTGAACATCTGGAATGGCACGAGCGTGTCGTCGCTCTTTGACACGCCGACGCTCGAGCCGGTCTATGAGGGACAGTTTGGCGGCTAAGCCAGGCGCGCCCGAACGCGGCGCGTGACGGGCATGGAGCCGTGGATCTTTCTCTCGATTGCAGCGGCAGCGTTCCAGACGCTGCGTTTCATGCTGCAAAAACACCTGAGCATGGGCGCGCTCAGCGCAGGCGGCGCAACGCTGGCGCGGTTTTTCTACTCCGCACCTTTCGTGGTGGCCTTGTCCCTGACCTATCTGGCCGCGACGGGTGCCACTTGGCCGGGCTACACCCCGCTGTTCTGGGCCTATGCGATTTCGGGCGGGCTGGCGCAGATTCTCGCGACATGGTGCGTGGTGGCGCTCTTCGCAGAGCGCAATTTCGCCGTGGGCATCACCTTCAAGAAAACCGAAGTGGTGCAGACCGCCCTTGTCGGCCTTGTGATTCTGGGGGATCGAATCACGTGGCTGGGCCTTGGCGCGATCCTCTTGGGGCTGATTGGTGTGCTGATCCTGTCGGAAACGCCGGGATTTGAAGGGCGTTGGTGGCGGCGCTTTGGCAATCGTGCCGCAGCGCTTGGGCTGGCCTCAGGCGCGTTCTTTGCGGTCTCTGCCGTGGGCTATCGCGGTGCCACGCTAGAGATTGCCAGCGCAGACCCGCTATTGCGGGCCGGTCTGTCGCTGATGATGGTGACGGTGATGCAGGCCGTGGCCCTCACGCTTTGGCTGATGTGGCGCGAACCGGGCCAGGTGGGGCGCGTCATCGCAGCGCGGCGCACGGCAGTCTGGATGGGGCTGACCGGCATGGCGGGCAGCCTCTGCTGGTTCACCGCCTTCACGCTCCAAAACGCGGCGATGGTCTTTGCGGTCGGACAGGTCGAGGTGATCTTTTCGCTCTTCGCCTCGGTGCTTTTCTTTGGCGAGCGCATCACCCGGCGCGAGGGCTGGGGCATTGCGCTGATCACGCTCTCGGTGATCGCGGTGGTGGCGCTTAGGTAAGGCAGGTGTGGACGCGCACGCTAAGCCGCGCGGTCGCTGGGCTGGGGACTAGCGAAGCAACATCCGTGGATGCCACTTTATGCCCGCCAAGTCCGTATGACCTCTCAGTGAGGCGCTCCCTCTCAAAATCGCTAGGCCGCGGGACGGCCCAGCGATCGCGCGGCGGCGCTCCGCGCCTTGATTCCGCGCGGCGGACGCGCGGCATACCCCGTCACCCAGACGCCGCACCCTTCAGCCGCAAGAACAGGCTCTCTTCGTCATCATTGCGAAAGAACGGCACCGATGCAGGCGGATTGCGGTCATGGGCTCGCGCCGTGACCTCTGCCAGCACCACCTCGGTGATGAACGGCAGATCAAACCGACGCGCCTCTTCCAGCGGAATCCACTGCAGATGGCTCAATTCTTCGCAGGCGGCAGAAAAATCATCCGGGTCCCCCGCCAACGCCTCGGCATGCACCAGAAAGAACCGCGCATCGAACCGGCGCGGACGCCCCGGCGGAGTAATCGCGCGAAACACGAATTGCAGCGGATCGGCCACCGGCACCAGACCGCGCGCGGCAAAGCCTTGCCAATCACCGGGCACATCACCCGGCCATGCGCCGGGCATACCAAGCGCCAAACCAGTTTCTTCCCACAACTCGCGGATGGCGGCGGCGGCAATCGCATGGCTCAGATCGCGCTCACAATCCTCGGTCAGGCGCGCAGCGCAAAGCGGCGGCAGGGGGCGCACAAGCGGAACCTCGGCATCGCCCGCATCCACGGCCCCTCCGGGAAAGACGAATTTGTTGGGCATAAACGCCGCTTCGGCCCCGCGCTGCCCCATCAGAACATGCGGCCGCTCTGGATCACGCAGCACAATGACGGTTGCGGCGTCGCGAATAGCGGTCTTGTCGATTGCGGTCATGCCTGCCCCTTTGCGGCGGGGCTAGTGGCTCTCTTTGAACCCATGCATCAGCCGCGCCCATTGAAAGGCCACAATGGCCCCCTTCAATCGGGGCAAAAGGTAGAGCGACAGCGCGATGGTGCCAATAGCGAATATCGTGAACAGCACCAAAGGCTCGGGCCGGAACTGGACAAAGGCAATATGCAGCAGCGGTGCCATCAGATGCCCCACGATCAGAATCGTCAGATAGGCCGGGCCATCATCAGCGCGCGCATGGCTCAGATCCTCGCGGCACACAGGGCAGGTATCGCGCAGCTTGAGATAGCTGCTCAGAAGCGGGCCACTGCCACAGTTCGGGCATTTCCGGGAAAACCCCCGGCGCACCGCAGGCCAAAGGGCGCGGTCAGTCTGTGTCATCGTCGTATCGCCCATGAGAAGCCTCGCTTTGCGTTTGCGCAAACATGGCGCACGCGGGACATAGAGGAAAGATGACAGACCGTCCTTGCGGCGCGATGTCGCAAAGCCTGCACCGCATCTGCAAAAAATTTCATCCCTTGCGACGGAGCGGCCCGCGCCCCGCGTAAGAGACCTTAGAAACGCCCCAACGATCCGGGCGCTTCACGACAAGGCATCAAATCCCTGAGGGAGAGACGATAATGCAAAAGACAGTTCTGATGGTGGGCCTGACAGCGGCGATTCTGGCCGGTGGGCTCAGCGTGGCACAGGCCGACAGCCACAAGGGCAAGATGGGCAAAGGCATGGGCATGCAGCACAGCTTTGAAGAGCTGGACGCCGATGCCGATGGCAAGATCACGCCAGAAGAGATGGCCAACCACATGCAGGCGCGGTTCGAAGGTGCCGATAGCGATGGCGACGGGGCCCTGTCCAAAGACGAGCTGGTCGCCCGCATGACTGAACGTCAGGCCGAGCGCATGGCGGCCTATGCCGATCACATGATTGAGCGGCACGATGCCAACAGCGATGGCATGCTCAGCCCCGACGAGATGCAGGCCCGCAACAAGGGCAAAATGTTCGAAAAGATGGACGCCGATGGCGATGGCGCGATTTCCGAGGAAGAGTTTTCCCAGATGCGCGCCCAGCACGGCAAGCATCACGGCATGATGAAAGACAAGAAGGCCAGCGAGTAACATCTTGCGGCGCGGGGATACCCCCGCGCCGGGCCTCTGGTCAGGGGCCGATCCGAAGGATACGCTAAAGGGTGATGCGCATGCCATTCGACGCCATGGAGGATCTGCCCGATGACGCGCTCTTGGCGCGGTTCGCGGACGGTGACGGCATGGCCGCGCGTCTCCTCACGCTGCGCCTGACACCGCGCGTCATGGCGCATGCCTACCGGCTTTTGGGCAACCGCACCGAGGCCGAGGATGTAGCGCAAGAGGCGCTCTTGCGGCTCTGGCGTCAGGCCCCCGATTGGCGACCCGGCGAGGCCAAGGTCAGCACTTGGCTTTACCGCGTGGTGGCCAATCTTTGCATCGACCGGCGCAGGCGGGCGCGCGGCGGCAATCTGCCGCTTGATGCGATACCAGAGCCCGAGGATGAACAGGCCAGCGCCGCCGAACGGATGCAGGACCGCGCCCGCGCCGACGCGCTGCAATCCGCGCTCGATCAGTTGCCCGAACGGCAACGCCAAGCGGTGGTGCTGCGCCATATCGACGGGTTGGCGAACCCCGAGATTGCCGAAATCATGGACGTGACCGTCGAGGCGGTCGAAAGTCTGACCTCACGCGGCAAGCGCGCACTCAGCGCGCTTCTGGCGGGGCGACAAGAGGAGTTGGGATATGTCGATGAGCGATAAGGATCAGGATATTGGCGGGCTTGGCGCGTTTTTTGACGCCGCCCGCGCCCATCCGCCCGCACCGTCGGCAGAGTTGCTGGCGCGCGTGCTCAGCGATGCCGAGGCCGAACAGGTCTGGATCACCCGCCGGACTGAGGCCGCCCGCGCCGCGCCGCGCTCTGGTCTTTTGGAACAGCTCTATCGCCTCTTGGGCGGTTGGCCCGCTATGGCCGGGCTGACAACGGCCGTTGTGGCGGGCGTCTGGATCGGCACCACCCTGCCCGAGGGGCTATCTGGCAGCAACGAGGCGGCCTATCTGGTCGATATCACACCCGAAGCGGTGTTTGAACTGGCAGGAGATTTCTGATGACAGAGCAGCAGGGCACTGGCCGGACCAAGCCTTGGGTGCGGGCGCTTTTGGTGGCCTCTCTGGCGCTGAACCTTGCGGTGGCGGGGTTGGCAGCGGGCTGGGCGCTGCGCCATGGCGGCGATCACGCCGGTCATCACCCCTCGCGGCTCGATATGGCCGGTGGGCCGCTCACGCGCGCGCTTTCGGATGCCGACCGCCGCGCCATAGGCCGCGCGATGCGGGACGCATGGCGCAACCGCACGAACAACGGCCCAAACATCGGCGAGAGTTTCGACGCGCTTGTGATCGACCTGCGCGCCGTGCCGTTTAACGCTGACCGGGTCGCGGCCCAGATGCGCACCCAGCGCGATGGGTTCGCCGCACGCTTTGAGATGGGTCAGGAGGTGCTTTTGACACATCTCACCGCCATGTCCGACGCCGACCGCGCCGCCTATGCCGACCGGCTCGAGGCGCAGATCGCCGAATACCGCGCCAAACGCGAAAAACATCGAAAGGACTGACAGCGCTCAGCCGTGCCGCAAAGCACGCGGCGTGGTGCCATATTGCCGCCGCAGCGCGCGGGTCAGCGCCGCAGGCGATTCGTAGCCCGAGCGCAGCGCAATCTCCGCCATACCCAGCCGCGTGTTCTCGACCAGCTTGCGCGCCGCAGCCAAGCGCAGATGCCGGTACACCGCCCCCGGCGGTGCCCCAAGGCCCGCCCGAAACCGTCGATCCAGCGTGCGCGGCTGGCACGATAACCGCCGCGCCAGATCGCTCAGCGACAAGGGCCGCTCGACATGATCGCGCATCAATCCCAGCGCCCGGCGCACCAGCGGATCGCCCACGGCCACATCCTCGCGTGTCGGGGTCACTGGCGGATCGCCATGCAGAAACAGCGCCTCGACATCCAGCCTCACCGCCATGCCCAAGTGATCGCTGATCAGCCTCAGCGTCAGATCAAGCGCCGACATCGCCCCCGCACAGGTCATCCGCGTGCCATCGCGCAGCACCCGCGCGCGCTCTGGCGTGACCGTCAGAAACCGCTCGGTAAAGGCATCCAGCAAATCCCAATGCACCGTCGCCCGCCGCCCATCCAATAGCCCCGCCGAGGCCAAAAGCCACGGCCCGCTATCCAGCCCCACCGTCACCCCCGCCCGCCGCGCCGCCGCTTGCAACGCGCGCCGCGCGGCGGCAGTGTCGTGCCGCTCGTGATCATAACTTGCCAGCACAAAAAGGTAATCGCAGGCCGTCAGCGCCCCCAACCCGCCATGCGCCAGCACCTCGATCCCACTGGACGAGCGCGCAGGCGCGCCGTCCAACGTCAGGATCTGCCAGTCAAAGCCACGGCGCGGCCCCAGCGTATTTGCGGCGCGCAGCGGCTCCAGACAATTGGCAAGGCACAGGTTTGAAAACCTGTCAAAGAGCAACAGCGCGATACGCACCGGGGCGTTTGGTGATTTTGTCCATTCCAGCATGATTATTGTCTGATACCGCAAAATCAAAAGCCATACCAGCACGCTAGGCTGGCCCCAACACACAAACCGGAGGATGCCATGCCGCTCACCATGAACCGCGAGGTTTTCATTACCTGTGCCGTCACCGGATCGGGCGCCACCCAAGACAAAAGCCCGCATCTCCCCCGCTCGCCCAAAGACATCGCCGAAAGCGCGATTGCCGCCGCCAAGGCGGGGGCCGCCGTGGTACATTGCCATGTGCGCGACCCCGAAACCGGCGCTCCCTCGCGCGATCTCAAACTCTTTCGCGAGTTGACCGACCGCATCCGCGACAGCGACACCGATGTTGTGCTGAACCTCACGGCGGGCATGGGCGGCGACATGATCTTTGGCGGGGTGGAATCCCCCCTGCCCCTCTCACCCAAGGGCACCGATATGGCAGGGGCAACCGAACGTGTCGCCCATGTCGCCGAATGCCTGCCCGAGATTTGCACGCTCGACTGCGGCACGATGAATTTCGCCGAGGCCGATTATGTGATGACCAACACCCCCGGCATGTTGCAGGCCATGGGCCGGATGATGACCGAATTGGGCGTAAAACCCGAGATTGAGGCGTTCGACACCGGCCACCTCTGGTATGCCAAGCAATTGGTCAAGGATGGCATTCTGGAACCCGATGCGCTGGTGCAGCTTTGCATGGGCGTGCCATGGGGCGCACCGGATGATCTCAACACCTTCATGGCGATGGTCAACAACGTGCCAGACACTTGGACTTTTTCCGCCTTTTCGCTGGGCCGCCACCAGATGCCCTATGTCGCGGCTTCTGTGCTGGCAGGCGGGCATGTGCGCGTCGGGCTCGAGGATAACCTCATGCTCGACCGTGGCGTGCTGGCCACCAACGCACAACTCGTGGAAAAGGCAAAGGGCATCATCGAGGGCTTGGGCGCGCGCCTCATGACCCCCGCCGAGGTGCGCCAGAAACTGCGCCTCACCAAACGGGCCCCGCGCGGATGAGCCAGCGCGTCGTGATCACCGGCGGCGCGTCGGGGATCGGGCGGCGCTTGACCGAACGCTTTGCCGCGCGTGGCGACCGGGTGGCGATTTGCGATGCCGACGGCGATGCAGTGGCCCTTATGCAGGCTGGCCACCCTTTGATGATCGCCCGTCAGGCGGATGTGACCAACGAGGCGCAGATGTCCGCCTTTCTGGGGCATGTCGAGGCCACATGGGGCGGGGCCGATGTGCTCTGCGCCAATGCTGGCACCGGCGGCCCCGCAGGCCGGATCGAGGATCTCGATTATGCCGCATGGCAGGCCTGTGTTGGCGTCAATCTCTTTGGCACCTTTCTCGTCTGTCGCTGGGCGGCGCGGGTGATGCGGGCGCAAGGGGCGGGGCTGATCCTGATCACCACCTCCACCTCTGGCCTGCACGGCGTGCCCTACCGCACCCCCTATGTGGCCGCCAAATGGGGGCTGGTGGGGCTGACCAAGACACTGGCGATGGAGCTTGGCCCCGCCGGTGTGCGCGTCAACGCCATCGCCCCCGGCGCGGTCGAAGGCCCCCGGATGGAGCGTGTGGTGGAAATGGAGGCCCGCGCCTCGGGCCGGACCGAGGATGAGGTCCGCACGCTCTATGCGCGGGGCACCAGCCTGCGCACATGGGTCACGGCGGATGATCTGGCGGATATGGCGCTGTTCCTCGCCTCCCCCGCCGCAAGCAAGGTAACGGGCCAGATCATGGCCGTGGACGGACATACGGAGAGCATGGTGTGATGAAGGATGGTGTGATGACGAAAACAGCAGCAATCATCGGCGGCGGTGTGATCGGCGGCGGCTGGGCCGCGCGTTTCCTTCTCAATGGCTGGGATGTGCGGGTGTTCGACCCAGATCCCGAGGCCGCGCGCAAGATCGACGCCGTGCTGGCCAATGCCCGCCACGCCCTGCCCATGCTTTATGACGTGGCCCTGCCCGCCGAGGGGCACCTGACCTTTCATACAACCCTATCCGAAACCGTCATGGGCGCGGACTGGATACAAGAAAGCGTGCCCGAACGGCTGGACCTGAAACACAAGGTCTTCCAAGCGCTGCAAGAGCATTGCGACGCAGGGGCGATCATCGGCTCCTCCACCTCAGGCTTCAAACCCTCGGAATTGCAAGACGGTGCCGCGCGCCCCGAACAGATCGTCGTCACACATCCGTTCAACCCGGTCTATCTCTTGCCCCTCATCGAACTGGTCACGACCGAGAAAAATCCCCCCGCCCTCATCACCCGTGCCAAGGATATCCTCACCTCGCTCGGTCATTTCCCGCTGCATGTGCGCCGGGAAATCGACGCCCATATCGCCGACCGCTTCCTCGAGGCGGTGTGGCGCGAGGCGCTCTGGCTCGTCAAGGACGGCATCGCCACCACCGAGGAAATCGACAACGCCATCCGCTACGGCTTTGGCCTGCGCTGGGGGCAAATGGGCCTCTTTGAAACCTACCGCATCGCGGGCGGCGAGGCGGGCATGAAACATTTCATCGACCAGTTCGGCCCTTGCCTGTCGTGGCCCTGGACCAAACTCATGGATGTGCCGGAACTGACGGATGAACTGGCCCAGATGATCGCCGATCAGTCCGACGCGCAATCCGGCCACCTCAGCATTCGCGAACTCGAACGCAAACGCGACAATAACCTTGTCGCCATGCTGCGTGCGCTGCGCCAACAGGGCAATGCAGCGGGGCGGCTGATCAACCAACACCAGCAGACGATCAAGACCACCCTCACCGACGGCCCCCCCATCACCAGCGCCCGCCGCGTCATTCCCGCCGACTGGACCGATTACAACGGCCATATGAACGAAGGGCGTTTTGGCCAGCTTTTCAGCGATGCCGCCGATGCGGTCATGACCCTTGTCGGGGCCGATACAGCCTATATCGCTGGCGGGCTGAGCTATTTCACCGTCGAGAACACCATCAGCTTTCTGGCCGAGGCGCATGCCGGCGAGCATATCCGCGTCGAGACGCGCGTCACCCAAGGCGAGGGCAAGAAACTCCGCTGTTTTCACGAAATGAAACGCGAGAGCGATGGCGCGCTCTTGGCCACCTCGGACCAGTTCATGCTGCATGTGGATCTCAAGTCCCGCAAATCCTGCGATCCGCGCGCCGATGTGCTGGCGCGGGTCGTGGCATTGGCCAAAAAGCACAAGGAGGCCTGAGATGCATTTCGGACTGACCGACGAGCAAGAGATGATCGTCGGAGCGGTGCGCCGCTTTGTCGAGAATGAGATATACCCCCATGAGCCCCTTGTTGAGCGCACCGGCGAAGTGCCCCCCGAAGTGGCCCAAGCCATCAAGCAAAAAACCATCGACCTTGGGTTCTACGCCTGCAATTTCCCCGAGGCCGTCGGCGGCGCAGGGCTGAGCCATCTCGAGTTTGCCCTTGTCGAGCGCGAACTCGGGCGCGGCTCCATGGCGCTCACGCATTTTTTTGGGCGACCGCAGAATATCCTGATGGCCTGCACGGGCGAACAGATCGAGCGTTACCTCTTGCCAGCGGTGCGCGGCGAGCGGATGGATGCCCTCGCGATGACCGAACCGGGCGCAGGATCAGACGTGCGCGGCATGAAATGCGCCGCCCGACGCGACGGGGGTGACTGGGTGCTCAACGGCACCAAACATTTCATCTCGGGCGCGGATCACGCCGATTTCGTCATCGTCTTTGTCGCCACCGGCGAGGATCAGACCGACAAGGGGCCCAAGAAACGCATCACCACCTTCCTCGTCGATCGCGGCACTCCGGGCTTCACCATCCGCGACGGCTATAAATCCGTCAGCCATCGCGGCTACAAGAACATGGTGCTCGAATTCGACGATTGCCGCCTGCCCGATGCCCAGGTTCTGGGCGAGGTGGATGGCGGCTTTGCCGTGATGAACGAATGGCTCTACGCCACCCGGATCACCGTGGCCACGATGGCGGTCGGGCGCGCACGCCGCTGCTTTGACCACGCGCTGCGCTACGCGGCAGAGCGGGAACAATTCGGGCAGGCCATTGGCAAATTCCAAGGCGTCAGCTTTCAGCTGGCCGATATGATCACCGAAATCGACGCGGCCGACCTTTTGACCCTCAACGCCGCGTGGCGTCTGGATCAGGGCCTGCCCGCCAACCGCGAGATCGCCAGCGCCAAGCTCTACGCCTCCGAAATGCTGGCCCGCGTCACCGATGCCACGCTGCAAATCCACGGCGGGATGGGGCTGATGGATGACCTGCCCATCGAACGCTTCTGGCGCGACGCACGGGTGGAACGCATCTGGGACGGCACATCCGAGATTCAGCGCCACATCATCAGCCGCGAAATGCTGCGGCCCCTCGGCGCATGAGACGGATCGCCGCCTGCGGCGCCGACACGCCGGGGGGCGCCGCCCCCCGGACCCCCCGAGGTATTTTGGGCCAGATGAAACAGGCGCACCCCCTGCCCGTTACGGACAGGGGGCTTCACCTGGCGCGGTCATCGGCTCCTCAGCCTGTACCGCCCTGTCAAACTGCCGCAAAATGGTTAACCAACCCTTTCATCTGGCCCAAAATACCTCGGGGTGAATGGCCCGCAGGGCCAGAGGGGCAGCGCCCCTGCTCTTCTCTTGTCCAAAGTGCCACACGATGACCCGTGATCTTTCCCGCCTGCTGCGCCCCGCCTCCATCGCCGTGATCGGCGGCGGCACATGGTGCGCCAATCTTATCCGGCAATCTGTGGCCATGGGCTTTGCCGGGCCGGTCTGGCCGGTGCATCCGACCAAGGCAGAGATCGGCGGCGCGCGCGCCTATCCCGCGCTATCCGCCCTGCCCGGCGTGCCCGATGCGGTCTTTGTCGGCGTCAACCGCGACGCCACCATTGCCACCATCGCGCAGCTTCGGGAGATGGGCGCGGGCGGCGCTGTCTGCTTTGCCGCAGGTTTTCTCGAGGCCGAGGCCGAGCTGGGCGACGGCGCTGAGATGCAGGCGCGCCTGTTGCACGCCGCGGGCGACATGCCGATCATCGGCCCGAATTGCTATGGCTTCGTCAACTATCTCGACGGTGCGCTCCTCTGGCCCGATCAGCATGGTGGGCAACGCTGCAAGAGCGGCGTGGCAATCCTCACGCAAAGCTCCAACATCGCGATCAATCTCAGCATGCAGGCGCGCGGCCTGCCCATTGCCTATCTGATGACCGTGGGCAATCAGGCACAGCTGGGCCTGTCGGCGCTTGGCCGCGCGCTGTTAGAGGATCCCCGCGTCACCGCCCTTGGCCTGCATATCGAGGGGGTGGGCGATCTGCGCGCCTTCGAGGCGCTGGCAGAGGCGGCGCGCCGGGCAGGCAAGCCCATCGTCGCGCTGAAATCCGGGCGCTCGGATCAGGCGCGCGCCGCCACGCAATCGCACACCGCCTCTTTGGCCGGGAGCGGGGCCGGCGCGGCGGCCCTCTTGGCGCGATTGGGAATTGCGCAGGTCACGTCCCTGCCGCAGATGCTGGAGACCCTGAAGCTCTTGCATTTTGCTGGCCCGCTGCCCGGCAATGCCGTGCTCTCGATCTCTTGCTCGGGCGGCGAGGCAAGCCTGATGGCCGACACCGCCCTTGATCACGCCCTCACCCTGCCACCGCTCACGCCAACACAATCCCGCGCGCTGCGCGCCGCACTTGGGCCACGGGTGGCGCTGGCCAACCCCTTGGATTACCACACATTCATTTGGGGCGACGTGGCCGCCATGGCCGCCACCTTTGCCGCCGCTCTTGATGGCCCTGTCGATATCGGCGTGATGATCGCTGATTTTCCACGCCCCGACCGCTGTGATCCCTCCGCTTGGGACTGTATATTCGAGGCAGGCGCAGAGGCGCAGCGCCGGGTGGGCAAACCGCTGGCGCTCATCGCGACCCTGCCCGATTGCCTGTCAGAGAGTGTGGCCGAGCGCGCCATTGCAAGCGGATTGATCCCGCTTGCCGGGCTGGATGATGGGCTCGCCGCCATCGCCCGCGCCGCGTGGCTGGGACAGGGGCGCAGCACGCCTTTGCCGCTCCTCTTGCCCGGCACGCCGACGCAGCCCCGCACCCTGACCGAGGCCGAGGCCAAGGCGGCGCTCGCCGCCCACGGGCTGCGCATCCCACAGGCGCGCCGTGCCGCAACACCCGCCGAGCTTACCGCAACCCTCACCGCCATGCCCTTGCCGCTGGTCATCAAAGCCGAGGGTCTGGCGCATAAGACCGAGGCAGGCGGCGTGATCTTTGTCCACCACGCGGACGACCTTGCCGAGACTCAGGCCAAGGCCCGCGCCATGCCCTGCCAAAGCTGGCTCATCGAAGAGATGATCGCGGCCCCTATCGCGGAACTGCTGATCGGAGTGCTGCGCGACCCGGCGCATGGGTTTGTGCTGACCTTGGGCGCAGGTGGCATCCTCACCGAGATCCTGCGCGATACAACCTGCCTGCTCTTGCCGGTGACAGAGGCCGACATCACCCAAGCCCTCAGCCACCTGCGCGCGGCCCCCCTGCTGGGCGGCTATCGTGGCCAGCCCGCCGCCAACCACGCCGCCATTCTGCGGGCGGTCATGGCCGTTCAGGACTATGTGATCGCCCATTCCGCGACCCTCGAAGAGGTGGAAATCAACCCGCTCCTCTGCACCGCATCGGATGCGGTTGCCGTGGATGCGCTCATCACCAAGGGAGAGAGACCATGACCGACACGCCCATTCGCACCGAACGTACCGGGGCCGTGCTTGAGGTGACATTGGATCGCCCCAAGGCCAATGCCATAGACGCCGCCACCAGCCGGATCATGGGCGAGGTGTTCCGCGACTTCCGCGACGATCCCGAGCTGCGCGTTGCCATCCTGACCGGCGCGGGCGGAAAATTCTTTTGCCCCGGCTGGGATCTCAAATCCGCCGCCGAGGGCGAGGCCCCCGACAGTGATTATGGCGTTGGCGGCTTTGGCGGATTGCAGGAATTGCGCGGGCTGAACAAGCCTGTGATCGCCGCGATCAATGGCATCGCCTGTGGCGGCGGGCTGGAACTGGCGCTCTCAGCAGATATCATTCTGGCCGCAGATCACGCCACCTTCGCCCTGCCCGAAATCCGCTCGGGCACCGTGGCCGATGCGGCCAGTGTCAAACTGCCCAAGCGTATCCCCTATCACATCGCCATGGAGCTTTTGATCACGGGCCGCTGGTTCGATGCAAAAGAGGCCGCGCACTGGGGGCTGGTCAACCACATCCACCCCGCCGACCGGCTGATGGACGAGGCGCGCGCCATGGCCCAGACCATCGCCGCCGGACCACCGCTGGTCTATGCCGCGATCAAGGACATCGTGCGCGAGGCCGAGGCCATGCGCTTTCAGGATGCGATGAACCGCATCACCCGGCGACAGTTCGAGACTGTGGATACCCTCTACGCCTCGGACGATCAGAAAGAGGGCGCGCGCGCCTTTGCCGAAAAACGCGATCCTGTGTGGAAAGGGCGCTGACGAGGTTTCGATTGGCCAGAGCGGGGAATGGCCTGAAGGCGACATTGGCCCCAAGCGCTTACGCGCGGAATCAAGCCCGAAGGGCGCCGCGCGATCGCTGGGCCGTCCCGCGGCCTAGCGATTTTGAGATGTAGCGCATCTCTTTGAAGTCATACGGACTTTGCTTGCATTAAGTGGCAGTCACTGCCGTTGCATCGCTAGTCCCCGGCCCAGCGACCGCGCGGCTCATCGCACAGGTCCAATGTCCGCTTCAGGCCAAAACCCGTCCTGCCTCCTCACAGCCGCTTCAAATCCGTCCGAACACAGCCGCCAGAATCTCGCTCAGCCGCGCCGCATCCTCTTCTGTAAAGGCCGCCGGTTGATCGCTGTCGATGTCTAACACCGCAATCAACCGCCCCGCCCCGTCCCGCACCGGCAGCACAATCTCTGAGCGGGTGGAACTCGCACAGGCGATATGATCTGGAAACGCCTCGACATCCGGCACCAATTGCACCGTGCCCGTGCGCGCCGCCGCACCGCAGACACCGCGCGAAAACGGGATGCTCAGGCAGCCATGCCCGCCCTGATAAGGCCCGATCTTGAGCATCTCAGGCGCGGTGACACGGTAAAACCCGGTCCAGTCGAACCGATCATCCGCATGGTGCACCTCGCACACCACCGTAGCCATGAGCGCAACGGCGTCGCTCTCCCCTTCGGTAAGCGCGGCGATGGTGCGGGCGATATGGTCATAATCAATACGCATGACAGCCCTATGCCACGGCCCAAGCGCCAAGGCCAGAGCCTGCATGCAGCCTTTGGGTTGCATCCTGTGTCCACCCATGGCAGAGACGCGCCCGCGATAAAATTACGACATGGACTATAAGGAATACGACAGATGTCCCGGCTGACCCTGCACCGCAACCAGACCCGTGATCTTGAACCTCTGGCACGCCTTTTGACCGACAAGGATGATCTTGCGCTGGTCAATCCACAGGCCAGCCATCCGTTTGACGCACGCGAATGGGCGCTGAAATGGGTGGGCGACCTTGAGGACGAAACCTTTTATCTCTGTGATGAGAACGGGCAAGAAGTGGGCTTTTTCGCCCTGCGCGTGGGCGTCGGCCCCGAGGTGCGCCACCTCACCTATGTGTTTGTCGAAGAACGCATGCGCGGCGGCACCGGCGAGGTGCTCTTGTCCCTCGCCGAAGAGGCCGCCCGCCAACTCAAGGCGCTGACCATCACCCTCAAGGTCGAACTCGACAACGCGCCCGCGCTTAACCTCTACCGCAAGGCTGGGTACGAAGAACTGTCGCGCCGCCGGGGCATGGCCACCATGCGGCGCGATCTCGAGGCGGCCTGAGGGGCGTCAGACCCGCTCAATCGCAATCGCCGTGCCTTCGCCGCCACCAATGCAGATGGCGGCCACACCACGGCGCAGCCCGCGTGTTTCCAACGCATTGAGCAGCGTCACCATGATCCGCGCGCCGGACGCCCCAATCGGATGACCCAGCGCACAGGCCCCACCATTGACGTTAAGCCGCTCTCGCGCCACGCCCATCTCGTGCATGAACGCCATGGGCACCACCGCAAAGGCCTCATTCACCTCCCAGAGATCGACATCCGCCACGCTCCAGCCCAGCCGGTCCAAGAGCTTGCGCGCCGCAGGCACCGGGGCGGTGGTAAAAAGGCCAGGGGCCTGCGCATGGCTCGCGTGCCCCATGATCCGCGCGCGCACCTGTAGGCCCCGCGCCTCGGCCGCCGCGCGCGAGGCCAGCACCAGTGCCGCAGCACCATCGCTGATCGAGCTGGAATTGGCCGCCGTCACCGTGCCCTCCGCGCGAAACGCGGGTTTCAGCGTCGGGATTTTTTCGGGCCGCGCCTTGGCGGGTTGCTCATCCGCAGAGATCACCACCTCGCCCTTGCGCCCCCGCACCGTCACCGGCGCAATCTCACGCGCGAACGCCCCCGAGGCTTGCGCGTCCAGCGCGCCTTGCAACGAGGCCAGCGCATAGGCATCCTGCGCCTCGCGGGTAAATTGAAACGCCTCGGCGCAATCCTCGGCAAAGGTGCCCATCAGGCGTCCCTTGTCATAGGCATCCTCTAGCCCATCAAGGAACATGTGATCGACCACCTGCGCATGACCCAGCCGCGCGCCGCCCCGCATCTTGGGCAAAAGATAGGGCGCGCCCGACATCGATTCCATGCCGCCCGCGATCATCACCTCGGCATGACCCAAGGCAATCTGGTCAAAGGCCATCATCGCCGCCTTCATCCCCGACCCGCACATCTTGTTGAGCGTCGTGGCAGGCACCTCTTCGCCAAGCCCCCCCAGAAAACCGGCCTGCCGCGCCGGGGCCTGCCCCTGCCCCGCAGGCAGCACACAGCCCATCAAGACCTCGTCCACGGTCTCAGCCCCGGCGTCCAGCAGTGCCGCGCGAATCGCAGCGCCGCCCAGTTCTGCCGCCGGCACACCATCGAAATCGCCCTGAAATCCACCCATGGGCGTGCGCGACGCCCCGGCAATCACCACCTCTTGCATCTTTGCCTCCTCGCAAATCCTGATCCTGCATACCGAATGGTAAGGAATTGGGTCTAGCGTGCCCTGTATTACTACGTATCCTGCCGGAGGCACCATGGATCTCAACACCACGCATCATCCTGACATGACCATCATCACCGTCGGCGAGGCACGTATCGACGCCGCCGCCGCCATCCGCTTCAAGGACGCCATGCGCGCCGCTACGGCCAACGGGGCGGGGCCCGTCGTGCTCGATCTGGGCAATGTCACTTTTGTGGATTCCAGCGGGCTGGGCGCCATCGTCGCCGCGATGAAACAGATGGGCGGCGAGCGGCGGCTCGACCTCGCCTGTCTTACCCCCGATGTGGCCAAGGTGTTTCGCCTCACACGGATGGATACGGTGTTCACCATCCATGACGATCTGCGCAGCCTCCAATCCCGCGCAACAGGGTGATCGGGCAGGATGGGCGGCCCCATGATGACCCTTGCCAGAGGTCGCGCGCCGTGATCCCCGATCCTGCGGGTCAGCACCTCACGCTTCACACCCGTGCCTCAAACCTCGCCGTGCGCGAGGTGCTGGCGCGCACCCGCGACTGGCTGCACGCCTGCGCCATGCCCGATGAGGCATGTGGCACCGTCGAACTCGTGCTGGCCGAGGCGCTGAACAATATCGTGGAACATGCCTACCCGCCCGAGACCCCCGGCGACATCCAGATCGCGCTTGCGCTTCATCCGGCCCGGCTTGTCGCCATACTCAGCGATCAGGGCGCGGCCCTGCCCGGCCTTTGCCCCCCCGACGGCCTCTTGCCCGAGCATGACGTCGCGCGCGGTGCCTTGCCCGAGGGCGGGTTTGGCTGGTTTTTGATTCGCGATCTTACCGACCGGATCGACTATCGCCGCGCCGCCGGATGCAACCATTTGACCCTCGAATTCCACCGCGCCCCGCTCTGACACAACCCTAGGGTTAGACCGCCGCAATCTTACCTTAATCCCGGCCAACTCGCGCCGCAGAACCCCGTCATACCGAAACCCGTAGCTGCATATGGCTTCCCTCGGCGTCGCGTGTAATTGCCCCCACCCAGCGCGCGGCGTCGAGGCTTACTCTTCTCCCCCGATTGGCAAAGCCGCAAACTGCGCCTAGTGTCCCCCCATCACGGACACAAGGACAAGACATGCGCGACTTTCACAAGCCCGGCCGCTCGGCCACCTTTTCCACCAACGGAATGTGCGCGACCTCGCACCCGCTTGCGGCCAAAACCGCCATCGACATTCTCGAACGCGGCGGCAACGCCATGGACGCCGCGATTGCAGGCGCGGTCCTCTTGGGCATTTGCGAACCGCAAATGACCGGCATCGGCGGCGATTGCTTCGTCCTCTTCACCAAACCGGGCGATCCCACCATCCACGCGCTCAATGGCTCTGGCCGCGCGCCCGCCGGGGCCTCTGCCGCCGCCCTGCGCGCCGCAGGCCATGACACCGTACCACTTCAAAGCGCACATGCCGTCACCGTCCCCGGTGCAATTGACGCCTTTTGCCGCCTCAGCGCCGATCACGGCCGGCTTGGCCTCGATACCCTCCTCGCCCCCACGATCCGCTATGCCGAAGAGGGCGTGCCAGTGGCCCCCCGTGTGGCCTTTGACTGGCCCACGGCGGGTGCCGCGCTTCAGGGTCATGGCCTCACCCATTACATGCCCTCAGGCACGCCGCCCACAGCAGGCCAGATGTTCCGCGCCCCCGGTCAGGCCGAGGTGCTGCGCCGCATCGCCCGCGACGGGCGTGCCGCCTATTACGAAGGCGAAGTGGCCGAAGACATCATCACCACGCTCAACGCCTTGGGCGGCACCCACACGGCGGCCGATTTCGCCAACCAACACAGTGATTATACCACCCCGGTCAGCGGCGAATACAAAGGTGCCAATCTGGTCGAGCATCCACCAAACGGCCAAGGCGCCACCGCAATCCTGCTGCTCAACATCCTGAAACATTTCGACATTGCCGGAATGGACCCGTTTGGCGTCGAACGCACCCATATCGAGGCCGAAGCAACCAAACTGGCCTATGACGCGCGCAACCGCTTTATCGCCGACCCCGATCACATGCGCAAACTCGACTATATGCTCTCAGACGAGACCGCCGCAAAACTCGCCGCGCTGATTGATCCCAAACGCGCCATGGCCGCCGCCAAACCCCTGACCGAGGCCGTGCATCGCGACACGATCTATATCACCGTGGTGGACCGTGACCGCATGGCGGTGTCGCTGATCTATTCCATCTTCCACGGATTCGGCTCTGGCATCGCGTCTGAAAAATTCGGCGTTCTGCTGCAAAACCGTGGCGCAGGCTTTACGCTGGAAGAGGGGCATCCCAACGAACTCGGCGGGGGCAAACGCCCGATGCACACGATCATTCCCGGTATGTTGGTGGAAAATGGCCGCGTGACCATGCCCTTCGGCGTGATGGGCGGCTCGTATCAATCAACGGGGCATGCACGTCTGGTGTCGAACCTGCGCGATTTCGGGATGGACCCGCAATCCGCCATCGACGCGCCGCGCGCCTTTGCCGATCCTCTGGGTCTCAACCTTGAGCGGGGCTATGGCGACGCTGTGGCGCAGACCCTCGCCGATATGGGGCACGAGATCCTGCGTATGCCCGGCCCCATTGGCGGCGCGCAGGCGATCTATATCCATGACGATGGCGTGCTTGAAGGTGGCAGCGACCCGCGCAAGGACGGCTGCGCCTTGGGCTATTGATCAGGCAACACAGGGAGGGTGGGTGCAAACCCACCCTCGCCCACTCAATTCAACTGAAAATGCAGCGGATAATGCCCATCCTCGAACGGACCAAACAGGTCCGGAATATCGGGATGCCCCACCGGCTCGCCGGAATAATCGGCGACAAGATTCTGTTCACTCACATAGGCCACATAGTAGCTTTGCTCGTTTTCCGCGAGCAGGTGATAGAACGGCTGTTCCTTGGATGGGCGGCTATCCTCGGGAATCGAGGCATACCATTCCTCGGTATTCGAGAATTGCGGATCGACATCAAAGATCACCCCGCGGAACGGGTGTTTCTTGTGACGGACCACTTGGCCCAGATGGTATTTTGCACGTGTTTTAATCATATCGCGTTTGCCCCTAATGCCAGAGTGTAAACCTTTCAAGGGTGGTTTGTCCAACAGTCGGCTGAATCATGCGAGAAACAGTCTGTGAACGTAGGCGTTACAGCGCTGCAGCGCGCAACCGCGGCGAATTCGTGATTTCCCCCGGCCAGAATTTCCAGTAAACTGCATAAAAAAAGAGAGCGAGAGGCATATGAGCAGAACTCTTCGCGCGTTGATGGTGTTGTTTGTGCTGGCTTCCTGCGGCGGTGGCGGCACTGGCTATGGCACCGCCCCGCGCAATCTAGACCACGCATGCGCCATTCTGGACGAGCGCCCCGAATACGCCCGCGCCTTCCGCGCGACAGAGCGGAAATGGGGCGTGCCCGCCCATGTGCAGATGGCCACGATCTATCAGGAAAGCAAATTCATCAGCGATGCGCGCACCCCGTTTCGCTGGACCCTTGGGGTGATTCCCACGGGCCGGGTCAGTTCGGCCTATGGCTATAGCCAGGCGCTGGACGGCACATGGGAGGAATACCAGCGCGAAACAGGCCGTTTCGCCGCTCAGCGCACCAATATTGCCGATGCCACCGATTTCATGGGCTGGTATATGGCCAAATCCAACCAGAGCCTTGGCATCCCGCTCACGGACGCGCGCAACCAGTATCTCGCCTATCACGACGGGCGCACCGGCTATGCCCGTGGCAGTTTCAACAGCAAGCCGTGGCTGCTGCGTGTCGCCGACAGTGTCGAAACCCGGTCACAAAATTACCGCGCGCAGCTTGGCACCTGTGCTCTTGGGCGCGGTCTGATCTGATCCTTGCTGGGCCTGCGGCGCGGGCTCAGCGATCCACCCGCATCCGCTCCTTGCCCGGAATGACGAAACTCTCGTCATTCAGCCGCACATCGCGCTGCATATCGCCCAGAACCACCGTGGTCTGGCTACCGCTGCCGTCATGGATCACCCATTGACGCAATTCCACGGGGCTGCCGGTAAAGACCAGATCAATGCTGCCATACTCAGGATTCGCCGGGTCCTGCGCGCGCACCGTGGTCGAGGTGCCGTCGCTCGCATGTCCCACCACCATCCGCTCGCGCGTCAGGTCCACATTGCGCGCCAGGATGATTTTCAGCGGCGTGCGGTGAAGAGGATATCCCACCGGCCCATCATTCGAGCGCGGGTCGATGATCCCCACCGTATCGCCATCAGCCACCACTAGCGCCTGTTCGGGCGGATCGTATTCAAACCGCACCCGACCGGGGCGCTTGATCAAAATCCGGCCCGTGCTGATCGTGCCATCCTCGTTGATCTGGGTAAACGCACCTTGGGCGGTCCGCAAACCATTCAGATAGTTTGAGATTTCCGGCAAAGACAGCTTTTCCGCCGCCGCCGGGAGGGCCATCGCCGCCCAGAGGACGGGAACCATAAGAAAACGCATCTTGTTCATACCCCACAGATAAGACACCCCGCGCGGGATTGCACCAGCGCGGGGCGTAAATTTTTCGCAGCTGAGCGAGGCACCGCCGGTCCTACTGCGGCTCCGGCACCAGCACTTCGCGCTTGCCCACATGGTTCGAGGAACTGACCACGCCCTCATCTTCCATCTGCTCGACCAGACGCGCGGCCTTGTTATAGCCAATCGCCAGTTTCCGCTGGATATAAGAGGTCGAGCATTTGCGATCCTTGATCACAATCGCCACCGCCTGATCATAGAGCAGGTCATCACCTTCGGCCCCGGTCCCCGACGACAGGCCCATCACCGAATCAAGACGTTCGGCGGTGTCCTCATCCGGCCCTTGCAGCACCGATCCCACATAGGTCGGCGGACCATAAGCCTTGAGGTGATTAACCACCTCCTCCACCTCTTCATCGCTCACAAAGGGGCCATGGCAGCGCGTGATCTTGCCGCCCCCCGCCATATAGAGCATGTCGCCCATGCCAAGAAGCTGCTCGGCCCCCATCTCGCCCAGAATGGTGCGGCTATCGATTTTCGATGTCACCTGAAACGAAATCCGCGTCGGGAAATTCGCCTTGATCGTGCCGGTGATCACATCAACCGACGGGCGCTGTGTCGCCATGATAAGGTGAATACCGCTTGCGCGCGCCATCTGCGCCAACCGCTGAATGCAGGCCTCGATCTCTTTGCCCGCCACCATCATCAGATCGGCCATCTCATCGACGATGACGACGATATAGGGCATCTTCTCGGGTGCGAATTCTTCGGTTTCAAACACCGGCTCGCCGGTGTCATCGTCAAACCCGGTCTGCACCGTGCGGCTGAACATCTCGCCCTTTTTCAGCGCCTCCTCGACCCGGCCATTATAGCCGTCGATATTGCGCACGCCCATCTTGGACATCTTGCGATAGCGGTCCTCCATTTCGGCCACCACCCATTTGAGCGCAACCACCGCCTTTTTCGGATCGGTCACAACAGGGGATAGCAGATGCGGAATGCCATCATAGACGCTCAGTTCCAGCATCTTGGGGTCAATCATGATCAACCGGCATTCTTCGGGCGTCAGCTTGTAGAGCAGGCTCAGGATCATCGTGTTGATCGCCACCGATTTGCCCGATCCCGTGGTCCCCGCAATCAGCAAATGCGGCATCTTGGCAAGGTTGGCCACAATGGGATCACCGCCAATATCCTTGCCCAACGCCAAAGGCAGCTTTTGATTGCCATCGCCATAGGCCCGGCTTGACAGGATTTCCCGAAATCCAACCATCTCGCGGTTGTCATTGGGCAATTCGATCCCGATCACTGACCGCCCCGGCACGGTGGATACCCGCGCTGACAGCGCCGACATCGACCGCGCGATATCATCCGCCAGACCAATCACCCGGCTCGCCTTTAGGCCCGGTGCCGGTTCCAGCTCATACATCGTAACCACGGGGCCGGGGCGCACGCTGACGATCTCGCCCTTCACGCCGTAATCATCCAGCACATTCTCCAGCATCCGTGCGTTTTCTTCCAGCGACTCGTCGCTCAGATGATGGCGCTGAATATGCTCGGGGTCCGCCAATAGGCTGAGCGGCGGCAATTCATAAACCGGCTGCGCGGGGGTCTCAAAACGCAGCGCTGGCTGCGCTTCGGCCATGGCCCGCGACGACGGCTGCAAGGGCTTGCGCGGTGCATGTTGCACAACCTTGCGCGGCTCAGGCATCGGAATGCGCGGCGCAGGTGCCGCCATCTCGGGCGCATCATCTTGCCCAAACGCCTCGATCATCGCGTCGAAATCGTCGTCCTCCGTCACCTCCAACATGGGCGCGGCCATGCTCACCGGTGCGGCGGCGGCGGCGCGCAGTAACGGCTCGGCTCTCAGCGGCGTTTGCACCACATGACGCGCCGTCAGCGGCGGCTCGGGCGGCAAAACACCACGCGGCGCGGTGTTCAGGATCAAAGGATCAGGCCCACGCCCCCGACCCTTGGTCAGGGGGGCCACAGATGCGATCTGCACCGCCGGGCTTTGACGCACCCGCGCCTTGATCACGTCGGAAATCTTGGCCCGGATCCGGTCATCGCCAGGCATCTCGGCCTCGCCCTCAAAGGTCGCGGCCTCTACCAATTCCGGCTCGGGCATGACCTCGGGCTTGCGCATCAGCATCGGCATCCGCGCCAACAGCCCACCGGGCTTGTCCACCGGCTGCGCAGGCTTGGGTGCGACCGGCGCGTGCCGCTGGGCTGTCAACGGAACGGGATCTGCGCGGCGCACCCGCGCGCCGTCCAGCGCAGGCTCTGCCCGCAGCGGCACCGCCGCGCGCGCAACAGCCGCCTCACCCCGGCGTGCGCGTCGTTCCGCCATCATGGCCTGCATCGCCTGCCCCGCTTGGGCTGCACCTCCCGCGCCACGACCCATCGCTTTCATCAGCGCGGCATAGCACAGGATCACCCCCACCAGCAGAAAGCGGCCCATGCGCTGCAACTCTACCCGTGTAAAGCCCAGCACAAACGCCCCCATCCCAAGCACGCCAACCCCCAGCACCAACGACAAAAGCTTGAGCCCCACACTCGCCCCGACCGGCAGAATACCCAGCAAGGCCCCCAAAACCGTGTCCCCAAAAAGCCCGCCCAAACCGAAACTATGGGTCTGCGCCCACTCCGCCCCCGGCGTCAACGACGCGGCATAGAGCGCCAATATCGCAAGCCAGATCGGCGCGAAGATAAGCCGCCCCATCGCCCGGTCCTCGCCCCGATGCAGCGCCATGCGCGCGCCCCAGACCCCCAGAACAATGGCAAATCCCCAGGATCCCCAACCGATGATCATGAACAGCGGCGCCGCCACCGACGCGCCCAAACGGCCCATCCAGTTCTGCACCGGCGCATCCGTGGCCGACATCCAGCTTGGATCGTCCGGAGTGTAAGAGACCACCATCGCCGCCGCCATCAGCGCCACCGCCATCAGCACAAGACCCAGCAATTCCTTGCCGCGTTTCTCGATTGCCTCAGCCATGTTGCTGTCCAGCAAGGGGTCGCGCCCGCGCGTCTGATATGCCATCTCGTCCCTCGTCCTCAATCATCCATAGAGACAGGCGCGCAGCCGTCTCAAACCATCTGCCATCTCATCCTTGGGGGCCACCATCGCGACCCGAATATACCCCTGACCGGGGTTCACGCCGCCTGCCTCTTGGCTCAGATAGGCCCCCGGCAACACCCGCACGCCGGTTTCCTGCCAAAGCCGCAGCGTCGCCGCCTCGCCATCCTCGACCGGCAACCACAGGAAAAATCCTGCCTCCGGGCTGCGATAGCCGGGCAGATTGCCCAGAATCTCATCGGCAATCTCATATTTCTCGCCATAAAGACGGCGATTTTCGATCACATGCGCCTCATCCGCCCAGAGCCGCGCGGCCGCATGCTGCAACGGCATCGGCAAGGGCGATCCGGCATAATTGCGCAACTGTTTCATCTGCGCGATATTCTTGGGGCCAGAGGCAACAAAGCCCGAGCGCAGCCCCGGCAGGTTCGACCGCTTCGACAGGCTGTGAAACGCCACGATACGCTCAGGATCAGCCCCCATCTCCTGCGCGACCTCCAGAATACCCACCGGCGGCGTATCGCGGTAAATCTCGGCATAGCATTCATCGGCGAAAATGCGGAAATCATAGCGCTCCGCCAGCCCGATCAACTCGGCCCAATAGGCGCGGCTCGCCACTGTGCCCTGCGGATTGGCGGGCGAACACAGATAGGCCACCGTGACGCGGTTCAACACCTCTTCGGACAGCGCCGCGAAATCCGGCAAATGCCCCGTTTCATGGGTGGCGTTCAGGAAAATCGGCTCCGCCCCCACGCTCAGCGCCGCCACCATATAGACCTGATAAAACGGGTTCGGTGCCAGCACGACCGGGCGCTTGCCGCCCTTCACTTCGGGGCTGAGCGCCATCATCGCATTATAAAGCCCCTCGCGTGTGCCGTTCAGCGCCATGATCCGGCTTGCCGGATCAAGCGTCACGCCATAGCGCCGCCCCACCCAATCGCCGGCCGCCTGCAACAACTCAGGCATGCCCTCATTGACGGGGTAAGAGTTAAAGCCATCGGCATTTTCTGCAATGACATCAACGATCCAGCGCGGAAACGCATGCTTGGGCTCGCCAATCGTCATATGCACGACCTCGCCGCCGGGCGCATGAGCGTCAAGCAGGGTCCGCAGACGCGGAAACGCATAGGCCGGTAGGTTCGCAAACCGCTCGGGAAACATCTGATACTGCCTCAAGGTTCGGGATCATTCGCGTCCCGTTTCCCTGAATCTACCCAAGCCCTGCCCTCAGGTCCAGCAAAACCAAGGGCCTAGCCCCCGAATTGTGGCATTTTTGGCAAGGCGCTCAGCTTTCATCGTTCTGAAAAACCGCATTGCGACCCGGCCCCACGCGCTCTGGCCACGGTATGAGCGTTTAGGCCGCAGTTAATTGCCCGCCCTGCCAGCCCGTCACACGCGCCCGCACAATCTGGCCTTCGGGGTGATCGCGGTCGAAAACCACCTCGGTGAATTGCTCGGTCCGACCCATGCGCGGGGCCTCCATCAGCACGGCATGCTCGCGCCCCTGCTGTGCGGCCAGATGGGCGGCAACCCGCCCCTCACCGGCGGCCCGCAACCGCGCGGCACGTGCCTTGATCGCCGGGCCTTTGACTTGCGGCATCCGGGCGGCTGGCGTGCCGGGGCGAGGCGAATAGGGAAACACATGCAGCCATGTCAAATGACACTCCTCGACCAGCCGCAGCGAGTTTTCAAACGCCGCTTCGGTCTCGGTCGGAAAGCCTGCGATAATATCCGCGCCAAAGGTCATCTCGGGCCGCAAGCGCCGCGCCTCTTCGGCAAAGCGGATGGCATCGTCACGCAAATGCCGCCGCTTCATCCGCTTGAGGATCAGATCATCGCCATGTTGCAGGCTCAGGTGCAGATGCGGCATCAGGCGCGGCTCTGTGGCAATCGCCTGCATCAGGTTTTCATCCACCTCGATGGAATCAATCGACGAAATCCGCAGGCGCGGCAAATCTGGCACCAGCCGCAAAATCCGCATCACCAGATCACCCAGTTTGGGTGCCGCGGGCAAATCCGCCCCCCAGCTTGTCAGGTCCACGCCGGTCAGCACAACCTCGTTATACCCCGCCCCCACCAAGCGCTTGATCTGCTCGACCACGACGCCCGCAGGCACAGAGCGCGAATTGCCCCGGCCATAGGGGATGATGCAAAAGGTGCAGCGATGATCGCAGCCGTTTTGCACCTGCACATAGGCGCGGCTGCGGCTGCCGAATCCGTCAATCAGATGCCCCGCCGTTTCGCGCACCGACATGATGTCATCAACCAGCACGCGCTCGGTCTCGCCGATAAAATCGCCCGCCAGCCGCGCCCATGTGTCCGCCGCCATCTTTTCGGTATTGCCGATGACCGCATCCACCTCGGGCATTGCCGCAAAGGTTTCCGGCTCGGTCTGCGCGGCGCATCCGGTCACGATCAACCGCGCCTCCGGGTTCTCGCGCCGCAAGCGCCGGATTTCTTGCCGCGCCTTGCGCACCGCCTCGGATGTCACAGCACAGGTGTTGACGATGACGGCATTGCCCAGCCCCGCTTGGCCCGCCAACTCCTTCATCGCCTCGGTCTCATAAGCGTTCAGGCGACAGCCCAGCGTGGTGAATTTCGGCGCTTGGCTCATCTCTGCGCCGCCAGAAACGCGGGCGTGAACACGCCGCTTGCCACATGTGCGGTCTCGCCGGTCATCCAGACGCCATCCTCGCGCCAATCCACATGGATCGTGCCACCATCCAGATCAACCCGCACCGCGCGCCCCGTTAGGCCCCGCCGCGCCGCCGCCACCGCCGTCGCACAGGACGACGAGCCAGAGGCCAGCGTCACCCCAACCCCCCGCTCCCAGACCCGCATGCGGATGTGATCGGGGCCAATCACCGTGGCCACCTGCACATTGGTCCGCTCCGGGTAAAGCGGGTGATGCTCATAGCGCGGCCCGAATTGCGCCAGCGGCACCGCCTCGGCATCGGCCACGAAAAACGTGCAATGCGGATTGCCCATGCCCGTGGCCACCGGCCCGCCCTCGATGGGCAATTCCAGCGTATCCATCGCCTCAGCCAGCGGGATTTCGGCCCAGTCAAGCTGCGGCTGCCCCATGTTCACCGATGTCAGCCCGCCACCGGCATCCACGGCCACCAGCGCGCCGCGCGCCGTGCTCAGCTCCAGCCGCGCCTTGCCGCTCTCGTCCATCAGGTGCCGCGCGATACAGCGCGTGGCATTGCCGCACGCCGCAGAGGTCGAACCGTCGGCGTTGTAAAAGGTCAAATGTGCATCGCCCATGCCTTGAGAGATCACCGCCAATTGATCGAATCCAATGCCCCGATGCCGGTCGGCGATGGCCATGATCAACGCAGGCGTCAGCCCCAGATCGCGGCCACGCCCATCCAGCACGACAAAATCGTTTCCCAGCCCATGCATTTTGAAAAAGGGCAGCCCGGTATGATCAACTTGGTCCATCCTCGCGCATATAAACCGCGCCTCGCGACGAATCCAGCAGATCGCCGAATAATCTTGCACTTTCGGGGTTGACCCCCCGCCCCGCTCTTTCTAGATAGCGCGTCTAGTGGGCCGTTAGCTCAGTTGGTAGAGCAACTGACTTTTAATCAGTGGGTCGCAGGTTCGAATCCTGCACGGCTCACCACTACTCAAAACATGGGCGTAAGAAACCCGATGCGATGTGCCGTTCAGCGTGCGTGCAATAGCGCTGAATGGCCAAGAGCGGCGACCGTTAAGTCGCCGCCCTCTCGTGGTTTTTGGGCCTATCGGCTCAATCTGGGGCGCAGATCTGCGCCACGCCCCATATCGCCGCGCTAAGCCAGATCAATCGTCCAGACGCTCGACCACGGTTGTTGCATAGGCATCGACCAGGGCCGCGTAAAAATCGTCTTGCGACGGCTCGATCGTGACCCAACCTTCGGGGGCCGGGGTATCGCCGCTGACAGCCGTCATTTGCAACGCATAGCTGCCGATCTGTTCATCGGGATTCTCCAGGCTATCGGCATTGGTGGCAACGGCATCGTTAAGCCCCTCAAAGGTCGAAACCGTCCCTTCCAGCTGGTTGAACTCGCCGGTATCCGGCAGGATCGTATCGCCATCAATCGCCACTTTGTTGATCTCAACTGCGATTCTTGGCGCGTCAGCGGTATCATTCAGCGTCACTTTCGACGCAATCGCCGTGGCAAGGTCCGCCTCAAGGGTCGGCCAATATTTCAGGACATTGTTGTCCGCGTAAGCGCTGAGATCCACCTTGACGTCAAGGCCCGAGAGGGTCTTGTCCATGGCCAGAACTGGGCCAACGCTGGCCAAAGTCATCCCGGTGAAAAGTGCTGTCGTAAGAAGCCGTTTCATTGCAAAGTCTCCTTCTATGGGTCGTATCAAACCCGCAATGCATCAGATGCGGCGGGCCGGTGACACGCACGCCTGTGTGGCGTGATGTGATCAAAGAACGCGCGCCCTCTGGTATGGTTCCCAAAAACCTGAATACTCCGCCAAAACCGATGCATGCCGGACCCACCCAACGCCGGAACCACAGGGCCACCACGGCGTTATTCTTCCAAACAACGACTACAGGCCAGAGCAGGAGCACAGCGCCAGACATGCCAAAGGATGCAGCACCGGATCATGAAACAGCGGCCGATCTGGTCGAGCAGGGATGGGATGCGCTGACCGGGGATTACACCTGCGTGGGGGATATCGTGGATACGCTCGGCCGCGCCAATTTCGCACCTCTGCTGATTCTGCCCGCCTTGGCGCTGGTCTCGCCCCTCAGCGGGGTGCCCGGCTTTACCACCCTGTGCGGGCTGATCATCGCGGCGGTCTCTTTGCAGCAGATGGTCCACCGCTCATCGCTCTGGCTACCACGCTGGAGCCGCGCTGCCCGCCTGCGCACAAGCCGCGTGCGAGAGGTCTATCGCTGGTTTCGCATCCCCGCGCGCTGGCTTGACCGGGTCACGCGTCGGCGGCTGCACATTCTGGTGACAGAGCCGCTGGTGATCCTGCCACAGCTGTTCTGCCTGATCTTGGGCGCGGTGATGCCATTCCTCGAACTGATCCCCTTCACCTCGTCGATCTTGGGCGTGGTGATTACCGCGCTCGCCGTTGGCATGTTTGTCGGCGACGGTCTCTTGGTCTTGGTCGGGATGCTCTTGGCTATAGGGGTCGCGACCGGCGTCGCAACCCTCGTGATGTCGTGACCGTGGCCCACCCCTGAATGCACCTGAGGCGCCCATCAACCCGATGCGCGCCTCATATGTCTTGCAGGGTCGGATCAAACGGTCAGCTCTGCACATCCTGCGATGCACCCGTCACCGCCTGTCCGGCATCCTCGATGTCGCGACCGGCACCCTCGACCGTCTCGCAGCCTGCCAGAACACCCATAAAGAGCAGCGAAATGAGGGAAAGTTTTGCACGTGTCATTGCGTTCTCCGTTTGATTTCTTGTGCAATGACAACGCAGCACGGCCTATTCGGTTCCCTCCGCTCCGCATATTTCCGGCAAACTCAGGCGTCGTCCTCGTCTTGGGTGGGCCATGTCATCGGAAAGACAACATGCAGCTCATACCGGTCCGGTTGCGGCGAAATCTCAAGCGTGCCGTTCAACTGGGCCACAAAGGATTCAATCAGCTTCGATCCCAGCCCCGACCCATCAATCGGCGTGACCTCAGCCCCCTCCGCAGCCTGCCCATCTGGCGCGCGCGAGTTCACAACGCTCAGGCAAAAACGATCCTCCGACACCGCTTTCAACGCGATGTTGATCCAGGCATCGGTGCCACTGGTCATGCCGCAATATTTCACGGCATTGATCGCGGCTTCTGTCGTCAAAAGAGACAGGGGCACCGATTGATCCGGGCTGATTTCCACAGGCTCCAGCGCGGTTGTCACCGCGATCTGCCGCCCCCTATCGTCCAAGGTTCCGACGATAACCAATTGCTGAATGATATCTTCAAGCAGCTTGTCGGCCCGTACCAGCGACAGCTTGCGCGCCAGATAAAGGTATCGGTGGATCGCCGACAGCGCCATCACCCGATCCTGCACCCGCCGCAAAAGATGCTTGGCCTCAAGACTGCCCGTCGCGCGGATCTGCATGTTGAGCATGCTTGAGATAAGCTGAAGATTGTTTTTGACCCGGTGATGCACCTCGCGCAACAGCACGGTTTTCTCGTTCAGGTCTTCTTCCAGCCGCCGTTCCTGCTCTGACAGCCGCCGCGTCATCGCCCGAAATGCCTCGGCCACCACCTCCAACTCTTCGGGCGCATTGTCCAGCCGGGCCTTGTCCAGATCGCCACGCCCCGCCGCGTATAGCCGCATCCAGGATCGCAGACGGCGCACATGCCGGATCACCAGATGATTGACCCCGATATAGGCCACGATGATCGTGATCACCCACATCGCCAGCGGCAGATAAAGCGCAAAGGTGCCCTCGTACCCCGGCAGCAATCCGCTCCTGTGTCGCGGCTCCCAACTGCCCAGCGCCAATACCCGGTCGCCCACAATCGGCACCACCGCAAAATCGCGGGTATTGCCATCCTGATTCACATCGCGAAACGTCTGCCGCCCGGTATCGGCCAGATCCTGCAACCCATGCGAGGCCGGCAAAACCGAGCGCCGAAAATCCGAAAACTCCGCCGTGGCGACAATCTCGCCCTCGGATTGAAACAGCACCAGATCAACATCGGGCACCACCGTCGACAGTTGGTCATTCAAGGCGCTGATCGGCACCGCGATCCAGACCGTTCCCCGAAATTGCCCCGCCGCGAACACCGGAACCGCCACGCTGACCGTGGCAATCCCCCCAATGAACTCCAGCGGATGCATCAAAATCTCGGTCCGCCGCCCCGTAAGCTCAGAGCGGATGGACGCAAGATTGCTCAGGTCCTGCCGCCCGCCGTTCGAGGCACAGACCAGCGACAGCGCGTCATCGACAAATCCCGCAAAACTATAGATCGGGCTCTCTTCCACAACCCGCGCCATCACCGCATCGCAGGTCGCCTCAGCGGTATCAAAGACCGATACCGTGATCGCCAGCGTCTCGGCTGTGCTCAGCGCGGATTGGATGATGTCGCGGCTCTCTGACACGGCCTGCTGGGTCTGCTCCAAAAGCGCGGTTTCCGACAGGGCCTGCCGTTCTTCCAGAACCTTATAGGTCTGATAGACCGACACAAAACCAAGCGGCAGAATGGCAAGGCTCAACCCAATGCCCAATTGCAGCGCCAGATTAGGCGTCCAGAGCCCGCTCAGCGCGGCCAGACGCAACCTCATGCAACAGAGGTTCCAGTTACGACGGCCATCGTCGCGGCATCGGTCATCGCCAACTCATCCTCATCGTCCAGATGCATCAACTCCGCCAGCCGTTTGCGCGCGCGGTTGGTGCGGCTCTTGATCGTGCCCACCGCACAGCCGCACATTTCGGCGGCCTCCTCATAGGAAAACCCTTCTGCGCCCACCAGAACCAGAACCTCGCGCTGCTCATCGGTCAATTGCGCAAAGGCTGCGTGAAAATCCGTCATCGCCAGATGCCCGTCATGCGCGGGCTTTTCCGACAATTGCCCAGCCATCTTGCCATCGGGGTCTTCAACCTCGCGGCGACGCTTGCGATACAGGGAATAATAGGTGTTGCGCAGAATGGTGAACAACCACGCGCGCAGATTGGTGCCGGGCTTGAACTTGTCAAAATTGCCCCACGCCTTGACCACTGCATCCTGCACCAGATCATCCGCCGTCGCGGAATTGCGCGTCAGGTTCAACGCAAAGGCGCGCATCGCAGGCAAATGCCCGATCAATTCGTCGCGCGGGTCCATTTGGGGCGCCTGAGAATCCATCACGAGTCGTCACCAGACGGCTTTTGCTTCTCGCCCGACTGCTCGCGCAACTGCTCCAGCAGCTTGATAAAGCGGTCCGGTACGGGCTCCTTGGCCGTGTCCGCATAGGCACGCCGGAGATTCTCGTCGATCGTTTGCGTCAATTTCTTGGTCCTGCGATTCTTTTCCATTTCGCCTATTCATCTGCCACTAAGAGAACGGCACTTTTCTGCACCCGGTCGGGAACATAACACGCAGCTCGGCGTTTGGTTCCCTCAAAGGATACATTTTTGAGGACAGACATGACGGACACACCGCGCCAGCCAGACCTGAGCACTCAGATCGCCGAACACCTCCCCTATCTGCGCCGCTATGCACGCGCCCTGACCGGCAATCAGCAGACGGGCGATCATTACGCGCTCGCCACGCTCGAGGCCCTGCTCGAGGATCGCACTGTCTTCAATGCCGGTCTTGCGCCGAAACCTGCGCTCTTCCATGCCTTTCATAAGATATGGGTGTCTTCCGGTGCCCCCATCGCCGAGGCTGACAGCGCCTCTTCCCCCGAGGCACGCGCGCAATGGCGGCTGTCCACCCTCACCCCGAACACCCGCGAGGCGCTGTTGCTGCACAGCATCGAGGGGTTTCGCGTCTCGGATATCGCCCAGATCATCGGCGGCACCGCAGACGAGGTCAGCACGCTCCTCAGCATCGCCCGCACCGAAATGACCAATGCGATCAGCGGGCGGATCATGATCATCGAGGATGAGGCGATCATCGCCATGGATATCCGCGCCATTGTCGAAGATATGGGCCATGACGTCACCGGCATTGCCCGCACCCGCGATGAGGCCGTGAAACTCGCCCGTCGCGACCCGCCTGATATGATCCTCGCCGATATCCAACTGGCCGATAAATCCTCTGGCATCGACGCGGTCAATCACATCCTCAACGAACTGGGAGAGCGGCCCATCGTCTTCATCACCGCCTTCCCCGAACGGCTCTTGACCGGCGAACGGCCAGAACCGGCCTTTCTGATCACCAAACCCTATAGCGAGGAACAGGTGCAATCCGCCGTGAGCCAAGCCATGTTCTTTGCCAGCACCGAAACCCTTCAGGGCTGATCTGGCCAGAAAAAGACCCCGCGCAATGGGCGCGGGGTCTTATGCCGTCTCACTCACGGCGCGCGGCCACGCAAGGCCCGTGCGATCATCGCCACGACAAACAACACAAGAAAGACCACGAACAGGATCTGCGCAATCCCCGCCGAAGCCGAGGCAACGCCACCAAACCCCAAAACACCGGCGATCAGCGCGACCACCAAAAAGACAAGCGCCCAATAAAGCATTGGAATCTCCTTTCAAAGCAACATGGTTTCGATTGCTAACCCAACGGTCACAGCCCTGTTTGGTTCCCGCCGCACCGTCTTTTCCCTCAGAAACCGCTTTTTTCCAGAATTCCCGGAACCTCGCGCGCCCCTCCGCGTTGACCCATCGTAACAACATGAAAGGACGCCCCAATGGCACAGGCAAAATCCGCCGACACATCGCCGCAAGACGAGATGGATCACCTCTCCCAGCAGATTTCGACCTTGAGAGAGGATATTTCGGCCATTTCCAAAACTCTCGCAGGCCTTGGCGGCACCACCCGCGATGCGGCGGTGGATGGCGCACGCCGCAAGGTGTCACAGCTGCGCGACGCCAGTTCCGAACAGCTGCACGCCGCACAGCACCGCGCCGAAGACATGGGCCAACAGGCAGCCGACGCCGTGCGCAACCAACCCGCAGCGGCGGTTGGCCTTGCGGTCGGGGTGGGCTTTTTGCTCGGGTTCCTCACTGGCCGGAAATAACCGATGAGCGGCCTTGTCTCTCACTTCCGCCGTCGGGCGCGCCATGCGGCGCGCGCGGCGGCCTTTACCGTCGCAGGCGTGATTTTTGGGATGGCGGGATTGGCCTTTCTGACCGTGGCGCTCTGGATTCTGATCGCCACCTATGAGAGCGCGCTTGTCGCCCATGCCGTGATCGGGGCTCTCTATCTGCTCCTTGGCATCTGCTTTCTGGCCTTTGGCGGTCAATCAACCGACGCAGAGACCGCCCCGCAGCCCGCCGCCCCCAAAGAACCGCTGCTCCAGGTCGCCGAGGCCTTTGCCGTGGGTTTGAACGCCGGTCGCGCCGCGCGCGCCCCACGCTCCTAGGCGCGTCACGCACCCTTGACCAAGGGCTGCAACACACCGCGCACCATGTCATCGGTAAACGGGCGCACAAGCATGGCCCAGCCTTGCTTGACAACCTTGATCTCGTCGTCTTCGCCCATGGTCAGCACGATCCGCGCGCCCCGCAGGGCGAGCGCGCGGTCCAGCTCCGCCTCCAGCACCTGATCATAGCGCATTTCCAGAAACGCCGCCGAAATCCGCGCCTCTCCGTCCAGCACGCGAATCAACTCATCCGGGTGCGGCACATTGAGAACACGACAGGGGCCCGCCGCCTGCAGCGACCCGCAAAGATCCTCTGCAATCAATATGTTGCTGTCCATGACGATATAAACCGGCGGCTCCGGCGGCGTCGTCTCATCATAGGGCATAAGGGGCTCTTTCATCGTATCAGGTCCAAACATCCCTCATTCTGGAACATATTCCGACCTTCTGCATTAAACTATGACATCTCGACGGAGTTTTCCCATGGTTACAGATTGTCAGAATTGCCCGCTGCGCAGCCGCGCCATCTTTGCGCCAATGACGGACGCAGAGGTGGCCTTCATGCAAAGCTTCAAAACCGGCGAGCTTGAGGTTGAAGGCGGCGCCACCCTGATGATGGAGGCCTCCAACAGCCCGCAACTCTACACCGCCCTGCGCGGCATGGGCCTGCGTTACAAGACCCTGCTCTCGGGCGAACGACAGGTCATCAACTTTGTGATGCCCGGCGATTTCATCGGGCTACAGGCGGGGGTGATGCAGGAAATGCAACATTCCGTCGAGGCGACAACAGATATGAAACTCTGCGTCTTTGACCGCAAACGCCTTTGGGCCTTGTTTCGCGACCATCCCGACCGCGCCTATGACCTGACCTGGATTGCTGCCGTCGAAGAACACCTTCTAGGCGAGAGCCTTGCGATCCTCGGTCATATGAGCGGGATCGAGCGCATCGCGCGCGCCTTTGTGCGCCTTTTTGATCGCGGCGCGGCGATTGGCCTGACCCGTGGCGCAGACATGCCCCTGCCCTACCGGCAACAGGATCTCGCCGACGCGCTTGGCCTCTCGGTGGTGCATGTCAACAAGATGCTCAAACGCCTGCGCGAACAGGGGGCCGCCACATGGCAGAACGGTCGACTGACGTTGCATGATCGTGACCGTCTTTGCGATATTGCCCAACTTGACCGCGACCGTACCCCGATGACCCGCCCGCTGATCTAAAACCGTCACAGGTTCATTTCCTGCACCACGGAACCAATCGCACGCTCATGCGTTCTCATCGTCATGCACAGATTATTCGTCAACGATGACCCGACTCTTCGCATGGCGGTGATCGTGATCGCCCTCATCCTCAGCTTTGCCGCCCTCAAAATCGGCGGGGATATCTTCGCACCGATGACCTTGGCCATCGTCACCGGGGTCATGCTCGCCCCCGTCACGGATGTCTTCGAGAGGATCGGATTTTCCACAGGTCTCGCCGCCTCAACCGTGCTGATCCTCGGGGTCTCGGCCATTGGCATCTTGGCCATACTGGCCGAACCCGTGATCTGGCAGATCGCCGAAGAATTGCCGCGCATCCAATACGAACTCCGCTCGATCATCGCGGAATTCAGCAACCTCATTCGCGGTCTGCAAGAAATCAACCGAGAGGTCGAAGCCGCACTTGGTGCCGCTCCAACCCCCGCAAAGGACGCCGGGGAAGGCGGCAGCCTCCCAAGCATCACAAGCGCGCTCTTCATGGCCCCTCTGGTTCTGGCGCAGGCGCTGGTCTTTTGCGGTACGCTTTTCTTCTTTTTGCTGACCCGCAAGGGCATGTATGCTTGGCTGTCGCTCTGGATCGGCACCCCGGACGATACCGCCGACATTCTACGCCGCTTTACCAATGCCGAACGGCTGGTGGCCCGCTATTTCCTTGCAATTTCCAGCATAAACGCCGGCCTTGGCGCGGCCTTGGGCGGGGCACTCTTGTTGATCAACCTGCCGGGGCCTTTCGTCTGGGCCATGGTCGCGGCCTTGCTTAATTTCGTGCTCTACGTCGGGCCGATGACCGTAACTGCGGGGCTGCTCGTGGCTGGCATCGTGGCCTTTGACGATCTGATGGTTCTGGCCCCCCCGGCGATCTTTCTCGCGCTCAACATGCTTGAGGCCCAGTTTGCAACGCCCGCCCTTGTCGGACGCCACATTTCTGTAAACCCGCTCCTGATCTTCGTGTCACTGGTGTTCTGGCTCTGGCTATGGGGGCCCATCGGCGGCATCATCGCCATTCCGGTTCTGGTTATCGCCCTGGCCCTGCTCGACATCTTCGCAGTCGACGGGGAACCAGACAAGAGCGGGCCTTAAACCACCTCTTCGGGCATGCCCGGCAGGGGCATGGCAATCGCCTTGGCAACATCGGAATCGTAATCCACCAGAAATCCCTTACGATGCCGGGGCGGCAACACGCTATTGCTGCCAACCATGCCCTGCCACGCGCCAAAGGCCGTTTCGAGATCCAGAAACGAGGCATCCGCCTCTTTTGGCAACCAACAGCCCATGACCTTTGCCCGAATCTCGGCCACCTGATCGCGCCGGGTCACATGCAGCCCCGCTTCGGTGTCCCATCTCATGCTGCGCCCATTGAGATTGGCCGAAGACACAATTGCCTCCGCCTCATCAAAGATCGAAACCTTGGAATGCACATAGATCAGGGGGGCGCCCTCCAGCGCATCCCGCGCGGCGCTGTCGCTGGCGCGCGGCTGCACCGGCGACGCGATCACCAAACGCTCCGGCCCGAACGCCGCCTTGAGATAGGCCAGCGCGCGCGCCTGCTGATGCTCGCCAAACCGCCCATCCAGCCCCGGATCACTCGAAAACGCCACCTCCTCGGGGGCCGCTGGCAGCACAAGGATCAGGCGCAGCTCCGGGCATTGCCGCGCCCGCCGCGCCAAGGCCCGCGCCAGCGGCACATACCGAAAATACTGCGTTTCCAGATAAATCAGCCGCTCCGCCTTGGCGATGGCCGCCAAATGCGCGCTCTCGATCTCGCGCAGCACCGTATGCGGTGACAACCGCATCGGCGCGCTCAACCGGCGACGCGACAGCGTGCGCAAAAATCCCGGAACAGAGGGCGGCGGCGCGGATTTACGCGCAACCGCCGCCAGAAACCCCTCCAGATGTGCCTGT
The DNA here is from genome assembly GCF_002080415.1 of Roseovarius mucosus. Classification (NCBI taxonomy): domain Bacteria; kingdom Pseudomonadati; phylum Pseudomonadota; class Alphaproteobacteria; order Rhodobacterales; family Roseobacteraceae; genus Roseovarius; species Roseovarius mucosus. Next base: position 3,188,310 of record NZ_CP020474.1, on the reverse strand, counting down.
GCTGCCTTGGCAACCGGGCCCGTCGCCAGAACCTGCACATCATGCCAGGTCTGATTCGGCTCTTGGCGATGTTGCTTGGTATCATACCGCCGCTCATTAAGATCGAGACCCCCGATATAAACCAGACGGCGGTCGAACACCGCCAGCTTCTGATGATGTGTCGCCGGATGCAGGTCCATCAACCGCGCCGGAAAACACAGTTGATCCCGGTCATCCACCCGGCAAAGGCTGCGCAAGCGCGGCGTCTCAACCCGGAACCGCTCGCGTTCCGGCTTGGTCATGTGGCACCAGCGGTCCACCATCTCGCGGATTTTCATCCGCACCAGCGGATAGAACAGCACGCGGGGGAATATCCCGCTCTTGGCCTCATGCAATGCCACGGTAAAGTCGAGCCGCGCCTCTGGCTGCGCCATTTCCCGCACCGCCGCGATCTGGCGCAGTGTTTGCGACGCCAACCGATGCAGATGCACCGCCGCGATCGGATCGAAATCGGATACGAGCAGACGGATCGACACCCCGCGATCAAGCGTGTGAACGACAAGATCAAACCACGTCGCGCCAATCGCGCGCGCCTCGTCCGAGCGCAGCCGCGTCCGCAAATCAAACACCCGAAAACAGGCCGAAATCTCTGTCTGCGCCTCCAAAAAAGCACGCTCCAAAGCCGGATACGCCTCTTCTGCGGTAATCAGAACCTTGAGGTCTGTAATCGCATCTGCCGCTGTATCACCCTGCGCGGGCCTGCTCTGGGTCATGGTCCTGCCGATCAGAGGTTGAATCCAAGGCCGGTTTCCCGGACGATCTGTCGTAAATGCCCCCGCCGGGACAGGCGGGGGCAAGCACCCTAGGGACACGGGCCGGGTGCGGCAGAGCTTGGCTTGCATCTGGGGGATGACAGTCAGGCTCCGGACAGTCAGCGCCTCACGCTGACCATGCTCTTCTAACGCGCCTCCCCCCGTTCGGTTCCCTGAAAAATTCGGCAACAGCAAAGACAAGCGGCCCTAAGCCTTGGCACAAAGACGGCGTCACACCCGCCCAGACCGCGGCCCGAACAACAACCACAGAATAAAGCCCAAGAGCGGCAGCAACAGGATCAACACAACCCAAAGCACCTTCTTGCCTGTCGTCGCCCCCGACCCAACAACCGAAATGATAGCCCAAATATCGAGGATCAACAGAATGATCCCGCCAATGCCGGTAATCTCAAGCATGTTCAAAACTCCAATCTTGCAGGGCGCGCCACATCTGGAACCCGTCAAGGCCAGCCCGCAACAGGCGGGGGCACGTCCCCGAGAAACGCACAAAAGCCCTCAAAGTTCCCTCAGGATCACAAGTATATTTTGACCGATTTTTGAAACCTTCTGCGCCTCTGACGGTTGGATTGACAGGGCGCCGCTTCTCTGCGGCCTCTCATCACAGCAGGACAAAGGAGTTCCTCCATGAAACGCATTCTCGCAACCACCGCAATCGTCGCACTCAGCGCAATGCCGGTTCTGGCGCAGTCGGACACCACCGATCAAACCGCCCCAAGCGCGACCGAATCCTCTGACATGACCACCGGCCAATCGGGGGCCAACTCGACCCCAGAGGCCAATGCTGGCGCCACGTCAGACACAACCACCAATGCCGACGCCGCAACCATGCCGGAACTGTCCGGCGAGGAACGCGCGGCCCTCACCGCCGAGGATCTGCAAGGCGTGGCGCTCTATGACAGCGCAGACGAGCATGTCGGCGAAATCTCGGACATTGTCGTGACCGATGATGGTCAGGTCGAGCATGTCATCGTCGATGTTGGCGGCTTTCTCGGGCTGGGCGAAAAGCCGGTCGCCGTAGACTTTGACGACATCACCCTGACCCACGACGCGGACAGCGTGACGTCTTCGATCCAGGCCACGACCAGCCTCACGGTCGAGGACTTCGAGACCATGCAAGAATGGCAAGGCTAACCCCCCTCGCCACATACTCTCTTGGTCGGGCCGGGCATCTTTGCCCGGCCCTTTTTCTTGACGCGGCGGTTTTCCTAAACCGTAACCCACATTGGCCTCAAAACGGCACCGCCGCCCGAAACTTGACGCCGGCACCGCCATCCGGATGGCGCAGACGCAATTCCTCGGAATGCAGCATCAGGCGCGGATGCTCCCGCGCCGCGCCGCTCGCATAAAGAGGGTCACCCAAAATCACATGGCCCAGCGCCAGCATATGCACCCGCAACTGATGGCTGCGCCCGGTCTTGGGGCTCAGTCGCACCCGGCTTTCTTCGTCGCTTGCGCGCAGCACCCGCCATTCCGTCAGGGCCGCGCGCCCGGTCTCATGGCACACCTTCTGCAACGGGCGGTTGGGCCAATCCACGATCAAGGGCAGATCAACCACGCCCACCTCCGGCTCCAGCCGCCCCCAGACCCGCGCCACATAGGTCTTGCGCGTCTGCCGCTTTTCGAACTGCAGGCCCAGATGCCGCTGCGCATGCGGCGTCAGCGCAAAAATCATCACGCCCGATGTATCGCGGTCCAACCGATGCACCAAGAGCGCGGTGGGAAACACATCCCGCACCCGCGCCATCAGGCAATCGGCCAGATGCTCACCCTTGCCCGGCACACTCAAGAGGCCCGCAGGCTTGTTCACCACGACGATCTCATGATCGTCATGCAGCACCTCGAGCGGATCGGTTGGCGGATCATAGTCACTCATGGCCGCGCCTTACACGACCCGCCCCGCCATGACCACTCCCACATTCATCTGGCCCGAAATACCTTGGGGGCGTCGCCATTGTCGCGCCATTGGTCCAAGCGACAATGGCGCCGGGGCAGCGCCCCCACCCTGTTCAGGCCTTCACGCGCTCGGATTTGGGATCATACATTGGTTTCAGTGACGCCTCCGCCTTTACCCGCACCCCGGCCACATCGACCTCATAGTTCGAGGCCAAAACCTGCTCCGCGCTCTCGCCCGCGCAGGGCACATAGCCAAGGCCCATCGCGCCCCCCAGATGATGGCCGTAAGCCCCCGAACTCAGATAGCCCACGATCTCGCCATCCCGCAGCAAGGGCTCATTGTGATAGAGCATCGGCTCAGGGTCCGTCAGGCGAAACTGAACCAAGCGCCGCTCCAACCCCGCCGCGCGCTTGGCCAGCACCGCCTCGCGCCCGATGAAATCGGCTTTTCCTGTCGCCACGGCAAAGCCAAGCCCCGCCTCCAGCACATGATCTTCGCAGGTGATATCATGGCCGAAATGCCGAAATGCCTTCTCGATCCGGCAACTGTCCATCGCGTGCATCCCGCACAGGCGCAGGCCATGATCCGCACCCGCCGCGTGCAGCACCTCGAACATATGGCCGCACATATCGGCACTTACATAGATCTCCCAACCCAACTCGCCCACATAAGAGACGCGGTGCGCCCGCGCGACACCCATGCCAATCTCGATCTGCCGCGCCTGCCCAAAGGGATGCGCGTCGTTCGAGAAATCATCAGGCGAGACCGCGCGCAAAAGATCGCGCGCCTTCGGACCCATCACCGCCAACACGCCCTCGCCCGCCGTTACATCGGTGATCACCACAGGGTGATCCCCGACATGCCGCCGCAGCCATGTTTCATCCGCCAGCCGCGTCGCCGCCGGTGTCACCACCAAATAGGCCGTCTCGCTCAGCCGCGTCACCGTCACATCCGCCTCGATGCCGCCCTTGGCATTCAGGAACTGCGTATAGACAATCCGCCCCGGGGCCACAGACATATCCGCCCCGCAGACATGGTTGAGAAAGGCCTCGGCACCGGCTCCCTCAACCCGCAGCTTGCCAAAACTCGACATATCGTACATGCCCACGGCCCCGCGAATGGCCCGCACCTCCGCCGCCGTGTTCTCAAACCAATTCTGCCGCTTCCAGCTATAGCGATACTCCCGCTCCTGCCCGGCCTCGGCATACCAATTGGCCCGCTCCCAGCCTGCCAATTCGCCCATGACAGCACCTTGGGCCAAGAGTTGCGCATGAAACGGCGTGCGCCGCACACCGCGCGCCGTGGCCTTTTGCCGGTAGGGGTAGTGATCGGCATAAAGCAGGCCCAGCGTCTCCTTGGAGCGCTCGAAAAGATACGTCTTATTGCCCTGAAAGGGCTGCATCCGTGCCACATCCACATCGCCCAGATCAAACGGTCGCTCCCCCGCATCCATCCAGAGCGACAGCGCATGCCCTGCCCCCCCGGCCGACTGAATACCGATCGAGTTGAACCCGGCCGCCACCCAGACATTGTCCATCTCGGGGCAAAGCCCCAGATGATAGGCATCATCGGGGGTAAAACTTTCCGGACCGTTAAAGAACGTGTGAATTCCCGCCTCGGCCAGCATCGGCATCCGGTTCACCGCCGCCTCCAAAATCGGCTCGAAATGGTCGAAATCCTCGGGCAGCTGGTCAAACTCAAAACTCTCCGGGATGCCCTTCATCCCCCAGGGTTTCGAGACGGGCTCGAACGCGCCCAGCATGATCTTGCCCGCATCTTCCTTGTAATAGGCGCATTCATCCGGCACCCGCAGCACCGGCAATTGGCGAAGGCCCGCAATCGGCTCGGACACGATATAGAAATGCTCGCAGGCATGCAGCGGCACATTGGTGCCCGCCATCCGGCCCACCTCATGCCCCCACATGCCCGCGCAATTGACGATCATCTCACAGGCGATATGGCCGGCACTGCCATCCTCGCCCTGCCAATCCACGCCTGTCACCCGGCGGCCCGCACGGGCAATCCGCGTGACCTTCACGCGCTCCTGCACCCGTGCGCCGCGGTTGCGCGCGCCTTTGGCCAGCGCCAGCGCGATATTGGCCGGGTCCGCCTGCCCATCGGTGGGCAGCCAGACACCGCCCGTGACCCCGTCAAGGTTGAGATGCGGATAGCGCACCTTGATCTCCGCCGGGCTCATTTCCTCGACCGGCACGCCAAAGGCCCGCGCCATCGCGGCATTGCGCTTGAGTTCCTCCAGCCGCTCGCCCGTCAGCGCGACCGACACCGATCCCACCTGCCGGAACCCGGTGGCAACGCCTGTCTCGGCCTCAAGCCCGGTGTAAAGCTCTGCCGAATAGCGCGCGAGCCGCGTCATATTGGCCGTCGCGCGCAACTGCCCGATCAGCCCCGCCGCATGCCAAGTGGTCCCCGACGTGAGCTGCTTACGCTCCAAAAGAACCACATCGCGCCAGCCCAGCTTGGTGAGATGATAGGCCACAGAACAGCCCACGACGCCGCCGCCGATGATGACCACACGGGCCTGAGTTGGAAGATCGGTCATTCATAACCCCATGAAACGATGATGAAAGGTACGAGGGTGGGGGCGCTGCCCCCACACCCCCGAGGTATTTTCGGCCAGATGAACGCCTCAGACGATGTCATGCCCAGCCGCCCGCAACCGCCGCGCCAGTTCCTCGATATGCGCAGGCCCCACTTCGCAACAGCCGCCCACGATACTGGCCCCTTGATCCACCCACCCCATGGCAAACTCGGCATAGGCAGCCGGGGTCAGATCATGCCGCTGCTCCAGCGCGTCGACCGTGGGTGCCGCCCCAAGAAAGCCCGCGCTGATACAGGTGAACCCATTGGCATAGGCCCCAAAGGGCAGGCCAAACCCCTTCACGATCTCCAACCCCGCCGCCACGGATTCAGGCCGCGTGCAGTTGATCAACACCGCCTCGGGGCCAAACTCGGCCACCAGCGCCACCAGATCCCCCAGCGCCTCGCCCGAGCGCAGCCGCGTGCCGTCATCATCCATAACCGTCACCCCCAGCCAGACCGGCAGGCCACTCAGCCCCGCTGCCATCAACCCGCCCCGCGCCTGATCGACCGAGGACATGGTTTCCAACAGGATCAGGTCCACCCGATTCTTGAGCAGCGCAACATTCTCGGCATAAAGCGCCGCCGCTTCGGACGCAGGCGGGCAAAGGTCCGGGCGATAGGATTGCACCAGCGGCCCGATGGCCCCCGCCACCCGGCCCGACCCATGCGCATCGCGTGCAGCCACGGCCGCCCCCACCGCAACATCCGTGAGCCGCGCCACCTCATCCTGCAATCCCACCCGCGCCAAACGATCCCGCAGAACCGCGTAGGTATTGGTCGAGGCCACCGTGGCCCCCACCGCGAAATAATCGTCATGCACCAGGCGCACGATCCCGGGATGGTCAATCATCACCTGTGTCGACCAGAGCGGCGTCGCCCGGTCGCCCGAGCGTTTCACCAATTCCTGCCCGATAGAGCCATCGAGCAGCGTGATTTCGGTCATTTTTTGTCCTCCGGGGGTAAAAGCACCAATTTCCCAGCATGGGTCTTGGCCTGAAAATCCGCCTGCGCACGGGCGATGTCGCGCAACGGGTAGGTGGCGGCGATCCGGGGGCGCACGCGCCCCGCGCGCGCCATCTCGATCAGCCGGGCAAAGACCTGCGGTGCCTGATAGGTGCAGCCATGCAGCGTGATATCACGCAGGTAAATCCGCCGCAGATCAACCGTGATCATTGGCCCGGCAATCGCCCCCGCCACGGCATAATGCCCGCCAGGACGGAGCGCATCAATCAGCGTGACACCCCCCGCCCCTCCCACTAGGTCAATCACCGCGTGAAAATGGTCCTGCGGCAACGGCGCGTCGCGCGCGATCACCGCCGCTGCACCATCCGCGCGCACTATCGCCGCCTTGGCAGGGGCGGCGATGCCGGTGACGCGCGCGCCCATCGCCGCTGCAAGCTGCACCGCCGCAAGGCCGACATTGCCCGAGGCCCCGGTGATCAGCACCTCTTGACCCGGCCCAACGCCCGCCCGCTCCAAGAGGCCCAGCGCCGTGCCAAACCCACAAGGAAGCGCCGCAATCTCGATATCCGAAAGCGGCACATCGCTCACGTCATAAAGATCAGCCGCCGCCATCCGGCAATATTCGGCAAAGGCCCCGTCAATCTCAGACCCGAGCGCGACAAAGCCCACCGGGTTTTCCTCGGTCGGGCGCGGGATGTTGATGGGGCAGGTCACACGCGCGCCCAGCGCCGGGGTCTCAACCCCCGGCCCCCGCGCCACCACAACGCCGCACAGGTCACCCCCTTGGATACGCGGAAACCCCAGCGCGCCCGCCCAGCCGCCACGCGCCACACCATCCGCCGTTTCGCCCGTGGCCCCTGTCACCTCTGCCGCATACCACCCCTCACGGGTGTTGATATCGGTGTTGTTGACGCCCGCCGCCCGTACCCGCACCAAAACCTCACCGGGGCCGGGCCGTGGCAGCGGGATATCCTCGCGCCATTCCAATGCCTCGGGTCCTCCATGACGGGTGAGGATCACACCGCGCATGGTCGCGGGCAGGGTCATGCCCGCAACCGTTCATTCTCAGGGTCCCAGAGCGGTGCATCCGCCTGCACCACAGCAGCGCAACGCTCGCCGTAGATTTCCACCTCGATCCGCGTTCCCGGCACCGCCAGATCGGCGCGCAACATGCCCAAGGCCACGCTGGCATTCACCCGGTAGCCCCAAGCACCGCTCGTGGTCTCGCCCACGATCTGCCCCTCATGCCAGAGCGTCGACATATAGGGCGCATCCGCCGCCTTGGCCTCGACGATCAGCGTGACAAAGCGCTTCTTCACGCCCGCCTGTTTCTCGGCCAAAAGTGCTGCTTTGCCGGTAAACTCCTGCGGCTTGTCGAATTTGACGAACCGCTCCAGCCCGCCTTCCAACATCGAATAATCGGTGCTCAGATCGCCTTTCCACGCGCGATAGCCCTTCTCGATGCGCAAGGAATTCAGCGCGAACATGCCAAAGGGTTTCACACCTGCGCCAATCAACGCGTCATAGATCGCAGGGATCGCCGCGTTTTCGGCATGGATTTCCCAGCCCAACTCGCCGGTAAAGCTGACCCGCGCCAGAAACGCCTTTTGCCCAGCAACACTCGCATGCTGATGGCTCAGCCACGGCAGGCTCAGATCGGCATCGGTCAGCCCCGTCAGGATCTCGCGGCTTTTCGGCCCCGCCAGGAGCAGCGCGTCGCGCTCCGCCGTTGTCTCGCGCAGGCTCAGCCCCTCGGGCAAGGCGCGGCGTACCAATTCGCCGTCATGCCATTGCGCGGTCGAGGCCGTGATCAGCACGAAACTATCCTCTTGCAGACGGATGCAAGAAAACTCCGTCACGATGCGACCGCGTTTATCGGCCACGTAAACAAGGTTCATCCGCCCGACCTTAGGCAGCCCGCCGGTCACAAAGCCGCGCAGCCAGTCATCGGCCCCCGCGCCCTCGATCCAGAGCCGGGTGAACCCCGGCAGATCCAGCACGCCGCAGGCATCGCGCACCGCCTCGCATTCCTCACGGATACGCGCCTCCCACGGCCCCGCGCGGTCCCAGGTCTGCGTCGCCGCCTCAGATGTATCATCGCCCGGTTGCGCAAACCAATTGGCCCGCTCCCAGCCGTTATAGACGCCCATCACGCCGCCCAAGGCCTTAACCTTGTCATGCACCGGCGACACCTTGCGATCCGGTGCCGCAGGCCAACGATGCCACGGGAAATGCATCGCATATTCATGCCCATACACCTCCATCCCCTTGGCCACACAATATTCCGGGTCGGTGTAATCAGTGTAGCGGCGCGGATCACAGGCCCACATATCCCATTCCGTCGCGCCTTCTGTCACCCATTCCGCCAGCACCTTGCCGGCCCCCCCGCCCTGCGCGATGCCAAAGGTAAAGACACAGGCCTCGAACGCATTCGGAACCCCCGGCATCGGGCCAATCAGCGGCAGACCATCGGGCGCATAGGGGATCGGCCCGTTGATGACCTTGGCAATCCCCGCCTGTCCCAGCAACGGCACCCGCGCCATCGCATCCTCGATATACCAATCCAGCCGCTCCAGATCGTCGGGGTAAAGCTGAAAGCTGAAATCCTCCGGCATCGGATCCTCGGGCTTCACCCAATGCGCCTTGCAATTGCGCTCATAGGGCCCAAGGTTCAGCCCGTGCTTTTCCTGCCGCAGGTAATAAGAACTGTCGACATCGCGCAAAAGCGGCAATTTATGCCCCTGCTCCCGGCTCCACGCCTCTAATTCCGGGATTTCATCGGTCAATAGATACTGATGGCTCATCACCATCATCGGCACGGTGCGCCCGCCATAGGGCTTGAACCATTCGCCAACCCGCTGCGCATAATATCCGGCGGCGTTGACCACATACTCACACCGGATCTCGCCCTTTTCAGTCGCAACAATCCACTCCCCGTTTTCGCGCCGCACCCCGGTCGCGGGCGTGAACCGCAGGATCGTCGCCCCCATGTCGCGCGCCCCCTTGGCCAGCGCCTGCGTCACCTGTGCGGGATCAATATCGCCGTCATTGGGATCATAGAGCGCGCCTTGCAGATCATGCGTTTCCAGAAACGGATAGCGCGCCGTGATCTCATCCACGCCCAGAATATCAAGGTTCATCCCCTGATACTTGCCCATCCCCCGCGCGCGCTGAAATTCCTGCATCCGCTCGCGGCTATGCGCCAGACGGATTGACCCCGTCTGGTGATAATTCATCGGATACTCCACCTCCGACCCCAAACGGGCGTATAGCTCGGTGGAATAGCGCTGCATGTTCATCACCGACCAGCTTGTCGAGAACGTCGGCACATTGCCCGCCGCATGCCATGTGCTGCCAGCGGTCAATTCGTTCTTTTCCAAGAGAACACAATCCGCCCACCCCGCCTTGGCCAGATGATAGAGGCAAGACGCGCCCACCACCCCCCCGCCGATGATCACAACCCGTGCCGTGCCCGGAAATTCCGCCATGTCCCTCTCCCTCAATCCGTTTGCGGCACGCCGTCCGCGATGTCGTAATAATCACCCTTGTCCTTGACAAAGATGTGCTTCTCCAACCGCAGCCCGGTCGGCGCCTCCAGCGCCCCTAGCGCGAAACTGATGGTGTCCTCCGCGTGCGCGGCCCAGAACAGGAACGAGCCGCATTTGGGGCAAAACCCGCGCTTGGCGATGTCACTCGCCGCATACCAGCTCACCGGTCCGGAAATGCTCAACTCCGCCCGTGCCACATAGGCCGAGGCCCAGACATGCCCCGATTGCTTGCGGCATTGCCCGCAATGGCAGGCACTCGCCCCTTCCGGGGGTGCGGTCACAACAAATGTCACATCTCCACACAGACACGATCCCTTGTGCATCATCCTCTCCCCGGTGTTGCGGCGCTGCCCAAGGCCAGGCCATAGATCACGAAACAGGCGGCCATCCCCCGCCGCAGCCAGACATTGAACACAGCGCCCAGCGCCGCCCGGCCAAGCCCCGCCCCAAGCGCGCAATAGCCCACATAACTCAGCGTCGTCAGGCTCAGCGCGGTGGGGAAAATCACCCACATCTGCGCGCCAATCGGCACATCAGGCTGCACGAATTGGCTAAATGCCGCGAGATACCCCGCCACGCTCTTGGGGTTGATCGTGGCAATCGCCAAGGCCCGCCAATAGACCGAGCCTTTCGGGGCCTCCCCCGCCTCAACAGGCCGCCGCGCCATGATCCAGCCGCGCACGCCAAGGTAAATCAGAAACCCCGCCCCGATCAGCTTGCCCACCTGAAACGCCACCGGCGAGGCCGCGATCAGCGCAGTGATCCCCGCCGCCGACAGGCTCAGAAACAGCGTCGCTTGCGTCAGGATTGCCAACACTCCCCACAGGCTGCGCCGAAACCCGAGCGTCATGCCGTTGGTGACGCAATTGACCGCATTCGGCCCCGGCGTGGTGACAAAAACCACCCAGAAGAGCGCAAAGACAGTCCAGGCTTGATAGCTCATGCCATCCCCCTCAATACACCGGCGGGGCGATCACCCAGATCGCCACGCAAGGGATGTCATAGGGATTGGCCCAGCCATAGGGCTCACCGCGAAACCGGAAACTGTCGCCGGGGCCAACGGTGAATTTCCGCGCGCCAATACTCAGGTCCAGCCGCCCCGACAGGATATAGCCCACCTCCTGCGTCGGGCGCTGCGCCGGGCGCTGCATCTTGGACCGGGGGCGGAATGTCGAATGGATCACTTCGAAATCATCCGTCAAGTCCGGTGAGAGCAGTTCCTCGATCAGCCCTTCCTCGCCCGATCCCATCGGTCGCCGCGCGCCCGCGCGCACCACATAACCCTGTTCCTCGGCGGGCGCGCTCGCATGGCCGAACAGCAACGACATCGGCACGCCCAGCACTTCAGCCACCTGCCGCAGATCGCTGATCGACGGTTCCGACAGATCGCGCTCGACCTGAGACAGCCACCCAACCGACCGCCCCAGCATTTCGGCCAGTGCCGCCAGCGTCAGCCCGCGCGCCTTGCGCAGGGCGCGCAGGTCCGCGCCAAGGCTGCGCATCGCGTTGATCTCGGTCTGCTGCATGGAGGGTCTCGTGAAAATTTCCGCTCAATTTTCACGCTGCGCCGATTCCGTGAAAAAATCAAATGAAATTTCACGGGCGCATCGGCTTTCCTTCAGCCGCGCGGTCGCCGACCCGCGGGGTGGCGATCCGACGCGTGTGAGGGGCAGTTTATCTCGGCAAAGCCTGCCCTAAGTCCGTGGGTGCCAAAACCTCAGCCAATCGCCGCCCCGGGGGGCGGGTCGGCGATCGCGCGGCGGCCTTCGGCCTTGTTCCGCGCGAAGAAAAACGCCGACCTTACAAAATCCCCTTACAAACCTTACGAATCGTAAGGTCTAGGCCTTCGCCGCCACCTTGGGCCGCAGCACATGCGGCATGACCGGATCATAGAGCGCGCTATCCTTGAAATCCGTGATCTCGCCCAGAACTTTTCCTACCATAATCAAGGCAGTACGGGTGATTTTCTCGGCGCGAACCTTGGCGTGGATATCCGCAAGCGTACCCCGGATAAACATCTGATCCGGCCACCCCACGCGATAGGCCACCACAACGGGGCAGTCATCACCATAGTAAGGTGCCAAAATTCTGTGTATTTCCCGTAGGTTACGGATACCAAGGTGGATCGCCAGCGTCGCCCCGGTGCGCGCGAAATTCTCCAGCGTCTCACCCTCTGGCATCGACGTGGACTTCATGGAAACCCGCGTCAAAACAATGCTTTGCGCGATTTCCGGCACGGTCAATTCCTGCCCCAGTGCCGCCGCCGCCGCCGCATAGGCCGGAACCCCCGGAATGATCTGATAATCAATCCCATCCGCCCGAAGTTTACGAATTTGTTCCGCAATCGCACCATAGAGTGACGGATCGCCTGAATGCACCCGCGCCACGTCCAAGCCCTTGGTATGGCTGTCTAAAATGACCGCATGGGTATCCTCCAGCGTCATCGGCGCGGTGTCCATCACCAGCGCGCCCTCGGGCGCACCGGCCACAACCTCAGCTGGCACAAGGCTCCCGGCGTAAAGGCACACGGGGCATTGCCCGATGATGCGCTCTGCCTTCTTGGTCAAAAGCTCCGGATCACCCGGCCCTGCGCCGATGAAATAGACAGTCATTTCAATGCCTTCCCTGTTCTGACCTCAGCCAGATCACCATCAATCTTGCGCGCATAGCCGCGCGGCGTGAACATGCGCGGCCCTTCGCCCAACTGCGCCAAACGGCTGTTGGACGACCCCACCAGCACCACCGTTAACATATCCACCTCATCCACCTGCAAATCGGCCAAACGCCTGTAACGCAAGGATTCTTCCGGTCGCCCCAGCGAGCTTGCCAACAGCACAGGTGTATCCGCCGGGCGGTGTTTGAGCAAAATATCCCGCGCCTCCGACAATAAAGTGCGCCGCGTTTTGGATACCGGATTATAGAAAGCGATCACAAAATCGCCCTCTGCCGCAGAATTCAACCGCCGAATGATATCTTCGCGCGGCGTTAATAGGTCACTTAACGAAATCGTACAGAAATCATGCCCAAGTGGGGCCCCCGCCCGCGCCGCCGCCGCCTGAAGCGCCGACACACCGGGCGAGCACACAACCTCCACCCGCCGCGCCGCGTCACTCACGCCTTGCGCCTCCGGCCCTCGGTCAAGCAGCTCGAAAACCAGCGCCCCCATCGCGTAAATACCTGCATCTCCTGAACAAATTAGCGCAACACTCTTTCCCTGCCCCGCCTGTTCCAACGCATATCGGCACCGCGCCTCCTCGCCTCCCAGCGGAAAATCACTGCGACTCTTACCCGCCGCCAAGGGTCCTAGCAGGTCGATATAAAGGCCATAGCCCACCAACTCATCCGCCTCAGCCACAAGCCGCGACACCTCCGGTGTCCGCCAGCTTGCCTGACCGGGGCCTATACCCAGCACGCTCAACCGTCCCCGCGCCCGCCCCGGCATCTCTGTAATGACCGCCTCAGAGCGGCTCAGCGCACAGGTTGCATTGGCAGTTTTCCGTTTTTCTACAACCAGTTGCCCACCACAAGCCAGCGCCGCCCCCTCGGACACGCCATGGCATCCGACCTCGGCAAAGACCACCTCGGATGGGTTTGCCAACTGCCCGGCATAGGCTTCCAACTCTGCCGCCGAGAACAGGCGAAACGGCACACCCAAGCGCCGCGCCACCGCATTCATCGCCGCCTCATCGGCCTTGAGATCAATCGAGGCCACACAGGCCACAGCCCCCGGCGCAATCCCGGCCTCCTCCAACGTCCTGCACACCAGATCCCATAGTTCCTCTGTCTCACAGCCCCGCGCACAGCCCAGCCCAAGTGCGTATCGCTGCGGATGATAGACCAAGCGTCTATCGCTTCCCGCAACCGGTGCCTCGCTCACTACCAACTCAACAGCACCGCCCATATCCTTGATATCAAAGATATTCTCTCCAGTGACCCGGACACCTTCCCCCGCCAACATCGCCGCCATCGCCGCCTTGGCGTCGCCGGGATTGGCCAGCCGGTAACCCAGAGGGGGCGCATCGAGCGCCACGCCCATCGCCACATCGCCCGCCGTCGTCACCGCCGCCACGGCCCCCAACCCTTCGGCGATCATCGCTGCCAACCGATTGGCCCCCCGGTGCCCGCCCAAGAGCGGCACCACAACCGCCCCGTCGTCACTGACCGACACCACCGGCGGCTCGCCGCGTTTGTCGCTCAAGAGCGGCGCCACCGCCCGGATCAAGATGCCACTAGCACAAACCCCCACCACCGGCACCCCGGCGGCAAATAGATCGCGCGCGTGATCCAGCGCATTGGGAAACCACGCCGCGGCGTGGTCTACTCGCCCGTCGCGCCCATGCACATCGCCGTCAATCAACGCGGCTACACGGTGCGCGACGGCTTCACCCGACCGGCTCAGCGCCAGAACAACAGGTCTCACAGCCATGGATCGGCCCCTTTCGTGAGCAGAATCATTGAAAAATACGGAGCCTTTTCAGGTGCTTGCGCCAAGGGGCAGACAATTTCCTCGGCAAGGCTCGCGCGTTCGACATAGACAGCCTCGGCAGTCAGGCCCAAACCTTCGATCACCCCCCGGATCTTGGCCAGATGCCGCCCCACCTTCATGATGGCGACACTCTCGGCCCCTTCGATCCGCGCCCGCAACTCGGCCTCGGGCAAGGGGCCGGGCAACACCGTCAAGCGCTCGTTGCGCGCCACCAATGGTCGCCCCGCCCGCGCCGCACAAGCGGCGATCGAGGTGACACCGGGAACGACTTCGACCTCGTAGCGCCCGCTCAGCCGAGCAAAGAGATACATGAATGAGCCATAAAAGAAGGGGTCGCCTTCACAGAGGCACACCACATTGTCGCCCCCGTCAAGCGCGTCAGCTATTTCCGCGGCTCCCCGATCATATGCCGCCTGCGCCGGGGCGCGCTCGACACTCATCGGCACATCCATCACGATCTCGCGTGCGCCCGGCGCAATTGCGCCCGCGGCAATCGCCCGCGCGAAACTCTCGCCGCCCGCCAATGCCGGATAGGCCACCACTGTCGCGCCAGCGATCAGCCGATGCGCCCGTAGCGTCATCAACTCGGGGTCCCCCGGCCCAAGGCCCACGCCATAAAGCTTACCGGCCATGCGAGACCCTACCTTTCATCGTTCCAGAACTACTCAAATCCGACGCCCGCCGTTCATCGCTTCACCAGGCTCCATTGCGTGACCGGCATAAGGGGGCGCCAGCCGGTCAAGCCCCCCACCGGTTCGGCCCGGCTGATCTGCAACTTGACCAATTCGCCGCCGTGTCGCTTGTAGAGCGCCACCAGCACCGCCTCGCTCTCGAGCGTCACGGCATTGCACACCAGCCGCCCCAAGGGGCGCAACGCGGCCCAAGCGGCGTCAAACACCGCCTCGGTCAGCCCGCCACCGATGAAAACTGCATCAGGTGCCTCGAGACCGTCCAATGCCTCGGGCACGCGGCCTTCGATCAGTTCCAACCGTGGCACACCGAGTGCCAAGGCATTCGCCGCCGCCATCGCGCGCCGATCCGCGCGCGGCTCAATCCCGATCGCGCGGGCATAGCGCGCGCCGCGCATCCATTCCACCGCAACCGAACCACAGCCGGTGCCGATGTCCCACAGTAGCGCGCCGCGCATCGGCATCAGCTTGGCCAGCGTGGCGGCCCGCACCTCACGCTTGGTCATCGTGCCATCATGCTGAAAGAGGTCATCCGCCAGCCCCGGCACCCGTGGCATCAGCGCGGCATCGGGGGCTGCCACACAGTCGACGGCCAGCGTGTTAAAGGGCGGCACCACATGCGCCCAACTTTCGGCCAGCCCGTCAAACCGCGCCTCTTCAGCCCCGCCCATATTGGCCAGCACTGTCATCCGAGATTGTCCAAACCCCCGCTCAGTCAGAAACTGCGCAATCTGCGCGGGCGTTTCAGCCCCCGTGGTCAGGATCAAAAGCCGGGCATCAGGTTGAATAAACGCGATCATCTGCTCGACGGGGCGCCCATGGACCGTCAATGTCTCAAGGTCCGCCATGCTCCAGCCCATGCGCGCGGCCGCCAGTTGAAAGGCCGAAAGCTGCGGGTGATACACGATCTCGGAGGGTGGCAAAGACCGCCCGATGCGCGCGCCCACCGAGAACCAGAGCGGGTCGCCCGTGGCCAGCACCACGACGCGCCGCCCCCGCAATCCCGCCAATAGGCCTGTCAGCGCGTTAAAAGGCGAGGGCCAAGCGATCCGCTCTGCCGTCACAGCCTCGGACAAAAGGTGATGCCGCTCACCGCCGACGATCACCTCTGCGGCCTCTAGAATGGCGCGGGTTGCAGGCAAAAGTCCGGCCATCCCATCCTCGCCAATGCCCACAATATGCAGCCAAGGATCCG
This sequence comes from Roseovarius mucosus, assembly GCF_002080415.1. Classification (NCBI taxonomy): domain Bacteria; kingdom Pseudomonadati; phylum Pseudomonadota; class Alphaproteobacteria; order Rhodobacterales; family Roseobacteraceae; genus Roseovarius; species Roseovarius mucosus. The sequence continues at coordinate 3,172,122 of NZ_CP020474.1, read as the reverse complement.
CAGTGGTCGTCATGCGCCCACCTCCGGCAAACCGGCAGACAGCGCATTGACCGCTGCACTTGCCATCGCCGATCCGCCGCGCCGCCCGCGCAAAGCGACAAATTCGCAGCCGCGCGGATTGTCTGCCAGTTCGGCCTTGCTCTCGGCTGCCCCAACAAATCCCACAGGAAAGCCAAGGATCAGCGCCGGACGCGGTGCCCCGTTATCGAGCAGTTCCAAAAGGTGGAAAAGCGCCGTGGGCGCATTGCCAATCGCGACCACGGCCCCCTCTAGCCGCTCTGCCCACAACTCAACTGCCGCTGCTGAACGTGTATTGCCGATCTCCGCCGCGATTCCGGGCACCCGCGGATCGTTCAGCGTGACAATCACCTCATTGTTGCAGGGCAGATAGCGGCGGATGATCCCGGCGCCAACCATCTCGCAATCACACAACACGGGCGCACCGGCCTGCAAGGCGGCATGGCCCGCGGCATAGGCCCCGCTGGAAAACGCCAGCCGATCCGCCACCTCGACCATTCCACAGGCATGAATGAGCCTTATCGCAAGGCTCTCCATCCCTGGGCCAAACCGATCCAGCCGCGCCTCTTGGCGTACCGTGGCAAAGCTCATCTCATAGATGGCCGAGGGGTTCTTTTCGTAGGGGCGCAAAATCAACCCTTTGCGATTGCGGCCGGTGTCGGAGCCTCCGGCGGGAGTATTGTCACCAAGAAGAAAGGCAGTCAGGCCTTGGTCCGCCGCGCGCTTTCGGGCCCATGCGGATGGCGGGCATGGGGATAGGGCGCGTGGTGATGGTCGTGACCATGGTCATGGTGGTCATGGGGATGACCGTGATCATGGTGGTGGTGATGCCCGTGATCATGGTCATGGTGGTGATGCTTCGCCTGCGCCTCCAACCGACACAGACCGGTGCAGAAGGTGTCGCACAGCGTGCAATCCGCCACGTTCGAGCCAGGCGCAGAGGCCCCCTGCCCTTCGACATGGTGGTGATGGCTTTCTTGCACAGCGCCAACCTCGGCCTCAAAGCCCAGAATTTGCGTGCGATATTTACACATGACGCATGTGGGCGGCGGCACATCGCCAAAGGCCGGATGCCCGGTGCCCCGTGCCTCGGCCAAGGCGGCGCGCTGTTCGGGCGTGATCCGCTGCACCGCGCCGCCCTCGATGGCGAGGATCTGCGTGCGATACTGACAGGTGCCACAATTGGGGGGCGGCACGGCGCTCAATTGCTCTGTCACACGCTCGGCAAAGGTTTCCAGCACCTTGGGATGGTCGCCCAAATACCCTGCTTTGACAAATTGCATGCCCGGATGTTCATCTGCGACGCGGTCGGTAAAGCCATAAATGCGGTCTATCAAGATGCCGGAAAAGAGGAAGTAGGGGAACACCACAACACGCTTGTAGCCCAGTTTGACCACATGTTGCAGGCATGGCTCGACCAGTGGGAAGGTGACACCGGAATAGCCCACTTCGCACCAGCCAAAGCCGATACCCTCATGCAAAAGGCGCGCAATCTTGGCGACATTGGCATTGGCATCGGGGTCAGACGCGCCGCGCCCAATCACCACAAGGCACGTGTCATGCACCCCGACCTCGCCGTATTTCACATTGGCGCGGTCAATCGCTTCGCGTATCCGTGCCCCTGCGGCGGCGATCATCTTGGGGTCCACCCCCAATTCGCGACCATAGCGCACCTCGATACCATGCGTTGCGGCATAGGTATTAAGCACGGTGGGAATATCGTTTTTGGAATGCATCGCCGCAAAGAGCATCCCCGGCACAGCTAGAATTCGCTCGCAGCCAGCCGCGCGCAACCGGTCAAGACCGTCACGGATCACCGGATTGGCAAATTCGAGATAGCCATATTCCATCAGCCAGTCATCCGGCAGATAGCCCGGCAGTTTATCCGCCAATACGCTGAATTCATCCACCGCCGATTGACTGCGCGACCCGTGTCCGCAGATCATCACACCCGTCTTGACCATGCTCATGCCTCCTGCGGCGCCTCGTCGGCGGCCTCTTCTTCGTTCTCTTGCGTCTCTGCCCGCTCTTTGCGCGCGCGCAGACCGGACCAGAGGCCAATGGCAATCGCGGCCCCAAGTGCGGCTGCCCCCAACCAGTGGCCATGCCCCGCAACCTCTGCCAGATGGCCCGGATGGGCATAGGCGGCAGTTCCGCTCAAGAGCGCGGTCAGAATGGTGGCAAGTCGCATGGCAGTCCCCTTATCCTCGGTCGCGCAACAGGGGGAAAAGGGGCGATCGGGCCAAACGGCCCCGACGACGCGCGATCTGCCCCCGACATGGGTCAGCCGATCCGTGCACACCTTTCCGGCCCGGTTGCGGGCTTCGTCATAGGCCGTGTATAGGCGCAGCGCCCCAAGGCTGCAAACGAAGAAACGAAGCCCCCGGCCCCGTTCGCGACATGTGCAGCCCTGCACGGGCGCTGCGCGGTGCTGCGGATTACTGGGGCCAGCCCATGCCCCTAGATTGATGCCAAAGAGGAGTAATCACATGGGTCAACTGGTCAACGGTAAATGGCAAGACACTTGGTATGACACCGAATCAACGGGCGGAAAATTCGTGCGCTCGACCGCGAAATTCCGCAACTGGATCACCGCCGACGGCACGGCTGGCCCCTCGGGCGACGGCGGCTTCAAGGCGGAGAGCGGGCGTTATCACCTCTATGTCTCGCTGGCCTGCCCCTGGGCGCATCGCACGTTGATCTTTCGCGCGCTCAAAGGGTTGGAAGATCACATCGACGTCTCAATCGTGCATCCCGATATGCTGTCAGAGGGTTGGGAATTTCGCACCGATTTCCCCGGTGCAACCGGCGACCGTCTTTATGGTCTGCCTTACGCACGTGACATCTACCTCAAGGCCGACCCCGACATTTCCGGTCGTGTCACCGTACCCATCCTGTGGGACACAGAGCGTGAAACTATCGTCTCGAACGAGAGCGCCGAAATCATCCGGATGTTCAATTCTGCCTTTGACGACATCACCGGCAACACACTCGATTTCTGGCCAAAAGATCTGCGCGCCGCCATCGAGCCTGTGAACGCGCGTATCTACGACACCGTGAATAACGGCGTTTACAAGGCCGGTTTTGCCACCAGCCAAGAGGCCTATGAAAGCGCCGTACACCCGCTTTTCGACAGTCTCGACTGGCTCGAAGGCCGTCTTGGCCAACACCGCTACGTGATGGGCGACAACGCGACCGAGGTCGACTGGCGGCTCTTTACCACGCTCATCCGGTTTGATCCGGTCTATCATTTGCATTTCAAATGCAACCGGGCGCGTATCGTCGACTATCCGAACCTATGGGGCTATCTGCGCGACCTTTACCAAAGGCCGGGCGTGGCGGGGACGGTCAATTTCGAGCATATCGCACGCCACTATCACTATAGCCATGACACCATTAATCCCAAACGGATCATCCCGATCAATCCGGTGCTGGATTTTGATGCGCCACATGGTCGGGGCTGAGCATCGCCCCGACCAAGGCAAAAAGGCTCAGGATGACTGCGGCCAGACAAAATCAGGGCGCAGCGCGGCATAGACCGGGCGGCCATCGCTAGGTTTGGGCGTGCCTGTGGCCGGATCATAGAACGCATGATAGCTTGCGGCACCGATCTGGTCACCATAGCCCATCAGGTTGGGCACGATCACCCGGATGCGATGCTGCTTGTCATCCAGCATGATGGGCGCGCCACACGTCCCGCAAGTACAAAGCTCGAGCGGACCATCGGGATTGTTAGCATTGAACGGCTGGCGGTTCATCCCCGCCTCATTGTCCGCAACAACATCACCATGGTTGTAAAACACCACATGCGTGGTGTCTTGACCTGTCACGTTCTTGCAGACGGAACAGTGGCAGGTGTGATTGTCGATCGGCGCGTGTTTGGTATGGGTGTGAATGTGGTCGCAACCACCAGAACATTGGTCAGACATCGGCCTTCCTCCTCAAAGCGATGCGGATGGGTGATCCAAGGCGAAAGCCCTCGGCTCAACCCCGGCTCTGAACCTATCACGCCCCACGTCCGAGCCCGGCGCTGATTCTGGTCGGACGCGACTAAAGGATGACAGCGGCGCAAAATGCAAAACGCCCCGATCCTTTTGGACCGGGGCGCTTTTGTGCGATGGGCTGGGATACTCCAGCCGGAGCGGATTTAGCCGCGCTCTTCGATGATCTTAACTAGATGCGGCAGCTTGTTGACCATGCCACGCACCGAGGGGGTATCCTCGAGCTCGCGGGTCTTGTGCATCTTGTTGAGGCCCAGACCGATGAGGGTCTGACGCTGATCTTGAGGGCGGCGGATCGGGCTGCCGATCTGCTTGACGACGATGGTTTTTGCCATTTGTCCGGTTCCTTACGCTTCTGCCGCTTCAGCAACTGGCGCTTCGTCACCCTTTTTCAGGATGTCAGCCACCTTCTTGCCACGGCGCTGCGCCACCATACGCGGGCTGGTCTCTTTGCGGAGACCATCGAGCGTGGCGCGGATCATGTTATAGGGGTTTTGCGACCCGGTCGATTTCGCGACCACGTCCTGAACGCCCAACATCTCGAACACGGCGCGCATCGGACCACCGGCGATGATGCCGGTACCATGCGGAGCTGTGCGCATCACGACTTTGCCGGCGCCATGGCGACCTTCCATGTCGTGGTGCAGGGTGCGGCCCTCGCGCAGCGGCACGCGGATCATTGCGCGCTTGGCAGCTTCGGTGGCCTTGCGGATCGCCTCGGGAACTTCCTTGGCTTTACCTTTGCCAAAGCCGACGCGGCCCTTTTGATCGCCCACGACCACCAGCGCCGCGAAGCCAAAGCGCTTACCGCCCTTGACTGTCTTGGACACACGGTTGATCGCGACGAGACGATCGGCGAACTCCGGGGCTTCCTCGCGTTCGCGACGGTCGCGGCGGTTGTCTTCTCTTGCCATTCTCTCGTCTCCTTAAATCTTCAGGCCAGCTTCACGCGCGGCGTCGGCAACTGCCTTGACACGCCCGTGAAACAGAAAGCCGCCCCGATCGAAATAGGCCTCGGTGATGCCGGCCTTTTGGGCCCGCTCGGCAATCGCGGTGCCAATCTTGGTGGCCGCCTCGACATTGCACTTGCCCACCAGGCCCAGATCCTTTTCGAGGGTCGAGGCCGCCGCGAGCGTCACACCGTTGACGTCGTCGATCAGCTGCACGCTGATGTTCTTGTTGGAGCGGAAAACGCTCAGGCGCACGCGCCCTGCATTGACCTTGCGGAGTTTGTTCCGAACGCGCAGGCGGCGTTTGAGGAACAGTTTTCTTTTGCTGTTTGCCATCTGTCGCGTCCTTACTTCTTCTTGCCTTCCTTCTGGAAGATGTACTCGCCTTTGTAGCGGATGCCCTTACCCTTGTAGGGTTCGGGACGCCGCCAGTCGCGGATATTTGCCGCGACCTGACCAACGAGCTGCTTGTCCGTGCCTTCAACCACAAGCTCAGTCTGCTTGGGTGCGGTCACGGTTACACCGTCCGGAATGGGGAAATCGACATCATGGCTGAGGCCGAGGTTCAGCTTGAGCACGTTGCCCGCCATCTGGGCACGATAGCCCACACCACGGATTTCCAGCTCTTTCTTGAAGACATCCCGAGCGCCGTGCACCATGTTGGCGATGACCGTACGGGTCATCCCCCACTGCTGGCGCGCACGCTTGGATTTGCCGCGCGGCATTACCGAGATCGCATTTTCCTCGATGGTGATGGTGACATCATCCGTCGCGGTAAAGGTCTTGGTTGCCTTGGGGCCTTTGACTTCGATCTTCTGTCCCGACAGCGTCACAGTGACGTCGGAGGGCAGGGGAACGGGTTTCTTGCCGATACGTGACATGTCTGGTCTCCTTAGAAGACAGTGCAGAGCACTTCGCCGCCAACATTGGCTGCGCGCGCGGCTGCATCCGACATCACACCCTTGGAGGTGGAGACAATCGACACACCCAGACCCTGACGGACCTGCGGAATGTCATCGACGCCCAGATAGACGCGACGACCGGGCTTGGAAACCCGCTTCATTTCGCGAATGACAGGCGTGCCTTCATAGTATTTCAGGCTGATTTCGATGGCAGGATGGCCATTGGCATCCTGTGTCATCTCATAGCCACGAATGTAGCCCTCGGAGGCCAACACATCGAGAACGCGCACGCGCATTTTCGAGGCGGGGGTCAACACCGTGGACTTGCCACGCATCTGCGAGTTGCGGATACGGGTGAGCATATCGCCGATAGGATCGTTCATATCTCTGACCTCCTCACCAGCTCGATTTCACGACGCCGGGCAGCTGCCCGCTCGAGCCGAGCTCGCGCAGCATGATCCGGGACACTTTAAGTTTGCGGTAATACGCATGCGGACGGCCCGTAAGCTGGCACCGGTTGTGCAGCCGTGTGGCCGAGCTGTTGCGCGGCAGTTCCGCAAGCTTGAGAGAGGCGCGGAAACGCTCTTCCATCGGCTTGCTCTGGTCATTGATGATCACTTTCAGAGCGGCGCGCTTCTTGGCGAAACGGTCAACCAGCACCTGGCGCTTCTTCTCGCGCTCGATCATTGATTTCTTAGCCATAGATCTATCCTCCCCCGGCTCAGCTGTTGAAGGGCATGTTGAAATGCTTCAACAGCGCCTTGGCTTCAGCGTCGGTCTTCGCCGTGGTTGCGATGACAATGTCCATCCCCCAAACTTCGTCGACCTTGTCGAAGTTGATCTCGGGGAAGATGATATGTTCCTTGATGCCCATGGCATAGTTGCCACGACCATCGAACGACTTGCCCGAAACCCCGCGGAAGTCGCGGATACGCGGCATCGCAATGGTGATCAGACGGTCAAGGAAATCATACATACGGTCGCCACGCAGCGTGACCTTGGCCCCAAGCGGCATGTCTTCGCGAACGCGGAAACCGGCGATGGAGTTGCGGGCCTTGGTGACGACAGCGCGCTGACCAGCGATCGTGGTCAGGTCTTCCTGAGCCGACTTCGCCTTTTTCGAGTCGCGCACAGCCTCGGCACCGCAGCCGATGTTAAGCACGATCTTTTCCAGACGCGGGATCTGCATGTCGTTCTTGTAGCCAAACTCTTCTTTCAGAGCAGGCTTGATGGCCTCACGGAAGTGGGCTTTTAGGCGCGGGGTATAGGTTGCGGTATCAAGCATCGATCACGTCCCCCGTGGTCTTGGCGTAACGGACTTTCTTGTCGCCTTCGATCTTGAAGCCAACGCGGGTCGGTTTGCCGTTCTTGTCAACAATCGCCAGATTGCTCAGGTCGATGGGCATCGCCTTGGGGATGCGGCCACCTTGGCTGGTCTGGCTCTGACGGGTGTGGCGGATCGCCATGTTCACGCCTTCAACCACGGCCTTGCCGGATTTCGGGTCAACATTGGTGATCGTGCCTTTTTGGCCCTTGTCCTTGCCGGACAGAACGACCACGGTGTCACCTTTTTTCAGTTTAGCAGCCATCTTACAGCACCTCCGGGGCGAGCGAGATGATTTTCATGAAGTTCTTGGCGCGCAGCTCGCGAACGACCGGCCCGAAAATACGGGTACCAACCGGCTCACCTGCGTTGTTCAGGATCACGGCGGCGTTGCGGTCAAAGCGAATGGCGGTGCCATCTTCACGACGGACTTCCTTGGCGGTGCGCACGACGACGGCCTTACGGACGTCGCCCTTCTTCACGCGACCGCGCGGGATGGCTTCCTTGACCGAGACGACAATGATGTCGCCCACGGATGCGTATCGACGCTTGGAACCACCCAGAACCTTGATGCACTGAACTCGGCGAGCGCCGGAGTTGTCAGCAACATCCAGGTTGGTCTGCATCTGGATCATTTGGTTTCTCCCGACCTATGGGGGGCGATGCACTGCCTTGTCCCCAGGGTTTCGATTAATGCCAAAAGGCGCTAAAGGCTTATGCCTCCAGCACCTCCCAGCGTTTCGTCTTGGACTTGGGCGCGCATTCGATAATCCGAACGGCATCGCCCACTTTGAACGTGTTGTTCTCATCGTGAGCCCGGTATTTCTTGGACTTACGAATTGTTTTCTGAAGCACGGGGTGCTTGAAACGACGCTCGACCGATACGGTTACGGTCTGGGCGTTTGCGTCAGAGGTCACAACCCCTTGAAGAATACGTTTGGGCATATCTCGGGCTCCTTACTCTGCTGCCGCGTTGGCTTTTTCGTTCAGAATGGTCAGCACGCGCGCGGCGTCGCGGCGGGCAATACGCATCTGAGCGGGATTTTCCAACTGGCCGGTAGCCGCCCGAAAACGCAGATTGAACTGCTGCTTCTTCAGGTTGGTGAGTTCTTCCCGGAGCTGATCCGGGGTCTTGTCACGCAGTTCCTTGGCGTTCATCGCCTTTTCCTTTCTCAAAACACCGGCCAGCCCCTGACGGTTTGCTCAGGGTAACTCGAAACCCGGTGGATGAATTGCAAATACCCGAATCCCCGGACTGGCCGGGCAAGCGGATTGGAGCTCTATACGGGAGGCGGTAGCAGAGGGCAAGGGGAGTTTGGACATCCTTGGTTATAAAGAACCAGACCTTCCCTTTGTCACCGTTATTATGCCCACACTCTCGCTTCATTTACCATCCATTCGCCCGTCTCGTCGCCCTCATATTTGACAAATTGGCTTGCGCCTTCGCCGGATCTACAAGAAATGCGAAGGCCAATATCAGAGATAAAAGGACCAAGCCCGCGACAGCAAACAATGTAAACTGTGGCGCACTCCCCAACCGCGATCCCTCAAAGGCGGCGAAACCTTTTAGGATCAGAACCATAAGGAGGCCCCATGAAAAACCATTCAAACCTAGGAGCAGCACATAGCAATCCAGTTTCAAAACAACGGCCTGCCGTCCGCGAGCAAGACCGCGAAACACCTCACGGATCATAACCCAAGCCACCATCAACGCTGCAAGCGTCATCTGGAGGACAAGGCCAATCAGCATTTCAACGGTAGCATTTGCCCTATTCAGTTTTTCTTGAAGCTGCCCGGTATGGTCTAATGCGATCTCCTGCGCAAAATCAGACGGATAAATATCAAACAGGCTCAGCAATGAGATTGGGAAAAGATGGATCACGAAATTGATCACACATGCCCATATGATGATCCAAAGAATGCGCTTCGGCCCCGGATCAAGCTCGTAAGTGGTGGAACGCTTCACCGTTCTTCCTTTGAACACTAACTTTTACAACTTCAGCACCTCACAACCCTTGATGAGTCGCGTCAAGTCTCACGTGCTATTTGGCGATACAGCCTCTTGAATTATCCCACACCAAATAGAAACGGCCCCGGGTTTCCCCGAGGCCGTTCCCATCAGATCAGATCGCTTATGCGAGCTGGAGGTTCGACGCGCTCTCACGGCCGTCACGGCCGGATTCGATGTCGAAGGTCACTTTCTGATTGTCGGCGAGGCCGGTCAGGCCTGCGCGCTCAACAGCGCTGATGTGGACGAAAACGTCCTTGCCGCCATTGTCGGGCGCGATAAAGCCGAAGCCTTTGGTGGAATTGAACCATTTCACGGTGCCGTTGGCCATCGTGATGTCTCCTCTGGTAGTGCTGCCCGCGGGAATGCGGCAGTCGCGGCGTGGTCGGTCTGGATCGAGATACTGACAGCCGGTTTAGAGGAGCAGATGATCGAAATAGAATAACGTTAGCACCCTGCACATGGGGGAGTTTGCCGCGTTTTACAAGGGGAAATCCCAAAAGACCTTAGATTCGGCGGAAAACGGGTGTTTTTGCACCCTCAATTCCAAGAATAATTGAAGCTGACGCTGATCCGGTCGTCTTCCGACATGTTCATCGGAACCTCATGACGCAGCCATGATTCCCACAACAGCACATCCCCTACCACCGGCTTGGCGTAGATAAAGGTGCGCAATTCCTGTCTCGCGTCCTTGCGGCGGACAGGGGCCGCCATCATCCGGGCAGACCTTGGGTCTTCCAGCTTGAGCGCGCTGGCGCCGTCAGGCATCGCCACATAGGTTGTGCCGGAAATCACTGAATGCGGATGGATATGGCTTGCGTGCATCCCGCCTTCGGGCAGGATGTTGATCCATATGTCCTCTAGCTTCAATTCCTTGCCGTCGAGATCGAACTCCAGATCCTGGGCGAAGGCCGCCACATGGGCATCCAGCACCTTGACCAGATCGGCAAAGATCGGGAACCGCCACGGCAGGTCGCTGAGCGAGGCATAAGAGGTATAGCCGGGATAGCCATTCTCGTCGCACCACTCCTGCCCCGCCTCGTCATCCTCGGCGATGGAATAGCAGGACGCCTCCAATTCCTTGGCATCAATGGCAGGTCCGTGCTCGCTCAGGGCGGCACGATAGAGGCGGGTCACGAAGAGGGAATCGATATTGGGCATGGCTCGCTCTTAGCGTGGTGCCAAGCAAGTGGCAAAGAAAAACCCCCGCGCGATCTCTCGCACGGGGGCAATCCGTAGGGCGGGTGTGAACCCGCTGATCTTACCAGTCTTCGCGGACCACGACGCGGGTTTTGATCGGCAATTTCATCGCCGCCAGACGCAGCGCTTCAAATGCGATCTCTTCGCTCACACCGTCGATCTCGAACATGACCCGGCCCGGCTTGACCTTGCAGGCCCAGTAATCGACCGAACCCTTACCTTTACCCATCCGAACCTCGGTGGGCTTGGACGAGACCGGTACATCCGGGAAAATCCGGATCCAGACACGGCCCTGACGTTTCATGTGGCGCGTCATGGCACGACGAGCTGCCTCGATCTGACGGGCGGTGATACGCTCGGGCTGGGTGGCCTTGAGACCGAAAGTGCCAAAGTTCAGATCAGAGCCGCCTTTGGCTTCGCCTTTGATCCGGCCCTTGAACTGCTTGCGGAATTTAGTGCGCTTTGGTTGAAGCATCTTTCATTCCTCCTTAACGGCGGCCGCCGGCGCCACGGGGCGCGGGACCATCCTGGAGTTCCTGGGCCTTGCGGTCACGGGCACCGGGATCGTGCTCCATGATTTCACCCTTGAAGATCCAGACCTTGATACCAATGATCCCATAGGCCGTGGTGGCCTCGACGGGAGCATAGTCGATGTCCGCACGCAGCGTGTGCAGCGGCACGCGGCCCTCGCGATACCATTCGGTCCGCGCAATCTCGGCACCGCCAAGACGACCCGAAACGTTGACCCGGATACCAAGAGCACCCATGCGCATTGCGTTCTGCACGGCGCGCTTCATGGCGCGACGGAAGGACACACGACGCTCAAGCTGCTGTGCGATACTCTCGCCCACAAGGGCCGCATCCAGCTCGGGCTTGCGCACTTCGACGATATTGAGGTGCAATTCGCTCGCGGTCATTGCCGCCAGCTTCTTGCGCAGACCCTCGATATCGGCGCCTTTCTTGCCGATGATCACGCCCGGACGTGCGGTGTGGATCGTGACGCGGCACTTCTTGTGCGGACGTTCGATGATCACACGGCTGATCCCGGCCTGTTTGCACTCTTCGCCGATGAACTTGCGCATCGCAAGATCTTCGAGCAGCAGATTGCCATAGTCCTTGGTGTCGGCATACCAGCGGCTATCCCAGGTACGGTTCACCTGAAGGCGCATGCCAATCGGATTGACTTTGTTACCCATTAGGCTTGCTCCTCAATTTCACGAACCTTGATCGTCAGCTCCGAAAACGGCTTTTTCAGCGCGCCAAAGCGACCACGGGCACGCGGACGGCCGCGCTTCATCACAAGGTTCTTGCCGACATAGGCCTCTGCCACGATCAGACCATCCACATCGAGATTGTGGTTGTTCTCAGCATTGGCAATTGCGGACTGAAGACACTTCTTGACGTCCTGCGCGATGCGCTTGTTCGAGAAAGTGAGATCGGTCAGCGCCTTGTCGACCTTTTTGCCACGGATCATCGCGGCAACGAGGTTCAGCTTCTGCGGGCTGGTACGAAGCATGCGCAACTTGGCCATTGCTTCGTTGTCTGCCACGCGGCGGGGGTTCTTTTCCTTGCCCATGACTTACTTCCGCTTCGCTTTTTTGTCTGCGGCATGACCGTAATAGGTCCGGGTCGGTGAATATTCACCGAACTTCTGACCGATCATGTCTTCGCTGACGTTGACAGGGATATGCTTGTGGCCGTTGTAGACGCCAAACGTGAGACCCACGAATTGCGGCAGGATCGTCGAACGACGCGACCAGATCTTGATAACTTCATTACGCCCCGACTCGCGCGCTGCCTCGGCCTTTTTCAAGACATAGGCATCGACAAAGGGGCCTTTCCATACAGAACGTGCCATGTGTTAGCGGCCCTTCTTCTTGGCGTGACGCGAGCGCACGATGAGATCCTGCGACGCCTTGTTCTTGTTGCGGGTGCGCGCGCCTTTGGTGGGCTTGCCCCAAGGCGTAACCGGGTGACGACCACCCGAGGTCCGGCCCTCACCACCACCATGGGGGTGGTCGATCGGGTTCATAACCACACCACGCACAGACGGGCGGATGCCCTTGTGGCGCATACGGCCCGCTTTGCCGTAATTCTGGTTCGAGTTATCGGGGTTGCTGACGGCCCCAACAGTGGCCATGCATTCCTGGCGCACCAGACGCAGCTCGCCCGAGCTCAGACGGATCTGAGCATAGCCACCGTCGCGGCCCACGAATTGCGCATAGGTGCCAGCGGCGCGTGCAATCTGCCCGCCCTTGCCGGCCTTAAGCTCGATGTTGTGAATGATCGTGCCGATGGGCATGCCCGAGAACGGCATCGCATTGCCCGGCTTGATGTCGGCCTTGGCCGACGCGATGACCTTGTCACCAATCGCCAGACGCTGCGGCGCCAAGATATAGGCTTGCTCGCCATCTTCATATTTGATCAGCGCGATAAATGCGGTCCGGTTCGGGTCATATTCGATCCGTTCCACGGTTGCCGAGATATCAAATTTCGTCCGCTTGAAATCGACGATACGATAGAGGCGTTTCGCCCCGCCGCCTTTGCGACGCATCGTGATCCGTCCGGTATTGTTCCGGCCGCCATTCTTGGTCAAACCCTCAGTGAGAGATTTGACCGGACGTCCTTTCCACAGCTCCGAACGGTCGATCAGCACCAGCCCACGCTGGCCCGGCGTCGTCGGCTTATACGACTTGAGTGCCATGCTTTCTGTCTTCCGTTTGCTTACGGCAGGTAAACCCGCCTATGTTATAGCCCCCCGAGGGTGGCCAAGGTATGAGGCCCCGTAGGTCCCCGGTTAGAGTTGCCCTTGCGGACAACAGCGAAGCCCCGGACGAATCCGGGGCCTTGCGGATGGGGTCTGATAAGGGAGGCCACATGCGCGGTCAAGGGGTTTGCCCAAGATTTACAGGCGGAAACCACCAGTGTTCAAAGGCCCAGACCGATCATCACCTCGTCCAGTGCCTCTGGCATTTTACGCATCAGCCTTGTGCAGCATGACACGGCGTGTTTTCGGGGGCGAGTCGAGATCTGTCAGTGTGCCGAACGTCTCCAGCTTTTCGGCCTGCACCTTCGCCGTGCTCCGGCGCAGATCGAATATCGCAGCCCCACCGGGACGCAAAACCTTGTCGAGAAATGGCAGATACATATCCACAGGATAGTGGAACCCGCAGGAGAGAAAGCTGACAACCAGATCGACGGACTGGGCCGTCTCAGCGGGCTTTGTCATTGGATTGAGCGTTTCAATTCTGTCAGCCTTGATCCCGTTCGCCTTGAGCAACCCTTTGGCGCGGCTCAGCGAGGAATAGGCGGCACCTTCGGTGTTGAACCCGAAATGACGATGCGTGTTCTCCTCTAAGTCGATCAAGAGCACCTTGCACCCCAGATCCTGCGCCGCAAAGAGATCGAAAAACCCATAGCCACAGCCAATATCCGCGATCCGCTTGGGATTGAGATCCTTTAGGAGGCTCTTGATTAACTTGTATTCGGCGTGAATAACGCCTGCCGCACGACGCGCTATCGTGTCGCCCATCTCATCCACCACGGCTTGGATCGGGGCATCGTCGCCCTCCTGCCAGGCTTTGATGATCCGCCCCGATTTGGGCCGATCAAACATCACCTCAGAACGCTGCAAGATCAGGTTTACATAATCGCCGCGATCAAAGCAGGTAAGGTCAAGTGACGCGATCCGGTCCTCCATTGCCTCGGCGGCAATGTCTATTTCAAGCTGCATGTCGATCCTACTCTCTGCAACGCCGCCAACTTGCAGATAAATGCCAGCATTCCAGAGGAAAGTCGCCCCTTTTCGACAAGCGAAAAGCGATCACAAGGGTCATACAAGACCGTGAAAAGCGAAACCCCGGCCACCTCTCAGCAGCCGGGGTTCACATATTAATGCGTAGCGTGGGTGTTACCCCACCACGATCAGAGACCCGTGGTCACGTCGATCGTGTTGCCTTCGGCAAGCGTCACATAGGCTTTCTTGACGTCATTCCGACGGCCAAGCTGACCCCGGAAGCGCTTTTGCTTGCCCTTGGTGATCGTGGTGTTCACAGCCGTCACCTTTACCCCAAAGAGTGCCTCAACGGCCTCCTTGATGGCAGGCTTGTTGGCATCCATATGGACTTCGAACACCACAGCCCCATTTTCCGAGACCATAGTGGCCTTTTCGGTGATGATCGGCTTGCGGATCACATCGTAATGTTCAGGTTTCGCGCTCATTTCAGACGAGCCTCCAGTGCTTCGACACCCGCTTTGGTGATCACGAGCGTGTCACGCTTGAGGATGTCATAGACGTTTGCGCCCATCGACGGCAGCACATCGAGACCCTCGATATTGGCTGCGGCACGGGCGAATTCTGCATTCACCTGTGCGCCGTCGATCACCAGCACGCGCTTCCAGCCAAGGTTCTTGACCTGCTTGGCCAATTCCCCCGTCTTGCCGTTCGAAGATGCCTCGTCAAGGATGACAAGCGCGCCTGCCTTGGCCTTGGCCGAGAGAGCGTGCTTGAGACCAAGCGCGCGAACCTTCTTGGGCAGGTCATGGGCGTGGCTACGCGGGGTCGGACCCTTGTAGATACCACCATGGCGGAAGATCGGCGCGTTCTTGTCACCGTGGCGTGCGCCGCCGGTGCCCTTTTGGCGATAGATCTTCTTGGTGGAATAGCTGGTTTCCGAACGGGTCTTGACCTTGTGCGTGCCGGCCTGCGCCTTGTTGCGCTGCCAACGAACGACGCGGTGCAGGATGTCTGCGCGCGGCTCCAGGCCGAAGATGTCTTCGCCCAGATCGACCGAGCCGGCCGTCCCGCCGTCCAGTTTGATCACGTCGAGTTTCATTCTTCGCCTTCCTTCTTCTCAGCCTGAATGCTGGCCTCAGCCTCTTTCAGTGCAGCCTCCTCAGCGGCGGCGGCCTCTTCGGCCAGACGCTTGGCTTCAGCTTCTGCTTCAGCCGCAGCAGCAGCGGCCGCAGCCTCAGCAGCTTTGGCAGCCTCTTCAGCAGCAGAGCGCAGAGCAGCGGGCAGAATGGCGTTCTCGGGGAACGGCTTTTTCACCGCATCCTTGATCGTCACCCAACCACCTTTGGACCCCGGAACAGCGCCCTTGATCATGATAAGGCCACGGTCGGCGTCGGTCTTGACGACCTGAAGGTTCTGCGTGGTGACACGCACAGCCCCCATATGCCCGGCCATTTTCTTGCCCTTGAACACCTTGCCCGGGTCCTGACACTGACCCGTCGAGCCGTGCGAACGGTGGCTGATCGACACACCGTGGCTAGCCCGCAGACCGCCAAAGTTGTGACGCTTCATCGCACCGGCAAAGCCTTTACCGATCGAGGTGCCCGAGACATCCACGAACTGACCTTCAAAGTAATGGTCAGCAGTGATTTCCTCGCCCACATTGATCAGGGCCTCAGGCGCTACGCGAAATTCCGCGATCTTGCGCTTGGGTTCAACTTTGGCTGCGGCGAAGTGGCCACGCATGGCCTGCGTCGTCCGCTTGGCCTTGGCGGTTCCAGCACCGAGTTGCACGGCCGTGTAGCCGTCTTTCTCAGGGGTGCGCTGTGCCACCACCTGAAGTTTGTCCAATTGAAGAACGGTCACAGGAACCTGTTTGCCGTCTTCGAGGAAAAGCCGGGTCATGCCGACTTTTTTCGCGATCACACCAGAGCGCAACATCTCTTGCTCTCCTTAAACCGAAATCTGCACGTCCACGCCAGCGGCGAGGTCGAGCTTCATCAGCGCGTCCACCGTCTGCGGCGTGGGATCGACGATGTCCAAGAGACGCTTATGCGTCCGGATCTCGAACTGGTCGCGGGATTTCTTGTTCACGTGCGGACTACGCAGAACCGTGAATTTCTCGATCTTGTTCGGCAGCGGGATCGGCCCACGCACCTGGGCACCGGTCCGTTTGGCGGTATTGACGATTTCCTGCGTGCTGGCATCCAGCACACGGTAATCAAACGCCTTGAGCCGAATGCGAATATTTTGGCTTTGCATTTGTCTTAGCCTTTCGCGGCATTGGAGTTGATAGGAGGAAGGCCGGACCATCCGGCCTCCCTCGTCGAACCCTTAAAGGTTGTTACTCGATGATCTTCGACACGACGCCGGCGCCGACGGTGCGGCCGCCTTCGCGGATGGCGAAGCGCAGGCCGTCTTCCATGGCGATGGGCGCGATCAGCT
Source organism: Roseovarius mucosus (assembly GCF_002080415.1). Taxonomy (NCBI): domain Bacteria; kingdom Pseudomonadati; phylum Pseudomonadota; class Alphaproteobacteria; order Rhodobacterales; family Roseobacteraceae; genus Roseovarius; species Roseovarius mucosus. The sequence goes on along the minus strand of NZ_CP020474.1, from coordinate 3,155,541 downwards.
CAACCGTGAACTTCAGGTTGTCGCCCGGCATCACCATTTCGGTGCCCTCGGGCAGCATCACCGTGCCGGTCACGTCCGTGGTGCGGAAGTAGAACTGCGGGCGGTAGTTGGCAAAGAACGGCGTATGACGGCCACCCTCTTCCTTGGTCAGGATATAGGCCTCGGCCTCGAACTTGGTGTGCGGCTTGACCGAACCGGGCTTGCACAGCACCTGGCCGCGCTCGACACCCTCACGGTCCACACCGCGCAAGAGTGCGCCGATGTTGTCGCCCGCTTCCCCACGATCCAAGAGCTTGCGGAACATCTCGACGCCCGTGCAAGTGGTGGTCTTGGTGTCGCGGATGCCCACGATCTCGATGCTGTCGCCAACGTTGATCACGCCACGCTCGATCCGACCGGTCACAACCGTGCCACGGCCCGAGATCGAGAACACGTCTTCGATCGGCATCAGGAACGGCTGATCCACGGCGCGTGCGGGCGTCGGGATATAGCTGTCGACCGCTTCCATCAGCGCGCGGATCGAGTCCTCGCCGATCTCCGGCTGGGTGCCGTTCATCGCATGCAGCGCCGAGCCGCGCACGATCGGAATATCGTCGCCGGGATAGTCGTAGGAGGTCAGCAGCTCGCGGATCTCCATCTCGACCAGCTCGAGCAGCTCTTCGTCATCCACCTGATCGACCTTGTTCATGTAGACGACCATGAAGGGGATGCCCACCTGACGACCAAGCAGGATGTGCTCGCGCGTCTGCGGCATCGGGCCGTCAGCCGCGTTCACAACCAGGATCGCGCCATCCATCTGGGCGGCACCGGTGATCATGTTCTTCACATAGTCGGCGTGGCCGGGGCAGTCGACATGCGCATAGTGACGCGCCTCGGTCTCATACTCCACATGCGCGGTCGAGATCGTGATCCCGCGCGCCTTCTCTTCAGGCGCCCCGTCAATCTGGTCATAGGCCCGGAACTCGCCGAAATACTTGGTGATCGCCGCCGTCAACGTCGTCTTGCCGTGGTCAACGTGACCAATCGTGCCGATGTTCACATGCGGCTTGTTACGTGCAAACTTTTCCTTTGCCATTGTTCTGGCTCCTTCTTGGTTCGAATGCGGTGCGCGATGGCGCACCCTACAGGGGTGGTAGGGTGGGCAAATTGCCCACCGCCGTTATGCGTATTTCTTCTGGATCTCTTCAGAGATGTTGTGCGGAACCGGCTCATAATGCGAGAATTGCATGGTGAACTGGGCGCGTCCCGAAGACATCGAGCGCAGCGTGTTGATATAGCCGAACATATTGGCCAGCGGCACGTTTGCATTGATCGCAATCGCGTTGCCGCGCTGCTCCTGACCCGAAACCTGCCCACGCCGCGACGTAAGATCGCCGATGACGTTGCCGGTATATTCCTCGGGCGTCACGACTTCGACCTTCATAACCGGCTCGAGCAGCTTGGCACCGGCCTTCTTGAGACCTTCGCGCATGCCCATCCGGCCAGCAATCTCGAACGCCATGACCGAAGAGTCCACGTCGTGATACTTGCCGTCGATCAGCGCGACCTTGAAGTCGATCACCGGAAAGCCAGCGAGCGGGCCGCTGTCCATCACCGAACGGATACCCTTTTCGACACCCGGGATATATTCCTTGGGCACGGCACCGCCAACGATCTTGCTTTCAAAGCTGAAGCCTTCGCCCGGTTCTGTCGGCGTGATGACCAGCTTGACCTCGGCGAACTGACCCGAACCACCCGACTGTTTCTTGTGGGTGTAGGTATGCTCGACCATATGGCTGATGGTCTCACGGTAAGCCACTTGCGGCGCACCGATATTGGCCTCAACCTTGAACTCGCGACGCAGACGGTCAACCAGAATGTCGAGATGCAGTTCGCCCATACCCTTCATGATCGTCTGACCGGATTCAATATCGGTCTCGACGCGGAAGGAGGGGTCTTCTGCCGCCAGACGGGCCAGACCCGCCGACATTTTCTCTTGGTCGCCTTTGGTCTTGGGTTCAACCGCGATCTCGATAACCGGATCGGGGAAGGTCATGGTTTCCAGAACAACCGGCTTGGTCGGATCGCAGAGCGTGTCACCCGTGGTGGTCTCTTTCAGACCGGCCAGAGCGATAATATCGCCTGCAAACGCCTCTTCGATCTCTTCGCGGTTGATGGCATGCATCATCATCATCCGGCCAACGCGCTCTTTCTTGCCCTTGGTCGAATTGAGCATCGCGTCACCTTTTTTCATTTGACCCGAGTAAATCCGGGTAAAGGTCAGCGATCCCACGAACGGGTCGTTCATGATCTTGAACGCGAGTGCCGAGAACGGCTCTGCATCATCGGCATGGCGCGCGATGTTACGGGTCTCGGTCTCGTCATCCGGGCTAAAGCCCATATACGGAGGAACGTCGAGCGGCGACGGCAAGAAGTCGATCACGGCATTCAGAAGCGGCTGCACGCCCTTGTTCTTGAAGGCAGAGCCAACCAGAACGGGAACAAAGCTGAGAGACAGCGTGCCCTTGCGGATCAGCGAACGCAGCGTTGCCTCATCGGGCTCTTTGCCTTCGAGATACCCTTCCATCGCGTCGTCGTCCATTTCGACGGCGACTTCGATCAGGTTGGCGCGCCATTCGTCGGCCATATCCTTGAGGTCGTCACGGATCGGCTGGCGAACCCAGGACGCGCCCAGATCTTCGCCCTTCCAGACCCATTCTTCCATCTTGATCAGGTCGATGATGCCTTCGAGTTGATCTTCGGCACCGATCGGCAGAGCCACAGGCGCGGGGATAGCCCCGGTGCGGTCCTTGATCATCTTGACGCAGTTGAAGAAGTCAGCGCCGATCTTGTCCATCTTGTTGACGAACACGAGACGCGGCACCTTGTAGCGGTCAGCCTGACGCCACACGGTTTCGGTCTGCGGCTCGACACCGGCGTTCCCGTCCAAAAGACAGATCGCGCCATCGAGAACCGCCAGCGAACGCTCGACTTCAATGGTAAAGTCGACGTGGCCGGGGGTGTCGATGATGTTGAAGCGGTACTTGGTATCCGACGCACCCTCTGCGCCCGGGTCTTCCTGACGCTGCCAGAAGGTCGTGGTCGCAGCCGAAGTAATGGTGATACCGCGTTCCTGCTCCTGCTCCATCCAGTCCATCGTTGCGGCGCCGTCGTGGACTTCGCCGATTTTGTGGGACTTGCCGGTGTAGAACAGAATGCGCTCGGTGGTCGTGGTCTTGCCCGCATCGATGTGGGCCATGATCCCGAAATTCCGGTAACGCTGGAGGGGATAGTCGCGTGCCATGATTCAAATGCCTCTGAGGTTTACCAGCGGTAGTGGCTGAACGCTTTGTTTGCGTCTGCCATCTTGTGGGTGTCTTCGCGCTTTTTCACGGCCGAACCGCGGCTCTGGACTGCATCAAGCAGTTCGCCTGCCAGACGCTCTTCCATCGTGTTCTCGTTGCGCGAGCGCGACGCGTTGATCAGCCAGCGGATCGCCAGTGCTTCACGACGCTCGGGGCGCACTTCGACGGGCACCTGATAGGTGGCACCACCGACGCGGCGCGAGCGCACTTCGACCGACGGCTTGATGTTGTCGAGCGCTTCGTGGAACACTTCCACGGGGGCGCGCTTGATCTTGCCTTCGACGCGCTCGAGCGCGTTGTAGACGATCGTTTCGGCGACGGATTTCTTACCGTCGATCATCAGGTTGTTCATGAACTTGGTCAGAACCCGATCACCATACTTGGCATCAGGCAGGACTTCGCGTTTTTCTGCGGCGTGACGACGAGACATCTGTGATTCCTCTTACTTCGGACGCTTCGCGCCATATTTCGAACGGCGCTGCTTACGATCCTTGACGCCTTGCGTATCGAGAACGCCGCGCAGGATGTGGTAACGCACACCGGGAAGGTCTTTTACACGGCCGCCACGGATCAGAACCACAGAGTGCTCCTGAAGGTTGTGGCTCTCGCCGGGAATATAGCTGATGACCTCAAAGCCATTGGTCAGGCGCACCTTGGCAACCTTACGCATGGCCGAGTTCGGCTTCTTCGGCGTCGTCGTATAGACGCGCGTACAGACGCCACGCTTTTGCGGGCAGCCCTGAAGATGCTGTGACTTGGTGGTTCTGACTTTCGGCTGCCGCGGCTTGCGGATCAGCTGTTGGATCGTTGGCATTCCGGTTATTTCCCCGTCTCTCAACACATGTGTCTGCACAAGGACCAGCCCCATGCGGTTAATCAAAAGCGAATCACGCGTCCGCAATACGCAAAGACCGCAATCGCACCCTATCAATCGGGTCCGACGCGGTGGGTTTCCAGAGGATCGGGGCGCATTCGCCCGGATCTTGACCACTACAGTTCTGATACAGGCGACGGGGCGACCCCCTCAGCCATGGATGGGGCGCGTATAGGGGGAGTCGCGGGGGTTGTCAACAGGTCCGGACTTGCGTTCACAGCAGGCCAATGCCACAGTCGATAGCGGCAGTCTAAAGCATGCAGGGCAGGATGGAAAATGCAAATTCGCAGGTGATCGGCCTGTGCCGGTTTTCCTATCCAGCCCTTGGCGGATTTCAGGTCGAACATACTGAAACCGTCGAGCGTGAGGCCTATCTTTACGCCCCCGAACGGATGCAGGAACGCTTTCGCCTGTTTGAGCAATTCACCCTGCCGCCCCTGCGCGCACAGAGCGATCCGGAATTCACCCTAATGGTGGTCATCGGCCCCAATATGCCGCGCCAGGACCACGCCCGCCTGATGGACAATCTCAGCGGCCTGCCACAGGCGCGCGTCATCGTCCGTGCCCCGGGGCGCCACCGCGACGTGATGCGAGAGGTCATCAACGAGGCCCTTATCGACAGCGATTTGCCATCGCTGCAATTCCGCATGGATGATGACGATGCGGTTTCTGTGCATTTTGTCGAACGGCTGCGCAAACTGGCCACCAACGCACGTGGGCTTTTGCGCAGCAATCGCCACGTCGCGATTGATTTCGTCAATGGATTTGTCGCAACGCCCACGCCGGATGGGATTCTGGCCTCGGCCACGTTTCAGCATATGTGGACACCGGCCCTTGCCCTTTCGGTGCGCCCCGGTGTGCGTCATACGATCATGAACTATTCCCACGCCCGCCTCTGGCAGAATGTGCCCACGCTTTCTTGGCCAGAGGAACCGATGTTCGTGCGCGGGCACAACGGGTATAACGATTCGCGCCAGAAAGAAGAGGTCAGAATGCCCAAACTGTCGCTGTTGGATGCCGAGGGCGAAGCACTCTTTCGCGCACAATTTCATATTGATGCGGACAACGTCCGCGCCAGCTTTCGCTAGAGGTCAGGACAGGGCATGCGCGTGATCGGAATCTGCCGGTTTTCCTATCCCGCCTTGGGCGGCTTCAAACGGATGCATGACACTGTCAAAGAGCGCGAGGCCTATCTCTATGCCCCCGCCCGGATGGAGCTGCGCTTTCGCCATTTCGAATGCCTCACCTTGCCCTCGATTGCCGCCCAACAGAACCCCGATTTCACCTTCCTGGTGATGATCGGGCAGAACATGCCGAAACCCTACCTGGACCGGCTGCATGACCTGACCGCCCCGGTGCCGCAGATCAAAATCATCCAGAGCGAGCCGATGAAACATCGCCTTGCCATGCAACTGGCAATCAAGGAAGAACTGGGCGAGGATACAGACCTTTCCATGCAATTCCGCCTGGATGATGACGACGCGGTCGGCCTTAGCTTTGTGCGCAGCCTGCGCTGGTTCGAGAAACACACCCGCACCATGCGCAAGAGCTGGCGGCATTTGGCCATTGACTATAACCGGGGCTATTCCGTCACCCTCTCAGACCGCGGGATCATCGCCGAAGAGCTTCAGGCGCCCTTTTGGGCCTGTGGCCTTGCGGTATTGTTTCGCCCCGGTGATCCGCTGACCGTTATGAACTTCGGCCATCACAAGCTGCATTTTGACATGCCCACGCTGATCCAGCCCGGCCCGCATATGTATTTGCGGGCCAAACATAGCGACAACGACTCGCATGCTAAATACCAGACCGGCCCGATGCATCCGATCGACGCACGCGAAGCGGCGTTCTTCAAGTCTCAGTTCAACGTGGACGAGGACCAAGTGAAAGCTGTCTTTTCAAATCCGCCTTGGCCCGTCGGCTGATCTGCGCCTCGCGGTAGAGGGTAAAAAGACCACTCGCCACCACGATTCCGGCCCCGACCAAGGTCAAGGTCTGCGGCCAGTCTCCAAAGGCCAGCCAACCGAGGATCAGCGCCCAGATCAGGCTGGTATAGCGGAACGGGGCCACAAAACTGATCTCGCCCACGCGCATCACCATGATCGAAAACAGATAGCCGCCAATGATCATCACGGCGGCACCGCAAATCAAAAGCGCGGCCCGACCATCCAACGCCACCCAGTCTCCGGTCAGGCTTCCCAGACCGAAAAAGGCCATGATGAAGAACGAATTGAACAGCGTCACCAGCATAGAGGGCACATCACGCGATAACCGCCGCGTTGCCAGATCGCGCAGCGTGACAAAGGCCACCGCCGCCAATCCATAAACCGAATAGATGTTGAACCCTTCGGTTCCCGGCCGCACGATCAGCATGACGCCGATGAACCCCGCCATGATCGCGGCCATCCGCCGCCAACCCACCGGCTCGCGGAAAAAGAGCGCGGCAGCCAGCGTCAGCGTCAGTGGCAGGGCCTGCATGATCGCGCTGATATTGGCCAGCGGCATGTGATAAAGCGCTGTGACAAAGAAATAGGCCGATCCGATCTCGCCCACCATGCGCCAGAACACCGGCCCCCAGTCCTCGCGCGGCAAATGCCGCTTGAGCGCGCCCATCTTCCAGGCAATCAACGCGACCAGGATCGTCGTCACCAATCCGCGCAGGAACATCACCTGAAACAGCGGCACCTGCCCGGCCAACGCCTTGATCATGGCGTCGTTCAGCGTAAACGCCGCCATAGAACCCATCATCAAGAGGGCGCCGGTCAGATTGTCGGAGCGGGGCATGATGTGCCTGTTTTTTGATCCTGTCGCCTGCGCATTAGACGTGGATCGCCGCTGGGTGCAAGGGGCATCACCCCGCCAATGCGGCGTGCAAAGCTCCGTGCAGCACCGGGTTCGCGGCCAAAACACCATCCACCATCGGCACCGGATTGTTGAACCGCAGCGGTGCGGCGCGGCGGTCAGAGGTCATCGCGCCTGCCTCGCGCAAAATCAGATCGCCCGCCGCGATATCCCATTCCCAGGACGGGCGCAGCGTCATCATCGCATCATAGCGCCCCTCCGCCACAAGGCTGAGGCGATAGGCCAAAGACGGGCGAAAGGCGCGCGCCACCTCGGGCACGTGGCCATCACGCCAATGCTCGGGCGCATAATTCGGCTTGGAGGCCAAGATAGACGCCCCCACCAGATCGGCCCGACCCGTGGCCCGGATCGGCAGACCATTCAACGTGGCCCCCTCACCCGCAGCCGCGGCATAGAGTTTGTCGCGCATCGGCAGATAGATCGCGGCGGCCACCACCACACCGCCCTGCGCCACAGCGAGCGAATGCGCCCAATTGTGATTGCCTTCGATGAAACTGCGTGTGCCGTCGATGGGATCGACAATGAACACCCGATCCGCCGCCAATCGTGCGGTTGTATCCTCGCTCTCTTCCGACAACCAACCATAGCCCGGCCGTGCGCTGCGCAATTGCTCCGCCAGCATCGCATTGACTGCGAGATCCGCCGCCGTCACCGGGCCTGCCCCCCCGGCCTTGTCCTGCACCTCTAATGGCCCACCGACATAGGCGGTCGCAATCCGGCCCGCCTCACGCGCAGCCTCGATCAAGAGTGCGAGGTCATTCCCCGGCAAGCGTCAGGCCCTCGATCAACAGCGATGGCACAACCCGCCCCAAATGCGTGCGCGCGTCATTGGCCGGAATCAGGCGGCGCAACATCTCTGGCAGACTGCCCGCGATCGTGCATTCATTGACCGAATAGGCAATCTCGCCATTCTCCACCCAAAACCCCGCCGCCCCCCGCGAATAATCGCCGGTGTTGGGATTGATCGTCGAGCCGATCATCGACGTGACCAACAGGCCCGTTCCCATCTCGCGGATCAGATCATCGCGGCTCTGCGCGCCCTGCGTGAGCGCGATATTCCACGTCCCCGGCGAGGGCGCAGAGGATGTGCCGCGCGTGGCATTGGCGGTGCTCTGCATCCCCAGCTTGCGCGCATTGGCCAGATCAAGCGTCCAGCCCATCAGCATGCCGTCCTGCACAATCGCCCGCTTGGCGGTCGGCAACCCCTCGGCATCAAAGGGGCGCGACCCGCTCACGCGCGTACGGTGCGGGTCTTCCATCACCGAAAGCGCCTTGGGCAGCACCTGCTCGCCCAACCGCCCCCGCAGCCAAGACGACCCCCGCGCCACCGACGCGCCATTCGCCGCAGCCAAGAGATGCCCGATCAACGTGCCAGAAACACGCTCGTCAAACAGCACCGGATAGGCCCCGGTGCGCGGACGGCGCGCGCCCAGACGCTCCACCGCGCGCAGACCGGCCCTTTGCCCGATCTCCGCCGCATCCCGTAAATCGCTGGCGAAAATTCGGCTATCGCCATCATAATCGCGCTCCATACCGGTGCCTGTCCCCGCTATCGCCACGCAAGACAGGCCGGTATCGCTGCGGGCATAGCCACCCGAAAACCCGTTGCTTGCCGCAATATGCACCGCGCGGTGGCTGTAACCTGCCGTCGCGGATTGCACCTGCGTCACACCATCAACCGCCAAGGCCGCCGCCTCTGCCTCCTGTGCCATCCGTGCCAAGGCATCGGGCGCAGGCTCGGGTGCCGGATCACACAGCTCCAGCGCCGCCACATCCCAATCTTTCGCCAGCTGCCCCGCATCGGCCAGCCCGGCATAGGGATCAACCGGGGCTTCCCGTGCCATCGCCACCGCCCGTTCGGCCAAGGCCGCAATCGTCATGGCCCCGGTATCCGAGGCTGAAACCGTCGCCTGCCGGCCCCCGATCAAGACCCGCAAACCGATGTCCACGCCCTCGGCCCGCTCTGCCTGCTCCAGCGTGCCACCGCGCATGTCGATTGTGATCGACTGCCCGCGCAGGGCTATCGCATCCGCAGACTCTGCCCCCGCCTTCAGCGCCGCATCAATCAGCGCGTGGGTCAATTCATCGAGCGCTTTCGCCATGGACATCTCCTTGTTGCCGCCCTGAGGTAGACCGCCGCCCCCCCACGCGCAAGCCCGCGCCCAAGCAAAAGGGCCACGCGCCTGCGCCCGTGGCCCCTCTGTGCGATAATTTTCGCGTTATTTCAGACGCTGACCGTTGGCCAGAACCTGCCCGTCCTCGGTCACTTCGATGCGCGAGGTCAGCTCATCCTCGCCCGCCCCCGTGCGCGCAAACATGCCGGCCATCATCCGCACCATCATCGCCTGATCCTCGGCCACAAAACCCATGCCGATCAGCGTATCCAGCAGACCATTGCCCCCGACCAGACGCAGATCAATCGCGCCTTCCGGTGCGGGCACCCCGTCAAAGCTGGTCAAGTCCGACTGATCAAAGGTAAACGCCCCTGCCCCGGTCAGCTTGGCACCCGCAAGCTCCACCGTCAGGTCATTCAGAACAAGGCTTTCAACCTCGCCTGGCACCTCGTCGCTTTCCTCAAGCTTGGTCATCTGTTCCGGGTCCAGCAGATCGAAAAAGAGCCGGCCCTTACCCGACAGGTCGACATTGATCGTCGCGGGATCGCGCGGCAGCTGCGCAGCCGGATCGAACATCGCCCAAAGCGAGTCGGCCATGGTAAACCCGCCGAATTCCAGCCCCAAGGCGAAATCTTGCGTTTCGTCGCTCTTGGACACAGGCATCAATAGGTTGAACCCCATCCGCGCCATTTCGGCCGTCACCGGAAATGGCATCGCGCTGCCCTCCAAGGCCATGCGCACGTCGCGCCCCTCGCCGCCATAGAGCAAGCCGTCCGGCCCCATACCCACGCGCAGCTGACCGCCTTGCGAACTTTGCGTTCCCTCGACAACCCCGTCCTCACTGGTCAGCGTGTAGGCCGTGTTCCCCTCTTCATAGTCGATTAGGCTGTCCACCCGAAACCCGGCGCGCAAGGCCGCCGCCATGTCGGTGGTGTCAACGCCATCGACCATATCGCCATCCCCGGTCATGCTCAGCCGCGCCATCGTGCCTTGAATTTCGGCGCGCCCACCTTCCTCGGTGTCGGTGAAATCAATCTCATAGACCACCGGACCAGCCGTCAGCTCTTGTGTGACGGCGCGCATGCCACCATCAAGCGCGCTCTGATGCTGACCTTCCATATCGGTCATGCGAATTTCGGCCAAACCAATTTCAACTGTGTTCTCGCTCGTGACAATATCGTTCAGCGTCATCGCCACCTCTTGCGCCGCATAGTCATAGGTCATGGCGCTTGGGTCCCCCGTCACGACCATTTCCATGCCTTTTTGCGCAACCTGCATCGTGATCGCCACCTGCTCGCCGGTCTCGTCCTTGAGGTCCATCGCAATCGGCATGACCTCGGGCAGGATCACGGCCACCGATCCGTCGCCTTGCTCGACCAGTTGCATCTCTCCCATGCGCAGCTCGACCGTGCCGCCCTCTTCGGGGACGGCCAACCGCATCGCCAGATCGCGGATCGTCAGCGTGTCGCCCGCCTGCGCGGTCTGGGCCGTCACGGTATAGCCATTGCTTTCCAGATAGCTCTGCCAATCCTGCCAGACCTCGGCGGCGGTTAGATCAGCAAATCCAGCTGTCGCCGACAGGCAAAGAACAGAGGTAGAAGCGGCAAGCGTGCGCATATAGGACATCGAGAGCACCTTTTTGAAAATCGGAGTTACCGACAACTTCGGTTGTCCCGGCAACATGGTCAAGGGATGATCTGACTGGAACTTGGCCCACCCCGGCGTTAGGACGGGGGCACTGATGAAGGGGAATACTATGGATATGCAAGGCAAATGCGTTCTCATCACCGGCGCCAGCAAAGGGATCGGTGCCGCCGCTGCGCGGGTTTTTGCCGCTGCGGGCGCGCAGGTGGCACTGGTCGCGCGCAACGCCGAGGCGATTGCCGAACTGGCCGGCGAAATTGGCCCTTCGGCCATCGCCATCCCCTGCGATGTCAGCCGCTACTGGGAAATGGAGGCCGCCGTCGCCGCCTGCCACACGGCCTTTGGTCAGTTGGATGTGCTCATCAACAATGCAGGCGTGATCGAGCCGATCACCAGCCTGTCAGAGGCCGATCCAGAAGCATGGGCGCGCGCCATCGACATCAACCTCAAGGGCGTGTTCAACGGCATGCGCGCGGCCCTGCCCGGCATGATCACGCGCGGCTCGGGCAGCATCCTGACCGTCAGCTCAGGGGCAGCCCATAGCCCACTCGAGGGATGGAGCGCCTATTGCACCTCCAAGGCCGGGGCCGCGATGCTCACCCGCTGCGCGGATCTTGAGGCCGCATCCGCCGGTGTGCGCATCATGGGTCTCTCGCCCGGCACCGTCGCCACCGACATGCAGCGCGAGATCAAGGCCAGCGGCGTGAATCCCGTCAGTCAATTGGACTGGTCCATACATATCCCCGCCGACTGGCCCGCCCGTGCCCTTTTGTGGATGTGCAGCCCTGATGCCGCTGAGTTTGCAGGACAAGAGATTTCCTTGCGTGACGAGGCCATCCGCCGCCGGGTCGGGCTGATATGACCGCGGCCCCTCTGGTCACGCTCGAACGCGACGGCGGGCTTTGGATTGCCACCCTCAACCGCCCGGACAAGGCCAATGCCCTGACCGAAGCGATGCTGACCGATTTGGCCGAAATCGCCGAAGCCGCGCAAGCGGCCCGCGTATTCATCCTGACCGGCGCAGGCCGGGTGTTTTCCGCCGGGGCCGATCTTGAGGCCGTGCATAGCGGCCTTGCCACCAGCCCGGTTTGGGAACGCCTCTCAGGCGCTATCGCGGCCCTGCCCGGCCTCAGCATCGCCGCACTCAACGGTACGGTCGCAGGCGGGGCCATGGGCATGGCGCTCGCCTGTGACATCCGCATCGCCGCCGAAGGCGCGGGCGCATTCTATCCGGTGATGAAGCTTGGATTTCTGCCGCAACCCAGCGACCCGGCCCGCCTTGCCGCCCTGATCGGTCCGGCACGCGCCCGGATGATCCTTTTGGCCGGGGCGCGGCTCAGCACGGAAGAGGCGCTCGGCTGGGGCTTTTTCGACCGCGTGGTCCCGCGCGACGGCGTATTGGCAGCCGCGCAGGAATTGGCCGCACCAGCCCTCTCCGCCTCAGCCGCCCATGCAACCACCCTCAAGGCGATGTGTCGCGTGATGGTCTGATCACCCGACCACAGGCATAGGAAATGGCCTGAGCCGTGTATCCTTGCGCAGGTAAAGCGGATGTTTGGCCGATCCGTCCTTGTTCAACCCAAGACACATCAGCGGCTTGCCCGTCGCGGCAATCTCGCACACGGCCTGCCGCACAACCCCTTGATACCGCGCGTGAAGTTTCCCAAACGCCAGCACAACCACTTCGCATTGCTCCGCCATTGCCACCAGTGCCGGGATATTCGCGGCGCTGCACGCCTCATTGGGATCACGTGGCAGGTCTTTGGGCGAGGTCGCCCGCCAATCCAGCATGTTGCCCTTGAAATAAAACGAGTATCCCCAATCCTTGGCGAACATCACTTCTCGATGACAGGTCGGATCAGAGACCTCGGCGCTTGCGACTGACGGGTTCATCCCCACGAATAGCACCCGTCGCGGGGCCACCCCGTCAGCCGTCCAATCGCGGCTCAAAACCTGCCGATACCGCCCGCAGGCCGAGTATTCCGCCCCGCCGACCACCCCGTCAGGCAGGCGCAAGCGCACCTTGCCGCCCGGATCATGCAGATGATCGGGGGCAGCCCCACTCATTGATTAAACACCCGGCTAGGATGCAGTTCCCCCGCCTTGTAGCGCCCGACAGCCACAGCCTTGCCGTCAATCGCGGCCCAGCATTCGTCGCCATATTCAATGCCCTGCGCGATCACCATGCCGGGGTTGCCATTGCGCAGGCGCGCTGCGCCCTCGGGCGTGGCCGTAACCATGGGCACATCCGCGAGCCCCTCTTCAAGCGGGCGTACATGCGCCTCCAACTCCGGAGTGTGCGCAAGCTTGTCGATGTCCTCGATGCTCAACCCATTTTCGGCCTCGAACGGGCCCGACCAAACGCGCCGCAACCACGCCACATGGCCGAAACAACCCAGCTTCTCGCCCAGATCCCGTGCGACCGAGCGCACATAACCGCCCTTTCCACAGGTCATTTCCAACACCGCATGATCCGCATCAGGCCGGTCCACGAGCAGCAATTCCTCAACCCACAGAGGCCGCGCTGCCACTTCGAACTCTTCGCCCTCACGTGCCAGCTTATAGGCGCGTTGCCCGTCAATCTTGACGGCGGAATATTTCGGCGGCACCTGCATCACATCCCCGACAAAGCTACCAAGCAGCGCCTTGATGTCCTCATCCGTGGGACGGCGGTCGCTCTCGGCGATCACCTCGCCCTCGGTGTCATCGGTGTTGGTCGCCTGCCCCAATCGCACGCAAAACGTATAGGCCTTGAGCGCGTCGGTGATATAGGGCACCGTCTTGGTCGCCTCGCCAAGCGCTACGGCCAGAACCCCCGTCGCCTCAGGGTCGAGCGTGCCGGCGTGGCCCGCCTTTTGCGCCTGCAACGCCCATTTCACCTTGTTGACCACGGCGGTCGAGGTCATGCCAGCGGGCTTGTCCACCACCAGCCACCCCGAAATCTCGCGCCCTTTGCGTTTGCGTGCCATGCCCGGCCCTTTGCCTGTTGCCTAAGCCAGCAGCGCCTAATCCACCGCAGCATCCGCGTCAATCACCGCGCCCACCATCGGCCCCAGAGGAAAGCCGATGTCAGAGCGCCCCAACCCCGGCGCGAACAAACGCGATACCTTGCCATCGAAATAAAGCGCTTGGCGCACTCTCAGGTGATCGCGAAAAAATCGCCCGAATGTGTGAAAATTCACCGCCCGGTCAGAGATCACGAACCAGGCCCGCCGCCCGTCTTCCGACGTGCCTACCCCGTTGCGGATATAGCGGCTGTCGCTTTCCACCAGAAACCGCGGATGCAGCGCGCCATCAATCACCAGCATCGGACCCGATTGGCTGGCATCACGACAGTGCGGACGCTCGCGCGCAAACCGCAGGGTCTCGATCACATCGGCGCGGCCCTCACGGATGCAAAACACCCCATTGGGCAACAGCCCGAAATTGCCGGGGCCATCGCGGGTGACAAGGCCGCGCATCTCTTGGCCCGCCTCCACATACAGCCCCACCGGGCTGCGATCTGCATGATACATCCCTGCATTCATCGCAAAGACCAGCGTTTTGCCCTCGGCCTTCAGCTTGCCTTCAATTGCCCCAAAGCTGCCCAGCGGCGTGCCGGTCTCGGCGCTGTTTAGAAAAAGCCGAAGGTCATCGCGCACCATGTCCACTGCGCAAACGGTATAGCTTTCGCCCTCGAACCGTTCGGCACGGCACTCTGCGGCCTGCCCCGCGCCAGAGCCGAACACCGCCACAAGCAAAAGACCGAGCCTAGCCTTCCACATCCCGACGCACCGTATCTTGATCAAAGAGGCGTCGCGTCTCATCCATCTGGTCAAAGGTCTCGTCCAGGCGAAACCGCAGATCGGGCGCGTATTTCAGCCCCACCTTCTTGCCGATCATGCGCCGCAACTCGTTCTTGTTGCGCGCAAGGAGCGCGATCAGATCGTCTTGCCCCTCGCCCCCCAACGGCATCACATAGGCCGTCGCGATCTTCAGATCCGACGAGGTGCGCACCTCGCCCACCGTCACCGAAATACGGTTGAGGTCGGGATCGTGGATGTCGCCGCGCATCAGCACCTCGGAAAGCGTCCTGCGGATCAACTCGCCCACGCGAAGCTGCCGTTGCGAAGGGCCGGGCCCATCATGAAACTTGTTCTTTGCCATGCCCCGCATCTAATCGCTTGGACCAGCATTTCCAAGCATAGAAATCCGCCCAGCTTCTTCTTGGCTGAAATACTCCTGCCCAGACCGTGCCGTCACCCGCGCCCTTGCCGCTTCAAGCCCGGCGCGCTATGCAGGCCCGCAATCACCACCAAGGAGCCACCAATGACCGACCTGCCGGGCATCGTGATCACAGGGGCCTCGGGCCGTATGGGCCAGATGCTGATCCGCACGCTGGCTGAGAGCCCCCGCGCGCAGCTGATCGGCGCGTTGGAGCGACCCGGACACGATTGGATCGGGCAGGATGTGGGCCGCGCCATGGGCGGGGCCGAGATCGGTGTCACAGTGACCGATGACCCGCTCGAGGCAATCGCGCGCGCCCATGCGGTGATCGACTTTACCGCGCCTGCCGCCACGCTGGAATTCGCCATTCTGGCAGCTCAGGCGCGGGTCGTGCACGTGATCGGCACAACCGGGTTTGAGGCAGAGCACTTGACGAAGCTGGACGCCGCCGCGCGCCATGCGGTCATCATTCGCGCGGGCAACATGAGCCTTGGTGTCAACCTGCTTACCCAACTGACCAAGCGCGTGGCAGCGGCCTTGGACGAGGATTTCGATATCGAGATCGTCGAGGCGCATCACAATCAAAAGGTCGATGCACCCTCGGGCACGGCGCTCATGCTGGGCGAAGCGGCGGCAGAGGGGCGCGGGGTGGCGCTCGAGCGGGCCAGCGACCGCGCCCGCGACGGCATCACCGGCAAACGCACGCGCGGGCATATCGGATTTTCCGCCATTCGCGGCGGCGACATCGTGGGCGAGCATGACGTGATCTTTGCAGCGGCGGGCGAGCGGATCGTCCTGCGCCACATCGCCACCGATCGCGCGATATTTGCGCGTGGCGCGCTCAAGGCCGCACTCTGGGGGCTGGGGCGCAAACCGGGCAACTATGACATGATCGACGTTCTGGGCCTCGGCGATAACTGATCCGATCCCGGCACTCCTGCGTAGCCACCTTAGAAACCAACTTGTCTATGGTGTCCCGATGCGCGTTGTCCTTGCTGTTCTTTTGATCCTCGGCCTTGCCGCCCCTGCCATGGCAGAGGGCTTTGCCCCGGTGACAAAACGCGACCGCTTCGTTTCTCTGATCGAGGGCCGTGATCTAACGCGGTTCGGCATCACCTTGAACGTGACCTCAGATGGCCAGATCAAAGGCCGTGCCTTTGGTCGCGATGTGACCGGCGCATGGCGCTGGAACGGAGATTACTTCTGCCGTGATCTTTATTGGGGCAGCATGGATCTTGGCCCCAACTGTCAGGCCGTGCGGGTGCAGGGAAACACGCTGCGCTTCATCTCGGATCAGGGCGCTGGACAGTTTGCCGATCTCAGCCTGAGATAACGCCGCGCGCCAGCCCCCTCAAAAGTCGATGGCAAGGCCCTTCTTCTCCCAATCGCCGTAGCGCACGGGTTCCAAACCTTCACGCCGGCCGCCCAATTCGCGCGGCAGGTCCAGTGCTTCGGCCGCTTTGCGCCGCGCCTCGGCTTCGGCAAGCGCGCGCTGTGCTGCGGGGGGCAAATCACGGGACGGCGTCTGTGTATCATCGGTCATCGACGGGCTTTCCTTGGCAAGACCCCACTGATATATCGCACAGCCAACCCTTCGCCAAGGACATGGCCCATGAAAAAGCCCAAGCTCACCGCCCGCTCCGCCGCGGCGCATCTGCTCGACCGCGTGTTGGGCGAGGGGCGGCTTATGTCCGATCTCATCGCGGGCGGCGCGCTTGATCCACTTGCCCCCGCCGACCGCGCTCGCGCGCAACGGCTGGCCTCCGAAACATTGCGCGGGCTGGCGCGCGCCGACCGCCTCTTGTCGCGCCACCTGCGCAAGGGGCCGCCCCTGCCCGTGCAGAACGTGCTGCGTCTGGCAACCGTAGAGCTGGCACAGGGCGGCGAGTCGCATGGCGTGGTCAATGACGCTGTAGACATTATCGGCCAGAGCCCGCGTCATGCCAATCTCAAGGGGCTGGTCAACGCCGTGCTGCGCAAAGTGGCCGAAGAGGCCCCGCGCAGTTGGAACGACCTGCGCC
The DNA here is from genome assembly GCF_002080415.1 of Roseovarius mucosus. Lineage (NCBI taxonomy): Bacteria > Pseudomonadati > Pseudomonadota > Alphaproteobacteria > Rhodobacterales > Roseobacteraceae > Roseovarius > Roseovarius mucosus. Next base: position 3,138,479 of record NZ_CP020474.1, on the reverse strand, counting down.
AGCCCGGCCTGCCCGATTGGCTGCGTGGCCCATTGGTCGAGGCTTGGGGCAAGGGGGCCGTCACAGCGATGGAACGCGCACATTTCGCCGGGGCAGCGCTCGACATCACCGTGAAATCCGATCCGCAAGGCTGGGCAGACCGTCTGGGTGCCACGCTTTTGCCTACGGGTTCCCTGCGACGCAGCGATCCGGGGCAGGTCTCGGCCCTGCCCGGCTATGCCGAGGGCGCATGGTGGGTGCAGGACGCTGCCGCCGCTTTGCCGGTGCAGGTTCTGGCCCCGCAGCCCGGCGAAACAGTGCTGGATCTCTGCGCCGCACCGGGGGGCAAGACGCTGCAACTGGCCGCGGCAGGGGCCGAGGTGACAGCGCTGGACCTGTCAGAGCGCCGCATGGCACGTGTCGCCGAAAACCTTGCGCGCACCGGGCTTGAGGCCACCTGCCGTGTCGAGGATGCCCGCGCCCATCAGGGGGGACCCTATGACGCAATTCTGCTCGACGCGCCCTGTTCGGCGACAGGCACCATTCGGCGGCATCCCGACCTGCCCCATGCCAAGGACGGCTCAGACTTTGGCGCGCTCATCACCCTTCAGGCTGAGATGCTGGATCATGCGCTGACCCTCCTGAAACCCGGCGGGCGGCTTGTCTTTTGCACCTGTTCGCTTTTGCCAGACGAGGGCGAATGTCAGGTAGAGGAAGCGCTGGCGCGTCATCCCGGCCTCACAGTAGACCGCGCGGCCCTTGCGCAGCCGGGGATTGATCCCGCGTGGATCACCGAAGAAGGCGGGCTGCGTCTGCGGCCCGATTACTGGGCAGACTTGGGTGGAATGGATGGATTCTATATCGCCTGCCTCCGGTTTTAAGGCCAGAAAAGCCAACAAAGAAACGGTGACTTGATTCCCCCCCACCGCTATAGTGTGCTCATCAACGCCGCGAGAAGCGTCCAGAGGCACGGCATATGTCCACATCCGATCCCTTGCCAGAACGCTGGCCAGAGCGCTGGTCGCGCCTGCTGAACCGGCTGGCGGCACGCCGCGCCGCGCTCAGCCGCCCTGCCACCGCCTTTCTGTCGCAGCCGGAACCGCGCAGCATCGGCTATCTCGCGCGGGGCCGTCAGCTGTGCGCAGGAAATTTCGTCTTTGCGGGGCACCTCATAGAGGCCCCGGATACGCTCATCTGGAAACTTGACCCGCCCGACGCGGGTTTTGCCGCGCAACTGCACGGCTTTGGCTGGCTCGACGATCTGGCGGCGGCGGGCGATGCGGCGGCACGGGCGCGCGCGCAAGAATGGCTCTGGGCTTGGATCGACCTTTACGGCAACGGCACCGGACCGGGCTGGACCCCGGATCTGACTGGCCGCCGCCTGATTCGCTGGATCAGTCAGGCGCTTTTCGTGCTCAGCGGCCAGCCGTCACAGGCGTCTGGCCCCTTTTACCGCTCTTTGGCGCAGCAGACCGCCTTTCTTGCCCGCCGCTGGCAGGCCGCCCGCCCCGGTCTGCCTCGGTTCGAGGCGCTGACCGGGTTGATCTATGCCGGATTGTCGCTTGAGGGGATGCACCCGCATCTCGATCCGGCGCTGACGGCGCTGGCGCGAGAATGCGAGACGCAGATCGACGCGCAGGGCGGCGTGCCCACCCGCAACCCAGAAGAGCTGCTAGAGGTCTTTACCCTGCTCACATGGGCCGCCATGGCGCTCAGCGAATCCGGCAAGACCGCAGGCGAGGCGCATTGGCGCGCGATCGAGCGGATTGCCCCAACCCTGCGCAGCCTGCGCCATGCCGATGGCGGGCTGGCCCGATTTCACGGCGGCGGGCGCGGGCTGGAAGGGCGGCTTGACAGCGCGCTTGCCACCAGCGGGGTCAAGACCCGGCGCACGGACGGGTTCGCCATGGGCTTTGCGCGGCTTGGCGCGGGCCGCACCAGCGTGATCATCGACGCGGCCCCGCCACCCACCGGCGCGGCGTCCTCGGGGGCGCATGCCTCGACCCTTGCGTTGGAACTGACCTCGGGCCGACGCCCGCTGATCGTCAATTGCGGCTCAGGCCATAGTTTTGGGCCAGAATGGCGACGGGCAGGCCGGGCCACGCCCTCGCATTCGACGCTGGTGCTGGCCAATGGCTCCAGCGCGCGATTGAGCAATGACAAACGCCACCCCGACTGGCTGAGCGAAGCGCCGCGCCATGTGCCGGTCAACCTGACCAAGGCCCCCGACGGGCTGCGCTTTGAAGGGGCGCAGGACGGCTATCTGCGCGGTCATGGCCTTACCCATGTGCGCCAACTCGACCTTACCTTGGACGGGCGCGCGCTGGTGGGTGAGGATATGCTGCTCGCCATCGAAGAGACGGACAAACGCCGCTTTGACCGCGCCCTAGACGAGACCCGCATGAAGGGCATTGCCTATGATATCCGCTTTCATTTGCACCCGGATGTAGATGCCTCGGTCGATATGGGGGGGGCCGCCATCTCTCTGGCGCTGCGCAGCGGCGAAATTTGGGTGTTCCGCAGCGACGCGCGCGCCGCTTTGTCCTTGCAACCGAGTGTGTATCTTGAAAAAACGCGCCTCAAACCGCGTGCGACCAAACAGATCGTTTTATCCGGTCGCGCGATGGACTATGCGACCCATCTGAGATGGTCACTGGCCAAGGCGCAAGATACCCCGGTCGGCATCCGCGATGTCGAGGAGGAGGCGCTTGATCCCGTGGCCGATGAGTGAACCGACAAGGCAGGACCGCCCGATATGACCGATCACGCGCCCATCACCCGCGCCCTTCTTTCCGTTTCTGACAAGACCGGGCTTCTCGAGCTTGGCCAAGCGCTGGCCGCGCGCGGAGTCGAGCTCTTGTCCACCGGCGGCACCGCCAAGGCGCTGCGCGAGGCCGGTCTTGCGGTGCGTGACGTGGCCGAGGTTACGGGCTTTCCTGAAATGATGGACGGGCGCGTGAAAACCCTGCACCCGATGGTGCATGGCGGCCTTTTGGCGCTGCGCGACAATCCCGAGCATCAGGCGGCGATGCAGGCGCATGGCATTGGTGCGATCGACCTTTTGGTCGTCAACCTCTACCCGTTCGAGGAAACCGTCGCCCGCGGTGGCGACTATGAAGACTGCGTCGAGAATATCGACATCGGCGGCCCGGCGATGATCCGCGCCGCGTCCAAGAACCACGGCTTTGTCACCGTGGTCGTGGATGTGGCCGATTACGCGCCGCTTCTGGCAGAGCTGGACGCGCATAACGGCCAGACCACACGTGCCTTCCGTCAACGACTGGCGCAAATCGCCTATGCCCGCACCGCCGCCTATGACGCGGCGGTCAGCACATGGCTGGCCGGGGCCATCGAAGATGCCGCGCCGCGCCGCCGTGCCTTTGCTGGCACGCTGGCACAAACCCTGCGCTATGGCGAGAACCCGCATCAGGCAGCAGCCTTTTACACCGATGGCTCGGACCGGCCTGGCGTGGCCACCGCCCGGCAGGTGCAGGGCAAGGAACTGAGCTATAACAACATCAACGACACAGACGCGGCCTTTGAACTGGTGAGCGAATTCGCCCCGGCCGATGGCCCTGCCTGCGCCATTATCAAACACGCCAACCCCTGCGGCGTGGCGCGTGGCGCGACCCTGCTTGAGGCCTATAAACACGCCTTTGATTGCGATCGCACCTCGGCCTTTGGCGGCATCATCGCGCTCAATCAGCCGCTGGATGCCGTCACCGCAGAAGAGATTGCAGAAATTTTCACCGAGGTGGTGATTGCCCCCGGTGCCGACGCCGGTGCCATGAGTATTTTCGCCAAGAAGAAAAACCTGCGCCTCCTTTTGACAGACGGGCTGGCTGATCCCGCCACGGCGGGGCGGATGATCAAGCAGGTCTCCGGCGGCTATCTGGTACAGGACAAGGATACCGGCCATATCGCCGCAAGCGACCTCAAGGTCGTGACCAAACGCGCGCCCGAACCGCGCGAATTGGCGGATCTGCTCTTTGCGTGGAAAGTGGCGAAACACGTCAAATCCAACGCCATTGTCTACGTCAAGGATGGGGCCACCGTGGGCGTGGGCGCAGGCCAGATGAGCCGGGTCGATAGCTGCCGTATCGCTGCGCGCAAGGCGGTGGACATGGCCGAAACCCTTGGTCTGGCGGCCCCCCTGACCCAAGGCAGCGTCGTGGCCTCGGATGCGTTCTTTCCCTTTGCAGATGGCCTGATGACTGCCGCAGAGGCGGGTGCCACCGCGATCATTCAGCCCGGCGGCTCGATGCGCGACGACGAGGTGATTGCAGCGGCAGATGCGGCGGGGTTGGCGATGGTCTTCACCGGCATGCGCCATTTCCGGCACTGACGCGCCGATGCGGATTGTTTTCTGGACAGCATTCTGGATCTTCCTGCTGGATCAGGCCACGAAATATCTTGTGGTACATGCGATGGACCTGCGCAGTCTCGGGGCGATTGACCTGTGGCCGCCGTTTATCAACCTCCGCATGGCGTGGAACTACGGCATCAATTTCGGGATTCTCGCCGGTGATGATCCGGTCACACGCTGGGTGCTGATCGCGGTGGCGCTGGTCATCGCAGGCGCAGTGCTCTGGTGGGTGCATACCGAACCCTTGGGCCGCTGGCACCGCTTGGCGGCGGGGCTGCTGGTGGGCGGCGCTCTCGGTAATGTGATCGACCGGCTGATCTATGGCGCGGTGGCGGATTTCCTTAATATGTCTTGCTGCGGCTTTACCAATCCTTATGCGTTCAACGTGGCCGACATTGCGGTTTTCGTCGGGGCCTTTGGTATGGTTCTGCTGCCGTCTGGCAAAAAGCCCTCGTGACCTCGGGCTTTGAATGCGATAAGGCTCCCATGACCTTGCAGGAGAGTGGCGATGGCGATGCCGCGAAAAACAGTTCTGACCCTTCTTGTGGCCACTTTCGTGGCCGGGTGCGGCGGGCGCGACGACGTCACGCTCAGCAAGATTCGTCATACCGGAAACGGGCCTGACGAGTTTTCCATTATTCCCGGCAAGCCCTTGCAAACACCCGAGGATTTGGCCAGCCTGCCTGCCCCGAACCCCGGTGGTGCCAATCTGACGGATCAAAACCCGCTGGCCGATGGTTTGGCCGCCTTGGGGGGCAATTCGGCAGGTGGGGTCGCAGGCAATGGCGCGCTCGTCAATCACGCGAACCGCTACGGGGCCACCCCCGCCATCCGCCAGACCCTCGCCGCCGAGGACAAGGCCCTGCGTCAGGCGCATGGCCGCGTCGACGTGCTGCGCTTCCTGCCCGGCGACGATTATGTTCAGGCCTACCGCCGCGAATGGCTGGATGCCTACTCAGAGGAACAACGTCTGCGCAACCGCGGCGTTCTCACCCCGGCAAGCCCGCCCCCGCCAGAGTGAACACCCAACCGCTTGAAACGGCGCGGCCAAGGCGTATCTACTTGATCAAATGCGACTTAGACCGGAGACCGTAAATGCGACATTTCCTTGCCGGGCTGACGCTGGCCCTCTTACCGCTCGCGGCCCCAGTATCAGCCTCGACCACCGATCAGGTGACGCATTTCACGCTCGACAACGGGCTTGATGTGGTGGTGATCGAGGATCACCGCGCGCCAGTTGTCACGCAAATGCTGTGGTATCGCGCCGGGTCTGCCGACGAAACGCCGGGCGTCTCGGGCGTTGCACATTTTCTTGAACATTTGCTCTTCAAGGGCACCAAGACCATGGAACCAGGCGAATTTTCCGCCACCGTGGCGCGCAATGGCGGCTCGGACAATGCCTTTACCAGCTATGATTACACCGCCTATTTCCAGCGTATCGCCGCCGACCGGCTTGAGCTGGTCATGCGGATGGAATCGGACCGTATGACCAATCTGCAGCTCGACGAGGCCGATATCCTGACCGAGCGCGATGTGATCATCGAAGAACGCAATCAACGGGTCGAAAACAGCCCCGGCGCGCTGTTCCGTGAGCAAAAGAACGCGACGCAATATCTCAATCACCGTTACGGTGTGCCGATCATCGGCTGGCGGCACGAGATGGAGGCCCTCGATCTTGACGCGGCGCTAGAGTTCTATCGAACATTCTACGCCCCCAATAACGCCATCCTGATCATCGCGGGTGATGTCACGCCTGACGCGGTGCGCGCTCTGGCCGACACCTATTACGGCCCCATCCCTGCCAACCCTGCCCTGCCCGAGCGCGCCCGCCCGCAAGAGCCGCCGCAACTTGCCGAGCGGCGGATCACGTTGCGCGACGCGCGCGTGTCGCAACCCTATGTGACCCGCTCCTATCTCGCCCCCGAGCGTGACAGCGGCGCACAGGAAAAGGCCGCAGCGCTGACCCTGCTGGCCGATATTCTGGGTGGCGGTCAAACATCCCTTCTGGCCGAGAAACTGCAATTCCAGAACCAGACAGCGGTGCAGGTTGGCGCGTCTTATTCGGGCCTGTCGCTGGATGACACCACCTTTGACCTCTTTGTCGTGCCCGCCCCCGGTGTCACACTGGAACAGGCCGAGGCGGCGATGGACGAGGCGCTTCTGACATTCCTGGAAACAGGCGTGGATGCCGAACAGCTTGAGCGTATCAAGACGCAATTCCGCGCCTCGGAAACCTATGCCCGTGACGATGCCGGCGGCTTGGCCAATCGCTATGGTCAGGCGCTGACACAGGGGCTGACCGTGGCCGATGTGCAAGCGTGGCCCGCGATCCTTCAGGCCACAACCGAAGAAGACATCTTGCAGGCCGCACGCGACGTGCTGGATCGCACGCAATCTGTCACAGGCTGGCTTATGGCACCGGAGGTCACGCAATGATCCGTTTCGTTCTGAGTTTCGTTCTTTTGCTGGCTGCGCTGCCCGCGCGCGCTGAAATCGAGGTCAGGGAAATCACAACGCCCGGCGGGCTTGAGGCTTGGCTGGTCGAGGATCACTCGATCCCCTTCGTGGCGCTTGAATTGCGCTTTCGCGGCGGCGGCTCTCTTGATCCGGAGGGCAAGCGCGGCGTGACCAATCTTATGGTCGGCCTGCTTGAGGAAGGCGCCGCCGAGATGGACGCGCAGGGCTTTGCGCGCGCCTCTGAATCCCTCGCCGCAGATTTCCGCTATTCCGTCAATGACGACCGCGTCAGCGTCTCAGCCCGGTTTCTGACCGAAAACCGCGATCAAGCGGTCGATCTCCTGCGCTCAAGCCTCGTAGAGCCGCGCTTTGATCCCGACGCCATCGAGCGTGTGCGCGCCCAGATCCTGTCGATCATCAACGCGTCGCAAACCGATCCGCGCGATATCGTCGGACAAGCGTTTGACAGCCTCGTGTTCGGCGATCATCCCTATGGCTCATCGCTTGACGGCACCATCGAGAGTGTCACGGCCCTTACCCGCGACGATATTTTGGCCGCACATCAGGGCGCTCTGGCCCGTGACAGGCTTTATGTCTCTGCCGTGGGCGACATCACCGAGGCAGAGCTTGCCGCCCTTCTCGATAGCCTGCTTGGCGACCTGCCCGAAAGCGGCGCACCGCTGCCGGGCAATGTCGCGCCTAATCTGCCGGGCGGTGTGAAGGTCACTGATTTTGCGACACCGCAATCCATTGTGGCCTTTGCCCAACCTGGCATCGACCGCGACGATCCCGATTTCTTTGCCGCCTATATCCTCAACCACATCCTTGGCGGTGGCGGCTTTGAAAGTCGGTTGATGAGCGAGGTTCGTGAAAAGCGCGGCCTGACCTATGGCGTCTATTCCTATCTCGCGGACAAGGACGCGGCCCAACTCTGGATGGGGTCTGTCGCCTCTGCCAACGACCGCGTCGCCGAGGCGATCACTGTCATTCGTGACGAATGGGACCGTATCCACACAGAGGGTGTCACACCTGAAGAGCTGGAAAACGCCAAAACCTATCTGACCGGCGCCTACCCTTTGCAGTTCGAGGGGAATGGACCCATCGCCGACATCGCCGTCGGCATGCAGATGGAGGGGTTGCCGACCGATTACATCGTAACGCGCAATGACAAGGTGAATGCCGTCGCGCTCGACGATATCAACCGTGTCGCGCGCGAATTGCTCGATCCGGAAACGCTGACCTTTGTCGTGGTGGGTCAGCCTGTTGGATTGGACAGCACCCTCAACTGACGGATCATTTGTCCTGACGTAGCCCCGCCTGCGTCAGGGCCGCATCCAACGGCGCAAGGTCTGGCACCTGCAAGCGCATCGGCAGGCTGATCACCTTGCGCCGGAACGCCAGTGGTAACCGCACGGCATCCTCTTCTGTCGTCACCAGCTGGGCGCGGCGCAAAGACGCCTCTCGCTCCAACCGCGCCAATAGGCCCGGACCATAGGCTTCCTTGGTGGCCAACGCCTCAAAGCGCACAGGCTCTGCCCCAAGCCCCCGCAACATGGCAAAGAAAAGCGCCGGATCTTCGCCCCCCGCAAAGGCCAAGACCCGCGCGCCCGCCCAATCCATGCCCGTTTCCAGCGGTTGCAATTCGCCCGCCATCACCGGCGATGAAATCCGCGCGCCCCATAGCGCTGCAAACCGCGCCTGCGCGGCATGCGACCCCACCTTCAGCATCAGGTGAACCCGCGCCAACCCAGCCTCCAACGGCTCGGCAAGTGGCCCAGCCGGACGACACCGCCCATTGCCAAAGCCGCGCACGGCATCGACCACCCCAATGGACAGGTCCTTGATCAACGCGGGATCGCGCAGCCCGCCCATCATCACGAAACAATCGGCAGACCCCTCCGCCAAGGCCGCCCGCGCGCCCTCAGCCCAGTCGGGCGCAACCCAAGTCGGCGCAAAATCGGCCGCAAGCAGCGCAGCGCCCCCAACCTCCTCCGCACAATGGCGGCGCGGATCAATCCGAACCGGCCCCGCCGCCCCGCGCGCAAGGATCACGGGCGCAAACCCAAGCCTCTGCACCTGCCCGATCACCGCCAGCACCGCAGGCAAATTGCCCACGCTCCCCGCCGCCAACATATCGACCGAGATCACCGGCACCGGCGCACGCCAGCCAACCTGATCTGCCCCCGCGCGCCGCGCACGCCAGAGCGCCCAAGGGGTCAAAAGCCGCGCGCGCAAACCGGGCCGATCCGGTGGCGTGAACCAATAGGCGGGCAGGCTCATCGCGCGGCGTCCAGCCTGTCCAGCCGATCCAGCAGCATATCTTGAATACGGTCAGTCACAGCCGCCCCACGCGAGGCCACATCCCACGCCGCATGCGCCATCACCGCCGCCTGATCCGGCGCAATCAACCGCTGCACCGCCGCTGTCAGCGTCGGGCTGTCGCGCACAATCCGCGCCGCCCCCGCCTCGGCATAGCGCGAATAGCGATTGAGATAGCGGCCCACATTGGGGCCATAAAGGATTGCCGAGCCATGCGCGGCGGGCTCATTGGGATCGCGCCCATGTTGTCCAGACACCAGCGACGAGCCCATGAACGTCACCGGGGCCAGACGATACCACAGCCCCATCTCGCCCCGCGTATCGGCCAGAATCACCTGCGTTGTCTCGCTTGGGATCTCGCCCTCGGACCAGACCGCCACCCGCCAACCCTGCGCCTCCAGCGTGGCGCGCATCTCGGCGCAGTCCTGCAAATCGTCCGGCACAAGGATCAGCACGCTGCGATGCGCCAGACGGCTGACTTCACGGTGGGTTTCCAGCACGGTTGCCAATTCATCGCGGTGGATGCGCGAGGCCAACCAGATCGGGCGACTGCGCAAAAGGCCCGCCATCTCTTCGCGCTCGGCGGCATTAAACGGCAGCGTCATCGCCCCTTCTTGGAACGCGCCCGTGACGGTCACGATCCGTTCGGGTGCCCCAAAGCGGCGCACCAGCCGTGCCGCCGCTTCGGTCCGCGTCAGGATTTCCGTAAATAGCCCCAGCACCGCGCGCGGCATGTCGGGAAACCAACGCCAGCTTGCCCGGTCCAGATTTTCCTCGTCGGCATCAACCAGATAAAGCGGGGTCGCCATCCGCGAGGCACAGATCAGCAGCGCAGGCCGCAAATCGCCGCCCGTCCACACACAGATATCAGGCCGCCAATGGGCCAAAAATGCCTCAGCGGCGGGCAGGTTATCCTCGGGCACTGTCTGCCAGATGACCGATGCCGCCATGTCGGTCCGGGCCGGGGTCGTGCTTGATGTGGTCAACAAAAGATGCAAGCCGCGCCGCTGCGCCGCCAACCGCTCCGCAAGATGCACCAGCGTGTCCGCGCGCGCCGCATCGACCGCATGCGCCCAAATCAAGGGCCCGGGCGGGCGCACCTGATCCGGCACAGGGCCCGCGCGCCCGGCGCGGCGCGCATAGGCCAAATAGGCCGATAGGCTAAGCGACCGGCTCACGCCAGCACCCCGGCAAGCGCCGCCAAGGCCGATGCAATCAGACTTTCAGGCGCGACATGCTCGACCGGCGCCCCATGCTCTCGCAGCGCTCCGGCAAGGCCCTCTGCTTGTGATCCATCCGCAATCAGCACCACGCTTTGCCCTAGCCAATAGGGCCGCGCCGCAGCCAATTCCGCCGCCAACAGATGCCCGGTGATCGCGGCCGAATCCCCGCGCACCTCCGCCCCCCGCAGATGCGCCGCCAATCGTTCCGGACGGCTGAGCGTATCAGCCATGGCCTCAGCAGAGGGCAGCACCGCACCGCCCAAAAGACGCACCAGCCGGGGCGTCACAAAGCTCTGGCAACTCACCGCCTCGCCCGCGCTCAGATGCACCCAATGGCTCAGGTCGCGCCCGACCACCCAAGCCACCCCATCCCATTGCGCCCGCGCCTGCAAAAGACCGATCAGCAAAAGGCGCACCCAAGCGTCGATCACATCGGGCGGGGTGTCCTGAACCAGCGGGGCCAGACCCCGCCCACCTTGGGGCAATACCTGCGTGGGCAAGTGATCCCCCTGCCCCTCACCGATGCGAAACACCCGCTGCGGCATCGACAGGAGCTGCGCCCGCGCAGCTGCTTCATCCGGGGCTGCGGCCTGCTCGACGATCCGCGCGCCCTGCATCACAAAGGCGCGCGCGCACGCTCCGTCATGGCCGATGGCGGCCCAATCGGTCATTGTCGGCGTTCAAGCTGCGCCACAAGACCGGACATGTCATAGCCCGCCTTCGCGGTCGCGCGCAGGATCTCGTCCGCACCCAAGTCTTCGAACCGCGTGATGCTCCACAGCATCGTGCAGCGCGTGCCAGAGCGGCAATAGGCAAGGATCGGCTTGGGCATTTCCTCTAGCGCCACGCGAAACTCGTCCAGCGCAGCCTGCGTCATCTGCCCAGAATGGATGGGCACCCACCGCACCGCCAGCCCCGCCGCTTCTGCCGCCGCCGCAACGGCATCAAACGCAGGCTGCCCATAATCCTCGCCATCCGGTCGGTTGCACAGGATCGAGCGATATCCGGCATCGACGAGAGCGGCCACATCCGCCACCTCGATCTGCGGGGACACAGTGAAATCTTGGGTAATCAGGCGCAAGTCCATGAGGCTCTCCAGCAGGGTTTGGCCCATCTATGCGCAAATCCCCCGCCGGATTCAATGGGACAGACGTCACCGTGACAGAGCGGCGCGCGGCGATACGCCACGCACGCAACTCTGCATCAAAGCCGAAGATTCTTGCAGGACATCCCGAATTTTGCCGAAATTTACAGCGTTCGGCCTGCAAAACCGGGAAATCCGGGAAAACCGCAGACGTAACCTCTGGTAGAGTAACCTACCGGGCGCCGTCAGGATGCCCGGACAAGCAACAACAACGAGGGAGATCCTGTCATGTCTGGAAAGTTCGTCGTCGGCTACGACGGCAGCGTGTCATCGCGACGCGCCTTGGAATTCGCGGTAGACCGCGCACGCGCTCAGGGCGGCACCATCGTTCTGGCGCATGTGCTTGAATGGTCGCCCTATTCCTTCCTGACCGCAAGCGAATTGGAAGAGCGCCACAAACGCCGCCGCGAAGAAATGGAACGCGCCGAAAAGGCGATCACTTCCACCGTCGTGGCCGAATTGCAGGACAGCGGGATGCCGGTTGAGACCATGATCCGCTACGGCAATACCGCCGATCTGCTCTGCCGTATCGCCAAAGAGGTGAACGCCGTTCAAATCGTGATCGGGCGTGATGGCCAGTCGGCGATTGGCGCGCGGGTGTTCGGATCAGTCGCCGGTGCGCTCGTTCAGACAGCGCCGGTGCCCTGCACCATTGTTCCATAAAATATAGAAACAACAGGGATGATAAAAATGAAACGATACGCATTTCCTGCGGCGGCTGCGGTCGGGGCGGCATTGCTTGCCATGCCCGCCCATGCACAATCCGTTGATGAAAAGGTCAATCAGATCTTCGCAAGTTCAACCGGCTGGTTCGTCAATCTGATCTTTTCCAACTTTCCGGGCACCTCCTTTCCGTGGATCGTGGCTTGGTTGGTGATTGGTGCCACCGTGTTCACGCTCTATTTCGGCTTTATCCAGTTTCGCGCGATCGGCCATTCCATTGCATTGGTCAAAGGCGACTACTCCGACCCCAACGATGCCGGTGAGGTCAGCCATTTTCAGGCGCTCGCGACGGCCCTCTCGGGCACTGTCGGCCTTGGCAATATCGCAGGCGTCGCCGTTGCGGTCAGCATCGGTGGCCCCGGTGCCACCTTCTGGATGATCCTTGCGGGCCTCATGGGCATGGCGTCTAAGTTTACCGAATGCACCTTGGGCGTGAAATACCGCAACGAATACCCCGACGGGCGCGTTTCCGGCGGCCCGATGTATTACCTGACCAAGGGCTTTGCCGAACGCGGCGTGCCGGGTGGCAAAATCCTCGCCGTGCTCTTCTCGATCTTTTGTATCCTTGGCGCGCTTGGCGGCGGCAATATGTTTCAGGCCAATCAGGCGCATCAGCAGATTGCGGGCATCGTCGGCGCATATCCGGGCTGGATCACCGGCGTGATTTTTGCCGGTGTGGTCTTTGCGGTGATCGTGGGCGGCCTGAAATCCATCGCGCGGGTCACCGAAAAGGTCGTGCCGTTCATGGGTATCCTCTATGTCGGCACAGCGCTTATCATCATCGTGATGAACGCGGATCAGATCGGCTGGGCGTTTGGCCAGATTTTCGAAGGGGCCTTTACCGGGCTTGGCGTCGCGGGCGGCATGGTCGGCGCGCTCATTCAGGGCTTCAAACGCGCCGCCTTCTCGAACGAGGCTGGTGTTGGTTCGGCGGCCATCGCCCATTCGGCGGTGCGCACCAAGGAACCAATCACCGAAGGGTTCGTATCGCTGCTTGAGCCTTTCATCGACACCGTGGTGATCTGCACCATGACCGCTCTTGTGATCATCATCACCGGGCAGCTTGTTGCAGGACCGGATGGCAATTACCTGCTCAACGAAGCGGGCACCGCGATCCAAACCGTCGGCGGCACTTCGGGCGTGGGCCTCACCTCGGCGGCCTTTGGCAGTGCGATCAGTTGGTTTCCTTATGTTCTGGCAATCGCCGTCGTGCTCTTTGCCTTTTCCACCATGATCAGCTGGTCCTATTACGGCCTCAAGGCCTGGACCTATCTCTTTGGCGAAGGCGAGACCAAGGAACTGGTGTTCAAGGTGATCTTCTGCATCTTCGTGGTGATCGGTGCCGCCGCCAATCTTGGCCCGGTGATCGACTTCTCGGATGCGGCGATCTTTGCCATGGCAGTGGTCAATATCATCGGGCTCTACATCCTGATGCCCATCGTCAAACGCGAGTTGGACAGCTACCTCAGCCGGCTCAAATCAGGCGAAATCAAGAAGTTCGAGTAACTTTTCACCCGATTTGACAATCATGGGGGCCAGCGGACATCCGCTGGCCCCTTTGGATTCATAGAGATCATGCATAGGTAGACGTCAGAACGACACGACGATTTTCCCTCAAGGAGGACCCGTTATGGACAAAGAAACATACCAGAACAAGCTGCAAGCCCAACTCGATCAATGGAAAGCCGAAATCGACAAGCTGCAAGCCCAGTCGCGCGAGGCGTCTGCCGACATGCAGATCAAATATCAGGAGCAGATCAAAGAGCTGCGCGAGAAACGCGCCGACATGGCAGCCCAGTATGACAAGATTGAGGCCGCCAGCATCGAAGCGTGGAAAGATTTCAAGACCGGCGCAGACGAGGCTTGGGACAACATGTCCAAAGCCATGAAATCAGCATGGGGTCGGTTTGGCTAACTGTCTGCCCAGCCTTTTCAACTGCCGCCACGCAAGCGCCATAACAGGCGCTTGCGTGCTTTTTCAGAGGTAGAATGGCCTGCTCAGGCTGCCGCAAACCCGGCATCAAGCGCCGACAGGATCACGTTCACCTCAGCCTCGGAAATCACCAGAGGCGGCGACATCAGGATATTATGCGCCCCCAGACGCACCATCGCCCCCGCCTCATACGTCGCCTGATGCACCCGCTTCATGGTCGCGGCATCCATGGGCGTCTTTTTCGCGCGGTCGCTGACCAGCTCGATTCCCATCATCAAGCCATGACCGCCACGCACATCACCGATGATGTCGTATTTTTCGGCCAGCTTCTTGACCCCTTCATAAAGCTGCGTGCCGCGCACAGCGGCATTGCTCTTGGTATCCAGCCGCAGCGTTTCTGACAGGCAGGCCACCACCGCCGCCGCCCCCACGGGATGCGCCGAATAGGTGTAGCCGGTCCAGATGCTGCCCTCTGGCCCCGCCTTTTCAAACACCTCGGCGACCTTGTCGCCCAGAACCACGCCGCCCACAGGGAAATAGCCGCTGGTGATGCCCTTGGCGATGGTCATCATGTCGGGCTTGACGCCCCAATGCCGGGCTCCGGTCCAATCCCCCGTGCGCCCAAATCCGGTGATCACCTCGTCCGAGATCATCAGAATGCCGTAGCGGTCGCAGATATCGCGCATATGCTTCATAAAGGACGCATCCGGCACGATCACACCGCCAGCCCCTTGAATAGGCTCCATGATAAAGGCGGCAATCGTGCTGGGGTCCTGAAACTCGATCTCATCCACCATGGTGGCAGCAATCTTTTCCGCCAGTTTGGCCCCATCCATCTCATCGAACGGGTTGCGATAGGTATAGGGGCTGGGCAGATGAAAACAGCCCGGCAACAGCGGCTCATAGGTGATCCGGAACCGGTTGTTGCCATTGACCGACGCACCACCCCAATGGGTGCCGTGATAGCCCTTTTTCAGGCTCAGGAACTTGGTGCGCGTCGGCTCGCCCCGCAGGCGATGATATTGCCGCGCCATGCGCAGCGCCGTGTCCACGCTGTCCGACCCGCCCGAGGTGAAAAAGACGCGCGTCATCCCATCCTCGGCAAAGAACTCCTGCACCGCATAAGAGGCTTCGATGGCCGCAGGGTTGGTGCTGCCGGCAAAGGCAGAATAATAAGGCAATTGCCAAAGCTGATCGGAAATCGCCTGCTTCACCACATCGTTGGAATAGCCAAGGTTGACGCACCACAGGCCCCCCACCGCATCCACCGGATCATGCCCGTCGATATCGGTGATCCGCACACCTGCGGCACTTTTGATGATTTTCGGCGCATTGGCCTGCTGCTCACCGGGATGCCCCATCGGGTGCCACAGATGGCGCGCGTTCATCTCACGCAGGAAATTGTCGTCTTTCATGGGGTGCTCCGGCAGGTAGAGGGAATTTGATCAAATTCTGCCACTGCCGTGCGAAACTGTCCAGAGGGATAAACGGGCCGGGATACGCAATCCCGACCCAACCCCGCTTGGTGGATCACTCCGACAGCTTTTCCTCGATGATCGCCTTGAGATCGTCATAGGCCATGTTGGCATATTTCTGCTCGTTGATCACCAGCGTCGGCGTCGACTCGACGCCATGGGCCTCGGCGTTCTCTTGATACCACGCGACCAGCGCCTTGGCCTTTTCGGTGTCATTGAGACAGGCCTCAACCGCATCCGGCTCCAGCCCCGCAACCTTGCCGATCCGCCGCAGGTTGTCGGCAATCGCGGCAGGCTCGCCTTGGGTCCATTCCCCCTGCTGCTCATAAATCATGTCCGAGATGCCAAAGAATTTCTCGGGCCCGCCACAGCGCGCCACCATCGACGCCCATAGGCCGAACCGGTCAAAATAGACATCGCGATAGATGAAATGCACCTTGTCCGTGTCGATATACTCAGCCTTCAACTGCTTGAGCGGCCCCTTGTGAAAATTGGCACAATGCGGACAGGTAAAGGACGCGTATTCGATGATCGTCACCTTGGCATCCTCTGGCCCCATCGTCATTTCGACGATTTGCGATGTATCCGGGGCCGCCTCTTGCGCCACGGCGGGTCCGGTAAGCATGGCAAGGGCCAGCGCCCCGGTTGCGATCAAGTGTTTCATATCATTATCCTTGGTCTGATGGGTCAGTCAGTGTTGTGACTTTGTTAACACGTTGCGCGCCAGCCTTTCCAGCGCCGCCCGCAATCCATCGTCGGTCACAGGTGCGGCAAGGCTCGTGGCGGTTTGCAGCGTCTCGGGTGCCACGACGGGCGGGGCCGCCACTTTGGGCCGATGGGTGAACTCCACCTGCCCCTCTGCAAAGCCCACGGGCGCGGTCTGAGTGATGCGGATACGCGCGATGGCATTGTAGCCATAGACGGCATTGACCCGCTCGCGCAGCTTTTCCTTCTGCATCTCCAGCATCGGGGCCTGCGCGCCGGTCGTGAGCAACGTGAGCGTCGCCCCCATACCCTGCCGCGCATAGGACACTTCGACGGGCCGCGCGATGGCGGCGATGTCGTCGCCCACCACTTCGGCCCAATGCGTCAATAGCCGCGATTGCGCAAATCCACGGCTCTCGGAGGCGCGGCGTATGCTGGTCTGCAACAACGCCGAGGTGCGTTTGAACCCGTATGTCGCGGCCTTGCGGCTGGTCATGGTTGGCGCTCTCCTCACTGGCGCTAATCTATGGCATGTGACAGGGGATACCAGAGCCGATTGCGCGGCAAGGGGGTAAACTATGCGTTATTTCGCCGAGGCCGAAAGCCTGCTTGCGTGGTATGATACCCATGCCCGCGACCTGCCTTGGCGGATCAGCCCCGCAGCCCGCGCGGCTGGTGCCCATCCCGATCCCTACCGTATCTGGCTGAGCGAGGTGATGCTCCAACAGACCACCGTCGCGGCGGTCAAATCCTATTTCCTGCGCTTCACCACGCTTTGGCCCACCGTCGCCGATCTTGCCGCGGCCGAGGATGCGCAGGTCATGGGGGAATGGGCCGGACTGGGCTATTACGCCCGCGCCAGAAACCTTCTGAAATGCGCGCGCGTTGTGGTGCGCGATCATGGCGGGCGGTTTCCCGACACGCTTGACGGCCTGCGCGCCCTGCCCGGCATCGGGCCTTATACCGCCGCCGCCATTGCAGCGATTGCCCACGATCAACCGCATGTCGTGGTAGACGGCAATGTCGAACGGGTGATGGCCCGGCTCTATGATATCCATACCCCCCTCCCCACCGCCAAGCGCGCGTTGACCGAGGCGGCAGCGCGCCTTACCCCCCGCTTGCGGCCCGGCGATTATGCTCAGGCGGTGATGGATCTTGGCGCCACCATTTGCACGCCCAAATCCCCCGCCTGCGGTCTTTGCCCGTGGCGTGCGCCCTGTGCGGCCCGCGCCGCAGGCACCGCCCAACATCTCCCCCGCAAACTGCCCAAAACGCCCAAGCCGGTGCGCCATGGTCACGCCTATGTCGCCCGTCGCGCCGATGGCGCATGGCTCTTGGAACGCCGCCCCGATAGCGGCCTCTTGGGCGGCATGCTGGGCTGGCCCGGCAGCGACTGGGGCGAATCTCCGCTCCACACACCGCCCATCGCCGCCGACTGGCAACAGCTAGAGGCCGAAGCGCGCCACACTTTCACTCATTTCCACCTCCGCCTCACCGTCCACGTGGCCTTTGTGCCCGATGGCGTGCCCCCCGAACGTGGCATGTTCCTATCTGACGCAGCGTTTCGCCCCACAGAGCTGCCAACCCTCATGCGAAAGGTCTTTGACCTCGCGCGGGCTGCGCTAAACTATACCCCATAACGCAAGCGCGAAACTTCTCAGGACCGTTCCATGATACCCGCCGACAAGGTTGCCCAACTGCACCGCGCCCTGCCCTTCTGGATGTCGCTTATCTTGCTCCCTGTGGCCGTCTTGGGCGCATTGCAAGGCGGCTGGACCGTGCTTTTGTTGCCTCTGACCACATGGTATTTTTTCTCGATCCTCGACGCCTTTCTCGGGCTCTATACCGAGAATGCCGATCTTGAGACGCGCGACGATCAACTGACCTGGTATCGCGCGATCACCCTGATCTGGGCACCGTTCCAATTTGGCCTGCTCTATTGGTTGATCTGGTATGTCACAGGCCCGGGCGACGCGCATCTCAGCCCGCTGGAAACCATCCTTCTGTTCTTCGGGGTGGGGGTGATCACCGGTACTGTGGGCATCAACTATAGCCATGAACTCATGCACCAGAAAAACCGGAGCGAGCGATTTCTTGGCGATGTTCTGCTCGCCATGGTGCTTTATTCGCATTTCCGGTCAGAGCATCTTTTGGTGCACCACCGCTACGTCGGCACCCCCCGCGATCCCGTCACAGCCCGCTATAACGAGGGGTTTCACCGCTTTTTCCCGCGCGTGCTGCGGCAAAGCTGGCAGTCAGCCTTCAAGGCCGAGGCCGAGATGCTCGCCCGCCGCAACTTGCCTTGGCACGACCTCAAGAACCCGTTTTTCAAATACTGGGCACTCCAAGGCTTCATGGCCCTGCTTGCCGTTCTGATCGGCGGCTGGATTGGGCTTGGCCTGTTTTTCTGGCAAGCCTTTGTCGCGATTTGGCAGCTAGAGCTTGTAAACTACATCGAACATTACGGCCTCACCCGCAAACATCTCGGTGGCGGCAAATACGAGCATGTTCAACCGCGCCATAGCTGGAACGCGGCACACAAGGCGTCAAATTGGCTGTTGATCAACCTGCAACGCCATTCCGATCATCACTACAAACCCGATCGCCGCTTTCCGCTCTTGCAGAACTATACCGAGGCGGACGCGCCGCAATTGCCCTATGGCTATCCGGTGATGACCATGGCCGCCATGGTTCCGCCCATTTGGCGGCGGGTGATGAACCCCCGCGTGCGCCGCTGGCGCGAGATGTATTACCCCGAGATCACCAATTGGCGACCCTATAATCGCGCCAGCACCCCGATGCCGCGCTAGACGTACATCGGCCGGGGCCAAAGGCCGCGCGCGGCGTATCGACACTGAAGTAAGCGGTATCCAAAGGGTCAAACTGATGGAGTTTGACAAGGATCGTGCAGCCCTCTGAGAAAGAACTGCATGGATGCGCTTGGCGGCCCCTCCTGCACGTCAGAGAGGCAACGCACCGGTCAGGTCAAGCGCGCTCGATCACCGCCTGTGCCTCGGCAAAAGACAACAACCGGCGTCCCTGTTCATCCCAAAGGTGGAGCCGCGCATTGGCGAGGCTCTCGCGGATGGTCATCCGGTTGATTTCCGCCAATTGCGCGTGATCGCGCAACGCCTCAGGCAGCCGATAAAACGGGATACGGCTGTTGACGTGATGCACGTGGTGAATCCCAATATTGGCGCTCAGCCATTGCAGCCAGCCGGGCAACACGTAATGCGAACTGCCCTCAAGGGCGGCATCATGCAATTGCCAGTTTTCCTCGGCCTCCCAATGGGTGGTCTCGAATTGATGCTGCACGTAGAACAGCCACACCCCCGCCGTCGCCGCCAGAACGGTCGAGGGCAAAAAGATCAAGAGGATCGGCATCAGCCCACCGAACCAGCCCACCAAACCCAGCACCAGCAACAAAGCGGCATTGGTGGCCATTGCGCTAACCCAATAGCGCGCTTTGCCCATGAAACCGAGCGGCAGACGGTTTTCCAGCAAAAAGATATACCCCGGCCCCAGCCCGAACAGAACCAGCGGGTTGCGGTAAACCCGGTATTTCAGGCGCTGAAACGGCGTCAGCGCAGCATATTCCGCAACCGTCAGCGTGTCGATATCGCCAATCCCCCGCCGCCCCAGATTGCCCGAGGAACTGTGGTGGATCGAATGCGAATGCCGCCACACGTCATAGGGCGTAAGCGTCACAACCCCAAGCACCCGGCCAAGCCAGTCATTCATCGACCGGCTCTTGAAAAAGGCCCCGTGGCCGCAATCATGCTGGATCGCAAAGAGGCGCAAGAGGAACGGCGCGGCACAAAGCGCCAGCACGACACTCAGCACATAACTCAGCGACAAAGCCCACCAAGCCAGCCCCCAAAGTGCGAGGAACGGACCAACGGTCACGGCCAGTTCGAATGCAGCACGGGGCGAACTCGGCTCGCGGTATTTCGCAAGGAGTTGCGCCCATTCCCTGCCAGCACGTGTTTCGGGTGGCAGCGGGGCGGGGTGGGGTTGATCGAGCATGTGCCTGTTTTTTTTGGTACCGATTGCCAAACTCATAGAGGATTGACCAGCGTTTGCAAACGTTGCGTCACCCTACCCCCTGCGCTATTTGACCACGTTTGAGAAATTTATGACCCTACGTCACGCAAAAGCCCCGCAAGACGACCTTGCGGGGCTTTGCAGTTCATAAAATGGGTCGACTCACTCAGCTTGTCTTCTTGCCCTTGATCGGCGCCCAGATCCGCTTGTTGGTCAGATAGAGCAATACCGACAGGATCGTCAGAAAGATCACCCCGGTCAGGCCCGCATGCTTGCGCGCCATCATCTTGGGTTCTGCGGTCCACATCAGGAAGGCCGCAACATCCTCGGCCTGCTGTTCCAGCGTGGCAACGGTGCCGTCGTCATATTCGACATCGTCACCCCAGAGCGGCTGGCCCATGGCGATCCAGCTACCGGGCACCGTGTGATGGCCATCCTCATCCTTGCACTCGTCCGGATAGCCACCGGCGGTGAAGGCCGCGTTATACGTGCCGGTGAAATCCTCCGGCGCGCATTCCGGCGCTTCGTGATACCCGACCATCAGCGAGTAGATGTATTCCGCCCCGCCCATACCGTTGAAAAGCTGGCTCAGACCGGTGCCGTAGGGGCCATGAAACCCCGCACGCTTTTTGGCCATAAGGCTCAGGTCCGGCGCACTGGCAGAGGTGACAGCCGGAAAATGGTCGGTCGGGGTGGCGGGCCGGAAATCGTCAAGCTCCGGGTCGAACACCTCGAACTGCTCGGAATAGGCAAAAACCTGATCCTGAGGCAGCTGCGGCCCCCCCTCGTCCCCCAAGGTCCGAAGCGGCACATATTGCAGGCCGTGGCACGCCGCGCAGACCTGCGTATAGACCTTCAGACCGCGCTGAAGCTGGTTCTGGTCAAACTTGCCGAACGGACCTTCAAAGGAAAAGGCGACGTCCTCGATATGCCCCTCGCCCCCGGCGGCCAATGCGCCGCCAGTCGAGAGGGACAGGGCCACAAGGGCCGCAATGCCTGTTGTCTTGAACATTGTCATCCGTCCTTTCTTATTCGGCGGGCGTGTGGGCCTTGCCATAATGCGCATCGAAGTCTTCCTCGATGGTGGCAGGCTGGGCCTCGGGTTTCTCGATCACGCCCAAGAGCGGCAGGATCACCAGGAAATAGGCGAACCAATAGGCCGACGCGATCAACGAGATGGTCGAATAGGGCGGCTCGGCGGGCATTGCGCCAACCCAGGTCAACACGACAAAGTCGATCACCAAAAGCCAGAACCACCACTTGAACATCGGACGATAGCGGCCCGACCGCACCGAAGAGGTATCAAGCCACGGGGCCAAAGCCATGACCGCGATCGCACCGAACATCGCCAACACACCAAAGAACTTGGCGTCGATGATGCCACCGGTGATCCAGCTGGCGAACATCACCACCCAGACATCGCCGGTAAAGGCGCGCAGGATCGCGTAGAACGGCAGGAAGTACCATTCCGGCACGATATGCGCAGGCGTGACCAGAGGGTTCGCTTCGATGTAGTTGTCGGGGTGGCCAAGGTAGTTGGGCATAAAGCCGACAACCGCAAAGAACACCACCATGATCACGGCAAGCGCGAACAGGTCCTTGATCACGAAATAGGGCCAGAACGGCACAGTATCGCGAGCGGCCTCATCCTTGGACGTGCGGCGCACATCAACCCCGGTTGGGTTGTTGTTGCCGGTGGTGTGGAACGCCCAGATATGCAGCGCAACCAGTGCGGCAATAACGAACGGCAGCAGATAATGCAGCGAGAAGAAGCGGTTCAGCGTGGCATTGTCCACCGCCGGCCCACCCAAAAGCCAGGTTTGGATCGAGTCGCCGATGAACGGGATCGCACCAAAGAGACCGGTGATCACCGTGGCCCCCCAGAACGACATCTGGCCCCAAGGCAGCACGTAACCCATGAACGCCGTACCCATCATCATCAGATAGATGAGCATGCCGATGATCCATGTCACCTCACGCGGGGCCTTGTAGGACCCATAGTAGAGGCCGCGGAAAATATGCAGATAAACCGCAACAAAGAACAGCGACGCGCCGTTCATGTGCAGATAGCGGATGAAGTGGCCGCCATTCACGTTGCGCATGATATGCTCAACGCTGGCAAAGGCCAGATCGACATGCGGCGTGTAATGCATCACCAGAATGATGCCGGTAACGATTTGCAGCACCAGACAGAAGGTCAGAACGATCCCCCAAATCCACATCCAGTTCAGGTTCTTGGGCGTGGGGATCATGATGGTGTCATAGAGCAAGCCGACGATGGGCAGGCGCGAATGCAGCCATTTCTCGCCGCTCGTCTTGGGCTCGTAGTGATCGTGCGGAATTCCGGACATTTGCGCGTTTCCTTATCCCAGTTGGATCGTGGTTTCGTCGAGGAATGTGGCGACGGGAATCCACAGGTTCTCAGGCGCCGGACCTTTGCGGATACGGCCAGCCGTGTCGTAATGCGACCCGTGGCAAGGGCAGAACCAGCCGCCAAAATCGCCCGATCCGTCGCCAATCGGCACGCAACCCAGATGGGTGCACACGCCGATCATCACGAGCCATTCGCCCGCCTCATCCAGCGTGCGGTTCTGGTCCGACGCATCAAGCGCGAGGTCATTACGGTTCTGTGCATTCTGGTCCGGCAGTTCCGCCAGCTCAACGGCACGGGCAGCTTCAATCTCTTTTTCCGTGCGGCGACGGATGAAAACCGGCTTGCCCAAGAATTTGACGCTGATCTGCGTGCCGGGCTCAACGCCCGAAACATCGACGCGGATCGAGGACAGCGCCTGCACATCCGCCGAAGGGTTCATCTGGTTGATGAGCGGCCAGATGGCCGCACCTGCGGTCACGGCACCGACGCCTGCGGTCGCATAATAGAGGAAATCCCTCCGGGTGCCTTCGTGATCTTCTGCGTGGGACACGAGAATTACTCCCTATATATCAGAGCCGCAATCGGCCTCATACGATGTTAGGCCACGGGATTCCCATGGCCAGTCTGTGCGGCTATTTAGCGGGGCTTTGGGGGGCCGTCCAGCCTGCATTACCCCAAGATTTGGTCAGAGCGCGCATCTGTCGCGCTTGACCGGCTTCTATCGCGAAATCAGACAGCGCAATGGCCCCCCTCTCTCGCCTGTTGGCGGGGCTTATGCGGGGGCTGTTCGCATCATGCTGTCGCGCGCGGCCATCTTGGCATACCACGCCTCCAGCGCCGGATGCCCAACCCGCCAGCCGCGCGCATCATGGCGGAAATCAAGATATCCCAGCGCACAGCCCAGCGCGATATGGCTCATATCGAGCGGCCCCGCGAGATGGCTCATCCAGCGGCCCTCAACGGCCTCCAGCGCCCGTGCAACCTTGGCCCATTGCCCCTCGACCCAAGGGGCATAGCGGATCTCTTCGGGCCGGAACCGCGCCTCATAGGTCATCGCCAGCGCCGCCTCCATGATCCCTTCGGCAATCGCCTCCAGCGTCAGCACCTCCCAGAGCCGCGCCTCGGGATAAAACCGCCCATCAGCGCGCGCATCCAGATAGCGGGTGATCACCCGGCTGTCATGGATCGCCGGGCCGTCCAGCCGCACCAGCGCCGGTATCTTGCCCAGCGGATTGGCCGCCGCCGCCTGCGGATCGGTCTCAAGCGGTGTGGTGGTCACATCGACCACCTCAACCTGATCGTCCAACCCGGATTCCAGCAAGAGCACGCGGACCTTGCGCACAAAGGGGGACAATGGCGAGGAAATCAGTTTCATGGCGCGCTCCTTTAGATGTTCGCCGCGACCCTAGGCGCAGCCCCCAACGCTGTAAAGCCGCTCAGGCAGGCGGCGCGCGCATCCACTCCGCCAACAAGTCACTCTCTTGCCCCTGCCCCGCCGGCCCCAGATGATCGGCGGCGCGCAGGCGCACATCCTCGGGCTTGTTCTGCCCCAATTTCCACGTGCCTGCGATCTCGTCCACGCGCATTGCACAGGGCACGATCTGCCGCATCATCCGCTCCAGCACCTCGGGTGTCATCTTCTCGGCCCGCCATTCCGGCTTGGGCGCAAGCCGCGCCTCGAACTCCGCCGATTGCCGATCCAAAAGGTCGCGCATCCCCTCCTGCGGCTGCAACGTGACCTCGCCCACCAGATGCACAGCCACGTAATTCCACGTGGGCACCTGATCCTCGACCCCATACCAATCGGGCGAGACATAGGATTGCGGCCCCTCTATCGCCAACCGCGCGCGCAACGGCCCACTCAAAAGCCGCGCAATAGGGTTTGACCGCACCAGATGAAATTCGGCCCGCGTGCCATCGGCATTCAAAAGAAACGGAATATGGCTCATCAGCGGCCCCTCGGGGCTGCAAACGGCCAGAATGCCAAAGCCCCGCGCGCGGGCAAATTCCAGATTGCGCTCGTTCGGTGTCTGACGAAAAGCAGGATTGGGATGCATGGCCTTAGTCCTCGCGCCGGGGGCAGAGAATATCCTCAACGGCCTGCGCCACCCGCAACAGCCGCTCTTCGCCATAGGGCTGACCGCAGAGCATCAGCCCACAGCTGGGCACCCCTGTGGGCAGCGTCACGGCACACAGCCCCAAAAGATTGCCCACCCGCGTATTGCGCAGGGTCAGCAGATTTTCGGTCACGTAATAGTCAGGGTCCGTCAAAAGCCGCGCCTGATCCGGCGGAAGGTTGGGGGCCGAGGGCATGAGCACCGCATCATAGCCCGCAACCCGCGCGGTCCACGCCGCGCGCAGCGCCTCTAACTTGCGCCAGCCCGCCACATAATCCGCCGCACTTATATCTTTGCCACTGCGGAACCGCTCCAGAATCGGCGCAAACATCTTGTCCGGGGCCGCCTCGATCACCTCGCGCCACAAACCATAGGCCTCGCCCGTGAACAGCACCGGCGACAGCGGTAGCGCCTCGGCCACCTCTGGGGCTTCGATCTCGTCGATCACCGCGCCCGCATCGCGCAGCATTTCCAGCGCCAGCGCATGCGCACGCGCAGGCTCGGGGCGAATATCCTCCATCACGCCCGTGCGCAGCGCCGCAAACCGCAACCCCAAGAGCGAAGCCCCACGCAAATCGGCCGCTTTGCGCCCTTCCAGCGCCGCCAACATCAGTGCGCAATCCTCGACCGAGCGCGCCAGCGGTCCAACCGTGTCGAACCGCAGGCAGAGCGGCACCACCCCTTGCAAAGACACCCGCCCCGACGTGGTCTTGAGCCCGACCAGATCGTTCCACGCCGCAGGGATGCGCACCGACCCGCCAGTGTCCGACCCGATCCCGCACGGGGCCAGATCAAACGCCACGCTCGCCGCCGCCCCCGAGGATGATCCGCCGGGCACAGCGTCGGAATTGTTCACGCAAGGCGGCGTTGCCGTCACCGGGTTCAGCCCCAGTCCGGAAAACGCCAATTCGCTCATATGTGTCTTGCCAAGGCACACCAGCCCCGCCGCCGTGCCATTGCGCAACACCTCGGCATCTCGTTCCGGCACCCGGCCCTTCAACAGCGCCGATCCCGCCTCGGTCGCGACACCCGCGCTGTCAAAGAGGTCCTTCCAACTGACCGGCACCCCGTCCAGCAGGCCCAGACGTTGCCCCGCCTTGGCCCGTGCCGATGCCGCCGCCGCCTCCGCCCGCGCGCGGCTCTCTGTCACAGCGCTGTAGATGCGATCGCGCAGCGGATGGGCGGTGATCGCCGCCAGATAGGTCTCGCACAGCGCCTCGGGGTCAATCTCTCCGCGCGCAATGCCGCGCCCCAGATCGCCCGCCGTCATCCTGAGCCAGTTCTGCATCGCGTTCCCCTATCCGTTCAAAAACCATTGCTAGCGGCAGAGCGGCGCATGGACAATCCCGCGCGCACGCACATATTGGGCGGCATGACACATGACAGCGATCTTCTCATCGTCGGCGGTGGCCTGAATGGCCCCGCTCTTGCGCTTGCCGCAGCACAGGCCGGGCTTTCCAGCACCGTGATCGACGCCCTGCCCGAACCGACCCGCAAAAACGCGGCCTTTGACGGTCGGTCCTATGCTTTGGCGCTCGCCTCCGTGCGGCTCTTGCAAAACCTCGGGATATGGAACCGTGTGGCCGAGCATGCCCAACCGATGTTGGAAATCAAGGTCTCGGACGGGCGCGCGGGCGAAGGGCCATCGCCCTTCTTTCTGCATTTCGACCATGCCGAGATCGAAGAAGGCCCCATGGGCCATATGCTTGAAGACCGCTTTTTGCGCCGCGCCCTGATCGAGGCCATGGCAGAGCAACCGCTGATCACCCAAGTTTCCAACGACACGGTGACAGCCCAAGAAAGCGCCGCCACCGGGGTTACCGTCACGCTGGCCTCGGGCAAAACCCTGACCGGGCGGCTTTTGATCGGGGCCGATGGGCGTAGCTCAGGCACCGCCGCGCGCGCAGGTATCCGGCGCACCGGCTGGGGCTATGGTCAAACAGCACTTGTCGCCGCCATCGAACACGAATTACCGCATCACGGCATCGCGCATCAATTCTTCATGCCCCCCGGCCCGCTTGCCATCCTGCCGCTGCCGGGCAATGTCAGCTCGATTGTCTGGTCTGAAACAGACGCCACCGCCGCCCGGTTTGCCGCCCTGCCCGATGCAGATTTCATGGAGGTGCTGCGGCCCCGCTTCGGCGATTTTCTGGGCGCGATCAAGCTGCGCGGCGCGCGCTATACCTACCCGCTCAGCCTGACGGTGGCCAACAGCTTTGTCGCCGACCGGCTCGCTCTGATCGGCGACGCCGCCCACGGCATGCACCCGATTGCCGGTCAGGGGCTGAACGCAGGCCTGCGTGATGTGGCAGCCTTGGCGCAGGTAATGACCGAAGCCAACCGCCGGGGCGAGGATATCGCGGCACCCGATGTGCTTGCCCGGTATCAACAATGGCGGCGGTTTGATACAGCGACACTGGCCTTGGCCACCGACCTCACCAATCGGCTCTTCTCCAATGACAACCCGATCCTGCGCACCGCCCGCGACCTTGGCATGGGCGCGATCAGCCATATGCCACGCCTGCGCCGGGGCTTCATCCGCGAGGCCGCAGGGCTGACAGGGGATTTGCCCGAGTTGATGAAAGGGTAAGAGGGGCTGCAGATTTTGGCACTGAGGCGCGCGGGGCACATGGGGCAAAAACCGGCATAAACCTACCTTACCCGCGCTCCAGAAACCGGATCATCGTATCGCCATAGCGCCGCTCTTCGATCATCCGCATCCCTTCAGGCGGGGTGATTGCAGCACTTTCCTCCCAGACAATCAGCGCCCCGTCAGAAATCCATCCCCCCTCCAGCGCCGCTGCCAGCGCCTCCTCGCCCAGCCCCTTGCCATAGGGCGGATCGAGAAAGACCAGATCATGCGGCACCATGGGATTATTCCCCGGCTTGCGCGCATCCAGAGGGAATACGCGCGTCTCCTCCTCGGCCCGGCAGAGTGCAATGTTTTGCCGCAAGAGCGACTGCGCCTTGCGCCCGCTTTCGATGAAACTCACGGCCTCCGCCCCGCGCGACAGCGCCTCAAGCCCAAGCGCCCCGGTGCCCGCAAAAAGATCAAGCACCCGCGCGCCCGTCACGGGATCGCCATAGCCCCCGGCCAAGACGTTGAACAGCGCCTCGCGCACCCGGTCTGACGTGGGCCGCAAATGCGCCGCCACATCGCCCTTGCCGACACTGGCCAAAGCCCGCCCGCGATGCGCCCCGCCGATGATCCTCACCCCAGCAACACCTTGAGATCGGCCGCCGCATCCGCGACCACCGCCGGATCAGCAGTCTTGCCCGCATCAATCAACCGCTTGCCCACCATATAGGCGCGTGGATCGTTCATCGCGTCCACCGCCAGCAACTGATCCCCCCGGAAATACCAGAACGACACCGAAGCCGCCCCATCGCGCGTCACGATCCGGTCATAGCCGGTGCTCAGCCCCGCAATCTGCAACTTCACATCATATTGATCCGACCAGAACCACGGCTTGGGCACATAGGCCACAGCGGCCCCCAGGATATTGCCCGCCACACAATCGGCCATGTCGATGGCATTGGGCACGCTCTCGAGCCGCAAACGCCCCTCGCCATGGGGAAAAGACGCGCAATCGCCAACGGCCCAGATTGTGGGATCAGACGTGCGCCCTTGGGCATCTACCGCGATGCCATTGTCAATCGCCAGCCCCGCCGCCTCGGCCAGCGCGGTATCGGGCACGATCCCCACGCCGACAATCACCATATCCACGGCCACCTCGGTCCCATCGGTCAGGCGCGCACCGTTTACCTGCCCGTCACCCAGCAAACGCTCCAATCCCACACCCTCGCGGATATCCACCCCGTGCCGCCCATGCAGCGCGCGGAAATAATCCGAAGTCTCTTTGGCCGCCACCCGTTGCAAGATACGCGGGGCCATCTCGACCAATACCACCTGCATCCCGCGCGAGGCCGCGACCGCCGCCGCCTCAAGCCCGATATAGCCGCCGCCCACAATGAGCACGCGCGCACCCGGCACGAAACCCGGTGCCATCGCATCCACATCCGCCAGCGTGCGCACCACATGCACGCCCCCCAATTCCCCCCCAATCGCCGCAGGCAGGTGGCGGGGGCGCGATCCCGTGGCCAGCACCAGATGCGCATAGCCCAGCCGCTCGGTGCCGATGACAACCTCTTGCGCCGCGCGGTCAATCGCCGTGACGCGCGCATTCAAGCGCAGATCAATACCCGCTTCGGCATAATAGCTTTCGGGCCGCAGATAGAGCCGCTCCAGCGCCATATCGCCCAGCAGGTATTTCTTGGACAGGGGCGGGCGCTGATAGGGCGGCACCGGCTCTTCGCCAATCAGCGTGATGGGGCCATCATAGCCCTCACTGCGCAGCTTTGCCACCAGCGAGGCCCCCGCCTGCCCCGCTCCGATCACCACGACACCCGTCATCTTGCTTTCCCCTTCTTTGGCATGGTCACTTGCCTATCACCGGCCTATACCTACATCCATCCCGAAACCCTCGACAGACAAGGAACGACCATGACCCTTTCTTCCGGCGACAAACTGCCCGATGCAACCCTTCTGAAACTGGGCGAAAAGGGCCCCGAAGCGGTCGATCTCAAGAGCCTGACCGCGGGCCGCAAGGTGGTGATCTTTGCTGTGCCCGGTGCCTATACGCCCACCTGTTCCGCGGCGCATGTCCCCAGCTTCATCCGCACCAAGGCGCAGTTCGACGCGGCAGGCGTGGATGAAATCATCTGCGTCTCGGTCAATGATCCCTTCGTGATGAAGGCCTGGGGCGAGGCCACCGGCGCCACAGAGGCCGGTATCACCATGCTCGCCGATGCCGAAAGCGCCTTCACCAAGGCCATCGGCCTTGATTTCGACGCGCCGCCCGCTGGCCTCTTGGCGCGCTCCAAGCGCTATGCAATGGCGGTCGAGGATGGCACCGTCACGGTGCTGCATGTCGAGGAAAGCCCCGGCACCTGCGAAGTGACCGCCGGCGAATCGCTGCTCGCGGCGATGTAAAGCGGGCCAAGGGTGCGAGGGGCCAGCCCCTCGCGCTCCCCGGAGTATTTGGGCCATAAAGAAACAGCCACGCCCAAACCCTACAGTCCCGGTGGCGTCAGGATGTGACGCAAGAGCGCCAGCGGATGCGCCCGCAGGCTGAGGCGCAGGGCGGTATAATCCTCGACCACCTCCTCGCCCAGCGTCATGGCGGGCAGATGCGCCGCAGGCTCGACAATCCCCTCTCCATCAATATCGCGCGCGAATAATGGCAAGGGCCGCTCTGCCCCAATCGCCCGCGCCTGCCAGAGTGCGTCGCGCCGCGAAAGCCCAAGCGCGGCAAAGACATCCGCCTCGGCCAGACGTGTCAGCGCCGCCGGGGCCACCCCCGCCCGCCGCCAGACATCCTCGGGGCCGACATAGCCATTGCCCCGCGCCGCCGCGATCCAGTCTGCCTCGTCCTGCGCCACGCCCTTGATCTGGCGAAACCCCAGACGCAGCGCCAACCGTCCCCGGCTGTCCGGCTCGATGGTATTGTCCCAATACGAGGCGTTGATACAGACCGGGCGCAGCGTCACGCCATGTTCGCGCACATCCCGCACGATCTGGGCGGGCGCATAAAACCCCATCGGCTGCGAATTCAGCAGCGCACAGGCAAAGATCGCCGGGTGATGGCATTTGAGCCAGGCGCTCGCATAGACCAGATGCGCGAAACTGGCGGCATGGCTTTCGGGAAACCCATAGCTGCCAAAGCCCTCGATCTGGGAAAAACAACGTTCGGCGAAATCGCTGTCATAGCCATTGGCCTGCATGCCACGCAGAAACCGCGCGCGAAATTCACTGACATTGCCGTGCTTCTTGAAAGTGGCGAGCGACCGGCGCAAACGGTCCGCCTCTTCGGGGGTGAACCCCGCGCCGATGATGGCGATCTGCATCGCCTGTTCCTGAAACAGCGGCACGCCCAGCGTCTTGCCCAGCACCCGGCCCAGATCATCCGAGGGAAAGCTGACCGCCTCTTCGCCATTGCGACGGCGGATGAACGGATGCACCATATCACCCTGAATGGGGCCGGGCCGGATGATCGCCACCTGAATCACCAGATCGTAAAAGGTGCGCGGGCGCATGCGCGGCAGGAAATTCATCTGCGCCCGGCTTTCGACCTGAAAGACCCCCAGACTGTCGGCGCGGCTCAGCATCTCGTAGACTTGGGCGTCCTCGGGCGGCAGGGTTGCAAGACTATAGGCCTGCCCGCGATGCTGCCCCAAAAGGTCAAAGGCCTTGCGGATACAGGTCAGCATCCCCAGCGCCAGCACATCGACCTTGAGAATACCCAGCGCGTCGATGTCATCCTTGTCCCAGCAAATGACCGTGCGCCCCTCCATGCTGGCATTCTCGATGGGCACCAATTCATCCAGCCGCCCCT
Source organism: Roseovarius mucosus (assembly GCF_002080415.1). Classification (NCBI taxonomy): domain Bacteria; kingdom Pseudomonadati; phylum Pseudomonadota; class Alphaproteobacteria; order Rhodobacterales; family Roseobacteraceae; genus Roseovarius; species Roseovarius mucosus. The sequence goes on along the minus strand of NZ_CP020474.1, from coordinate 3,107,225 downwards.
CGGTGATGACAAAGCCGCCGACATGCTGGCTCAGGTGCCGGGGAAAGCCGATGATCTCGCGGATCAGCGCCAGCGTTCGCGCCAGACGCGGATCGCGCGGATCAAGCCCGATCTCGGCCAGGCGCGCCGGCTCCAGCGCGCCCTCACCGCCATGCCCCCAGATCTGCGAGGTCATCGCGCCCAGCAAATCCTCTGACAGGCCCATGGCGCGGCCCACCTCGCGGATGGCGCGTTTGGTGCGGTAATGGATCACCGTGGCGCAAAGGCCCGCGCGATGCCGCCCGTAACGCTCATAGATCCACTGGATCACCTCCTCGCGGCGCTCATGCTCGAAATCCACGTCGATATCGGGCGGCTCGTCGCGCGCCTCAGAGACAAAGCGCTCGAACACCATCGTGCCGATCTCGGGGCTGACAGAGGTCACGCCAAGGCAATAGCAGACCACCGAATTGGCCGCCGATCCGCGCCCCTGGCACAGGATGCCGCGTGAGCGGGCAAAAGCAACCACGTCATGCACGGTCAGGAAATAAGGCTCGTAGCGCAGCTTGGCGATCAGGGCCAATTCATGCTCCATCATGCCACGCACCCGCGCGGGTGCACCGCCCGGATAGCGCCACTCAAGCCCCGCCTCCGCCAACCGCCGCAGCCGCTGCGCGGGGGTCTCATTCTCGGCAACCTCGCTGGGATATTCATAGCGCAATTCATCCAGCGAAAAATCCAGCCGCGCCGCCAGTGCCGCGGCGCGGCTGACCGCCCCCTCATGCCCCGCAAAAAGGCGGCGCATCTCCTCCTCTGAACGCAGGCGCTGTTCGGCATTGCGCAGCGCATGACGGCCCAGCCGGTCCACCGTCACCCCCAGGCGGATCGCGCTCAGCACATCGGCCAGACGGCGGCGATAGCCGCGATGCAGGATCGGTGCCGCCGCCGCCACCGTCGGCAGGCCCAGCCGCGCCGCCAGCCCCGCCAACCGCTCGAACCGCGCCGGATCGCGCCCGTCATAGCGCGGGCTGAGCAAGAGCGCGACAGAGCCCCCCCAGCGCGCCGCCAATTGCAGCAGCTGCGCCTGCCACGCGCGCCCCGGTGCCGGGTGCACCAACAGATGCAGCCCCGCCGCCCCCGCCAGCACATCCGCCAACCCCAGATCGCACGCGCCCTTTATCGCCCGCTGCCGCCCAAGGCTGATGAGGCGACAAAGGCTGGCCCAGCCGCCACGATCCACCGGCAGGGCGGTGATCTCGATCCCCTCGCGCAGCACCAGCCGCGCCGCAGGAATGAGGCGCGGGCAATTGGCCCAATCGGGCGGTGCTGCAGGCTGCGGCGCAGGTGGCCCGATGGGCCCCTGCCGTGCCTCCAGTGCCTGCCGCGCGGCGACCTCGCGCGCAATCTCGCGCGCTGCGGCATGGGCGCGCACGATGCCCGCAACCGAATTCACATCGGCAATCGCCACACCCGAAAGGCCCAGCGCCGCGGCATGGCGGATATACTCCTCAGGATGCGACGCCCCGGTGAGAAAGGTGAAATTCGACGTGGCAGAAAGCTCGGCAAAGGGCATGGCGGCACTGATTCCCAGACCCATGCAGTATGTTCACTTTTTGTTCCAATTTCCAGCCCTGCTATGGCCGCCCTCAGCGGCGCTCAGCTGTGCAAGCGCCCCCTTGCAGACAGCGCAGCGCCTTGTCCAGCATCGCGGGCGTCGGCTCTGCATGGCCCATGCCGCCGCAAGGGTCCACCGCCAGCACATAACCGCCGTCCCGCCGCTCCAGAAATCCCAGATACTGGGTTCCCGGCACCGCCGAGGCGCACCACGGGCCAAAACATTGCACATCAAGCGTGATGGCGCGATCAAACGCCTGATCGAACCCACCCTTTGTCAGCGCCTGCCCCGTCAACCGCGCCGGAATAAGCGTATGCGCGGGCTTTTGTTGCGGGATCATATCCGTGCTGGGCAGACGCGCCGGATCAAAGGACAGCCGCCCATGCACCACGATATAGGTCTCCGCCGCCTCTGCCGCGCGCCGATAGGTCTCGGCCACATCCTGTGGAAAGCAACTCAGCGCAACCGCCGGTCCCGCCAACACCAAGCCCAGCGCAAGAACCGCCGCCCGGATCACAGCAACGCCCCGAATTCGTCCAGCACACGGGAATAAACCGCGCGCTTGAAGGGCACGATATTGGCCTCCAGATCACTGGGCGGCAACCAGCGCCATTCGGAAAACTCCGGGTGATCGGTGGCGATATTCACATCTGTATCTTGGCCCAGAAACCGCATCAGCACCCATTTCTGTTCTTGCCCCCGATACCGCCCCTTCCAGATGCGCGGCACCATCTCCTGCGGCAAATCATAAGTCAGCCAGCCGGTTGTTTCCGCCTCAACGCGCACCTTGTCCGCTGTAACGCCGGTTTCTTCCCACAACTCGCGCAGGGCGGCTTCGGTCACGCTCTCGCCTTTGTCGATCCCGCCCTGCGGCATCTGCCAGGCGGGAACCTCATTGTCGATCCGCTGGCCCACAAACACCTGCCCCGCCGCATTGACCAGCATCACCCCCACGCACTGGCGATAGGGCAGTTTCGCAATCTCTTCGGGCGTCATCGTCGGGCCTCTCAGCTTGGGTCGCGGGCAGAGTGCGGCGTGCAGCCGTAGGCGTCAAGAGGCCAGCCCCCTCACACCTCGCGCGTGCCGACCATGCCCATGATCTCATAGGTCTGGCGCAGGATCGGCGCGGCAATCGTGCGCGCCCGCGCCGCACCATCCGCCAAAATCCGGTCAATCTCGGACAGATCCTGCATCAGCCGCGCCATTTCCGTGGAAATCGGCGCGATGCGGTCAACGGCCAGATCCGCCAGCATCGGCTTGAACTCGGAAAAGGGCTTGCCGCCCGCCTCGGCCATCACCTGATCCACCGTCATATCAGCCAGCGCTGCATAGATATTCACCAGATTGCGCGCCTCTGGCCGCCCCTCCAGCCCCGCCGCCTCAGAGGGCAGCGGCTCGGGGTCGGTCTTGGCCTTGCGGATTTTCTTGGCGATGGTGTCGGCGTCATCCGTCAGATTGATGCGGCTCATATCCGACGGATCAGATTTCGACATCTTGTTCGATCCGTCGCGCAGGGACATCACCCGCGTCGCCGCCCCTTCGATCACCGGCTCGGGGATCGGAAAGAACTCAACGCCGTAATCATGGTTGAACTTGATCGCAATGTCGCGCGTCAATTCCAGATGCTGCTTTTGATCCTCGCCCACCGGCACATGCGTGGCGTGATAGGTCAGGATATCGGCGGCCATCAGCGCCGGATAGGCAAACAGACCAAGCGAGGCGTTCTGCGCATTCTTGCCAGCCTTGTCCTTGAACTGCGTCATGCGCTGCATCCACCCCATGCGCGCCACACAGTTAAAGACCCACGCCATTTGCGTATGCTCGGCCACCTGAGACTGATTGAAGAGAATGGACTTGGCCGGATCAAGACCAGAGGCAATGAACCCCGCCGCCAATTCCCGCGTTGCACGGGCCAGATCAGCCGGGTTTTGCCAAACCGTGATCGCATGCAGGTCTACCATGCAATAGAGCGTCTGGATGCCCTTGTTCTGCGCCTCGGCAAACCGCTTCAATGCACCCAGGTAATTGCCCAGATGCAGGTTGCCCGAGGGCTGGATTCCCGAAAACACGCGGGGGGTAAAGGCCGCCTCGGTCATGACGCAACTCCGTGGTGGATTTCTCTGCCCGCCTCGCTTACCCATGCGCCACAGCCCCGTCAAGGAGAGGTGCCATGCCCGACCAAGGACCACCCGCCCCCGTCAACCCCCTGCCGCCCTTCCTGATCGCCCTCTTTTTGGTGATCATGGGGGTCGAAGCCGCCTTTACCTTGGGCGCGCGCGGGCTTGTGGGCGGCCCAGATGCCGTGGGCTGGCGCGCGGCGGCGATTCAGGATTACGGCTTCAATGGCGAAATCCTTGGCTGGATGCTGGAACACAATGCCTATCCGGCGGAACATCTGCGCCGCTTGCTCAGCTATGCCTTCATCCATGGCAGCTTTACCCACGCGCTTTTCGCGGGCGTGCTGCTTCTGGCGATGGGTAAATTCGTCTCGGACGTGTTCCGTCACTGGGCGGTTCTGGTTCTCTTCGCGGTCAGCACAGTGGTGGGGGCCGTGATCTTTGGCCTTGTGGCACCGGGGCGGCCCTGGCTCATCGGGGCCTTTCCCGGCGTTTACGGCCTGATCGGCGGCTTTACCTATATCATGTGGCTCAGGCTGGGGCAGATGGGCACCAATCAGGTCCGGGCCTTCACCCTCATCGGCGTGCTGATGGGGCTGCAACTGGTGTTTGGCCTGTTGTTCGGCGGCAATGCCACTTGGATCGCCGATGTCAGTGGCTTTGCCAGCGGATTTCTGGCGTCCTTCGTGCTCAGCCCCGGCGGCTGGTCCCGCCTGCGGGCCAAGCTGCGTCACGACTGAGGCGGCATTGCCCGCGCGGAATCAAGGCGCGAAGCGCTGCCGCGTGGATCGCTGGGCCGGGGACTAGCGAAACAACAGGCGTGGCTGCCACTTTATGCCTGCCAAGTCCGTATAATCTCTCAGCGAACCGCGCCTTCTCAAAATCGCTAGGCCGCGGGACGGCCCAGCGATCCGCGCGGCGGTGCCTACGGCACCTTGATTCCGCGCGTGAAGACGACCCCCTTACCGCCTTAACCTGCCCCGGATTTCCTGTATCCGAAACGCCCCCAGCCCTTGCCCAAAGAGCGCATAGGCCAGCGTGCCCACCGCGATCAGCACCAACAGCGCCAGCCACCGCCAGCCCCCCATGCCGAAAAGCGGCCCAAGCACCACGCCCGCACCCCAGAGCACCGCCCCCATCAGCACCGAGGCCAGACAGATTCGCCACAACCGACGCCGGAATTGCGCATCAAACCGCGCCACCTCGCCAAACTGCCGCGCCCCGGCGGCCAGTTGCACCACCATGATCCATGCCGCGATTGTCGTGGCAATCGCCGCCGCAATCCAGCCGATAAGCATCGCCAGCCCCACCGCCAAAACCCCATTCACCGCCATCGCCCAAACCGCATAGCGGAACGGGCTGCGCGTATCCTCGCGCGCGAAAAACAGCGGTTGCAGGATCTTTTGCAACACAAACGCCGGCAGGCCCAACCCGTAAATCGCCACCGCCAAGGCAGTCGCGGCACTGTCATCCGCGCCAAACGCCCCGCGCTCGAACAGCACCGACACCAGTTGAATGGGGATCACGATCAACGCCACGGCACAGGGAATGGTCAGCGCCAAGGCAATTTCGCCCGCCCGCGACAGCGCCATGCGCGCGCCCACATCATCCTGCGCCTTCAGCCGCCGCGAGAGATCAGGAAGCAGCACAATGCCCACCGCAATCCCCACAACCCCCAAGGGCAATTGATAGAGCCGGTCCGCAGAATAAAGCCAGCTCACCGCCTTTTCGGTGTTCGAGGCCACCAATTGCCCGACCACAAGGTTGATCTGCACCACCCCGCCCGCCAAAGCCGCCGGAATGGCAATCCGCACCAGTTGCGCCATCTCTGGCGTCCAGCGGGGCCGCACCAAGGGCAGGCTCAGCCCCGCCCGTCGCGTCGCATGCCACACCAGCGCCAATTGCGCGACCCCAGCCACCGGAATGGTCCAGACCAGCGCCTGCGCCACCGCCCCGCCCGTCAAGGCAGCAAAACTCATCGTGCCGATCAACAAGACATTCAGCAATACCGGCGCGGCGGCCGCCGCCGCAAAATGCCCCGCCGCATTGAGCATCCCCGAAAACAACGCCGCCAATGAGATGAAAAAGATATAGGGAAACACGATCCGCCCAAACTCGACCGTCAGGTCGAACCGCGCATCGCCCACGAATCCCTCTGCCGTGGCCCAGACCAGCGCGGGCATGAACACCATGCACAGCCCCGTCAGCCCCAAAAGCACAAGGCTAAGCCCCGAACAGGCCAGCGCCGCAAAGCCCAAAGGGTTATCGCCTGCCTCCAACCGCTTGGAAAACATCGGCACAAAGGCCGCGTTGAACGCGCCTTCGGCAAAGAACCGGCGAAACATATTGGGCAGGCGAAACGCTGCAACAAAGGCATCCATTACAGCGCCGGGGCCGATATAGCTCGCGATCAGCACATCGCGGACGAACCCCAAAAGCCTGCTCAGCAGGGTCCAACCGCCAACGGTGAGAATGCCAGAAAGCAGGCGGACAGGTTTCATGCGGGGCCTTTCGCCGGGATCAGAGACGAGGATTAGACCATCACCACGCCGGGGGGAAGGGGGCGCAAACGGCGCAAACCGCCCGCATTTTCCGGCGCACACGCATATTTCGCTACCCAGTCCCGCGACGACACGACAAGGTAAGGCCAGAGGACATCGGCGCACTCCCGTCCATGCCGACAGAAAGAGACGTGAAATGACCACGACCAATATCCGCCAATGGCTTCAGGAACGGCCCGAAATCGAATCCGTCTTTGCCTGCGTCTGCGATCTCAACGGCGCGATGCGCGGCAAACGCCTGCCGATTGAAAAGGCCAAGTCGATCATGGACGACGGGCTGCGCCTGCCGCTCTCGGTGCTCAGCGTGGATATCTGGGGCGAGGATATCGAGAATAACGAACTGGTGTTCGAAACCGGCGACTCAGACGGTATCTGCGAACATACCGGGCGGCCCATCGTCATGGTGAACTGGACAAGCCGCCCCTCGGCGCTGGTGATGTTCTGGATGCACACCGAGGATGGCAGCCCCTTTCCCGGCGACCCGCGCCATGCGCTCTCCAATATCGTGCAGCGCTACAAGGCACGCGGTCTGACCCCCGTGGTGGCCACCGAACTCGAATTCTACCTCTGCGACCCGCGCGAGGCGCAGCCGCGCCCGCCCTGCTCGCCCGTGACCGGCAAACGGCTCGATTCCGACGGCGCGCTCTCCCTCGATGAGCTGGAACATTTCGACGAATTCCTCAACGACGTCTACGACGCCTGCCACGAACAGGGCATCCCCGCCGATGCCGCCATCTCCGAAAACGGCGCGGGCCAGTTTGAAATCAACATGGTTCATGTCGCCGATCCCCTACAGGCCGCCGATGATGCCGTTCTCTTCAAACGCCTCGTGCGCGGCATCGCGCGCAAACATGGCATGGCCGCTACCTTCATGGCGAAACCCTATGGCGACCGCTCGGGCAGCGGCTTTCACGTGCATTTCAGCCTTGTCGATGAAAACGGCGTCAACCTGTTTGACAATGGCGGTAATACCGGCACACCGCTCCTTCTCAATGCCGTGGGCGGGCTGCTGGAAACGATGCATGAAAACACGCTCACCTTCGCGCCGCACCAAAATTCCTATCGCCGCCTTCTGCCCGGCACCCATGCGCCCACTGGCATCTCTTGGGGCTATGAAAACCGCACGGCGGCGATCCGCATCCCCGGCGGCAACCACAAGGCGCGGCGCATCGAGCACCGCGTCGCGGGCGCCGATGCCAACCCGTACCTCGTGCTGGGCAGCATTCTGGGCGGCGCGCTCATCGGCATCGAACAGGGAATAGCACCCTGCCCGCCCATCGACGGCGACGCCTATAGCCAGAAACTCGACCACCTGCCACTCGACTGGGCCACCGCCATTCAGGCCTTTCGCCGGGGGCGGCATGTGCAGGACATCTTTTCCAGACGCCTGCAAACCATGCTGGTGGAATGCAAGATGCAGGAACTCAAACGCTTCACGCGCTACGTGACCGATTTCGAGTATGACGCCTATCTCGAAAGCGTGTGACGCCCGGCCTCAGCCGGCCACGCAATCCGCGAAATAGCGCGTCACGCCATCCTCGCCCACTTCCTGCACCAACCCGTGAATATCGGTCTCGAAACCGGGGCATTCGCGACCAAACTCGCGGTTGAACCGCAGGTATTGCACGATGGTCTTGTTGAACACCTCGCCGGGGATCAAAAGCGGAATACCCGGCGGATAGGGCGTCACAAGGCTGGTCGTCACCCGGCCTTCCAGATCGTCAATCGCCACCCGCTCGGTGGTGCGCCGCGCGATATGGGCAAAGGCCTCGCTCGGCGTCATCGCCGGGGTCAGATCGCTCAGATACATTTCCGTCGACAGGATCGCCACATCGTATTTCGCATAGAGCGTATGCACATGCTGGCACAGATCCCGCAGCCCCATGCCTTCATAGCGCGGCTGCTTGGCGCAAAACTCCGGCATCGCCCGCCACATCGGCTGGTTCTTGTCGTAATCGTCCTTGAACTGTTGCAGCGCGGTCAAGAGCGTGTTCCACCGGCCCTTGGTGATGCCAATGGTGAACATGATGAAGAAACTGTAAAGCCCGGTCTTCTCGACCACCACACCATGCTCGGCCAGATATTTGGTGACAATCGAGGCCGGAATCCCCGTCTGCTCGAACCGCCCATCCAGATTGAGACCGGGCGTGATGATCGTGGCCTTGATCGGATCAAGCATGTTGAACCCCGGCGCCATCTCGCCGAAATCATGCCAAGACTCCTCCCCATCCGAGGCTTGTACGCCATGCGCATCGGTGCGTTTGAGCACCCAGTCACGCATCTCACCGATCCCCTCCTCGTCCAGAACATCCGGCCCCCAGACTTGGAACCACCAGTCGTCATCGCCGAACTCGGCATCGACCTTCTGCATCGCCCGCCGGAAATCGAGCGATTCCGCGATGCTCTCCTCGACCAGCGCTGTGCCTGCAGGCGGCTCCATCATCGCCGCTGCCACATCGCAACTCGCAATAATGCTGTATTGCGGGCTGGTGCTGGTATGCATCAGATACGCCTCATTAAAGAGGTGGCGATCCAGCTTGGTGGTCTGACTGTCCTGCACCAACACATGGCTGGCCTGACTGATCCCCGCCAGCAGCTTGTGGATCGACTGCGTCACATAAGTCACCGAATGCAGCGGCCGTTCCCGCGACCGGCCCATCGCGTGAAAACTGCTATAGAACGGGTGGAAACTGGCATGCGGCAACCACGCCTCATCGAAATGCAGGTTTTCCACATAGCCATCAAGCAGATCCTTGATCACCTCGGTATTGTAGAGCACCCCGTCATAGGTGGATTGCGTCAAGGTCAGGATGCGCGGCTTGACCGTATCGGGATCAACCCCCTTCAACAGCGGATTGGCGCGGATCTTGGCCTTGATCGCGTCAATCTCGAACTCGCCGCGCGGAATCGGCCCGATGATGCCAAAGTTATTGCGCGTGGGCCGCAGGAACACCGGAATCGCCCCAGTCATGATGATGCTATGCAGGATCGACTTGTGGCAATTGCGGTCCACCACCACCACGTCACCGGGGGCGACCGTGTGATGCCAGACCATCTTGTTGCTGGTGCTGGTGCCATTGGTCACGAAAAAACAATGGTCGGCGTTGAAAATCCGTGCCGCGTTGCGCTCTGACGCGCCAATCGCGCCGTCATGATCCAAGAGCTGCCCCAGCTCCTCGACCGAATTGCACACATTGGCGCGCAGCATGTTCTCGCCGTAAAACTGATGATACATCTGGCCAATCGGGCTTTTGAGAAAGGCCACCCCCCCCGAATGCCCCGGACAATGCCAAGAATACGACCCGTCCTCGGCATAATCCAGCAACGCCTTGAAAAACGGCGGCTGAATGCCCTCCAGATAGATTTTCGCCTCGCGGATGATATGGCGCGCCACGAATTCGGGCGTATCCTCGAACGCATGAATAAATCCGTGCAATTCGCGCAGGATGTCATTGGGCAAATGGCGACTCGTCTTGGTCTCGCCGTAAACATAGATCGGCACATCGGCATTCTTTCGCCGCACCTCCTGCACGAAATTGCGCAGATTGGTGATCACCGGATCAATATCGGGACCGGGGCTGAATTCCTCATCGTCAATCGACAGAACAAAGGCACTGGCGCGCGATTGCTGCTGCGCGAATTGCGACAAATCCCCATAGCTCGTGACGCCCAGAACCTCGAACCCCTCGTCCTCCATAGCCTTGGCCATGGCCCGAATACCAAGCCCGGAAGAGTTTTCGGACCGGAAATCTTCGTCGATGATGACAATGGGAAAGTGGAATTTCATCAACTTCTCCTTTCAGGAGACCAGCAGGGGGGCGATCACGCCAAACGTCGCGAGAGGACCCCCCCAAACTCTGAGGGAATCCTACTCCGCGCAGCTTGTTTCTGCTGTGCGCCCCAAGGTCAAGCCCCGCTGCGACCCGAAGGCCGCTTTGCGCGCGCTCATGCCGCCTGCCGGATCAAAGACCCATTGTGCGGCGCCGTCCCTCGGCCATCTTGTTGATCAGATGATCCGCCGCCAAGCCTATAAAGGCCACGGCAAACCCCAGCACAAGGCCTTTGCCCACATCGGTGGAACTCAGTGCGCGCTGCATTTCCTGCCCCAGATCCTGCGTGCCGATAAAGGCCGCGATGATCACCATGAAGAGCGAAAACATCAGCGATTGATTGATCCCCACCATGATCGTGGGCAGCGCCAAGGGCAGGCGCACATGCCACAGACTCTGGCCGCGCGTGGCCCCTGACATATCCGCCGCCTCGATCACCGCCTCAGGCACACCGCGCAGCCCCTCGATGGTATAGCGGATCAGCGGCACGGCAGCGAACAGCACCACCGCCCCCACCACCGCCACATCATTGACGCCAAAAAGCATGATCACCGGAATAAGATAGATGAAACTCGGAAAGGTCTGAAGACTGTCACACAGCAGCAAGACCCGCTTGGCCCGCGCCTCGTGCCGCGCGGCCCAAATGCCCAAAGGAAAGCCGAAACTCGTCGCCACCGCCACAGCCACCAGCACCGTGTAGACCGTGATCATCGCCCGGTCCCACCAGCCGGTGATCGCGATATAGCCGATAAAGCCAACGCAGATCAGCGCCGAACGCCAACCACCCACCGCCAGCCCTGCCGCCGCGACCAGGGCAAGCACCGCCGTATAGGGCAACCACAAAAGCGCATCGCGCACCGGGATCAGAACCCATGTGATCAGGAACCACCGCAACCATTGCGTCACCGGATCAAGCGTCACGATCACCCAAGACATCATCGCATCCAGCGGGTCCGCCACCGAAAGCGATTGCCCCCGCCCGACCTCGGCAAAGAACGGCACCACCGCCGACAGCGCAAACCCCGCCACCATCAATACGGCCCAAACGCTCATCACCCGGTGCCGTGCGGTCCAGCTCAGCCCCGGCTCATGATGCACCGGCTGCCGCTCGGCCCAGGCCTTGGAACACCGATCCAGCGCCACGGCCAACAGAACGATCGTGATGCCGATTTCAATCGAGCGCCCGATCTTGAGCGCCTGCAACAGTTGCAACAGCTTCTGCCCCAGCCCCGGCATGCCGATGAAACTGGCCAGAACCACCATCGCCAGACACTGCATGATCACCTGATTGACGCCCACCAAAATCTCGGTGCGTGCAGTCGGGATACGCACCCGCGTCATCAATTGCCAGCTTGTGCTGCCGCACATCTTGCCGCTCTCGATCACCTCGGGCGGCACCTTGCGCAGGCCCAGCAGGGTCATGCGGATCATCGGCGGCACCGAGAAAATGATCGTAACAATCGCCCCCGCCTTGGGACCCACCCCGATAAAGACCACAACCGGAATCATATAGGCGAAATGCGGCAGCGATTGCGCAATGTTGAGAACCGGATTCATCACCGCCTCTACCCAGCGCCAGCGCCACGTCGCCACCCCCATCATAAGCCCCAAGAGAACCGACACCGGGGCCGCAACCACGATCACCGACAGGGTTTCCATCGCCCATTGCCATTGCCCCATCAGCGCAATCCAGACAAACGTGCCCCCCGCCAAAAGCGCCAATCGCAAGCCGCCCAGCCAATAGCCCAGACATCCCGCACTCAGCGCCACCACGATCCATGGCAGCGGGCCGATACGCGGCCAGCGGTTCTTGCCATAGAGAATATTCGCCGTCACATCGAGCAGCCACTCGATCCCATCGGCAAAGGCACGGGTCACATGGATAAGGCCCAGATCATCGCGCAGCCATGTGAAAACCGCGTTGATCCAATCCGCCAGCGGCAGGATCATCCCCTCGACCGGGCGCATCAGCCCCTCGGGCAAATAGGGCCGCGCAAGAATTAGGCACAGCGCAAGGCCCAGAACCACCCAAGCCGGATTGAGGCGCGGTTTGGCGGTGGTCGCCAGCGGCAGGGCGCTCTCGCTCATGCCTGCCCTCCCAGCAGCACATCCAGCGCCTCCTTGCGGCTCAGCACGCCGGTAATCCGCCCCGCCTCATCCGCCACGGGCAAGCTCTCGCGCGGATCGTCGATCAACTGCCGCGCCAGCGCGCGGATCGTGCTCTTGCCCGCCACCGGCAGCCCCTCGGGCATCACGCCGTTGATGGGCCGCGCCAAGCCGGACGCATGCACCACCCGCGCTTTCTCAATCTCTTCGGTGAATTTGCGCACATAATCGGTGGCCGGATTCAGAACGATCTGATCGGGCGTGTCGCATTGCTCGACCGCGCCGTCCTTCATGATCGCAATCCGGTCCGCTAACCGCAGCGCCTCGTCGAAATCATGGGTGATAAAGACAATTGTCTTACCCAGCATCCCCTGCAAACGCAGGAATTCATCCTGCATTTCGCGCCGGATCAGCGGATCAAGCGCCGAGAACGGCTCGTCCAGAAACCAGATGTCGGGCTCGATGGCGAGAGAACGGGCAATCCCAACCCGCTGCTGCTGACCACCTGACAATTCGCGCGGAAAGTAATCCTCGCGCCCGCCAAGCCCCACCAGCTCGATCACCTCCAGCGCCCGCTTGCGCCGCGTGGCCCGATTCTGTCCGCGCATTTCCAGCGGAAAGGCCACATTCTCCAGCACCGTGCGATGCGGCAGCAGGCCAAAGCTCTGGAATACCATGCCCATCTTGTTGCGCCGCAATTCGATCAACTGCGTCTCGCTCAGCGCACCAATGTCCTGCCCCTCGACAGACACCGTGCCGCCGGTAATCTCGATCAACCGCGACAGGCACCGCACCAGCGTGGATTTGCCAGACCCCGAAAGGCCCATGATCACCAGCATCTCGCCCCGCGCAATATCAAGCGACACATCACGCACCGCCGAGATATAGCCCGCCTGCCGAATAACCTCGAACCCCGGATCGCCCTTAAGGCCGCCCAGATACGCCTCGGGCGCAGGGCCAAATAGTTTCCAGACATTGCGGCATGAAATCACGGGTTCAGAAACCGGCACGCGACACCCCCTTGTTTGTTATGGAAAACCCCACCCATGGCGCACCACGGGCGGGGCAGATTTTAAGATCGGATCAGTTGATCCAGACCTTCCAGACATCGCCATTCTCTTCCAGCCAATGCGTCGCAGCCTCTTCTGGCTCCATCTCGTCGATGTCCACCAGCTTGGCCATTTCCGCGATCTGCGGGTTGGTAAAGCTGATCTTGGTCAGCATTTCATAGGCGTCCGGCCATTTCTCTTTCATCCCATCCCAAGCGGCTTTTTTCATGTAGCCATTGGCGGGATTGCCGCAATCATAGGTCTTGTCAGGGTTCGGCCCAACCGCCGGGTCCTTGTCGCACCCTTCCACCCAAGTCGGGAACTCGACGAATTCGCCCGGCCAAACGGCTTCGGCAAAATTCGGCGTCCAGTTAAAGACCACGATGGGCTTTTTGGTCTTTTCAGCGGCCCCGATTTCCGCCCAGAGGGCTGCGGCAGAACCGGCATTGACCACTTTGAAATTCATGCCCAGCCCATCAACCCGCTCTTGGTCATGCTTGAGCCAGTCCACCGGCCCCCCAAGGAACCGCCCGGCGTCCCCGGTCTCCGGCGTCGCAAAAAGAGCAGCGCACTCATTCAGCGCCTGCCAGTCAGGCAGACCCGGACAGGCCTCTTTGGTCCACATCGGATACCACCAATCCTCGCGCGTTACCGCATTGTGATCGCCCGCATCATGCAACCCGCCCTTTTCCAGCGCGGCACGGAATGAGGCACCAAATGCCCCCTCCCAAACCTCCATCTCCAGCGCCACATCGCCCAGACGCACCGATTCATAGACCGACTGACTATCCGTCGATACATATTCCACATTGTTGCCCATGGATTCGAAAATCTGGCCAACCACATTGCTCATCACGATCTGGCTCGACCAGTTGTGAATGGGGATGACGATCGGATCTTCGGAATCCGCCAAGGCGCCAGTCGCCGCTAGGGCGAGCACGGCGGCCCCGCCGATCAGTCGTAAACGCTGTGTCATTCTTGAAACTCCCTGTGTTGATGTATCCCGCCCGTTTTCCGGGCTTTGGTAAGGGAAGCTTAGGGATCGGATATGAACACGTCAGAGGGGCGGCATGAACGAACTGGACTTAATTGTGAAAAAATATTAACAGGAGGAAACCTTGCAAAGGGCTCCAACGTGCCAAGAGCCGCCCATATCGTCATCATCGAGGATGAGCCCGTTACCCGCACCACGCTGGCGGAGTATCTGATGTCGCATGGCTATACCGTCACCGCCTTTGACAGCGCTGAACGGGCCGAAACAATGCTGGGCAGCGACCGCGCCGACCTTTTGCTTGTCGACATCACGCTCGATGGCAAGGACGGGCTGCAGATCACCCGCGAACAACGTGCGCGCTCGGATATCGGCATTATCCTCACCACCAGCCTCAGCGATGACGTGGACCGTATCGTTGGGCTGGAACTGGGGGCCGATGATTATGTTTGCAAACCGTTCAATCGCCGCGAATTGTTGGCCCGGATCAAGAACCTCTTGCGCCGAACCGAGGCCCAGCGCCGCCTCTCACGCCAAAACCTGCGCTTTCACGGCTTCAGCTTTGCCTTTGCCACCCGGCAACTGACCGGCCCGGATGGGCAACCCATCCGCCTCACCCGCGCCGAATACGAGGTGCTGGCCGAACTCTTGCGCCACCCCGGTGCCGTGCTCAGCCGCGACCGGCTGATGACCGTGATCACCCACCGCCAAGAGCATCCCGATACCCGCACCGTCGATGTCATCATCCGCCGCCTGCGCACCAAGCTGGAAGAAGACCCCGGCGCGCCGCGCCTCATCACCACCGCCCATGGCGAAGGTTATGTATTCACCGCCACCTTGGACTGATCCGCCAACCCATCTGCCGCGCGCAAAAGCGTGGCACGCGCCGCCGCAATCTCTGCAGGCACAGCGGCCATAGCGCCCCGCATCGCCCCCGCGTCACCCGCGCGCGCCGCCTCTTCCAAGGCCCGCAATCCAGCGCTCAGCCCCGGCAAGCTGAAATTGCCCGCCGCCCCCTTCATCCGGTGCGCCACTTTGGCCACGCCCGCCGCATCCTCTGCGTCCACCGCCGCCGCCAAGGCCCGCGCCTCTTCCCCGACCCCATCCAGATAGAGCCGGATCGCTGCAGCCGTCTGCTCTGGCCCCAGATCGGCCAGCATGGCACCCAGCCCGTCGCGCGCGCCGCCCATAGGCAAAGAGACCGAGCGCGGCGAGAGAAACACACCCCGGCGCTGCCCGCCCGTCACCTGCGCAATCGCGGCGGCCAGCCTCTCGGGCGAAACCGGCTTGGCCACGAAACAATCCATCCCCGCGTCCAGTTGCTGTGCCACCTCTTCCTCCTGCACATGGGCAGAGATGCCGATCACCGGCAGGTCTTGGCCCTCCGGCAACCCGCGCAACCGCCGCGTCGCGTCAGTGCCCGACAGGCCCGGCAGGTTCACATCCATCAAGACCAAGTCGAACCGCTCCCGCTTCAGCAGGTCCAGCGCGTCCTCACCACTGTCCACACAGACCGCCGTATGCCCCATCCGCTCCAGATAACTGCGCGCAACCATCTGGTTGACGCTGTGATCCTCGACAATCAGCGCATGCAGACTGCGCCCCGCCCGCTCAGGGGTCCACTCGGGCACGCTCTCAGCCAAAAGCGCCGGATCGGCCAATTCGAAATCTGCCATGAAGGTAAAAACCGATCCCACATGCGGCGTGCTTTCCACGCTCAGCGCGCCGCCCATCACCTCCGCGAATTTGCGACAGATCGCCAAGCCCAGCCCGGTGCCGCCATAGCGCCGCGCCGTCAAACCGTCTTCCTGCTCGAATGCCTCGAAAATACGCTGCCGCGCCTGCGCTGAAATCCCCTTGCCGGTATCGCTGACCTCCAGAATCAACGTCACCCGCCCGGCCCCCGCAGCCCGCACCCGCAGCCGCAAAACCACCTCCCCCTCTTCGGTGAACTTGACCGCGTTCGAGACAAGATTGAACAGGATCTGCCGCAGCTTGGCCATATCACCCATCACGGCAGCGGGCGCATCCTCAGGCAGATCAAGCCAGAGCACGATCCCCTTCTCCCGCGCGCCGGGGTCCAACAGGGTTACGATCACCTGCATCACTTCGGCCACTGAAAACACCACCCGCTCCAGATGCGCGCCGCTCAACTCGGTCTTGGAATAGCTCAGAATGTCGTTGAGGATCGTCAGCAGGCTCTCACCCGAGGCCCGCGCCGCGCGCAATTGCTCCAACTGCGCGTCTGGCAAGCCCTCAGCCGAAAGCGTGCGCAACATGCCCAGAACCCCGTTCATCGGCGTGCGGATCTCATGGCTCATCATCGCAAGGAATTCCGATTTCGCCCGATCCGCCGCCTCCGCCTTTTGCCGCGCCACGGCATGCGCCTCGACCTCACCGCGCAGGGCTTCGGTCTTTTCCGCCACCAACTCCTGCAAGGCATTGCGATGCCGCGCCAACTCCTCTTCGTTGCGCCGCCGCGCCTCCTCCAAGGTGCGGTTGGCGATGGCCTGACGCCGGAACACCTCGACCGCGCGCTCCATGCCCGCAATCTCATCATTGCCACGCGGGGCCACGCGCATATCAAGCTGCCCCGCCGCCAGTCGCGTCATCATATCCGACAGGTTGTCCAACCGCCGCGAGATATTGCCGCGCACGTAAAACCACAGCACGGCCAAGGACAGCAACAGCGCCAGCCCCGCCGCTCCGGCGCTGCGCAACCGCGTGGCCCGGATCACCTCAAGCGAGGCCGCACCGGCGCGCTGCGCCTCCGCCTGCACCCGGCTCGCCAGATCCGTCACCGCCACATGCAGCCCGTCCGCCGACACGCGCAGCGCCGCCTGCGCGCTCTCGATCCGGCCATCCAGTTCCAGAATGCCCTCGGTCAGCCCCAAAAGCCCCCCCGGCCCCGCCGGATCACTCAGCGACAGGATCGTACCCAACAAGGTTTGCGCCTGCGCCGCCCGCCCCGGATCGCGGATCGCCGCGACACGCCGCGCGACAATCTCTGTCCGCTCGCCCAACGTGGCCCGGATCGGCACCAAACCCGCGGCATCGCTCAGCCCGGCAATCCGGTTGAAGAGCAGCCCAATCTCCGCCGTGCGCGACCGCAACTCGAACATCAACCCCAACTCGAACAGATCAACCTCGATCAGCTTGTCCAGCGTCGCCAGATGCTGCGCACTGCCGGTGTCATCGTCATAGAGGTTGGAAATCACCGCCGCCGTGCTCATCTCGGCATTGGCCACCAAAGTATCAGCCATATTGAGCAACGCCGACGTCGCCCCAAGCGCACGGTCCAGCCCCTCGCGCCGCGCCTGCACCAGCGACAGACGTTGCTTGACCAAGCGGTCAAGCTCGGCAATCCCCGCCTCCATCGCCACAACGGCACGGGTCAACTCGCCCCCGCTGCCGCCACCATGCTCCGCCTGAAACCGGCTCAGATGATCCGAGAGCGCCGCCACCCGCGCGCCCAAATAGGCCGCCCGGTCGCGCCGCGCCGCCTCATCATCCACCGCCGCCAACTCCGGCGCCACCGTGATGATGGCCGAACTTTCCTCGGTAAACCGCCGCATATCCGACAGCACCGGGATCGAGCGGTCATAGAGCTGCTGTTGCGCCTGCGTGACATCGCGCAGCTCGAACCAGCCAAAGAAACCCGCCAGCGCGGGCAGGCCGGCAATCACGAGAAAGGCCGCCAACAGGCGCGCGCCCAATCCGGTTCTGCTCTTCATCCGGCTCTTCCCGCTCCGCTTTTGTTGCAGTCCTGCCGCGACAGTCTATAGTAATTTCCGCAGAGGAGTGAGTGTTTCATGCAAAGAATAATCGCCTGTATGCTCGCCCTCTTGGCACCTCTGCCCCTCGCCGCAGACCCATGGGCGCTGCAAACCCATACGGTGCCCTTCGACTATACCAGCCCCGCGCGTCCGCTCACCTATACGCCACTCGATCGTGCCGCATCCCCTTGGACGCTTTGCATCTCTTATCCGCATCTCAAGGACGCTTATTGGCTCTCGGTCAATTTCGGCATGGTCGAAGAGGCCCAGCGCCTTGGCGTGGGCTTTCGTCTGGTCGAGGCGGGCGGCTATCCCAATCTTGACCGTCAGATCGAACAGATCACCAATTGCGTGGCCCAAGGCGCGGATGCGCTGGTGGTCGGCACCGTGTCTTTCGAGGGGCTGACCCCCACCGTTCAGGCGCTCTCCGAACAGGTGCCGGTCATCGCCACGGTCAATGACATCGCCGATCCCGGCATCGCGGCCAAGGCGGCGGTCTCTTGGTATGACATGGGTGCCATCACCGGGCGCTTCATCGCCGAGCGCCACCCCAAGGGCAGCGCCCCGGTGCGGCTGGCGTGGTTTCCCGGTCCCCAAGGGGCCGGTTGGGTCAGCTTTGTCGAGGCGGGCTTTCGCGACGCCATCGCCGAGAGCGCGGCAGAGATCGTGCTCACCAAATACGGCGACACGGGCCGCGAGATCCAAGTGACGCTGGTCGAGGAAACGCTCGATAGCGGGGTTGCCATCGACTACATCGTCGGCAGCGCCCCCACCGCCGAAGTGGCCGTGTCGATCCTGCGCGCGCGCGGGCTCGAAGGGCAGATCAACATCGTCTCGGATTACATGAGCCACGCGGTGTTTCGCGGCATTCGTCGCGGCCGCATCCTCGCCGCGCCCACCGATTTCCCGATCATGCAGGGCAAACTCGCCATCGAAATGGCCGTGCGCGCCATCGAGGGCACGCTTGAGACCCGCCATGCCGGCCCCCGGATCATGCTCGTAACCCCCGATATGGTCGGCAATACCGACCTTGCCGAAACCCTCGCGCCCGCCAGCTTTATCCCCGTGTTCGAACTGGACTAGCGCACCGCTTGCGGTCATCATGGCACCAAGGCCGGATATAGGGGCCGCAGACGGGATCAAAGGGGCAATACGGGGCCGAAAACCCCGTCCAAAGACCACCTTCCTCCGCTGAGCCCCCGCCGTCCTCGTTAATGGGTATTCTTGGGCAAGAGGCAGAGCATGGCAAAAAGCGCAACGATCACAACTGCCCCGACGCCGGTCGCGGCGGCTCCGGTGCCGGTGCTCAATCTGCCGATGTCGCGCGGCAATCCCTACCAACCCCTGCTTTATGCCGCCCCCGACGCCGGTTTCCGCCCCGAACCCTTGGCCAAGACCGAAATCACCGATCTGCCCCGGTTGTTGGCAGAGGGGCATCGCCTCTTGCATCTGCATTGGGATGACCTGATCTTTGGTCGTTCCCGCGACAGCGCCGCCAATGCCAACGAGGCCGAGCGCGATCTGGCCGCCCTTGCAGCCTTCAAGGCTGGCGGCGGGCGTATCCTCTGGACGGTTCACAACCGAACCCCGCATCGCGACATGGACCCAGAGACCTTTCGTGCCGCCCGCGCCCGCGTCGTGACCCTCGCCGATCTGGTGCATGTCCACACGCCCGACGCGGCGCTGCATATGCAACGCGACTGGGGGGTTGATCCCGCGCGCCTGCGCATCCTGCCGCACCCAAGCTATCTTGGGCATTACGAACCTGCCGAAACCAGCCTCGGTCGCGATCTGCCCGATTGCGCCGCGCGCGCCTTTCTCTTCTTCGGGGCTTTTCGCGCCAACAAGGGGCTGGATACGCTGGTCGATACCGCCCGCACGCTCATCCGGCGCGACGTGCCTTTTCACCTGCATCTTTGTGGCCGCGCCGCGCGCAGCCATCAAAAGCTCTTTCGCGCGCTGCAAGACACCGATTGCGTCACCCTCACCGACGAGGCCGTGCCAGATGAGGATGTGGCTGGCATCTTTGCCCGCGCGCAGGTATTTGTCGCGCCCTTTGGCAACCTCTTTACCTCCGGCTCGGTGATGCTCGCGCAGGGCTTTGGCCTGCCTGTGATCGGCCCCGATACCGAGGCTCTGCGCGCCCATGTGGCCCCGGAAAACCACGATCTTCTCTATGATCCGGGCGCGCCACGCGGCCTCTTGCGGATGATGACACGGCTGGTGGAGATGCCCGATGACGAATTGCGCAGGCGTCGCGCCGCGGCCCTGGCCCTCGCCCAAGACCGCGCGCCCGCGCGCATCGCCGCCCAGATGATGCAGGTTCTCGCCGACCTGCGCGATGGCACCGGTGCCAGCCTGCAAGCGGTGCAGCCGACGCCCATCGCCGCCGCCCATCCCGCTACACCTGCCCCCTCTGCCCAGGCGCGCGCGCAGCAGCGCCTGGCCGATCTGACGCGCACTTTGGGCCTCACGGACCCTCTGCGCATCCTCGATATCGGGGCCAACCCGATGAACCATGACGCCCCCTACAAAGAGCTTCTGGCCGCAGGTCACGCCCATGTCACCGGGTTTGAACCCCAGCCCGAGGCGCTGGCCGCCCTCAACGCCCGCAAATCCCCGCAAGAGACCTATTTTCCCGACGTGGTCGGCGATGGGGCGGCGCATCGGCTCAACCTCTATCGTGGCTCCGGCCTCGCCTCCCTGCTCGAAATTCGCCAGCCCACACTCGACCATCTACTCGGCCTGCGCCGCGCCGCGCGCCCCACCGGCCATGTCGATCTGCCCAGCCGCAAACTCGACGAGATCGAGGGCATCGGCCGGGTTGATTTCCTCAAGATCGACGTGCAGGGGGCCGAAGCGATGATCTTCACGCACGCCCAAACCGCGCTCTCGCAAACGCTGGCCGTGCAAAGCGAGGTCAACTTTTTCCCCCTCTACGACAACCAGCCCTCCTTCGGCGAGATCGACCGCCTTCTTCAGGCGCATGGGCTGGTGCCGCATTCCTTCCTGCATATCGAGAAACGGCTCCTGCGCTCCCGCTGGTTGGGCCGGATCGAAGGTACCACGCCGCAACAGATGCTCGACGGCGATATCCTCTACCTGCGCGACCTCTCTCGCCCCGACACGCTCGACAGCACCGACTTGCGCAAAATCGCGCTGCTCTGTGATACCTGCTACGGCTTTACCGACATCACCCTGCGCTGCCTCGAGATTTTGGTTGAACGCGGCGAGATCAAGCCGCGCGTGGCCGAACGCTTCATCGACAGCCTCTGACCGCGCGGCCCGGGTTACCCAACCCGATAGGGCAACACGCCGCGCTCGTCCGGTGTCACCTGCAAGCGTCGCTCCAGCGGCGGCACCGATCGCTGATGGCACTCCGCCCGCTCGCAGATCCGGCAGGAAATGCCAATCGGCTCGAACGCCCGCGCGCGGCTCACATCCAGATCGTCGGCATACACCAACTCGCCCGCATGTTTCACCTCGCAGCCCAGCGCAATCGCAAACCGCCGCACCGGCGCGCCAAAGCTGCCACCGGGTTTCGAGACATCGCGCGCAAGACTGATATAGCGCACGCCATCCGGCGTCTCGGCCAATTGCCGCAGGAACCGCCCCGGCGTCTCGAACGCCCGATGCACGTTCCAGAGCGGACAGGCCCCGCCGAACCGCGCGAATTGCAACCGTGTCGCCGAATGCCGCTTGGTGATCGTGCCGGCCTGATCGACCCGCACAAAGAAAAACGGAATCCCCTTGGCCCCCGGCCGCTGCAAGGTCGAAAGACGATGACACACCTGTTCGATCGAGGCACCAAACCGATGCGCCAGAACCTCCAGATCGTGACGCACCTCCTGTGCGGCGGTCAGAAACCGGCCATAGGGCATCATCGCCGCCCCGGCAAAATAATTGGCCAATCCAATCTTGGCGATGGACCGTGCCGCGTCTGACTGGAACCGCGCGAAATCCAGCGTCGCCTCCAGCAATTGATCCTGCATCACCAATGCCAGTTGCAACAAAAGCTGAAACCGTCGGCTCTCGGGGGCGGCCCGCGACGAGAGCGTCAGCACCCCGGCGGCGCGGTCGTAATGCCGCAACTGTGCGGTATCCGCCTCGACCACCGAAATGCCCAACGCCGCCAACCGCGCGCAGGCCAGATCCGAAATCGCCTGCCCGCCGCCCGCTTCCGCAAAGCGCTCGGCGGCATGGTCCACGGCATCTATGTAATTGTCGCAATAATGAAAAAAGTCGCGCACCTCGTCCCAAGGGCTCGACTGGTTGCGCGCATCCTCGCGCCCCAAGGCCTCGTCGAGGCTCGCCAATCGCTCGTGGGTCTGGCGATAGGCGCTGTGCAACTCCAGAAACGCCCGCGCCAGCGCCGGGGCATTCGACGCCGTCAGCCGCAGATCGGCCAGGGGCGGCGGATCGTCGCCAAACACCGGATCGGCCAGCGCCTCGCGCATGTCGCTCACCATCCGCTCGGCATCGCCCGTGCTCAACTCTGTCACGTCGAAGCCGAATTCCTGCGCCAAGGCCAGAACCACCGTCGTGCTCACAGGGCGGTTGTTGTTCTCCATCTGGTTGAGATAGGGCAGCGACACCCCCAGCTTGCCCGCGAAATCCTTTTGCGTCAGGCCCAGCCGCTGCCGCGTCTCGCGCAGCTTGGCCCCGGCATAGAGTTTCTGGATCGCCATGGCGCGCACCCTTTGCAACTTCGCATAGGGGCCAGACTACATTTGCAAAGACACGCCGGCAATCCCCCGCCACGCGCAGCCCCATAGACAGCACCGTCACAACCGCTAATCTACCCCATACGCACACCGCTAAAAGGACTGCGCGCCGATGCCAGACCCCGCGATCCTTCTCGAATGGGCCGGATTTGCCGCCCGCTGGCTGCATGTCATCACCGCCATGGCCTGGATCGGCACGTCTTTTTACTTTATCGCGCTTGATCTCGGCCTGCGCCGCGCGCCCGATTTGCCCATGGGCGCGCAGGGCGAAGACTGGCAGGTGCATGGCGGCGGCTTCTACCACATCCGCAAATATCTCGTGGCGCCGCCGCAGATGCCGGATCACCTGACTTGGTTCAAATGGGAAAGCTACGCCACCTGGCTCTCGGGTGCGGCCCTGCTCATGCTGGTCTACTGGGCCTCTGCCGATCTCTACCTGCTCAGCGCCGAAAGCCCGCTCACCCAATCGCAGGGCATCGCTCTCTCGGCGGGCTCGCTGGCCCTTGGCTGGCTCATCTATGACCGGCTTTGCAAATCCGGGCTGGCCGCGCAGCCGACCCGCATGATGCTCGTGCTCTTCGCGCTTCTGACCGCGATGGGCTGGGCCTATACACAGGTGTTCACCGGTCGCGCGATGATGCTGCATTTGGGGGCCTTCACCGCCACCATCATGACCGCCAATGTCTTCCTCATCATCATGCCCAATCAGCGCATCGTGGTGGCCGATCTGCGCGCCGGGCGCACACCCGAGGCACGCTATGGCCAGATCGCCAAACTGCGCTCGACCCATAACAATTACCTCACCTTGCCTGTCATCTTCCTGATGCTGTCCAACCATTACCCGCTTGCCTTCGCCACGCCCTACAACTGGCTCATCGCCTCTCTTGTTTTCCTGATGGGCGTCACCATCCGGCATTTCTTCAATAGCCTGCACGCCGGGCGTGGCCGCCCTTGGTGGGCATGGGGCGTCACCGCGCTGATCTTCGCCGCCATTGTCTGGCTCTCAGCTTTGGGCGGCCCGAACACGGCAGACACCACCCCAGAGACCACGCGCCTCAGCCCTGCCCAGACCCGCCTGAGCGAGGCCCCCGGCTTTGACACGGTGCAAGAGATCGTGGCCCTGCGCTGCGCCATGTGTCATGCCACCGAACCACTCTGGCCCGGCATGATCCACGCCCCCAAAGGCGTGATCCTCGAAACACCCGCCGACCTCGCCCGTCAGGCCCGCGCCCTCTACCTCCAGGCCGGGCTCAGCCATGCCATGCCACCCGCCAACCTCACCGCGATGGCACCCTCGGAACGCGCCACGCTCATCGCTTGGTATCGGGCGGGCCGTACCGCGCCCTAGCTTCCAGCCGTGCCGAATCAAGCCCTGCCTTCAACAGGCCAATGTCCCGCAATCGCGCCTGTGCCCGAATCGCATGATGCTCCATCCGCGCCTGATCCGCCTGCTCCAGCGCCTGTAGATCGCTGACCGAGACAAGGCCCGCCACCGCCACCCCGTTGCGCAGCACCATCACCCGCTGACCACCCGCCGCCAGATGATCCACCACCCGGCGCAGACGGGTTCGCACCCGATGGATCGGCATCTCATCATACATCGCCCGCCTCTTGCCTTGCCTGACCTGACCAACTTGGCAGGCAGAGGTTAAGAAAACGTTGCCCGCAGCGCGCGACCCAAGCAAAACCAATCGAGACCTTACAAAATCACCTCCAAAACCTTACAAAGCTTACAAAATACCCCAGCCCGGAGCGCGCCCCATGAAAATCGCCACCGCCGCCTATCCGCTCGACCCGCTCACCTCTTGGGCCGACTACCATCGCAAGCTTACCGATTGGGTGGCCGAGGCGGCCGCACAGGGTGCCGAACTCGCGGTCTTTCCCGAATATGGCGCGATGGAATTGGCCATGCTCGCGGGCACCGAGGCCGCGGGCGATTTAGAGCGCTCACTGCATGCCGTTTCTGGCGTGATGCCAGAGGCTTACGATCTGCATGCCGAGCTTGCGACGCAGTATAATCTGCATATTCTGGGGGCTTCAGCCCCGGTCTTTGACCCAGATCTTGGCCCCCGCCCGGTTAACCGCGCCATGCTTTTTACCCCCACCGGGGCGCGCGCCGCGCAGGACAAACAGATCATGACCCGGTTCGAGCGCGAGGAATGGCACGTCGCCCCCGGCGGCCCCCTGCGCCTCTTTGACACAAGCCTCGGCAAAATCGGCATCCTGATCTGCTACGACAGCGAATTTCCCTTGCTGGGCAAGGCTTTGGCCGATGCCGACCTGATCCTTGTGCCCTCTTGCACCGAGGCTCTGACCGGCTATTCCCGCGTCCGGATCGGTGCCATGGCCCGCGCCCTCGAAATGCAATGCGTCACCGTCATGGCCTCGACCGTGGGCACGGCGGATTGGTCCCCGGCGGTCGATACCAATTGTGGTATGGGTGGCGTCTTTGGCCCCCCAGATACAGGGTTCCCACCCACCGGCGTCCTCGCCGAGGGCACGCTCAACCGCCCCGGCTGGACCTATGCCGAGGTCGATCTGGACCGTATCACCCATGTTCGCGCCGACGGCGTTGTGCTCAACCGCCGCCATTGGGAAGACCAACTGGGGCGCGACGTCACGGTCACATCTGAACCTCTACGGTGATTACACCCTTGAAAACCGCGCAAAACCGGCGCATTTACTAGCGCGTTCCGCAAAACGGCGGGGCGCCATATCAAGGAGAGACCATGGCCAAGGAAGACACGCTCGAATTTCCCGGTGTCGTCAAGGAACTCCTGCCCAACGCGACATTCAGGGTCGAGCTTGAAAACGGCCATGAGATCATCGCACATACGGCAGGCAAAATGCGCAAGAACCGCATCCGCGTTCTTGCGGGCGACAAAGTTCAGGTGGAAATGACCCCCTATGATCTGACCAAGGGTCGGATCAATTATCGCTTCAAGTAAACTTGGCCTGCAGCGCCGAGTATGGTCAGGCATATCGTGCGGCCTCCAAGGAGGCGGTCGCGTATCTGCATGAATTGACTGAGGAAATGAACGATCCGCAGGCAAAGGCAGTGCTTAACACCGCTGCGTTTTCCTTGGGCGCGACCTTGCGCGCACACGCCACCGCGCTGCAAGACAAGGCAGATCTGGAATGAGACTCATCCTCGGTTCTGGCAGCCCGCGCCGGCGCGATCTGTTGGCACAACTCGGGGTGGTGGCGGATAAAATCCAGCCCCCCGAGATTGACGAAACCCCGGCCAAGGCTGAATTGCCCCGCCCCTATTGCGCCCGCATGGCGCGGCAAAAGGCGTGGGCGGTTGTGGCCGAGGACGATGATATCGTGCTCTGCGCCGATACCACCGTGGCGCTTGGCCGCCGCATCCTTGGAAAACCGCAAGATATTGGTGAAGCAGCACAATTCCTGCTCGCTCTGTCCGGGCGGCGGCACCGGGTGATCACGGCCGTCGCTGTCCGGCGCGGATCGCGGATATGGGAGCGGGACGTTGTAACCACCGTGCAGATGAAACGCCTCTCGGATGAGGAGCTGAACGCCTACCTTGCCACAAATGATTGGCAGGGCAAGGCAGGCGGCTACGCCATACAAGGCCCCGCAGGCGCGCTAATCCCTTGGATTCAAGGATCTTTTACTGCCGTCGTCGGCCTGCCCCTGGCTGAAACCGCGGGCCTCTTGCGCGCCGCTGGCTACCCGCTCTGGAAGGACACCCAATGACCCTGCGGACCATCGCGCTCGACCACATAAACGACGCCGAGGCCGCAGCCCTGCTGGTGGGTGGGCGGCTTGAGGACTTGCTGATCGACTCGGATCAACCGCGCCCCGGCACCATCTATCGCGCCATCGCCGATCGCCCCGTCAAAGGGCAAGGCGGCATGTTCCTGCGCACGCCCGACGGTTCCGCTTTCCTTCGCCAGATCAAAGGCTTGACGCCCGGTCAGCCGCTACTCGTACAGGTCACTGGACACGCCGAACCGGGCAAGGCCCTGCCAGTCACGACTCGACTCTTGTTCAAGAGCCGCTACGCCATCGTCACCCCCGACGCGCCCGGTCTCAATGTATCGCGGTCCATCAAGGACGAGGCCCTGCGCGATTCCCTCTTGGAAATCGCCCATGCCGAAATGGGCGACAGCCCCATGGGCCTCATCCTGCGCTCCTCATGCGAAAGCGCCGAAGCCGCTGATATCACAGAGGATATTAACGCCATGCGCGATCTGGCCGAGGCGGTTCTCGCCGATGCCACCGGCCCCGAGCCAGAGACCCTGACCGAAGGCGACGGCCCCCATACCCTCGCCTGGCGTGACTGGGTAGAGCCTGCTGATGTGGTGACTGATCCGGGCTCTTTCGCGGAAAACGGCGTGCTTGATCAACTCGACGCCCTGCGCGAGGCCTTGGTCCCCCTGCCCGGCGGCGCATCCTTTTACATCGAGCCCACGCGCGCCCTTGTAGCTGTGGATGTCAACACCGGCGGCGACGCCAGTCTTGCAGCGGGGCTCAAAGCCAATATCGCCATGGCCCGCGACCTACCGCGCCAATTGCGCCTGCGCGGCCTTGGCGGGCAGATCACCCTCGATCTTGCCCCCATGCCCAAAAAGGACCGCAGAACGTTCGAAGCCTCCCTGCGCGCCGCGCTACGCCAGGACACGACCGAAACCACTCTCGCGGGTTGGACGCCCTTGGGGCACTTTGAATTGCAACGCAAACGCGACCGACAGCCGCTTACGGACCTGCTCAAATGAGCTGCCCGATTTGCCAGCGCAAGACCGATGCCCGCTACCGCCCCTTTTGCTCGCGCCGCTGCGCCGACGTGGATCTGGGCAAATGGTTCGCGGGTGATTACGCCGTGCCCTCCTCCGATCCGGCCGACATCGAAGAGGCCCTCGACGCGCTGGAACAAGAGCAGCAAAAACCCCATTGATTTTTGCTGATACCCTCTAGACACCCCGCCCGCGCTCGCCTAGAACGCATCCACCCGAAGGCGCAGCCTTCTCCCATGCCCGGGTAGCTCAGGGGTAGAGCAGTGGATTGAAAATCCTCGTGTCGGTGGTTCGATTCCGCCCCCGGGCACCATTATTA
Source organism: Roseovarius mucosus (assembly GCF_002080415.1). Lineage (NCBI taxonomy): Bacteria > Pseudomonadati > Pseudomonadota > Alphaproteobacteria > Rhodobacterales > Roseobacteraceae > Roseovarius > Roseovarius mucosus. The sequence continues at coordinate 3,079,401 of NZ_CP020474.1, read as the reverse complement.
AGCATTTTATCCCGATCAAGTTATTGAAAATACTAAATATTTTGTGGAATTGAGGCGGGTTGTTAAGTAAGGTTGTATCACATTTTGTATCACATGTTTCGATTCGTATGTTTATGGTCAGCGGCAACAGGACATACTATGTCGGCCTGAATACCTGAAAGCGCATCTCGATGTTGTGGTCGGCAAGGTCGAAAGCGAGACCACCAAACTTCATGATCATCCCTTTGCGTTCCAGCATCACCCCGATCCGCCGGTAGCCGAACCGGCGGCGCTTGGCCGCGACCGCTTTCATCTCCTTGCGTATTTCAGGATTATCCGGCAGGCGTTCACGCCGGACCGTCTTTGGATCGACACCGACAAGTCGGCAGGCCCGGCGTTGCGAGATGTCGTGATCCCGCATCGCCCTGAGAGCAGCCTCTCGCCGCTCAATCGGCGTCGTCAGTTCTTTCCCAGCAGATCCTTCAGAACAGCATTGTCCAGCATCGTGTCAGCCAGCAGGCGTTTAAGCCGGGCGTTCTAGTCTTCCATTGCCCTCAGCTTCGCGACCTCGGACACCTCCATGCCGCCATACTTCGATTTGTACTTATAAAAGGTGCCCTGGCTGAGGCGGTGCTTGCGGCACACCTCGGCCGTCGGCATCCCGGCTTCCTGCTCTTTGAGCATCCCGATGATTTGGACTTCACTGAAACGGCTCTTTCGCATTCGTTTGCTCCTTCGAAAGGTTGATCTGATCCCCGCAAACTGGACCGTTTGAAGGTGGAGTTTTCCGCTACGATTTCCCGGCTGGGAGAGGAGCGGAATCACATGAAGGCATCGAAGTTTTCGGACGCGCAGAAGGCGTTCATCATCAAGCAGGGCGAGGAAGGCACACCTGTTGCCGAGATCTGCCGCAAGGCTGGCATCAGCCAGGCGACCTACTTCAATTGGAAGAAGAAGTATGCGGGTTTGCTGCCGTCCGAGATGAAGCGGCTCAAGCAGCTCGAAGACGAGAACAGTCGGTTGAAGAAGATCGTGGCCGACCTGACCTTGGATCGAGAGATGCTGCAGGATGTCATCCGGCGAAAGATCTGAAGCCTGGTCGTTTGCGCGAACTGGTTCGCGGGATGTGCAGCGATTGGGCGGTCTCGATCCGAACGGCCTGTGGGGCCATCGGCTTTGACCGTTCGACGTTTCACTCCAAATCCCGCCGCGTCGATCAGGCTGCTGTGGAGAAGCGGATCAAGGAGATTTGCGAGACACGCGTGCGTTATGGTTATCGCCGGGTTCATGTGCTCCTGGACCGCGAGGGCTGGGGCATCAACATCAAGAAAGTCTATCGCATTTACAGGGAGTTGGGCATGCAACTCAGGAACAAGACGCCGAAGCGGCGGGTGAAAGCCAAGCTGCGTGATGACCGAACCAAAGCCGTTTGTCCAAACGATGTCTGGGCCATGGATTTTGTCCATGACCAGCTCGCAACGGGCAAGAAGCCTCGGATTCTGACCGTGGTGGACACGTTCTCGCGCTACGTTCCGGTGCTCGACGCTCGGTTCAGCTACCGGGGTGAAGACGTTGTCGCCACGCTGGACCGTGTATGTCGAAGATCGGGCTACCCCAAGACGATCCGGGTCGATCAGGGTAGTGAGAGTTCATCTTCCGCGACATGGACCTGTGGGCCTATCAGCGTGGCGTCACGCTCGACTTCTCACGGCCAGGAAAGCCGACGGACTACGCCTTCATCGAAGCCTTCAATGGCAAGTTCAGGGCGGAGTGTCTGAACGCGCACTGGTTCTTGACGCTTGCAGATGCTGCCGAAAAGTTGGAGGCTTGGCGTCGATACTACAACGAGGAACGGCCACACAGTGCGATCGGCAACAAAGCCCCGATCATGCTTACGAAATCAGGGAGCATCACCAGCCTGTCGCCCTGAGCGAAGCCGGAAAACTCTGCCTTCGGGCGGTCCAAGGTTGGGGTTCGGATCAACATTGAGCAAACTCTACATCAGAACGAGGGAATTTTTGGGGGGCAGGTCAGCGTCAAGAAGTCGGATTAAGAGAGCTTCTAGTAGTCAGAAAAGCTGCCATCTGGGCGCATGTTCAGGCCGTCGCCCACATAAACAGAGTTGGTGCCATCGCCACCAAGGACATCGTACAAATCAACATCTTGGGTTGATTCAATAACGGAACTACGTCTTCTCTCAATATATGCTCGCCCACGCTCTACTGCGTATCTAGTAGATTCTTTAAAGAGAGGAAGAATGCTGGCTTTTCCGACTGTGCCACAGTTCTTGCATTTCATTCTCCTCTCAAGCGAAAATATATCGTCTGTTGGTCGGTTTCGAGTGAGAATATGCGCTTCCGTTTCCGAGTTATGTCCGCAACTCCAGCATACAATTTCCGCTTTAAGACCGGCTGGTCGCCAGACGTTTGGATTGGCAACACGCTGTTTTGCTTGTTTAAACGGGACTATAAAGTCGCGGATATCCCTTTTGAATTGTGATATGCTTCGGGAAGAATGCAGCTCGACGCATACTATATCTTCATCATGCCAGACATCTCTTAATGTCAGGTCATCGTGTCTGATATTACAGCTGCCATCATCACGCTCGCGCGAGCGTTCTTCGTCACTAGCAAAATCGAAATATTTCACTCCGCCCGCAAAAATAAATTTTAATTCCCATACAAACTGCTCATAGGGATTTTTACCAATACTTATACCCAGACGTCTTGAAAATGGAACTGGTGCATCACGCGGGTCTTTGTTCCCCTCTTCATACCAGCTACCCATATGAAACACACATCTGTTCTCAGAATATTTTATTTCTCCAAGGTAGCTCTGCCAGCCGTGCATTGATCTCCAGATTCCCGCAATATCTCGGTATCTTACACCTTCACAAATAAAGCTGTCGTATGTAAATTCACATTTTTTCTCTTGTATTTCTCTATGAAAGGGACGGCGCTTCACTTTTGGACTCCGCATGATGTCTTGGATTTTGATTGAGGCCGGTTGTCCATAGTCAGTCTTTCTCGTTCATCATGCGTATTTTAGCTTGTTTGGGGTCGTAGTAGCTCTCACCAAGGCTACCATCTATAAGCCTGTTCACGGCCTCCTTGATCGTCTGGGGTAACACAAAAAACCATTCCGTGGAACGCACCGGCTTTCCAAATCTGTCTTCAATCGTGATATCAGCCCGCGCTCGATCAAAGTATGTTTGCAAAAGCTTTTCAATTTTGGATGCTTTAACGTTATATACTTTGAATTCAGCCACGACTTTCACGCCTGCCAGTAAGTAGGTTGGATCGTTCTCAGCATTGGCAATACGCGTTTTCACGGATCCCCTGGTGACGCCTATTTTATGGATATAGTTCCTTATTGGCTCAATGCGTCTATGTGTGCTCAAGGATTGCAACACATAGACTGTCCCGGTTCCGATATCTTCTTCATTCGCATTGTTTGAGAAAAGCCCACGCGTTCTGGGATCAGTAATCCTGCGGCCTTGTTCGTCTTTATAAAGCTCTGTTGCCAAGGACCGCTTCAGGTTATCTCCTTCGGTGCCATTTGAGAAAATAACCTTCATACGAGCATTCTTTTTGCCGTTTCTCTCGAATTCTTCACCAACATCTGCAATATAGGCCATAATGCCATTCAGGATAAAAAACTGACCCTTTTCAATTTCGCTTTCTTTTCGGAATGGGATAGCTTCACGAATTCCACTTTTAATCTGGAGATTGACCTCTTCAAAAAGTGGCTCGTATTCATGGAAATTTAGGCATTGAACACGCTGAGCAACATAATCGACAGCATCTGGCTTTTCTGATGAATGCTTCACATGTTTAAGGTTAAATATGTCCCCTTGTGTATCTGTGATCCTGGATAGGAAATCATCGATATCACCCGGAGCCACCTCAACCAGATCATCATCATCTGGAATAATGATATCTTCGACGGATAAATGATGGGGAGCTGTCTCGGTTTCAGGTATAAAGGTTTCGCTGGGGTCGTTCACAATATCTTGCCACTCACCCCCTAAGATATTGTTGACATCTATTGCCCTGAGTTTCTCGTTATTTCCGTATTGACGCCTCAGACGTGAAAGCTTTGTGGCCAGGCTTTTTTCATGGAAGCTGTCAGCTACGAGTGATGGCTCTCTATTATTTTCCGCAAAGAAAGCATTGATCTCAGCAAAGGTCTCAAAGATTTTTTCATCTATTCCAGCTGGACGCCCCGTATTTTTAGGCTTCACATCAGGAAGTTTTGCCAAAAAGGCATCGATTTGATCAGAACGGTCGATAGCCATAGATCTAAATGCTTTCTTTATTTCTCGGCTGCTCGTTTGCGCTTCATTTCCAGGAAGAAGTCGTAGACCTGTCCAAGATATCTTTCTGAAGGGTTCTCAGAAAGAGAGGAGGGGGGACGGCTATTCAACTCGATAAACTTTTCGAGTTTTGGAATCATCCGCGCGGCTTCTACCTCTGTAATCCTGATAGTTTTTGTAGTGATGGCGGAATTGATCTGTGCCAGGGTCGTTGTATTCAGATCCTTTGACAGGATTTCATATGCGGATCTGAATGGGTTGATCTGATCGATCAGGTCGATATCGAGTTCTTGTACGTTGATGAATTTACGCACAAGCTTCATAAGGCCAAGGTTCTTTCCTTGGGAGACTGGCTCGTCGTCTTCATCAGTTTGGTGTGCTGGCTTCAGGAGATCCTGGTTCTGGGACTCCCCGATAATATTCATCTGGGCAACCACATGCTGGCGTAATTCCTCAACTTCGGTCTCGTTGAGATGTTCGAATTTCTCTTCAATGACTTTTGGGATCAGATGAACATTGACTCGCTCGGCGGCGATGTCGGGATCAGCTGTGGCTTGTGAAGAAATCTCCGGATCCTGACAGATTGCACCGATCAGCTCATTAATATCGTTATTGATGATCGCTTTCACATTCTCTGAAGTCGGTTCCTTATAACCCTTGATGGCAACAGTGATTTCTCCGGTTGTCTCATCATAGGTCATGTCTTCTGACGCATCATCTTCGTCTTCAACACGCTTGGTGCGGAATTTGAACTTCGGGGCCAAGACCTGCTGCATAAGAAGGGATGCAGATATGGCTTTCAGAAGATCGTTCACAGCAGAGGTCACGGTGCTCTGTGTGGCGTCAGGTTCGGGAACAAGGTTGGTAAACTGAGCATGCTTTTTGCTGGGAGCATCACGTGTTGCACGACCGATGATCTGGATGATTTCAGTGAGGGAGCCTCTGTAACCCACTGTGAGAGCATGCTCACACCAGATCCAATCAAAACCTTCCTTCGCAAGATTTAGTGCGATGATGACGTCTACTTTATCCCGGTTTGTCGTATCTCTCAGTCCCGCTTGAGTGCGAAGTCTAAGCTCCGGGGCATCTTCAACCAGATCTGCAACCTTAAGAATTCGGTTCAGATCCTTATTGAATATCCGGTGGAATCCAGTCTCCTCTTCAACACCTTGGTATTCCCCAAGAAAAGAGAGGATTTCATGCACTTCCCTGTATTTATCCTTTGAGGATGCAGAATTCATGATGTGGGGGATATGGATGATCGTCTTCAAGGAGGGATCGAGGACTTCTCCAATACTTTTTGTATAGCGACCGGAATAGAAATGATATCCGATACCTAATGATTTCAGGTATTTATATCCATTCAACTGTTCATAATAGGTATAGGAAACCGAGGTGAACCTGGCTTCATCTTCAGGATCAAGAACCATGACGGCATCACCCCTGAAATAGGAACCTGTCATAGCCACAATATGCGCTGACCCACGTTTGATAAGGTCTCTGACTACTTCCCCAAGACGATTGTTTTCACCTGAAGAGGCATGATGGAACTCATCCACAGCGATGAGACAGTTATCAAAGATATCGAGAGAGAATTTCTTGAATGCTGCGCGCAATGTGGAATGTGTGCAAACAATTATGGGTTCCTGATTTCTCTCATCGAGAAAGCTTTTCAGGGTGTTTACCTTGCCTTCCAGGACAGCGCCTTCTTCAAGTGTTCCGACATCGAGACAGAGGTTCCATTGATTGGGCACGATCCAATCTGAAAAGAAGCCATGCTCTTTCAGCATTGTGGTCTTAAAGGAGCTGCCGATAGACTTTTCCGGCACGGCTACGATCACCTTACGGATTCCCTGGTTATGAAGCTTATCCAGTCCAAGAAACATCAGAGCACGAGACTTACCTGAAGCAGGGGGTGCTTTTACAAGAATATATTGCTCATCTCGCTTTGCAAAAACACGAGCCTGCATGGGACGCATACCCATAGTGTTGAACTGCTGGCTGTTGCCCGTCTGGCCATAGGTAACATGGATCGCATCTTTCATTTTCTTCCTTCTCCTACTTCCCCTAGACCGAGACCATGCTGCCTGTTACTTGAAAATACGAAACACCCAACGATAGGCTCGTACAGATGGAACATCTAGAAAAAATCCAAGACACCCTTGTTGTCCCGGCTAGACCACAAGGTTTTCAAGATGTATTTCTGGGGCAAAGGAAATGGACCAATATACGTTTGCACAAAGATAAAGTGCAAAACATAGTATATTTGGCGGCCTATGTGACAAAGCCTGTATCTGCCATTACGCACTATGCTGAAGTGGAGCGAATTGAGAACTCTGAGAAAGAGGGTCGCTATACAATCTACTTTAAAGGGTCCCCCGTGGAAATAAAGCACATCGGCATTCCAAAAATGTTTGGAATAGGGCTTCAGGGCCCGCGCTATACGACAATAGAAAAACTCTTGGCCGCGCATGATTTAAACTCTGTTTTTAAATAGAGATTCATATTCTGATAGCAAAAAATCTAATCGTTCCGTGTCGTTATATAAATAATGACCTGATAGAATTTCTTCTATAACTCGATCATTTTCTATATGAGCTTCGTAAAGTTTAGGGAAGTCAACACTCATTCGATTCGGATCATAAAGTGTATTTATTTGATGCTCAAAATATGCATCTCTCGCTAAGAGTATGTTTTTTCCAAGCTCTTCGATAGCCTTATATTGTTGTTCTGTAGGTTTTTGGATTGGGAAGGTATGCCATCCTAACGTGTTTGAGTATCGTATATCTGTCTTGAATCTTCCACAGACGGAGCTGATCCATACGAAATGAAGCTTTGAGGAAGCAATGGCAAAAGTTCCAAAGTCTGCCCCGTTTATTGCAAGAGAAGGAGCAATAACAACATCATCAGCCTCTAAGAAGCCAACAGTAAACCATTTACGTTTATCTGTCGTAAGGTTTGGAATTATAAGTTTTCTCTGATCTGTGTGTCGCACCTCCGAAAATCTATAAGAAACACTTGCAAGTTTCTGTGTGGCCTCTCGCTTGCTATCTAATCTATTTTTCCTTGTTTCATATATGCGATTTTCTAGATAAGGAATTTTCATCGCCTCATCTAAGTCCTTGTGGTTAATCCAAATTCCATAGCGAACAATACCTTTAATAAACTCCTGCCCACCATATATCCTCTTAATGAACTTGAGCGCGTTCGGATATTCAGATACGATTGTGTTTGCCTCATCGGGCGATAGTAATAATCCACCTCCATCATTAGCCATACTGCCGTAATCCATTTCAGGAAGAAAGCTTAGAGGTTTCTTCCTTGGCGTAATATAAGTGATTGTTCCGGATGTTAAGTAAGGAGTTATATTGTCAACATATTTTAATGTATTGTCCGAATAAATAGTCGGTCGATAACCGTGAGACCCGTTCCCAATTCCAATGATGACACAAACCACTCCAGCATTCTTGAGCGCGCTATTCTTCCATTTAAAGGATGTGTGAGCGAAGATAATTTTTATATTTAGTTTATTGAGTGCAGACCAAAGAAGCGATACCTGCTCCCCTTGTGAAATTGAATTAGTAGAAACAAGGGCTGCAAATACATTATTATGCTTGTGCATATATGTTGAAGACTTCAGGAACCAACCAGCTACGTAATCTAGGTTTGCATATTTGCTGGTGTAGGCTGAAAACACCTTCTCCATATCTTCCTGTTGCTCTTCGTTCCTTTTTTGCCTCCCCAGATAAGGTGGATTGCCAACAATATAGGTTTCGACTTCTGAATCGTCTGAATGAGGACAGACGTCTTCCCAAGAGATACGCAATGCGTTTCCCTGTTGAATTGTGTTTGTGTCCTTGAGGGGCAGGGAGGGTGCAAACTTACCAAATTCGTCTTCATAACGCTTGTTCATCTGGTATTCAGCAATCCAGAGTGAGAGCTTTGCTGTCTCTGCTGCGAAGTCGATGTACTCGATGCCGAAAAAGTTTTTCAGATCGACATGGGACCACAGACCAGCTGAGAAGTCAGAGATCTCTGCAAGACGCCTGATAACCTGGATTTCAATATTTCTAAGCTCACGATAAGCAATCACAAGGAAGTTGCCAGATCCACATGCCGGATCGAAGACACGGATCTTCATCAAGCGTTGCAAGATAGCCTGAAGGCCTTTTTTGGAGTTCCAGTTTGCGTTTACTTGGTCTTGAAGGTCGTTCAGGAAGAGGGGTTTCAACAGCTTGAGAATGTTTGAAACCGAAGTGTAATGCATACCCAGCTCGCCGCGCTGGTCTTGATGCACGATAGCCTGGATCATCGAGCCGAAGATGTCAGGATTGATCTCTTTCCAATCAAGGACACCAGCATCCAGCAGATAGCGTACAGACCCCCTTAGAAAGCGCGGAACCTGTGGGTTTCCACGAAAGAGCCCACCGTTTACGTGAGGAAACTTCTGGGTGTAGCCTGGAAGACCGGATCGAACTTCAGCTCCAGCATCATGAGCCATAGCAGTAAAGATGGCTTCAATAACAGGTTTTGCCTGTTCACTGTCATTTTCGCAATAAAGACGGACGGTACTTGAAAAGATGTCTTTCGGAATAATCCCGGTGTCTTCTGCGAACAAACAGAAAATAATCTGGGTAATGAAATGGTTGAGAGTATGACGCATCTCATCTGTTTTCCAGTCCGGATTGTCCTGGAGGATGCTGTCGTAAAACTTGGTCAGGCGTTTCGTTGCCTGAATATCAATAGGGTTTTCTTCAATCTCTTTTTCAAAGAAGATCCCTGCCAGAGATAAGAAGGAGGCAAAATGAATATCGATCTCGTCAAAATTACAATTAACAGTGTTGCCCGTATTGAGATCATGAGCACTGAACTCTTCCCCATCTGTCGAGATGACAAACCGGACTTTATACTTACTGGTGGCCTGAGAATTTCTGAGCTCAGTGATAACAGAGGGAACCATGCCTTTGTCGGCCAGCTTGTAATGCAGGTTTCTCCGCCAGAGCACTCCACCAGAGATATCTGAAAGGTTCTGGTGATCACCCTTTAACTGCTGAATAAGGGATTTTGGCGCGTCATAGGCCTTCAAAAAGTCAATAATGAAGGTCTTTGGGTTAAATCCTTTAGATACAAGTGACTTAACACTCTCTTCAATCTCAAACGCGTTCATCTGCAAAATCCTGCTGTTCGTGTACACGTAACAGAACAACATCTCAGATTGTAACCACAAGTGCTTTCTCGCTTGTGGTGCCTAAACGCTTAAGCAGACAGCCTCATGATGGGCTCGTCATCGTCATTAACAGGCTCATAAACGGAATCTTCTTCAGATCTTCATTCTTTATCATTGATTTCATGTAGGATTCCTTTTTGTTCTTCTTAAATCTGATTTAGTAAATTTTATGCAAGAAAGATGCATAGTTTAGGCTTCAGGCATAAACTTCTTGTAGTAATAATTTTAAGAATATATAAATTTTGAAAGTGGGATATAATCATGGAGAATCGCGTTGGGTATTGAAAACATAAGCCTTGAAGGTCTCGAAATCGCAGAGCTTCAAGAGCTGCGGGATATGGTGACAGATCGTATCGACGAGATCAAAAAAGAGAACAAGAAGCGGCTGATGGAAATCATGGAAGCCGAGGCTGCGAAGCTTGGTATTCCTATAAGTGAGATCTTGTCATCGGGGTCCAAATCAAAAGAGCCGCGCAAGACTGTCAAAGCAAAGTATCGTAATGAGCACGGTAAAGAGTGGTCCGGCAGGGGTCCCAATGCGCCCGCATGGGTTCTGGAACATCTCGGTGTCGAAAAGATTGATCGTCAAGATCCAGAACAGGCAAAGAAGCTGGAAGAACTTCTGGTGGATAAAGACTGAAAAATCAGTCTGTAAAAGATGGCAATTTGTACGAGCAAGTTGCCATTAATTTCCAGACTGGAAATCCGCGATATTCTGATATACGAGTATCGCCATGGCAGATCTGAAGACAACAATAACCACCAGATAATCGCCCAAAGTTTCCTTGGGCGACTGGTGTTCGTCTGCTTGTGCCTTTATCCCAAATAGCCAACGTTCACTTGTCGCTCGCCTTAATTTTAAGGAGAAATCTACATGCGACGAAACGAGTTAAATAAGAAAAAATGGTACTGTTCAGATCCGCACTTTGGTCATGATAATATTGTGAAATTCTGCAATCGACCTTTCAAAAATGCAGATGAAGCCGACGAAATCATCTTGAGGAATCTTAACGAAAGGGTCGGCCCAGGAGACCAACTATGGCTGCTTGGTGATTTTGCACTCGGTCACAAAAAGCTAGATAAAAAATGGTTGCAGGAGATGTTTGATAGGCTTCCAGGAGCTGAACAGCATCTGATTATCGGCAACCACGATGATGAGATCGTTCAATCTCTGCCTTGGAGCAGTGTTGCTTATATGGCCGAAGTTAGGGATGGATCACAAAGAAATTACAACACGCTTTTTCATTATCCAATGCTGACATGGAATCATGCGAGAAGAGGGGCTTACTGCCTCTTCGGTCATGTTCATGACAACTTTTTGGGAACACGAAATTGCGTAAACGTCGGGCTTGATGTCTGGGACTTCTATCCTGTTTCTTTTGATGAGATTGAACACCGCTCAAAGACGCTCCCGATGAATAAACACTGGCACGAAGTCGAACCAGGAACCACAATTTTTGGTGAGCAGATTGATTATTACTGATTTCTGAAGACAAAAGATTAAAGGGACCGATCTGGTCCCTTCTGCTTTCTCAAACAATCATTTCAATTCTGTTTGCTTTACATCCGGCTTTGATACGTTTCTCTTCGATATAGAATTGAAGAGTTCTCACAGCTATCCAGAAATCGCTGTCTGTGAGATAAGGACGAATGTTTACAGTTTTTGTCTTGGATTTCGATTTGACCTCGATCTCGACACCAAAGCTCAGGAAATATTCGTGAACTGAAAATCTCATATTGGCAAACATACGATCATCGCAATAATTTCTATTCAACGACATAATAGCTCGTCGGATCACAAGAAATACAAAATCAGTAGACGTGATCGTAGCTCCATTTGATGCCTTGATGAATTTATAGAGTTCTTGATCGATCTGCTCGATGGACGAGATTTCCTTCAGGCCGTTCAAGGAGACGAAAATATCTTTAACGTTAACCATTTTTCACAGTCTCTCGGATCTAAGGCTGGAAAGCGCACATTCCCATGTCACCTGATGCAAATCTGAGGCAGCACCAGCCAAAGCCGCCTGATCGTTCTCTATGACGCCTGGAGTGAGTAGAAACAATATCTGCACTTCCAGGCGTCAGCTGGCATATCTGCAATCCCTTTTCCGGGGTTCCAAGTCTTCTCTTCCTTTTGAAAGATTGCTGAAAAAGTCATTCTGGAAGAGTTTTCTGAAAGCTTTGGTATTTGTGATCCCCAGCTCGCTTGCCATTCGAGAAGTCTTGTATTTGTACTTCGGACGTCCTCAAAAAGTAATGGTAGACAATCACATTCATTTTCAGCACCAAGGCGGCTGGATTGAAGTTGTTGCCTATTTTGTAATGCTTGTCCTAGGGCTTGTTGACGGTCAGCGTAGACGGATGACTGTCGCGGCGATGGCGATGAAGGCGGAGAAACTGCTGTCTGTCTTGCAGCAGCGCGTGGCGATACCCCTGAATTCTTTGAGCTTTCCGAAGAAATTCTCGATCAAGTGCCGCCATTTGTAGGTGTCGCGGTCGAAGTCTGCCGGAAAGCGGCGGTTGGATTTGGGGGGAATGATCGGTTCGATCCCGGCTCCCACCAGCTCTTCGCGGACCCAGTTGGCGTCGAACGCGCGATCGGCGAGGAACTGGCCGCAAGACAGCCCTTCGAGCAGCGCCGCCGTGCCGCGCAAATCGTGGGCCTGCCCCGGCAGCAGGCGGAAGTCGACCAGGTTGCCGAGCGCATCGGTCAGGGCCATGATCTTGGTCGTTATACCGCCGCGAGAACGCCCGATGGCCTGGCCCTGAGTCCCCCTTTTGCGCCCTGTCCGTGGCGGTGGACCTTGACGATAGAACCGTCGATCATCGCGTATTCGAAGTCCGCGTCCTCGGCCAAGGCACTGAACATACGATAGAATGCGTCGGCCTTTACCCAGCGACGAAACCGCTTGAACACAGAGTTCCACTTGCCGAACTCGCTCGGCAAGTCACGCCACGGACAGCCCGTGCGGACAATCCACAACACCGCTTCGACGAACAGCCGAGGATCGGGGCCGGTGCGCCCGGGATCACATTCCCGGCCAAGACAGTGCGGGGCGATGATCGCCCATTGCGTGTCGGTCAATGTCATTCGGATCAAGGTCACCTCCCATTTGGTAACCTTGAATCATTCAATCCCTGATTTGGGAATCCTTAAACGTCAACAGACCCTAGTTTCTATTGTCACAATTTTCATTGTAAAATCTGTTAGAACAAGAAAACAGAAGATTATGCCTGAAGCATAAAGAAACCCTGAAAATGGTAGGTATGATTACCCATTTTGTAGTTTTGGGTAACGAAACCTACCATTTTTACAAGAGCCTCTTGTAAGAATTGACTAGCAGTCAACCAAAACATATGTTGATGGCGAGGATGGACGAGATGGTCAAAGGCAGCAAAACACACTTTATGGGGTTGACTGGAAACCCGATGGGCACGCGCCGCAAGGTGAAACGTGGCTCTAAAGTTGTGGAAACTTACAAAAAACGTATTAAATTCAATGTTGTGACATCCTTAAGGGTTTCAGGACAAGACATTAAAGCTGCTGCTTACAAAAGGAAGTTTCCTCTCTATCGGGATCCAGAGCTCGATGTGAGAACAGCTACCGCCGTTGCCTCGATCTATGAAGCGATGGCCGCAACCGTGCTACCGTCATCACCTCAGATTACCCAAGCAAAGAGCCCCTATGCAGGCCTGACCGCTTTGGAAAGCGATGATATGTGGTTTGGCCATCCCAAGGATATGTCAGACGAAGATCTCGCATTTTTTGGCTTGGAGAAGTAATCCTTTGCCAAAACGAGAACGGGCTAACAAAGATCCTGCTGATCCAAACAGACAGCGTGGTCAAGAGCTGGTTCCTGTTCCTCAAGGTTCCGTTTACGGCTTCAATTTTCCCTTCGGCGGGACAGCACAGCATCCTCACCCAGGCATCGCAATCAAATCTGCTATTGGTATGCGCGAGGGTATCGAGAAAGTCGGTGTCATAGCTCTGGCGATCACGCATAGTGAGCAGGATGTCACCTGGAAAGACAAGAAAGCTGTATTGATACCTGATGATGAAAAGGTAGCCATGGGTCTTGATGGGGCTCAGCAGTGGGTTTGCTTGTTCGAGCAGGTGTTAGCTTACTTTCCCGATGATATCAAAACCATCAAATCGGCCAAAAGTTCCTATTTAGGACAGGCTTCTGAAGAGTTCACAAGATCAATTCTTGAGGCGTGGAATGACTTTCGGAAAAGCTGAATCGATCTTCTTTCAACAGTAAGCGGTGCGCTAGCCCCGTGGTTTCGGCTTGATGTGACTTCGGGCATTCCGTCGTGCAACTGAGTTTGCGGGAGGCTGGCCGTGGAGCGCCAAAACGAGCACCGGATGGAGGTGCGGGGGCCGAGGGGAGTGTCGCGGATCGAGGTCCTTGATGGCCCCACCGGGCGTCGGCGTTGGCCGGATGATCTCAAGGCGCGGATTGTGGCCGAGAGTTTTCAGCCCGGCGCGCGGGTCTGCGATGTTGCGGCGAAGTATGGGTTGATTGCCCGGCACCTTTCCGGATGGCGCGGTCTTGCGCGCAAGGGGGAGCTGGTGGTGCCAATGGATGCGGTCCCAGCCTTTGAGCCGCTGGTGATCGAGCCATCGGTTGATGCCGCTGCCGCTACTGCGTCGGCCGACGCGGACGTGATCAAGGTCGAGATCTGTGGGGCCGTTCTGCATGTGACGCCGGATTGCAGCCCAGACCGCGCGGCAGCCTTGGTGGCGGCGCTGAGGAAGGTGCTGTGATCTTTCCGGATCAGGCCGTAAGGATAGTAATCACGACCAAGCCGGTAGACTTCCGCAAAGGGCACGACGGGCTGGCAGCCATGGCACATTCCGAGCTGGGCTTTGCGCCGAAGGCGGGGGTGATGGTGGTGTTCAGGTCCAAGCGTGGCGACAGAGTCAAGGTTCTGTTCTGGGACGGCAGTGGCATCGTGATGATCTACAAGCGGCTGGAGCAGGGCGGCTTCGCCTGGCCAAAGGTGGGTGACGGCGTCATGCGGCTGTCGCGGGTGCAGTTCGAGGCGCTGTTTGCAGGGCTTGACTGGCGCCGCATCCATACGCCCAGACCGACCCCGCCCACCGCGACAGAATGACTCGGATCGCCTTGTAAATATGGGCAGTCGTGGGGGCATGCGGTATAAATCGCCATGTCTGCGCCCGCCGATCTCCCCTTTGATCTGGACAGCCTTCCGCCTGCCGTGCGTGAGGCCTTCGCGGCCATGCAGGCCAGGGTCGCCGGGCTGGAGGCGCAGACCGAGCGCCAAGATTACCTGATCGCCGAGCTGCGTCATGCGCTTTATGGCAAGCGGTCCGAGCATCTTCCCCCCGATGCGCGTCAGCTGGCGTTTGAGGATCTGGAAACAGCGGTCGCCGAGGCCGAGGCCGTGCGGGATGCGCTGGTCGAACGCAATGCTGATGGTAAACCAAGACGCCCGACCGTGCATTCCTACAGTATGATGCATCGGACCCAGAGAACCGCTTGGTGACTGCAGAACTGGAAGCCCGTTGGAACCGGATGCTTCAACGGGTCCAGGAGATCGAGCAGAAGCTTTATCAGGCTTTCATCCAATCCCTTTTATGCGGCTTTCCCTTTGATATGCTTAAGAGAAGGATCAATCTTGAGCTTATTTGTCAGCTTTTCAAATGCAGAAATTAAAGTCTGCTGATCAACAGCAGAGCCCGTTATCTTTTTGGCTTCCAAAGCCAAGATATCTGAGTTCATTTAAACTTGTGGGAGGGAGATTCTAGCTTTCCTGAGGAGAGCATCACGAGCTTGCATATACCTGTTTTTCCAGCAATCTAGAGACATCTAAGCTCTTGGTAGAGTGCTCTTCTATGACAAAACAAGGAAACTGAGATGAAATCTTTGATTGCAGTAACAATGCTTGCTGCCTTTGTTACCCCGGCTAATGCGCAATCTACGAGTTCTGCGCCTGATTTACCAAACCCGAACATAGTTGTCGCATCAGCATGCAGTGGTATGGCCTTCGCAAACACGATGAACAATTTGGACGTCGGAGTGCTAACTGAAGAGCGCGCAAAGGCAACCGCACGATTTCTGGAGCTGGCAACCCTGTTAATCTCACTGAGAGAAGAAAACTTAGATCATATGTCTGCTCATAGTCAAAAATATACCGAAGCGTTTGATAACAGTTACAGAATAACATTTAATAATTTGTTAAACGATAATTTTGGTTGGGTAGACCAGGAAGAACTTGATGTATGTTATTCACGCATGTTTGAAGCCGTCACAAATCCTCCTGAAGACATTATCAAAGGTTACGGTATTTCAGGAATGTTCGAGCTGGTAGGGATGACAAATAAGGATGCGGATTCAAAATTCGATTACATATTGGGAATAATGAAGGCCTCACAGTAAGATCACGGGTTAACCATTAAACAGAAGGCTCCTTTTCGGGGCCTTTTGCAAAGAAGAAGGAAACAACACACAGCTTGACCCCAGCATGAACCAATATCCATAATCAGAGGTGGCTCACTTCTCGGTGAAAAAACCGGCTCACTCTTCCTGCTATGTTGATCGCCGCAATCCCGAAGAGTAGAAGTATTTGGTAACCAAACCCATGTCCACAAAATGAAACAAATTCATCCAGATATCCTAAACCTTGATCCTGTAGATCCACCAGCTGGCGTTGAAAAGATGCCATCTGGTGAAATCCTAGATCTTGAAGAGATAACAAAAGCTGCTGGTATGAAGTGGATCATTACCGGAACATTTGGAGTGACCTACTTAATCATTCCCGGCTCTCGTGATCTTGTTGAAAGAGGAGAAGGTTACCGCATTTTTGGAATATCAGAAGAAAACCTGCCGCAGGATAGTAAAGGCCGCTCAAGAGAGATCATCAGAAGGCTTGCCTATGGATTTCATGACTACGCCGCACGAGAAGTCGCTGCCAGATACCATAGAGATCTGAAAAGAGAGCTTGATGCTGATTGGACCAGAAAACCAAAGCTTAATCATTGAAAATATAAAATCTTTTACGTCTGATAATGTAAGCTATCGGACCCAATGTATTTTATTATATATTTCTAAGGTATTTAATTTATTTAGTTAAAATTTTTTGCATTGTAAAAAATGTAAATAACTATATATTAAATTAAAGAAAGAAATCATTATTATGGAAAAACAAAAACCAAAATTAGGTGCTCCGGCATGCTGGAAAAAACTTCAATATGAGAAGACTCAAGGGCGCTATGAAAAGCTCCATGATGCGAGTGAACAGGTTATTCTAGATATCAAGAAAAAGATTGCTTCTGAAATTCGTGATCATGTTATCAAGAAAAGAATTAATCAGACAGATATCGCACGGGAAACCGGTTTGCCACAAGCTGATGTCAACCGCATTATCAATGGTCGTGTTGAAGTTCGCAGCTTGAAATTCGTGATTGCTCTTGCCGCATATCTTGGGGTTGATACTGGCTTCAACATGAAGACATCCTGATTATTCTTAATCCAATGTTTCCTTGAGTTTCTTAACTGCCTGCAATTCGATTTTGCGGGCAGTTTCTCTTGAAAATCCCATGATATTTGCAATCCCATCATGTGAATACCCAAAGATCCTGTGATAGAGAACGTCGATCTCCAGCTTTGTCAGCTCTGCCTTCGTTGGAAATACCTTATCTTGAACCGCGCCGGGTTTGTCGGAGGCTGATTTCGGTGAGTTACGCGGCCACGGGTTCGGTTTCCAGAGCTGCGTAGAAGTTTGTTTCGGCTTCTGCGGGCGGGATGTTCCCGATAGGCTCGAGCAGGCGGCGGTAGTTGAACCAGTCGACCCATTCGAGTGTTGCGTATTCGACGGCCTCGAAACTGCGCCACGGGCCGCGACGGTGGATGACCTCAGCTTTGAACAGGCCGTTGATCGTTTCGGCGAGGGCGTTGTCATAGCTGTCGCCGACGCTGCCCACAGAAGGTTCGATACCCGCCTCTGCCAATCTTTCGGTGTATTTTATGGACAGGTATTGGCTGCCTCTGTCGCTGTGATGCACCAGTCCCATGCCTTTGACCGGGCGACGTTCGTGGACCGCCTGTTCCAATGCATCAAGGACGAAACTGGCGTGAGGAGAAGTGCTGACGCGCCAGCCTACGATCCTCCGAGCATAGGCATCGATCACGAAAGCCACATATGCGAACCCCTTCCAGGTTGCGACGTAGGTGAAATCACTGACCCACAGCATGTTCGGTGCGGGCACCTGGAACTGGCGGTTCACTTTGTCCAACGGACAGGGCTGCTTCTTGTCAGGGATCGTCGTTCTGTGTGGCTTGCCTCGAATAATGCCTTGAATATCCATGTCCTTCATCAACCTCGCGACCGTGCAGCGAGCGACATCGAAGCCTTCGCGGCGCAGTGGGTGCCAGACCTTGCGCACGCCGTAGACGCTCCAGTTCTCCTCGAAGACACGCCGGATCTCTGGCCGCAGCGCATCATCCCGGCGCGCGCGATCCGACCGCCGGGTTGGATCGGCCCGCTTGGCCAGATGATCATAATAGGTGGACGGGGCGATCGGCAGCACGTTGCAGATCGGCTCGACCCCGTGCGCATCACGATGCGCGTCGATGAAACCCACCATCACTTCGACCGGCGGTCGAGCTCCGCCAGCGCAAAATAAGCTGACGCCTTGCGAAGTATCTCATTCGCCTGGCGCAGCTCGCGGTTCTCGCGTTCCAACGCCTTCATGCGCTCGGCCATCTCGCTGGAGACGCCCGCACGCTTGCCGACATTGACCTCGGCCTTCTTGACCCAGTCGTTCAGGGTCTGGGGTGCGCAGCCGATCTTCGCCGCAATCGACATAATCGCCTGCCAACGCGAACCGAGCTGCCCCTCATTGTCGAAGACCAGTCGCACCGCGCGTTCACGCACTTCAGGGGAAAACTTGTTCGTTGTTTTGCTCATGATGCTCAATCCTACTCAGGAGTTGGAGCCTCCGGCAAACCCGGCGCGGTTCATCTCCAACTTCCAGATACAACGAGCTGTCTCCCATTTTATCTGTTGTTTTCTCTGTAACATTCATTTTGTAACTCCATTGTTTTCATCTAATAAGTTAACAGATTACAAAATCCCACAACGCTAACTTAATTTTGGAAAATCTGGGAAAGGAGTCATTTAATTTTTATAGATAAAGGATTATCAAAATGTCAGAAAACACAATTTCAAATAAAGACAGCATTCCTGAATTCGGCAGGCAAACATTAGAAAATCAGGTCAACCCAACAGATCTGGTTCCACCCTCTCCTTCTATTTTGGATACAATGCTCAACCTTGCAGGAACGGCTCCGGCAATCCTGTTTGGTTTGGGTATGGTCATCTTTCTTTTCTCAGCTTTAACAGGACGCCCGAATTGGGGGATCCTGGTTGCCATGCTTGCTGCTGGCTATGTGCTGACCCAGTTTTAATAGGTATCTGATATGTCATTAATGGGAATGAATACGAATTTGAACAACGGTGAGAAGACAGCTCCTGAGATCAATACAAGCAATACTACATCTACAAAAGGGCCATCTATTGAGCCAAGAAAGCTGGCAGGTATTGGTCTGATTGCAGTAATGATCCTTGGGATTGTCTACTTATTAGGATCAGAATCTGATGAAGATATCACAGCTAAAGAAGCGCCTTCTCAAGCCATACAGGATACGAGTGTTATCACTGATAAATCCTTGATCGATGAACGACGTGAAAAAGGTATCGATATCGACCAAAGACTGGAGAAGGCCAAAGCTGAACAGGGCATGCGAGACGCTGCTGGAGGGGCTGCTGAATGGATGCGTGTTGCGCTCGATGATGTAGCCCGCTCAACGGCATCTCTGAAGATCCTGGGGGCTCCTGTCACACAAGCAGAGGTAACACTCTACGAGGTTCCTGTGCTGGCTGAAGAGACACAACAAGAAGCCGAAAAATCACCTGGTATTGTCGATGGCCTGAAATCCAAAGCAAAAGGCGCATTAACAAATATCATTACAGATGCCGTAAAAAGTGGTTTGTCTGGTAACTGAAGATCAAATACCAAGAAAACAGTAGAGGTGAGCTTAAGTCAGCTCACCTTTTTTAATGCGATAGAAAGTCGTGATCGGAATATTCCAGGCTTCAGAAATCTCCGAATAATGATAGTAATCACCCATAAGACGATCAACAATGAAGCATGTCGGATAACTGTGCTTTCGTTTCTCTGTAACATGAGCTGTCAGAGAAGAAAAAAGAGATAAGACTTCTTCGGTAATTTCTACATCATTTACCAAGAACTTTTCGTATCCAAAGAAGTCTTTTAGAACAGAAATATTTCTCAGCAATGCTGGAAGGGTTTCCCCTAAATCTTGTGTGTGTGTAACTGTAAATGTTTTCATTTGTTTGAATCCTGTGTTGCCTGCAAGCCAATGAAAAGCTGACTTGCAGGCGATTAATTGGTAAATTTATTTGTTTGCATGATATTCGTCTAGTTCTTCTCTGATGAGATCAAGCAGCTCATCCCAATCAATATCTAAATCTATATCCATGTTTCTGTTACTTAGTGAATCACCATTCACCCAGATCGGGTCTACTTTATTCCAATCCAAGTCGTCATATGTAACTTCTTCTTCTTCTTCTTCTTCTTCTTCTTCGTCTTCATCCTCGTAATTTTTTCCATTTGAAAGGGCTTGAAGTCTTAATTCGATATCATCAAACTCATAGACAACTTCCGCACATGTTCCATCTACATCATTAGACGAATAATGAATTTCTATTCTAAAGTCTGCTTCATCATCATTAATTGCCTTAAAGATTTTTTCTATATCATTGATTCTTTTTTGTTCTAAAATTTCATTAATCTCCTCATTCTTTTCAAGAACATAGCGCATGTTTTCTTGAATAGATAAAGTTATAGATTGAACGCTCGAAAGAGGATTATCAGATCGCACCCTTATAAGTTCACCATTAACAAAAAGTCTTCTTTCAACATTATAAGAATCATCAAAGACCATGTAATATCGTAGTTCAAATACGTATTTATCATTACAATCTTCATACTCGAAGACAACTCGCGGGGTATTAAACTTCTTTAATTTTTCAACAGAACCTGAAGTGTCAATAATAATTTCAGGTTGCGTATATCCATTCATGATTGCGTCATACATAATTTTTGATTTTACATTAATTTCTGGTTTATCCATTTTAAGCATCCTCTTCTATTCTTGCTTTCTATATATTATATAGTATACTTTTATCTAAAATACTAGCTTTTGGTAAAATTTATTCATAGAATTTACATAAATCTTAATGTTTTTTAAAGATTTCGGAAAGCCATACACCCTCCCCCTCCCTCAAGATCATAAGAAAGCAAAAAGGCCCCAAAAAGGAGCCTTCTTTTCTTAAATAATGTAGACTGATCACTTAATCGAATGGTGGAAATCTGGGTCTTCGATCTTTACCAGATTGCGTTCTTAAGCGGGCTTCATCTGGAGCTTTCGAAAGAAACGTCAGATCAAAATTGTATGCACAAACGATCTTTCCAGAAACCGTGATCTTTTGGGGGTTCTCTATAATCAGCTTACCTAGATAATCAAAGCCGAAGCCGCCCTTTAGAACGATCCCTGTTTTCTTCTGTGATCGGGCGGGTTTGGTCAATGGTGAGGACGGTCCAACGAGCAGGTCCATACTGCCGTCCGTGGTCGGCGCGCCGCCACAAGATGCGGACTGTGGAGGTCGGGAAGTTCCAAAGCTGTACCTCGGCCTTAGTCGAGCCATGGGTAAATCCGAGCTTATCCCGTCTGATCTGATACCCGCAAACTATTACCGTTCCAACAGGTCGCATCATAAAGCCTGTGCAAGCCTTGAAAAACTGTATCAAAGAAGCTGGCATCGAAACAGGCTACATCTTCAGACCAGTGTTAAAAGGTGGCAAAAGATGCCGCAATTCAGCTCTGACTGGGGAAGCTATTTCTCGCATCATAAAAAACAGAGCTTGTGATGCAGGTCTCGATCCAAAGTTGCTTTCCGGACATTCTGTAAGATCTGGTTTCGTGACCACTGCTGGATTGCATAACGCTCCCATCAATTCGATCATGGAGCAAACAAGACATAAAGACGTCAACACTGTACGTAGTTATTTTGCTGATCATGAGAAATTCAAGAACGATGCCGGAACAGGATTTCTTTAAAGAAAGCTATCCATGAATGTTCTACACATCTAGATTTTTTGTGTAGAACATTTAAGCCAGCTTCCTAACGAAAAATCTTTACAAAATTAAGCTTTATCTTTGGTTCTTTGAGTAAAACAATTACTTGAAAAGGTTTTAACCATATTTCTTTACATATCTCCTATGGATATTCGCAAGTTTTTATGCTATATATTTTGTAATATACATTCAAAAGGAAATTCTGAATGCTTAAAGAAATTGTGGCTAACAGTGTAGATCAATCGAATCAAAATACATCTGTTTCAAAAGAGCAGAATCCCGCGCCAGCACCAGGACCAGGACCAGGACCATATATTACAACGTTTTATTGCTTTCTTAAAAGGAAGACCGTCGTTGAAGAAACACTGCAAGAAACTGATAAGCTTATTAAGCAGTTATCTACAATCAAACGCTAACTTGAAAAAGACTATCCTTACATACACGTAGACAGTGAAGAGCTAGATATTTTCGAGCTGGAAAAGCTATATCAACTCTATGAGAGCTTCGAAGAAGAAAGCCTTGATGAAATAATATACGCTATAAGAAATTATAAAAGTAAATCTGATTCAATTAAAAGAGATTTCCAAAGAGAAGGCAAAACTTCAGAATATGATTTAATCCGTGAGCTTCATCATACAGTAGACATGCGAAAAAAATACTTTGTGTTGAATAAACGTATGAGTCTTATTGTAAGAGATTTGCTGAATGTCATGATGCAGAATAAACCGGATCCGAACAGGAAATCTGTTCTTGCTGCTCCGCAAGCATCACGCAAACCAAAGGTTAAGAAAAAACTGAGACGTAATCTGTGAGCCTTTAAGGAAAACAACTTTTAGTTGATTTCTTTAAAGAAGACCGTTTACTCAATATGAAAAAGAAAAACTCCTTTTCGGGGCTTTTTCAATAGGGTTACCTATGGTCTTGTGGGGGATGAATGGAGTGGCTGATTTTAAAGCCCGTGGAGATCAGTTTTCATGTTTGACATGGTAATGTACAAGTTTTACCT
The DNA here is from genome assembly GCF_002080415.1 of Roseovarius mucosus. NCBI lineage: Bacteria > Pseudomonadati > Pseudomonadota > Alphaproteobacteria > Rhodobacterales > Roseobacteraceae > Roseovarius > Roseovarius mucosus. Next base: position 3,056,683 of record NZ_CP020474.1, on the reverse strand, counting down.
AAAACCTCATCATGTGGTCGTTTTAACAGGTATTCGAAGCTATAAGAGTTACTGTTAGGATCTGATTTTGGAAAGCTGACTGATCTGCTCCAATGAAGCAAACAGATATGCCCTCCCTCACCAAGATCCGCGCGAAAGCGCGTAACAAAGGAAACCTATACCATATTGATCAGCTGTCGCATCGAGAAGGAAGTAAACCGAAGCGATGGATGACAGCTCTATGACCAGATGTAACCTGATCACTCAAAGACCAAAAGCAACCCGTCTTCTTATATCTATAGTATATTGATTATTAGAGAGGCTGTAACCTATTGTTTTAATTAATAAGAAAACGATATTTTACTTTTATCCCCCCCCCTTATGGGTTTTAATCTCAGTTTTGCTTACCTTTTTCTTGCTTAATCTTGATTATAAACTTGATTGTATCTTTTGATTATAATATATGCTTGCAATCCCAAGACCTTCTTTATTTCAGAAGGCATTTTAACGAGTAATTTATGACGCTATCTTTAGAACTCTATTATGAACCAGAAGCTTCCGATTTAGAAGAAGAATTGGGTCTTGAAGAAGGCATTCCCCTTTCTCCCTATCATTCGCAATATGTTGATTATTCAATAGAAAATGAGTTTTTCAACAAATATAAAGCAACTCCTGAATATGAGCATGATGGAGATATCTCTGAAAAAGAGGATGAACAGGAATATATTTCTGAATTTGAAAGCGAGGAAAACTTAAAAGATTTCGATAAAGAATTCCTTAAAATCTGTGCTGAAGAAACAGATGAAGAAATTTCATATCAGATTGAGCAAGCGAAGCTGAGAAGGCTTTTAGGAGAGCATGAGAAATTACAAAAGATTTATGGTCGTTATAAGTCTGGTGCTTCAAAAGACAAGCTGCCTTCTTACCATGCCTTGGTTTGCAGAAACCAAGAAAATAAGCTTTTTTTACAGTCGCCTGAGCAATGGATTACATCGGGTATGTCTTCCAGTTTTCGCGTTGAGTATCCGCTTGCAGCCAGTCTTCTTGATATGTCAGCAAAGGGTATAAGACTGCAATCTTTAAAGATGATGCATTTGATCTATGCGACCGCTTATCATTCAAGAACACAAGAGATCAAGATATCCAAAAATGCGATTAAACAGTTTTTTAATACGAAACTTCACAAACTTAAGCCTGTTTTTGTTCCAGATCTCCTTGAAAAAGACGTGGTGATCGCGGCCACCGGTGTAAAGAACGGCAGCAAACCTCAGACTGTTAGAATTCTTGAATCCTATTCAGAAGATTACAATTATTTGACATTCAAGCTTTCGAAGCCTGTTTTCGAGCAGATGATGAACCCAGGTTTCTATGCATTTACAGATCTCTTGAACGTATCGCGTATGACATCTGTGCTGTCCCTTGGTCTGCTTCCCTATATCATGTTGAAAGAGCGCTCCTCGAGCACGGCATTTACGATGACTAAAAATCGAGCTGCTGTTCTCATGCAAGCCTGTAATGTCGGTGAGAAAATCTTTAATTCAAAGATAAATGAGTGCTTTAATAAAGCACTAAAGGCGCTTTCTGAGTGCGATTATTTCGAAGCGAAAGCTGATATTAATGGTTTTTCAAAGAAATCTGATAGTCTGAGAGTTCTGATAAGACCTCTTCAGAGTTTCTATACCTACAAACGCATTGCCAAAGAAACCATCAAGAACGCCAGCTTTCAGCCTGTCAGCAGTGAATATCACGTTCCAGGACGCAAGATGCGCGGTATATTGATCGATGCAGGCTTAAAAAGCCAAGCCGACAGTCTAGACATCATAGATAACTTGAACAAGAATTTGATAGATTTCATCTACAAAAACAAGATTTCTTCTGGAGAACAGCTTTCCGATCTTTTCGGTATTTTTGCTGACAACATCATTATGAATAGAAGACCTCCAATTATGGGCGACGGCTACTTGAAGCCTGCCCAAGAATATTTTGACAACTTGTTATCAATAGAAAACGAAAAGAAAGCAGGAACCGCTATTGATCCTATGGAAATCATTTATCCCAGGTATACACAAAGAAATCTTTAAATAACTTAGTTTAAATAGTTAATTTTATAATTTATTCAGAATCTATATAATTCATAAGAGAACGGAGAGCTTTACTCACCCTTTGTTTGCTTGGGATCGTGAGGAGGGTTGGATTAATTTCCAGCCCTCTTCTAGTTTTAGATTTCTACTTTTAATTAAAGTATTATATTATTTTATCTTGCAATATGATTTAATTTAAATTATATATTATATGTACCCTCACACACATATTTTCTTCTTGCTGTAGAAAATGCCAGGTTGTCGTTCCTGGTCTTTTCGCTTTTTGATTTCAGAGATTTCTGCAAGCCTTGATCAGATCCTCGATGTCATCTGGCGGATTTCCGGAATCCAGCATCTTTTTAAAGACAACGTACGGATCATTCTTGTCACCGTCTTTTCTCATACCATTCTGATCGTTGACCCAAGCATATGCTATTATTTTAGCTTTCTCTGAATACCTGAAATAGAGACGGAACCTGTTTCCGCCGAACTTTGCTCTCCGCCAGTGTTTGTATCCAGATCCCAACGTCTTCCCCTGTCTGAACTCAGGAGATGCAGGATTTTCAGGGATCTTTTCATAGACGAGTTTTGAGATCTGATTAAAAAGTTTTACGTAAGCGTTCCCAGGATTTTCTGGCAGCGCTTTCTGAGCATTTGCTTCAAGTTTTGTAAGCTTCTCAATGAAAAACGGGTGAAACAATAGTGTCCACCCGTTTATAACTGTTGGTTCTGTCTTTTCACTCAAAACTCGATGTCACCTTCAATTTCATCTTCGAGATCGACATCTTGCTTTGCAGCTTCCCGCATGCGTGCTTCGAGATATTTCGGCATGTGAAAGAGAGCTGCATTCTTTGCGATGTCCTTATCGATCAGCTTCAGGAACTCGTCCAGAACTGGATCATCGTTCCGGTCTCGCGGTTCTGCAACACGAATCCGAAGCTCTCCTTTATGCATTTCGCAAGCAACATTTGTGCCTGTCCTGATGCCAAGTGCGCTACGAAAGCGTTTAGGTAGCGTGAATTGCCCTTTCGAGCTCACGCGTCCGAACTGAAGGTCTGCCATGTTTCTCTTCCCGAGCCACGAGTGTTTTTACACTTCTGTTCCCTCAAAAGTAAGGACGATTTCTTACTTTGTCAATACGCGGCCTCTCCTCACGCTCCCAAGACCTATCAAGATCTGGCCGACGTCTAAGACAGATACTCAGAATGCTTTCAAGATTTCTGATAAGATATCCATTAGAGCTACCCTGCCCTGGCGCACGCATTCCGGCATCTATGATGTTTGAGAGCGTTGGCGGATTCTTCCAATATGTCTGCCAGCTCGTCTCGATCGCCCCACCCACCGCTGCCACATTCTGGAGACCGGAAATGACAGCTATCGATTCAAGGCCAGTTCCGAGACGGCGAAAAAGAAACGAAAGGAGACATCTGCATTGACGCCAACATGACGCGCAGAACATAACAACCGGGTGGGTCAGATCTCGGTGACAATGCCGGGGCAATTCTCACTGGCAAGCAACAGCTTAGGCGTATTGAGGTTCTGGGCGCTCATCCGGAGTATGGTCTCATTGGACGATGAAATCAGAGGAGCGCAGCCGCACCCCGCCGTGCGGTGCCCGAAGGCCATTGATCCAAGCAGCGCCAGACAGATGTACGGCCAGATCAGCCTCAATATACGCTTCCTGCGGCAGCATCAGGGCGGTCGCCACAGTGAACGTCTTGGAGACCTTGCGGGTGTTTTGGCTTTGGCGTCATAAGAAACGACAAAGCCCGCGCGAGGTGCACGGGCTGGGACGGACACGATGCATGCGCGGCATTTTTCGAACGCGGCCAGTGAACGTCACCCGTTGACGCCCTCATGGCACGGAAACTGTCAGTTTACTCATCTGCCCTGCGAAATCGCGCTCAATGCCGATATCAGAGCGTCCGCGTCCAGGGTTACCCATGAAGCCAGGAACTCAAAGCAAGGGCCCCTTCAGGTGACCCCTTTCTGGGACTGATGGCATCTCGTCGAGATCACCCACAGCCTCGCACAATCCGTCCAATCCATTCTTTTTCTGAGACTGGGACAAGAGAAACATTCCTGCCGCCAGAGAAAACTTTGGCATATACGAGGAAGGAGTTGCCCCTTCTTCAATGTGTTTTTTTAAACCCTGCGTTTCACGCTTAATTTCTTGAATGATATGATCGCTAGCAATCGGAGCCAAATCATCACCAGCTTCATTCTTTTCATGATCGACGAATGCTTTTATGCCGTTCTTAAAGAAAAAGAAATTCATTGCTTCTGCAGTTATCTTTCTGATCATTGAAGCGCAACCTTTTCTTAGAAACTTCCTCTCAAAGTATCGATCCCCTTTTATCAAGAAACCTTCCTTGCCCATTCGACGGGCTGATACAAGTGCGTGAATACTTATGTTATCGTTATTCCCGGAACTCACTTTCGTTCTATGAATCCCGTACTCTACTGCAAAACCGTGATCAACGTACGGAAATAAAATTTCTTGTGCGAACTTTCTCCACAGACCCAGAGGGACCTTGTCTGGAATTGATATTTCGATTGTACGTCCGAGCAGTGAATCCGAACCGCCCTCCATTTTCTCAGCTTCCAGCCAAAGTATTGCAGGATCGCGAAATCTACTCTTAACGCTCTCGGGCAGCATTACTTCATGTAGTATGCACTCGTCTCGTTTTGAACTGTAATCATGGGTTCCACATTCAGATTTAACGCACCTCTGAAAAGCTGATCGTCCAGTTGCAGATCCACCGCTTGATCTAGTAATCATTCCAATATTAAATGTGAGAAATCCCATATATATTTTCCTTAACGTCAGATTCTACCTTTAGATTTTAAAAACAGACGCCTGCGTGGCATAATTTCATCCTTGCGCCTGCGAGCAAGCATGTTAATTCAAACTCACCATGCTCAGTGACGTACATTGTGATGGAGATACAACTGTCAATATAAAAAATGTAAATAATTACGCCCTTCTGGAAAATATTTTTAAATTAATCTAAAGATATATAAAAAATGATCTGTCAATAAATTTAACAGCAAAAAGAAACAACATTCCCAGCATTACATTAAAATGCCACAACGTCATTTTATAAAAAAAGTTTGGAATTTTAAGGGGCTCCATCAGTAATTTGATGACTCTAGCCGCACACCCCTTGCAACAAATTCTGAAACATTCAATTTGACTCTCGGATCATAAGTAATGTCGTCTGCATGTGATCTCATGTAAATTGCTTGAAAGATCATAGCGCTGTGCTCAGCCAAAATCTGTGTTTTATCTGATACGGAGACATATACTTGAGCACCCGAAAGCTCAGAAATAAGCTTTGACGCCCTCTTTTTAAGTTCATTCACATTATCAAATTCTTCATACTTAAAAATATCCGATAGCCGCATCGAAAATATCTCGTCTTCAGAATTTTTCCAGATAGCACTGGAAAACCGGCTCAGACATTCCTCAACCTCACTGCTACAAATTAAACTCGCATTTACCAATATTTTCTCCTCGCCAATACTAACCACTCCCCTCACACTTTTCTTATTTGATGATAAAGCATATACAACAAAGGCTTCAAGCACAGCTTCCGACAGCTCACCGTAGAAACTTTCACTTTCGTGGCAAAATGGAGTCGTGATCAGAAATGGAAGAGATGATTTCATCGTCAGCATTACAAAAACTCCGCAAACTTTCCTTCATGATGTTTTCATCTTTCAAAACTGATCGCAATCTCAAACTGAATGCGCAATAACCCACAATCACATCTTCATTCTGCACAAAAACTCTTAATCATTGTCATCGAAATGTACCCTACAAGTAATTGTTTTGTACCTTTCAAGTACTGCCAACCCCGATCGAAAGGGTAACGTTGAGCTTGACGTCATCAAACCGAATTTAACTGAGAGAAATCTCGAGGTTCCCCCCTGTATCACTCCAACTGTTAAAGTTTTTAACTTTTTGGTAACTATTATAGAGCATATAGTATTTGTCATCTGCCGTATGGGCAGTTTAAGAAAAACTATCTCATTGACAGCTTGTAAAAAAGCAAGAAGGTTACCCGCCGAATGGGCGGCTTATAAAAGTAAGTGAGCCCTCTAGTAAGAGGGCTCACTTTAACCTTTTAGTGCTTATTATTATCTAAGTTCCATCTCGACAGCCCCGGGAGCCCAATACGGAGGATGTTTGGGCGTCATCTAGATCTTCTGAGGGTTATGATCCACGCGAATTCTGGCCCGTGCATAAGCTTGATAGTTGTCACGTACGACTTGCGATGTCCGGATGCTGATATGAGCGAACTTCTTAGTGACTGACGATGAAGAATGCCCGTAATGTGCTTGGGTCTTTTGAGACCTTTGCCCCAAAGCTCGTGCGAACAGCTCTGGATTGTCAGCAAACGCTTTCAGATCAGATGCGAATTGATGTCGCCATGCATAAGGGGTAACGACGTCATGTAACCGAGGGTAGAGCTTCCCCGCATGATACGAGACCCAAGCCCCTATATTATGCGCCTGCTTATTGATGAACTCTTCGGGCAGCTCCCGTTCCTCATCTAGCGCAAGAAGTGCTTTATCAATACCGCTAGGATGAACTGTAATCACGTGCGAGAGGCAACCACTGATCAACTCATTAATGGAAGCCTTCTCGGCATCCAGAAGAGACGGGTCTTGACTGAGATCATGATCAATTGCCCCTCCAGTTTCGAGAATATGGTTAGCTAGAAAGGCCGCTTCGGGGGCATCTGACACTACTCGAATGATCCGCCATTCGTGACCACGCTCTTGATTTGATCTGTGCGCTGGATGTCCATAGATCTCTTTCTTAAAAAGCTTTTCAGCTGCACTCATCTTTTCAAAGATCGCAATCTCTTCATCGTCTGCGAGAACTGTACATTTTGAGCCATGAACTCTGAAGACGAGACAGTAAACTGGCTTCGCCGTTGCCCCGAGAGCCCCACAATCCTCTAGATAGATCCGAATTCCTTTGGCCAGTTCAGATGGGCGACAACCTGTTAACGTGAGGATTGCCGTCTGTCTTTTCTTATCGCCCCGACCCCGCTCAGGCGTGTTTTCGAGAGAGTGGAAAAAGTGCTCTCGCCAGTCCCTCCCATCACCACGAAGCTTGTCTAAGCGGTTTAGTCGGGCAATCAATTGACGCTTACTGAAGCGCCCCCTTCGTATCGCAGCAGACTGGGCACACTTTGGAGTCCATTCAGTTTCCGGCTGAAATCCTTCAGCGATATCGAAAACTGTCAGGCCGCAGTTCCTTATCTGCAGTTCCTGAAGGTTCGGCTCTCTTGGTCCTTTCCGCGCAAGAATGTGCTCAGTTCGCTCCTTCAATAGCGGTGGGAATGCGGTCAGATAAGCCGCTGCTGAAATGACTTCTTCAAATGCATGAGGCGTTTGCCGAAGATATACGGCCTTTCGCTTCAAGTCGCTCTTGGCCAATTGCTCGACTTGCACTTCAACTGAGCCGTCGCCATTGAAAGCGCGATATATCAAGCCAAGTCGCCACTCAGTTTCCTCGGCCAATGCTTGTTTGCTCTCGCGTAAATCATGAACAAAGGTGTCATCCCAGAATTGCACTATGACCGCCTCTCCATTTTTAAGAAGCAGGTCTATTGCATGGGCTTGAAGGGCAGCTTTGTACTTGTAGAAAGTGGTTTTCTTTCGGCTAGCAAAATCGAAGTGCATGAAGCCATAAAACGGGTTGGCTTGGTTTTGGCTTTCGCTGGAAGGCATTCTGCGCAACGTATTCAGTGCACTTTTGTATTGCCACATCGTCCCGTGCCGTGATCGGCAAGCAGCAGGAGATACGATTTCTGCGAGACGCGCGGTTTGATACGCTCGCAGAATTACGTCTGGTTGAATGTGAATTCTTCCACGATACGAAGTCGGCATCCAGACTGACCTTAACGTTTTGAATAACGTTTCAAAGGCAGGGTTTCGTCTGATTTGGGTTGACTTTGAAACGTCGAAATCTCGAGCAAGTTTTTGTGATTTTTTCATTATTCCACCAACATTCAGTATACACTCATTATATTTTATCAGAAAAAATTTTCCTATTAATACATGTGCAACTCGCTTTAAAAATCAACTGTTGTGGAAAATTTTAAATCACCAAAGCCAGCATAAAGAAAGTATTCCAGTCTACTTACAAAATCCATCCACCCAAGAAGTTCTGTATTTGATATAGAAATCATTTACTAGGTCACGTTTTTTCAAGCTCTGAGATACGCTCTTCAATAGCCCGTATTATTTCATTTCGCATACTTGTATCAGCTGCTGCACATGCAGTTTTAAAGCGCTTATGTAGTCTCTTGGGCATATCAATCGTGAACCGGGCACAAGGCTCATGCAAAACAAGCTTATTAGCAGTATCATGCCCCAAGCCGCGCTTCTCAAAATCTTCGATAGATTTGTGGACCGGGGGCTTTGGCGCTCTCGAGAAAGATTTTCTTGGCATGATTACGATTCGATTGGAAAATTTGTTTCAATTAGATTCAGGATTTCGTTTGTAAGTTGCTGGATTTCAACGGCCGCCAAACCACGAGGCTCATATTCGTGGATAGATTTCCCGAGGGTCAAGCATTCCGCAAACGCAACCCTCTGATGAACGTGCGAAGTCAAAACTGGCGGTCCATAGCCCTCTGACATGCCATAAATTTGGCGGCCGATAATTGTTCTTGAGATTTTTCTTGAAATAACGAACGCGGCTCGAATATCTTTATACTCAGATACTTCTTGTACCTGCCTAATAGTCATCTCAGAGGCCCAAATACTTAAGCCAGAAGGCTCAATTGGGATCAGAACAAGGTCAGCAGCAGCGATGCATGATCGACTGATTTCCTCTGCGTGTGGAGGTCCATCAATTATCGTAAAATCATACTTCAGCGCCATTTGCTTTGCATCTTTTGCGAAGTTTGGTCTCGCCATAGAAACAACTTGAAAAGCCGTTTCTTCTCTGAGCGATACCCAAGCACTACTGCTTGCTTGTCTGTCTGCGTCAATCAGGAGAACCGAATATCCTAATCTAGCAAGAGTGGATGCTACATTGATTGAAAGCGATGTTTTCCCCGAGCCGCCTTTTTGATTAATGAAACATATAATCATTCTTCTATCTTCCCATACCTTGCTTATAAATAGGAAGAGACCATTAAAATGGGTTTAAGTTTTCATGTGTTCATGGGTTTTGAGTACTGCTGAGGTACATGCCATAGGTTCGACAGGATCTGGCGCGAGTTAAGCTGCTCTTTGCATCTGCTGAGGTAACTCAGGTTCTGGGCTGGAAATCCGCGCAGTTCTGATGTAAATGCATCGCCATGGCAAATATGAAGACGATATCAACTACCAGATAAACGCCCCAGGCAACTGCGGGCGACTGCTGTTCGTCTGCTTGTGCCACATTGCCAATTAGCCGCCGGTCACGCTGTCGCTCGCCTTGTTTTCAAAGATAAATTGACATGCGAAGAAACGAATTACACAAGCGAAAATGGTACTGTGCAGATCCTCACTTTGGTCATGATGCCATTGTGAAATTCTGCAATCGACCTTTCAAAAATGCGAACGAAGCCGATGAAGTGATCCTGCGGAACATGCATGAGCGGGTGGGCCCTGAAGACCAATTGTGGCTGCTCGGGGATTTCGCCCTTGGCCACAAAAAGCTGGACAAAAACTGGCTGCGGGAGATGTTCAACCGGTTGCCTGGTGCTGAACAGCACCTGATTGTCGGCAATCATGATGATGAAATCATCAGGTCGCTGCCGTGGGCAAGTGTTTCACATATGGCCGAAGTGAGGGATGGAGAACATAGGCATTACAATACGCTCTTTCACTATCCTATGCTTACCTGGAACAATTCTCGTCGAGGGGCTTACTGCCTCTTCGGGCATGTTCATGACAACTTTCTAGGAACGCGAAACTGCGTCAACGTTGGACTAGATGTGTGGGATTTCTATCCCGTTTCTTTCGATGAGATCGAACAGCGCTCAAAGACGCTCCACGTGAACAAATACTGGCACGAGGTCGAGCCCGGGACGACCATTTTTGGCGAACAGATTGATTATTACTGAACGTGTGTGAGGGCAGAAATCATGGTAAGAAGTCTGATGTCCTGAAAATGGAAGAGCTGCTCGACGAACGAACCAAAGGTTGGTCTGTATGGGACTTGCATGGGCTGCTCGGATCACAGGCAAGCCGGAGTCTCGCTCACGCTGGATAAAAGTTAGGGGCAACTTCACAGATCATGGGTATCCTGCGGCAGATGGAGAACGGTGCGCCTGTTTCCGAGCCGTGCCGCGAACACGGCATGAGCAGCGCCACGGTCTAAAAGTGGCGCGCCAAGTATGGCGGCATGGACGCCAGCCTGCGCAGCGAGATGAAGACGATCGCCGAGGAGAACCGGAGGCTGAAGCGCATGTATCCCGGGCAGCATGGCGGGGCCGAACCTGCTGGCGCATATCATGGTGTCCAAATTTGACGATCACCTGCCTTTGTATCGGCAGCATGAGATATTTGCCCGAATGGGGACTGACATTCCTGAGACGACGCTTGTCGGTTAGTGAGGCCGCGCCATGAAGACCCTGTAGCCGCTGTTAGTGCGGATTGAGGCGGATATTATGGGCGCCAACCTGCTGCATGCGGATGATACGCCCATCCGGGTGTTGGATCCCTCTTTGTGCGACAAGGTTCGACAGCCCCCGAGGTGTAATCAGGCAATGCTCAGCCAAATGGGCCCGTACCGCATTGATGGTCTGTGTTTGGAACATTTGAGGGTCACCAGCAAGCTGAGGCGGAGGGGGCGACACACAGGTCGCCCCTTCCTGGCAGTATCAGTCGCGCAGGAGGCGGCTTGTGGCGATGTTGCCGCTGGCCGATGCGCTGAACGTGTTGCCGCCGAGGCGTGCCGAGCTTGCGTCGAGCGCACCATTGGCGCTGGAGACGTTACCGCCAACGACACTCGACGTGACCGCCCCGGACGCAACCTGACGAGACGTCAGCGCTGTGCTCACGTCAGTCGAAGGCGAGCGACCCGAGATCGAGATGGTGTTGGCCACCCGGTTCGAGACCGCATCCGCGACCAGACGGTTGCCCGACAGATCAACCGAAGAGCTGTTGAGCGCGGCAGTCTGGACACCAAGGCTGCTCTGGGTAAGATCACCTACAGTGCCAAAGCTCGCCCGCGCCGTCACAGCGTCAGTGTTGACCTGGTTCGATGCTGCAGCAAAGGTCCCGGTTGCGTTCAAGGCACCCGGAGTCCCGGTCCCGACTGTTGCGCCAGCTGTTCCTGCGAACAGTGCATTCATCGCCGTTCCCGCGCTGGCATTCAGCACGTTGGTGGCGTCGTTACCTGCGGCCCGGGCAATTCCGGTATTGTCACGCATCGAGATCGAAGAACCGGTTACACCCTGAAAGCGAACAGAACCGAGGGCCCCTCGCAGTGAAACATCACTGGTCACGGCACTGTCAGAGTTCTGCTGGTTGGCAATCGCCCCGCCAGCCGTCAGCACAGTCGCGGCATTCAACGCGAGCGTATTGTTGGCCCGGTTGGATGTCGCCGTAGAGTCCAGGGTATTGCCGGTCAACGTTGCGCTGCTCCCCGTCAAGTTGTCCCTAGGTGCAGTTCCGGCAGTTCCAAACAGATCCGCTACCAGACTGGCCGATGACGTCACTACGCCACCTGTACGCGTCTGGAAATTCCCCAGCAGGTTGTCAGACGTGCCGCTCACGGTTCCGGTTGCAACAGTTCCTGTACCATCGTTTCCAGCAATGCTGGCGCTCGACAGGGCCGTGTTGTCTTGGCCGGTGACCGTTGTGCCAGTCGCCGTCAGACGGTTGGTCACATCGTTGCCAAACGCGGTCGAGAAGCCGAGGTTGCCATCAACGTTCAACGCGCTGTTGACGACATCTGGCACGGTGCTCCGAGTGTCAAGGTCGAGTCTAAAGATCAGACGCGCAGTGGAGGTCACATCAGATGTTGCGCCACCGCTTTGCTCCGAGGTCAGAACCGACAGACCCGTTACATCCGTATCCGCCGCGAGAGACAGCAGGTTGTTACCCACATTCCCCGTGACATTCGACTGCGCGATGTTCTGGCTTGCAGAGACACTGCTGCCATAAATCGTATTCGCCATCTGGGTATCAGTGATCACGGTCGCCATGCCTGCGACATCGCCGACAAGACCCTGGAAGGCCGTGAGGATGTTGTCACCGGCAAGGACGCGGTTGGTTCCAACCACATCACCGAGCGCTGCGAAGGATGCGTTTTCGCCAGCGACGCTGACGCCATCGACTTCAGTGGCGGCAATGCTCAGAGTATTGGTCTGATTGTTGCCCATTGCCCGTGCAAAGCCGATATTGCCATCCGTCGCCAGAGTGCTGTCAACAGCGGAACCGGTAGGACCATCTTCCAGAACCAGCGTTGCTGTCACATCCACAATTGCGGAAACGTTGCCGATCTGAACCTGCGTTCCGGAAAGTGCAGAAGCACCCGCCGCGCTTGTATCGGCCAGAATGCTCAGCACGTTGGCGGCATCGTTGCCCATGCCAAAGGAGCGGGCGAAGTTGTCACTGATGCTCAGACTGCTGTCCGTGGTCGTCAGTCCACCGGTGTCTGCGGTTCCGGTGATCTGCGACGCGCTGGTCACAGCGGTGACACTTGTCTGAACGCTGGACAGCGAGTTGTCAGCAAAGGCTCGTGCGCCCACCTGAGGCGCTAGCATCACACCGACAGCGGCCAAATTCGCCGCCTCACCCGAGATCGCGTTGCCAGCCAACGAGACCGTGTTGGTTGCCCGGTTGGATGTGGCCGTGTCAAACGACTGGTTGCCATCGATAGAGACCGTCGAATTGATCACATCGCCATTACCGTCTGTTTGCACAAAGTTGAACGTCGCGGTTGAAGACGAGCCAATGGTGATCGGCGTGGCGGGTGCCGTGCCCGATGTCTGGACGGATGCAAGACCAGTGGTCGTTTCGGTGATCGCCGCGGTGCCCGCCAAGGCGACACGGTTGGTTGCAAGGTTCGACATCGCATCCGACTGCAGAACGTTGCCGTCCAGCGTGGCACTGCTGTTGATCAGATCGGCATTACTGCCTGTTGCAACGTTAATGCCAATCAAACCATCCACCACGCCGGTAGAAGAAATATTGCCCGTCTGTGACTGTACGTTCAGCGCGGCAAATTCGGCTCTGACATCGGCAGAGTCTGCCGCTGCAAAAAAAAGATTGTTGTTGCCAGCCAAAGTTGAACTCGCACGATCGATGGTGGTGGCCGTGACCGACACGGTATTTGCGTTCTGGTTGCCCATCGCCGACGAAACGGTCACGTTGTTGTCCACGCCAACGGTCGAGTCAGAGACTGCGCCTGTCAGATTGATCCCTGTGGCGGGAGCAGTGCCCACATCAAAGGTCGAGGCTGCCGTCACGTCTGCACTGCTGTCCTGGACGCTGGTCAGCGCTGCATTCGAGGTGGTTTCGGTTCCGGCATTCAACGTGATGGACGACGCGCCGATGTTGGAGGCCCCAGAGGCGGTTGTGATGTTGTCCGAGATTGACGCGGACGAGTCTGCCAGGCTGGCAACGGTTGCACCGGCCCCACCTGCCCTGATGCCCGCGTTGGCGATCGTCATCGCGTCTACGGTCGTCCCGGAATTCGACTGGACATTCGTCAGGCTGCTTGTTGCGTCTGTTCTGGTGAAAGTGCCTGCTGTCGAATCCACAAGTGCGCGGCCGCGGAATATATCAGCCCCGATGATCGCGGTATCCGCGGTCACGTCCAACATGTTGGTGACACGGTTGGCCGTGGTGGTTGACCGGTTCTGGTTTGCACCGATTGCCAGCGAAGACGCATTAATCGAGGTTGTGTCCGCGGTGGCAAAATCATCCTGGCGCAGAAACAGGGTCGTGGTCGACGCGGCGGATGTCGCCGAATCGATGCTTTGCAACGACACGAGGGACGAAACAGCCGAGCTGTTGTCAGCGAATACTGGCCCAACAGTATCGACCGCACCGATCACGTTGGCGTCCAGATCAATCCTGTTGGTCAACGTGTTGCCGCTGGTGGTGGCCTGCTGCACGTTGCTCGACAAGGAAATTGTGCTGGCGTCGATGGCACCCGCGTCGTTGGAAGCGATCCCCGTTTCACCGATTGTGACACCAAAGGACGAGACGGCCGTTGAGGCAACGTCAGAACCGACGATGGTCTGGTTGGCGGACACGCCGAAATCTGCAGCGACCGTTGTGGTAAACAGGTCGAGATTCACTATCCCCGTGCCGCGATCCCTCGTGTTGTTGGACAGCAGAGCGGTATCGGCATCTGCTTTCAAAAGCGTCTGGCCGGTGTTGCCACTGGCCTCTGCCACGGACAGGTTGCCATCGACAAGGATCGACGAGGCTGTCACATCCCCTTCAGCCGTCACGGACAGCGCGAATGCGCCTGTGTCACCCAGAAGCGCGTCCACACCCGTGCCACGGAGCGTTTGATCGCTGGCCAGACCGGCGGTCGCCGTGATGCTGGTTGCGCTCAGGTCAATTGCAGTGCCACCGGTGTTGGCGGATGCCAAGGCAAAAGCGGTGTTGTCCGTGACCGAGATGGTTGACCCGGACAATGCACCACCGAGGGCTGCAGAGTCGGCCGCCGTTACAGACAGGCTGTTGCCATCGCTCGATGCCGAGATTGTGCCTGCATTTGTGCCGGTGCTTTCGATCGCCTGCTGCGAGCCGGCAACAAAGCCGAAACCAGGGTTCGCTACAGCACCGCCATCAAACGTGACAGTCAAATCCAAATTGTTCCCAATCCTTCCTCCAACAACGGTGGACGACGAAATGGTGTTGGCGTCCACGCGCAGGAACGTGCCATCGGCAACAGTGGCACCTGCCCCGGCGCCGCTGAGCGTTGCGACGTTACCATTGGCCTGTGCCCCGATAGTGTTTGACGACACGGTCAGGCTGGAACCGGTGGCATTGTCCAACGCAACAGACAACGTCGAGGTATCGGCTGTCGAAACCAGACCAACATCTGTTGTCCCATCGCCCAACTGCTGCTGTGTCAGCACGGCAGCCGTGCTGTCGAACGTGGTATCCACAGTCAGGTCCGTGCCGGTGCTGGCGCGGTTGCCGGTCAGGGACGCGCGGAGATCGTTGCCATCAACAGACAACGCAGAGCCGGTCGCGTCGAGATCCCCAAGAGAGACCGAGATATCGGACCCCGTGATTGTGGCAGTGGATACCAGACCAAGGCCTGCAACGGCTTGCGTGCTGGCAACAACGCTGCCGCCACCTTCGACCGACAGCAATTCCTGGGCCGTCAGATCGCCACCGGTCAACGTGATCGGGGAGTTGATGAACCCGGCGTTAGCCTGCGCGAGATCGCCAGCCAGATCAGCAGAGATATCGTCCGAGAAGACGGATGTCGCGTTGTTCACGGTCGTGGTTGCAGAAAGCGTGTTGTCGCTGGCCGCGAGAGAGGTCGCTGTCGCATCACCTGTCCCATCGATGGTCAGGCTGGAGCCTGTGATCGCCGTGGAAACGGTACCGTCTGCAAACTGGCCGCTCAGTATCGCCAGGGTACCGGCAAACCCATCACCGCTCGAGCCGAGCTGATCGGCATCAAGGGTGAACACGTTGCCTGTTGCCGTTGCGGTCAGGGCGTTGTCTTCAATGCCGACAGCACTTGAGCCGGAGCCCGCAATGCTGGAGTTCAGCACGCCACCTGTGATGGTAGCCGTGATGACTCCGGGTTGGCGCGTTTCCTGCGTATTGACGGACACCGTCTCAAAGCCGGTAACGTTGGCCGCAGTGAAGACGGCACCACCTGCCGGGTTCGCAGTCCGGTCGACCGTGATATCCACGGCCTGCGCCAATGCGGGGGCGTAGGACACAAGGACGGCAATGCTGACCCCACCCAAAAGGCGCGCCATGAGGCTCACACTTTGGAAGGGTCGGTTTCTATAAGCTGTCATTAATACTCTCCTGTTGGCTGACACCTTTTTTGGGTATCTGCCTTCTGGCAGCGGTCCCTGCACGGCACATCGCATGAGCCCAACCTCTTTTGGTTGTGTCCGGGACACACATCACCGGGACACAACGAATTCCTGTTCGCCTCATGACCTCACGCGGTCAGTGGGCGGATTGACACCAGCTGGTGCTGCGACAACTGGATCCACACGCTCTGGGATTGAGATTCGGCACTCTGAA
The DNA here is from genome assembly GCF_002080415.1 of Roseovarius mucosus. NCBI lineage: Bacteria > Pseudomonadati > Pseudomonadota > Alphaproteobacteria > Rhodobacterales > Roseobacteraceae > Roseovarius > Roseovarius mucosus. The sequence continues at coordinate 3,040,421 of NZ_CP020474.1, read as the reverse complement.
TGCAGGAACCCGCACTTGACCCCAGCATTAAGAGAAATCCATAGTCAGAGGTGGCTTAGTTCTCGGTGAAAAAACCGGCTCTGAGTGAAAAGCAACATACTTAACTCCGGTTAAACTGCGCGTGTGATCGGGCATTATTTGGCATTTCGCCATTTTTATTACGTTCTTTTGCACCGGAAGCCGGGAAAAATTGGCGGGTGGCTTGTCGATCCATTGTGAGTCTGGATCACCACCCGCCAGCTGAGATGAAAGAGGCGCCACACAGGCGCCCCTTCCTGGCAGTATCAGTCGCGCACGAGGCGGCTTGTGGCGATGTTGCCGCTAGCCGATGCGCTGAACGTGTTGCCGTCGAGGCGTGTCGAGCTTGCATCGAGCGCACCATTGGCACTTGCGACGTTGAACGTATCAACCCGCGACGTGACCGCGCCGGACGCAACCTGACGAGACGTCAGAGCCGTGCTCACGTCTGTCGAAGGCGAGCGGCCCGAGACCGAGATCGTGTTGGACACACGGTTCGACACTGCATCCGCCACCAGACGGTTACCCGACAGATCAACTGAAGAGCTGTTAAGCGCGGCCGTTTGGACACCAAGGCTGCTCTGGGTCAGATCACCTACGGCGCCAAAGCTCGCCCGCGCCGTCACAGCACCAGTGTTAACCTGGTTCGAGGCTGTCGCAAACGTACCCGAAGCGTTGAGCACACCGCCAGCACCGACAGTCGAGCTGCCTGTTCCAGCCACACCCGTGATCACAGTGCCTGCGCTCGCATTCAGCGCATTCACAGCGTCATTGCCGACAGCACGGGCGATGCCCGTGTTGTCGCGCAGGGCAACCGATGATTCGGTCAGATCACCGAGAGACCCACCTCCAACCGTGGTACGCAGCGCCACATCGCTGACAACCGGGCTGTCACTGAACTGCTGGTTGGCAATTGCGCCACCTGCCGTCAGAGCAGTATCTGCGTTCAGGACAAGCGCAGTGGACGCCCGGTTCGACGTTGCCGTCGAGTCCAGAATGTTGTCAGCCGCAGTAATCGTGCTATTGTTGGTTGCTCCTGTCGCTGCGTTCAGCAAATTGATCGTCAGGTCAGCAGAGCTGGTGACACCGTTCGATCCACCGTCAACGTCAGACCGCGACTGGAAGTTGCCCACCAGATTGTCTGCTGTGCCACTGACAACACCAGTTGCATTGATGCCAACCGTTGCCAGAGCGTCGTCTTGCCCCACAACACTTGTGCCGCTCACATCCACACGGTTGGTAACATCATTGCCGAAGGCCGACGAGAAGCCGACGTTGCCATCAACATTAAGCGCGGAGTTGATCGGCGCGAACGCTCCGGTCTGGCCAATTCCGAAAGTCAGATCGGCTGTCGAAGTGATCGCGTTGGTCTCACCGGTATCAGCCCGGCCCGATTGCTCGGAAGTCAGGACCGACACACCGGTGACAGACGTATCTGCTGCCAGTTCCAGCAGGTTATTCCCGCGGCTGCCCGTGACATTCGACTGCGCGATGTTGTCGCTGGCCGAAACGCTGCTGTCTGTGATGACACCTTGAGTAATTACGGAACCCGTCACTGTTGCGGCACCCGTTACATCCCCGTTCACCAGACCTTGGAAGGCCGTGAGAACGTTGTCACCGTCAAGCGTACGGCTTGTGGCGGCAATATCGCCAAGCCCGGCGAATGTGGCACCATCATTAGCAACGCTGACACCTGCAATCGAACTGCCCTCGATTGACAATGCATTGGTCTGATCGTTACCCATGCTGCGCGAGAACGCGATATTGTCGTTAATCGCAGCTGTGCTGTCCGTCAGAGAAGCCACCGTGACCGGAGCCGACACAGACGCCGACGAAGCCACATCACCAGCCTGAACCTGCGTTGCAGTCAATGCCGCGGTTCCCGAGAAGCTGGTATCCGCCATCAGGCCAACCGTGTTGGCACCTGTGTTTCCCATGCCGAATGACCGAGCGAAGTTGTCGCTGACCGACACGCTGCTCCCCGATAGAGCGCCCCCACCCGTAGAGACTGAACCGGCAACCGTCGAGGCACTTGTCACCGCTGCAAAGCTGGTCTGGACACTGGACAGACTGTTGTCAGCCAATGCTGTCGTCGACACCTGTGGTACTAGGGTCACACCGACGTCGGCGAGCGAAGCTGCCTGCCCGGTGATCGAGTTACCCGCAAGAGAGACAGTGTTCGTCGCCCGGTTCGACGTGGCCGAGTCGAAGGACTGGTTGCCGTCGATCGAGATGGTCGAATTGGTCACTGGTTGGTCTTGTACACCAAACCCAAAGGTGGCAGCCGAGCCCGAAGCAATGGTGATAGGGGTAGCGCCAGTGCCCGAAGTCTGTATAGAGCCCAAGCCAGCCGTCGTTGCAGTGATGGCAGAAGCCCCGGTCAGGTCAACACTGTTGGTTGCAAAGTTCGAGGTCGCATCCGACTGCAATTGGTTTCCGTTCTGCGTGGCGCTGCTGTCGTCTACGGTACCGCCAGAGATATTGATCAAACCGGATACAGTTGCGTTCGATGCGATACCGCCCGTTTGATTCTGTACGTTCAGCGATGCAAAATCAGCATCAACACTCGGCACCGCAGCTGACAGCACATTCGAACCAGTGGCTGTTGAGTCCGTACGGTCAATCGTGTTTGCCGTAACAGACAGGTTGCTTGTGCCTTGGTTGCCGAAGCCGGACGCAACGATAACGTTGTTGTCCACCTCCAGCGTAGAGGATGCAACCGGTCCTGTGACACGGATGCCTCGTAAGCCACCCGCAGTGAGGGTAGAATCAACGTCCACACCCGTGCTGCTGGTCTGAACATTGGCCAAGGCAGCGTTGGTCGTGGTTTCGGTCCCAGCATCGATATCAATGGTCGAGGTGCCGATGTTGCCAGAACCCGACGCAGTAGCGATGTTGTCCGAGATGGACGCCGATGACCCGGTCAGGCTTGCTGTCGTAGCATCAGTATTTCCGGCGACGATGTCTGCATTGGTTACCGTAGTGGCGATAACTGCGAAACCAGTGCTGTCCTGCACATTGGCGAGTGTGTTGGTCCCACCGACTGTTGTAATGGACGTTGCACTTGCGAGATCTGCAGAAGCGGCGTTTGCATCCGCCCCGATGATGGCGGTGTCCGCCGTCACGGCCAAAGTGCTTGTGGCACGGTTCGCCGTCGCCGTCGCACGGTTTTCATTGGCATCAACGTCAAGAGACGAGCCGGAGACGGCTGTGGTCCCACTGAAGTCTACTTGTGTAAGCAACAGCGTGGTAGTCGACGTGCCTGTGATGCTGGACGCATTGTCCTGCAGTGATGTCAGTGACGTCACAACAGAAATGCCGTCAGCAAACGTGGCGTTCGCTGCTCCGATTACATTGCCGTCCAGATCTATCCCGTTGGTCAGCGTGTTGCCGCCAGCGTTTGCCTGCTGAACGTTGGTGGACAAGGACACCGAACTGTCTGTGATAGCGCCGGTTGGCGTGGTTGTATCGCCAACTGTGGCATCCAAACTTGATGTCGCTCTCGCAGTGATCGGATTGTCTGAAACAGACTGGTTCGCCGCAACAGCGAAGTCGGCCTCTGTTGCCGTTGTAGCCAAGGCCGTATTGACAACACCCGAACCCGTATCCAGCGTGCTGCTGGAGAGCAGTGCTGTATCCGCATCTGCAGATAGCAGCGTCCGGCCAGTGTTGCCGTTCGCCTCCGCGACCGAAAGGTTCGCGTCTACCGCCAATGTCGAGTCTGAAAGATCACCGTTCACATCTGCACTCAGCGTGAATGCACCAGCGTTGCCCAAATTAGCGAGAATGTCCGTCTGGCTTACGTTCTGGTCAAGCGCGAGACCGGCAGACGCCGTGATGCTCGTTGCCGAAAGATCAATGGCTGTACCGCCTGTGTTGCCCGAGGCAACCGAGAAAGCGGTATTCTCCTGAATGGTCAAGGATGATCCATTCAGCGTACCGGAAGCGTCGACGGTCAAGCTGTTGCCGTTATTGTTCGCAGTGATGGCGCCGCCAGCCGCTCCGTCAATCGACTGCTGTGATGCGGCAACAGAACCAAAATTGGTAGCATTTGCAGGAGCCGTTGCATCGGCGAACCCGACCGTTCCGGCAGTATTCGCAATGTCGATCTGCCCGCCATTTGCGTCAGACGTAATTGAGTTTGCGGTGATCGACAGCGATGTCCCATCGGCAAGATTGCCTGCGACGCCGTTGCCATCAAGCGTTGCGACGTTACCACGGGCAGAAGCACCAAGTACGTTGTCGGACACCGTCAGGCTGGAGTTCGTAGAATCGACCAAAGTAACCGACAAACTGGAATCGGTGGTAGCTGCGGTCAGCGTGGCATCCGCTCCATCCCCGATCTGCTGCTGAGTAAAAACACCCGCAGACCCATCGAACGCAGTATCAACGGTCACATCAGTGCCCGTGGCGGCGATGTTTCCTGACAAGGTCGATCGCAATTGGTTTCCGTCAACGGCCACGGCGCTGTTAGTCGAGTCATTGGCCGCAAGCGAGACAGAGATTGTGCTGTCATCAATCGTTGCCGAGGACGTCAGAGCGCCACCTGCAAGGGCCTGTGTGCTGACCACAACGCTGGAGCCACCATCTATCGACAGAGTTTCCGTGGCGGCGAGATTGTCCCGTGTTAGTGCAATCGGTCCCGTGATAAAACCAGTACCAGACTGGGCGAGATCGCCAGCCAGATCAGCAGATATCGTGTCGGAGAAGACGGAAGTCGCGTTGTTCACGGTCGTGGTTGCAGAAAGCGTGTTGTCGCTGGCCGCGAGAGAGGTCGCTGTCGCATCACCTGTCCCATCGATGGTCAGGCTGGAGCCTGTGATCGCCGTGGAAACGGTACCGTCTGCAAACTGGCCGCTCAGTGTCGCGAGGGTACCGGCAGCACCACCGCCGTCCGAGCCGAGTTGATCGGCATCAAGGGTGAACACGTTGCCTGTTGCCGTTGCGGTCAGGGCGTTATCTTCAATGCCGACAGCACTTGAGCCGGAGCCCGCGATGTCGGAGTTCAGCACACCGCTGACAATGGAGGCGGTGACTGCGGCGCGCGAGTCCTGCGTGCTGTTTGCGACGGTTTCAAATCCGGTCACATTGGCAGCCGTAAAGGCACTCGCTGGCGCGACCTGCGCGCTGTCAATGGTAATGTTGACCGCCTGCGCCATTGCCGGACCGTAGGTTGCAAGCACCGCAAGACTGGCCCCACCCAAAAGGCGCGCCATAAGGCTCGCCCTTTGAAGGGGACTGTTTCTATAAGCTGTCATTAGGAATCTCCTGTTGGTTGGAATTTTTTGGGTATCTGCCCTCTGGCAGCCGTCCCCGCACGGCACATCGCGTGCGCCGAACCTCTTTTGGTTGTGTCCGGGATAAACATCACCGGGACACAACGAATTCAGGTTCGCTTCATGACCTCACGCGGTCAGTGGGCGGCTTGACACTGACTGTCGCTGCGACAATCAGGTCCACGCGGTCTTTTCTCGGGTGATGTAGCGCCCACCTGTTTTTCGTAAGAGCGCTCATGCCCGAGCACTGCCAATCGCACGTGAAGCAACTTCGGATGATTTTCGATTTTGCTTCTCCTCATAAGCATCTAAGCTAACTAGGTTCGTGATTTCCGATACACACGCGGCGATCAACTCAGCTAAGCTCTCAATGGCTCATGAGGCAGGCAGAAGAAGCGCGACGAGCGTATCCGCGTCAGGCAACCCGGTCACTTGCAGACCACGCGACGCCTGGAACTGTTCAATCGCCGTCCTCGTGCCAGGTCCAAAGGCACCATCGACGGTTGAGCTATACAAGCCCTCGCCGGTTAGTGCCGTCTGAACCTCAGCCAATGTTGCCTCACGGATGGAAATGGTCCGACCATTGTGCTCCAATGCAAGCAGGGGCGAGTCAAGCTTGACACGGGCAGGCGCAAAAAGCGTTAGGGCCGCGTCGATTGCGTTCTCGAACGTCGCATCCCCGTTCTGGACGCAGACGACGCGCATCAGACCGGCAACATCGGCACCCGAAATCAAGGGCAGTACGTCGAACGTGTCTTCAGCGGTGCGGCTCCGCGCTGTGATATACCCAGCCATCCAAGCGACAAAGACCTGCGCCTGAGCCGGATCATTCGCAATCGCCGTGACATAATCTGAACAAGGAATGCTCCCGGCCCCACGCAGGGCATAGTTGCCATTGGCATCCGCAGTTTGGCCCGTATTCGGTGAAAGCAAGGCCGCAAACGCAACTGCGGCGCAGGTGACTTTAGGTGTCCGGTTCATTCTTTCAGGTTCCTTTGTCTGTGATGCAAATTTTAGGGGATTCTCGCCAGCTAAGGCGGATCATCCTCGCGTCTTGCTCGGGACAGCAAGACCATGCTGCCCCGAACCTTATGATCAGTCTCTCGAGAGACCAATGCTGCCTGTGTTGCCAGAAGCCGAAGCGCTCAGCCGGTTCCCGCCGACCCGGATCGAGCTTCCAGAAACTGCCCCGGAGATGCTTGAGACACGGAAACTGTCGACACCGGATGTCACCGCACCTGAGGCCACTTGACGATTGGCAACGGCCACGGAGACATTCTCGGACGGCGAGCGGCCAGACACCGTCATTTGGTTGACTGATCGGTTTGACGAAGCATCTGCCACAAGTGTGTTGCCGCTCAAACTCAGTGAACTGTTCAACACGGTCCCGCCTGTTGCTGCCTCAAATGTTGTTGGCAGGCCGACTGTCGACGCCCGGGCCGTCACTGAACCCGTATTCGTCTGGCTGCTGACCATTGCGAAATCTGCCGTGCTGTTCAGCACCGTTTGCGCCCCGGTACTCACCGTGGCCGCCGCAGATGTCACAGCCGGACTTCCCGCGATTTCGGTCGCGGATGTTGCAGACATGCGATTCACGGCATCGTTGCCATTGGCTCGGGCGACGCCCACGTTGCCATTCAAAGCGACAGACGAATTGGTGACATCCCCAAGTGAGGTCGTTCCAACCCGGGTGGTCAGCTGCACGGCAGATGAAACACTATTCTCATTCGCCTGCGTGTTCACCAGACCAGCTGACGCCTCGAGCGTTGTATCCGAATTGAGCGCGACACTGTTCGCGCTGCGGTTCGCACTCGCCGTCGAGTCCGCGATGTTTCCGGAAATCGAAACGCTGCTGTCAGCAAGGGTGCTGGATGTGCGAACAGACGTTACCGTGCCATTCCCGTCATCCGAATCCAGGAGAGAATTCGCCACAATGTTTGCCGATGAAGTAATTGCAGCTCCACCCATCATGCTCTGATCGTTTGCCAGGATGTTATCACTTCTATTCGTGGCAAACCCGGTGATCGACCCGTCATTGACGGTAAGGTCGGTGGCGTTGCTACGCCCGCTAACGGTTGCCGCCGCAACACTGAGCGAATTGGTGGACACATTCCCCTGAGCAGAGGAAATCGCGAGATTGGCATCAGACAAAAGCGCGCTCTGCGCAATAGACTGGGGCCCACCGGCGGTCAGCTCGACATCCTGGCGAAAGACCACGTCTACTTCTGTCGACGCGGCGATATTTGCCGTACCGAGCTGTTGATTTGTCACTGCGGTCGTCCCACTGGCGGATGTGGACGCCTGCAGGTCAGCGCCGTTTATTGCCGAATTCGCGATGGCATTCGATTGGCCGATATTGCCTGACAAAGAGACACTGCTTAGTTCGATATCCCCACGGACGCGGGCCGAGACGCGAGAATCCGAGGTTGCATTAACGGCACCTTCTGACACTTGCTGAGACGCAACCGCATTGTCAGCAATGGCACGTGATATCGTGAGCGCCGGGACCGGAATAGCCACAGATGCCGATTGTCCGGCAATAGACAACCCATCAATCACAGAGCTGTCGAGTACCAGAAGGGACGAGGCCGTATTGCCGTTGGCAAGGGCCACCGAGAAATTGTCGTCAAGTGTCAGAGCACTTTCAAGCAGACCGGAGTTCCCATCTGCACGAAGGGTGGCAATAGCGATTGTGCTGTCAAGGATACTATCGACATCAATTGCGGCGAGGTTGTTTTGCAGATTGGCAACAGCACTCGTGAGAACCGATTGGCTTTCCGCAAGGACATTGACGATGTTTTCGGCTTCGTTGGCCTGACCGGAGGCGCGCACAAAGTTGTTGCTGATGGACCCACTCGAGCGTTCAAGATCAAAGTCGATGGTCGACATCCCGGCGTCTAGCTCAGCGAATGCTGTAATGGATCCCGTGGCGGCCGTCTCTTGCAAGTTTACAAGACTCGCGTCAGCGCGTGCAGAGACAACATCATTGGCTAAATCAAGCCGTGCGCCTAAGTCAGCGAAATCCGCAGCCAGGGTGGCGCCGGTCAGGGACAGGCCTTCCAGAGACACCCGATTGGTCGCCACGTTTGCGCCGGCATCCGCCACGAATACGTTCCCGTCAATCGAGGCAGTCGAGTCAACGAGGCCACGTCGCACACTGAGTGACAACTCGTCTGTTGTGCCATCGGTCACCGCGGTTGCAGTGATCACACCGTCCGACAGCTGACGTGATGCAAGCGCGGCACTTATGTCTGTCGCCTCGGCGGCGGCTGCGAAACTTACAGTGTTGTCGGCCTCGTTCGCCAGCGCGTTCGCTCGGGCAAGCGTGTTGTTGATCGAGGCCGTGCTGTCGGTCAAGAACCCGCCGATACCCGCCGTCGGCCTGATACGCAATTCCGCATCAACATTGGCTGTCGCCGAGAGTGCGCCGGTTTGTGACTGGTCACTCAAGATTGCGAAATCTGCCCGCGCCTGCCCTAGCTCAGTTGCACCCGCATCGAAAAATGCGTTGTACGCTATACTATCGGCAGGACCATCAAATGACGTCACATCGACCAGGACACTGCTTTGTGCGCTGTTGCCGTCGGTGGATGCAAAAAGCTGGTTGTTGTCGATTGCAAAGCTCGTATCCGTCGCGGTGCCGCGTGCCTCTGTCGTCAGTTGCGCAATGGCATCAGCCGTTGTGTTTGCGACATCTGTCGTCTGGAGATTGCGCAGCGCAGCGGTCGCGCCGGATTCTGTCCCCGCAGATTGCACGATCACGGAGTTTGCAGTGTTGCCGTTGGATGCTGCTGCCGTGAGGTTGTCGCTGATCGAGATGCTACTTCCCTCGATACCAGCGGCGCCAGAACCCACGTTTCCGTCGAAGGTTGCATTGGTTACAGCATCGGCATCCAGGCTTGACGCAGTGACAGATTGCTCGTTGGCAAGAACACTGGTTGCACGGATCGAAACGGGTTCAGCCAAATTCGCACGGGATTCGAGGATCAGGTTGCCGACGATTTCGCTGGCCGAGCTGGTGGCCAACCTATTTTCCGCCTCATTGGCGCTTACCGTCGATCTGTTCTGATTGCCGTCCACCGCCAGGGAAGACCCGGAAATGCTCAACGCTCCGACGCCAGTGGTATAATTTTCCTGCAGGATCTCGCTATCCAGCACGGAGGACGCTGTTGCATTATCCATGACAACGTCCTGACGGCTCGACAGGATGCTCGATACCGCTTCTGTGCCAGTTCCCAGCGACAGGGCGGTCAGATCGAGACCGTTCTGGACCTGATTGACCCTTGCAACGGATGATTGCTGGTTGTCGCTGATCGAGACGGAACTCGAACTGATGTCACCGACCGCTGTCAGCGTCCCGATTGTCGCGATCAGGTCAGTGTTCACAGCACTTGTCACGGTATTCGCGACGCCCGCAAATGTTTGCTCATTGCCCAGAACGAACCCACCCCGTGCATCAGCATCTGTGGTGAACAATGCCGCGCGGTTGTTTGGGCTTGTCTGCGCAATCGTGGTGTCCGAGGTGACCGACAATTGATTGCGCGCGCTGTTTCCCTCGGCTTGGCCCAACAAGACGTTGGCATCAATCGCCACGCTCGCAGCCGTCAGTGTACCTTCGATCGTCGCGGAGAGCACCGACGGATCTGCACCATTGCCAAGTGTGGCCCCGATCGAGGTATCAACGCCTTGCTGGTTGCCCAACGCAGCGCTGGCGTCAACACGCGTGCCGTTCAGCGAAATTGCAGATGCCGCATCGTTACCTGTGGTCGTTGCGAAAAGCGTGTTTCGTGCGAGGTCCACAGCCGAGCCCGCAACATCGGCTGTCGTGACCGCCAAGGTTGAATCGGTGTTGGTCGCCGTCAGCGCGCCGGGTGATCCCAGTATCTGCTGTTGGGTGCCCGCAACGAACGCCCCATCAAGGGTGAGCGTGTCGGCGGTTGCAAAAGACACCCTAGCCTCTTCACCGTTGGTCGATATTTGGTTGGCCTCGACACTCAGGAAGGTGCCCGATCCTCCGCCATCACGGGCGATGTTTCCGCTTGCGGAAGCGCCAACCACGTTCTGAGAGACAGAGACCGAGCTGCCGGTTTCATCACTCAGATCGATGGACAACGCGTTGCTATCGGCGATTGCACTCAGCGCGATCGTATCGGCCCCGTCTCCGATCTGCTGCTGGCTCAGAACGACACCTGTTCCGCTGAAATCTGTATCAACCGAAAGGTTTGTTCCTGCCACAGCCGCATTGCCCGTCAGCGTCGCACGGATCTGGTTGGCGTCAATCGCCAAGGCGCTGTCTGTCACATTCGACGTCGACGCGCTGTCGCGAAGGTCGAGGGACAATGCATTGTCATTGGCCGTCGCGGTTGAGGTGGGCGCTGTACCTGTGATGACCTGAGAGCTGGCCACGACACTGCTGGCACCATCCACATTGACCAACCGCGCGTCGAAGTCTCCGCGGGTGAGGGTTGCAGTCGCAACAGGCGTGGTGTCCGACGCCAGCAACGCGCCAAGATTGGCCGCGATATCGTCGGCGAAAATGGTGCGCGCTTCATTGATGGTCGAACGCGCATCAAGCTGGTTGCCGGAGGCTACGAAAGACGCGCTCGTCGCATTGTCTCCGGTGCTCAGGACAGCGGAAATTGCCGAGCTGTTTACATTTGCCGTCACGGAATTCGCCGCCACCTGTCCGGTCAGCAGGCCAATACGCGCATCAGCCGCATCGCCCAACAACTGGCCGGATGTATCCGCAAGGTTGCCCCTGGCAGTGGCCAACAGGGCATTGGCACTGATGTCGACAGAGCTTGAACCCACGGCACCAGATGAACTTTGCGCCAAAGCACCAGTCTCGATAGAGGAGAGCACGTTGTCCCTCAACTCTTGCGTGGTCACGATAGAGGTCCCGCGATCCGTCACTGACGCCGAGGCGATAAAGCCCGCATCAAGGGTAAAGTCTACGGTTTGCGAGGCGGCCCCAGTCCCGAAAACCATAAGTGCAGCAGACGCACTGGTAAGCATAAGGCGAAGTCGTGTGTTTCGCACTTGGTTAGTGAACAAATTCATATTTCCCTCCGGTTGGACTGCGCGTATAGGCGAGAGCATTTTTTTGGCTTGACGCCATTTTTTGGTCATTTTCACCGGAGACCGGGAAAATTTGGCAGGTGGCTTGGCGACCGATCACAGGTCTGGGCCACCACCAGCAAGCTGAGGCGGAGGGGGCGACACACAGGTCGCCCCTTCCTGGCAGTATCAGTCGCGCAGGAGGCGGCTTGTGGCGATGTTGCCGCTGGCCGATGCGCTGAACGTGTTGCCGCCGAGGCGTGCCGAGCTTGCGTCGAGCGCACCATTGGCGCTGGAGACGTTACCGCCAACGACACTCGACGTGACCGCCCCGGACGCAACCTGACGAGACGTCAGCGCTGTGCTCACGTCAGTCGAAGGCGAGCGACCCGAGATCGAGATGGTGTTGGCCACCCGGTTCGAGACCGCATCCGCGACCAGACGGTTGCCCGACAGATCAACCGAAGAGCTGTTGAGCGCCGCAGTTTGAACACCGAGGCTGCTGACGGGGTTGGCTGGAGTAGCACCAAAGCTCGCCCGCGCCGTCACAGCACCCGAATTCACCTGGTTCGATGCCGAAGCAAAGGTCCCGGTTGCGTTCAAGGCACCCGGAGTCCCGGTCCCGACTGTTGCGCCAGCTGTTCCTGCGAACAGTGCATTCATCGCCGTTCCCGCGCTGGCATTCAGCACGTTGGTGGCGTCGTTGCCTGCAGCCCGGGCAATCCCCGTGTTGTCACGCAGCGCAATCGAAGAACCGGTCGCATCCGTGAAGGTCGCAGAACCAAGGGACCCTCGCAGTGAAACATCACTGGTCACGGCACTGTCAGAGTTCTGCTGGTTGGCAATCGCCCCGCCAGCCGTCAGCACAGTCGCGGCATTCAACGCGAGCGTATTGTTGGCCCGGTTGGATGTCGCCGTAGAGTCCAGGGTATTGCCGGACAACGTTGCGCTGCTGCCCGTCATGGCGTCCCCGGGTGCGGATCCGGTTGTTGCTAGCAGATCAACTTGCAAAGTGGCCGCAGACGTGACGACCTGACCACCTGTACGCGTCTGGAAATTTCCCAGCAGGTTGTCAGATGTACCGCTCACAGTTCCGGTTGCGATGGTTCCTACACCATCGTCGCCAGCAATGCTGACGCTCGACAGGGCCGTGTTGTCTTGGCCGGTGACCGTTGTGCCAGTGGCCGTCAGACGGTTGGTCACATCGTTGCCAAACGCGGTCGAGAAGCCGAGGTTGCCATCAACGTTCAACGCGCTGTTGACCACATCATTCACGGCGCCCGCGGCTGCGAGGTCGAGCGTAAAATTCAGACCCGCAGTGGAGGTCACATCAGATGTTGCGCCACCGCTTTGCTCCGAGGTCAGAACCGACAGACCCGTTACATCCGTATCCGCCGCGAGAGACAGCAGGTTGTTGCCCACATTCCCCGTGACATTCGACTGCGCGATGTTCTGGCTTGCAGAGACACTGCTGCCATCAATCGTATCCGCAACCAGGGTGTCAGTGGTCACGGTCGCCACGCCTGCGACATCGCCGACAAGACCCTGGAAGGCCGTGAGGATGTTGTCACCGGCAAAGACGCGGTTGGTTCCAACCACATCACCGAGCGCTGCGAAGGATGCGTTTTCGCCAGCGACGCTGACGCCATCGACTTCAGTGGCGGCAATGCTCAGAGTATTGGTCTGATTGTTGCCCATTGCCCGTGCAAAGCCGATATTGCCATCCGTCGCCAGAGTGCTGTCAACAGCGGAACCGACAGGACCATCCTGCAGATCCAGCGTTGCTGTCACACCCGCGGTTGCGGAAACGTTGCCGATCTGAACCTGCGTTCCGGAAAGTGCAGAAGCACCCGCCGCACTGGTATCGGCCAGAATGCTCAGCACGTTGGCCGCATCGTTGCCCATGCCAAAGGAGCGGGCGAAGTTGTCACTGATGCTCAGACTGCTGTCCGTGGTCGTCAGTCCACCGGTGTCTGCGGTTCCGGTGATCTGCGACGCGCTGGTCACAGCGGCGACACTTGTCTGAACACTGGACAACGTATTGTCAGCCAAGACCTGTGCGCCAACCTGAGGCTGGAGCGTCACACCGACAGCGGCCAAATTCGCCGCCTCACCCGAGATCGCGTTGCCAGCCAACGAGACCGTGTTGGTTGCCCGGTTGGATGTGGCCGTGTCAAACGACTGGTTGCCATCGATAGAGACCGTCGAATTGATCACATCGCCATTACCGTCTGTTTGCACAAAGTTGAACGTCGCGGTTGAAGACGAGCCAATGGTGATCGGCGTGGCGGGTGCCGTGCCCGATGTCTGGACGGATGCAAGACCAGTGGTCGTTTCGGTGATCGCCGCGGTGCCCGCCAAGGCGACACGGTTGGTTGCAAGGTTCGACATCGCATCCGACTGCAGAACGTTGCCGTCCAGCGTGGCACTGCTGTTGATCAGATCGGCATTACTGCCTGTTGCAACGTTAATGCCAATCAAACCATCCACCACGCCGGTAGAAGAAATATTGCCCGTCTGTGACTGTACGTTCAGCGCGGCAAATTCGGCTCTGACATCGGCAGAGTCTGCCGCTGCAAAAAAAAGATTGTTGTTGCCAGCCAAAGTTGAACTCGCACGATCGATGGTGGTGGCCGTGACCGACACGGTATTTGCGTTCTGGTTGCCCATCGCCGACGAAACGGTCACGTTGTTGTCCACGCCAACGGTCGAGTCAGAGACTGCGCCTGTCAGATTGATCCCTGTGGCGGGAGCAGTGCCCACATCAAAGGTCGAGGCTGCCGTCACGTCTGCACTGCTGTCCTGGACGCTGGTCAGCGCTGCATTCGAGGTGGTTTCGGTTCCGGCATTCAACGTGATGGACGACGCGCCGATGTTGGAGGCCCCAGAGGCGGTTGTGATGTTGTCCGAGATTGACGCGGACGAGTCTGCCAGGCTGGCAACGGTTGCACCGGCCCCACCTGCCCTGATGCCCGCGTTTGCAGTGGTCGTCGCGTCGACGGTCGCCCCGGAGTTCACTTGGAAATTCGTCAGGCCGCTTGTGCCTGCTGCAAATCCAATCGCACCCGTGGCGGTGGTTTCCACGTTTGCGCGACCGCTGAGGCTATCAGCCCCGATGATCGCGGTATCCGCGGTCACGTCCAACATGTTGGTGACACGGTTGGCCGTGGTGGTTGACCGGTTCTGGTTTGCACCGATTGCCAGCGAAGATGCATTGATCGAGGTTGTGTCCGCGGTGGCAAAATCATCCTGGCGCAGAAACAGGGTCGTAGTCGACGCGGCGGATGTCGCCGAATCGATGCTTTGCAACGACACGAGAGACGAAACAGCCGAGCTGTTGTCAGCGAATACTGGCCCAACAGTATCCAAGGCACCGATCACGTTGGCGTCCAGATCAATCCTGTTGGTCAACGTGTTGCCGCTGGTGGTGGCCTGCTGCACGTTGCTCGACAAGGAAATTGTGCTGGCGTCGATGGCACCCGCGTCGTTGGAAGCGATCCCCGTTTCACCGATTGTGACACCAAAGGACGAGACGGCCGTTGAGGCAACGTCAGAACCGACGATGGCCTGGTTGGCGGACACGCCGAAGTCGGCGTCGACAGTTGTGGCCGTGGCAGCCGAGTCGGTGGTTTCGGTGTCAACTGTCCCCGTGCCGCGATCCGTTGAGGTGTTGGACAGCAGAGCGGTGTCGGCATCTGCGCGCAAAAGCGTTTGGCCGGTGTTGCCGCTGGCCTCTGCCACAGACAGGTTGCCATCGACTAGGATCGACGAGGATGTCACATCACCTTCAGCCGTCACAGACAGCGCGAATGCGCCCGTATCACCCAAAAGCGCGTCTACATCCGTGCCACGCAGCGTTTGATCGCTGGCCAGACCGGCGGTCGCCGTGATGCTGGTTGCGCTCAGGTCAATTGCAGTGCCCCCGGTGTTGGCGGATGCCAAGGCAAAAGCGGTGTTGTCCGTGACCGAGATGTTCGACCCGGACAATGCACCCCCAAGGGCAGCTGAATCAGCTGCCGTTACAGACAGGCTGTTGCCATCGCTGGAAGCTTGGATCGTGCCTGCATTTGCCGCGGTGCTTTCGATCGCCTGCTGCGAGCCGGCAACAAAGCCGAAACCAGGGTTCGCTGCAGCGCCGTCGTCAAACGTGACAACGGAGTTCAGATCGTTGTTGATCTCGCCTCCGGCCGTATTCGACGAAATGGTGTTGGCGTCCACGCGCAGGAACGTGCCATCGGCAACAGTGGCACCTGCCCCGGCGCCGCTGAGCGTTGCGACGTTACCATTGGCCTGTGCCCCGATAGTGTTCGACGACACGGTCAGGCTGGAACCGGTGGCATTGTCCAACGCAACAGACAAGGTCGAGGTATCGGCTGTCGAAACCAGACCAACATCTGTTGTCCCATCGCCCAACTGCTGCTGTGTCAGCACGGCAGCCGTGTTGTCGAACGTGGTATCCACGGTCAGGTCCGTACCGATGCTGGCGCGGTTGCCGGTCAGGGACGCGCGGATATCGTTGCCATCGACAGACAGCGCAGAGCCGGTCGCGTCAAGATCCCCAAGCGAGACCGAGATGCCGGACCCCGTGATCGTGGCGGTCGACGCCAGACCAGCGCCTTCAACGGCTTGCGTGCTGGCAACAACGCTGCCGCCACCTTCGACCGACAGCAATTGCTGAGCCGTCAGATCCCCACCGGTCAACGTGATCGGCGAAGTAATGAACGCTGCTTGAGCCTGGGCGAGATCGCCAGCCAGATCAGCAGATATCGTGTCGGAGAAGACGGAAGTCGCGTTGTTCACGGTCGTGGTTGCAGAAAGCGTGTTGTCGCTGGCCGCGAGAGAGGTCGCTGTCGCATCACCTGTCCCATCGATGGTCAGGCTGGAGCCTGTGATCGCCGTGGAAACGGTACCGTCTGCAAACTGGCCGCTCAGTGTCGCGAGGGTACCGGCAGCACCACCGCCGTCCGAGCCGAGTTGATCGGCATCAAGGGTGAACACGTTGCCTGTTGCCGTTGCGGTCAGGGCGTTATCTTCAATGCCGACAGCACTTGAGCCGGAGCCCGCGATGTCGGAGTTCAGCACACCGCTGACAATGGAGGCGGTGACTGCGGCGCGCGAGTCCTGCGTGCTGTTTGCGACGGTTTCAAATCCGGTCACATTGGCAGCCGTAAAGGCACTCGCTGGCGCGACCTGCGCGCTGTCAATGGTAATGTTGACCGCCTGCGCCATTGCCGGACCGTAGGTTGCAAGCACCGCAAGACTGGCCCCACCCAAAAGGCGCGCCATAAGGCTCGCCCTTTGAAGGGGACTGTTTCTATAAGCTGTCATTAGGAATCTCCTGTTGGTTGGAATTTTTTGGGTATCTGCCCTCTGGCAGCCGTCCCCGCACGGCACATCGCGTGCGCCGAACCTCTTTTGGTTGTGTCCGGGATAAACATCACCGGGACACAACGAATTCCTGTTCGCTTCATGACCTCACGCGGTCAGTGGGCGGTTTGACACCGGCTGGCGCTGCGACAACCGGGTCCGCGCGCTCCGGGGTTGCGATCGCAGACAAAGCATCTTCGGCACTCTGAATGCACGAAGACGGATCTGCTTTTGTGAGTGTCGCGATGAGTTCAATCACGGCCAACTCCAGCGTCGTGCGCACGGCGAGTTGGATGGGCTCCTGTGTGCGGCGTCCTGTATTGAGATCAAACAGATAGTCACCAAAGAAACGGAAAACGTCGGCCCCGATTTCTTCGCCGATGATTTGCTTCTGCAGGCTTGTTGTGCTGATGACCTCCATCGACTTCGCATCAACGATCCGCAAGTCGACGGCCACGTTCATCGTAAGCGCACTTGCCTTGACGCCGAAACCGGCAAACCCAACCTCGCCACCCTTTGACGAAATGTTGAAGTTGAGCTCGGTAATTGCACCAGCAATGTAGTAGTCGGTCTGGAGCACAGTCCCACCAAAATACGGTAACCATGGCACTTCAGCCGCCTCGCCGGGAACAATATGCTCTCCTCCATCGCCGAGCTGGCGGCGATCCATGTACTGGAGCTCCTTGTCGGCGATGAGCGTATCCACCCGCTCCAGAAGGATGATCGCATCTCCGAGTTTTCCCAAGGCAGACATCACCATATGAGCACCGCCCTTGGTGACAATACTGCCGCCTTCATTCTCCAAGTACTTCCCTGTTAAATCAAGGACTTCACCCGATGTGATCCGAAGTTTGCGCTTGTCCTTTGCCTTGATTTTGCTTGCGAGACACGTGAAGGCAGGTGTCACAGGCGTCGTATTCTTTGTGACGTTCGGCCCAGTGATGACGCGAGAGTCCTTCGGGAAAACATGCAGTTCAGTAGCCCCTGTACCTTCACAAGCAGCCAATGCAAAAAATGCCAAGACCGCTACAGACTTTAGGGGACAATTCGCGAATACGCGGCGTCCAGCTTTCCGCATAATGATGTAACTCATTCCTTCTGACCTACCGATACCGAGTCAGGTCGTGGCGTAAAGAAATTGCAACCGACCCCCCCCCTCGGCCGACGAGGTCACTGTGCCCTCATTTTGCTGAACAAGGCTCGTGGTCTGCTCTGACTTACCACCGCCGGCGTTCAGTACCCCTGTATTGTTCTTCAGGTTGAGGGAGGTATCCGATGAAATTGCACCGGAGGCGTCCTGCGTATTAGTGCTCTTCGCTTTGGACGTCACCAGGGCATCCGAAGCATTGCCTAATGCGGAAGTCGATACATCCAAGTCTGCTCCTGTGGAGGGAGAAGACGTCTGGGAGGATTGGGAGTTTACCGAGTCATTTGCCCGGGCTTCTGAATTGCTGCCCACGCAATCATACGTAACAAATGTATTCCCATCATAGAGAATATTGGTCTCAAAGCTGTCGTAGAAACCACCCTTTTTGCGCAGTTCCAAGTCGACTCGGGACATCTTGGTTGCGCGATCGCTGGCCGTCTGAAAACCCCAGCTAGAATTGTATGTAAGGGTCTGCGACCCTGCCGAAACTGGGCTGCATACAGCCCCAATTAAGCAGGCCACGTTGACTAACTTGCGCGAGAGAGCGTCGCATAAAGACATCACGTTTGCTTACCTTTTTGTTGCAGTGGCCCCTTGGTACCTGCGGTCAACCACGTTGTACTGCCCTGCTTACTTGATGGATTTCCGCCCTAGTTTACATTCCGCAAAAGCCTCTAAATCGTATCTATTGGGTTCCTTGCGTCAGTCTTTGCAAACGCGACGACCTATAAGTATCCATTTGAAGTCTTTAGTTTCCTTTGGTGCAGAAGCTGCAAGTTTGCGCAAAAATTGCTGCGCATTCGTTGTCCGTCTCTCGTCAGAGTGATTTGCTTCCCGAAAACGGTGCGCAGCCGAGCTGGAGTTTTCCGCCATGTTTTCCAGCGCGGAGTGACGCCGCGTGACCCGTGATCTTAGCAGCGACGACCGCCAGCAGAAAACGTCCCAATCTGTCAGAACCAATGCGATACCTGCCGCGCACCATGGTCATCGACCGGCCCAACCAGGTCTGGTGTGCCAATATCACTTACATACCGATGCGGCGGGGCTTTGTGTATTTGTTCGTGATTATGGACTGGTATAGTCCGCAAGGTGCCGGCCTGGCGGCTGTCAAACAGGATGGACGCTGATTTTCTTGTGAAAGCTTTGAAAGAAGCGCTCGCCAAACACAGTAAGCCTGAAATCCTCAACAGCGATCAGGTCAGCGACTTCACCAGCGCCGCCAAGATGGACGCGAAGGTCAAGTTCAGCATTGACGGTAAAGGCCTATTGCGTGACAACCGAATGATCGAAAGACGTTGGCGATCGTTAACGTTCGAATGCGTCTATCTGAACGCCTTCGAGACCAATTCAGTAATGCGACCGGGATCGGCAAGCGGCTGAGCTACTATAACTCCGAACGCCCTCACTCAACGCACGGCATATTGACGCCCAATGAGGTCTACGCCAACAAAACAGAAGCAATGAAATTATCAGCCTGAATCAAGCCCCTGATCCATCTAAACAAGGCTACTAACTGGTTGGAAATCTAGCGCCGCCTCTGCGTGCATTCCTGAACCAGGCGCACGCACAC
Organism: Roseovarius mucosus; assembly: GCF_002080415.1. Lineage (NCBI taxonomy): Bacteria > Pseudomonadati > Pseudomonadota > Alphaproteobacteria > Rhodobacterales > Roseobacteraceae > Roseovarius > Roseovarius mucosus. Next base: position 3,020,986 of record NZ_CP020474.1, on the reverse strand, counting down.
GGCAAAGGCGCCACCAAAGCCCGGAGCACGCCGGTGGGGCTGGATCACATCGCGCGGGTGCCAGCCATGTCAAAGCAAGCAATCGCCCACAACCTCCGAAAGACCATTAGATATCGAACTAACCGCAGGAAAACGCTGCCGTCAGCCAGCCAGGTGTTGCGAGTGGGATCAACTCTAGCTTATCTGACATGCCGTATTGCGTTAAAGTCCTGAAGGAGGATCTTCGCCTCTTCTCTGAGGTGAATAATCAAGCCATCCATTTCGTTAAGAGCAGTTTCGTCTATCGAACGCGGAAGAACAATTTCGTCTATTTTTATAATGGTTTTCAACAGGTTTTCTAAGCCGAGAGAAAACTTCTGATACTCATCGAAACTTAAATTAATGGTGTCACTCATTGATGTATCTCCGATCAAAACCGACCTCTACTAACGACGAAGGCAAACCAAACACATGCCCAAACGGTACAAAAGGTCGCAGTCTCCATTTTGATTAGGGCTTGTTGACGGTCAGCGTAGACGGATGACTGTCGCGGCGATGGCGATGAAGGCGGAGAAACTGCTGTCTGTCTTGCAGCAGCGCGTGGCGATACCCCTGAATTCTTTGAGCTTTCCGAAGAAATTCTCGATCAAGTGCCGCCATTTGTAGGTGTCGCGGTCGAAGTCTGCCGGAAAGCGGCGGTTGGATTTGGGGGGAATGATCGGTTCGATCCCGGCTCCCACCAGCTCTTCGCGGACCCAGTTGGCGTCGAACGCGCGATCGGCGAGGAACTGGCCGCAAGACAGCCCTTCGAGCAGCGCCGCCGTGCAGCGCAAATCGTGGGCCTGCCCCGGCAGCAGGCGGAAGTCGACCAGGTTGCCGAGCGCATCGGTCAGGGCCATGATCTTGGTCGTTATACCGCCGCGAGAACGCCCGATGGCCTGGCCCTGAGTCCCCCTTTTGCGCCCTGTCCGTGGCGGTGGACCTTGACGATAGAACCGTCGATCATCGCGTATTCGAAGTCCGCGTCCTCGGCCAAGGCACTGAACATACGATAGAATGCGTCGGCCTTTACCCAGCGACGAAACCGCTTGAACACAGAGTTCCACTTGCCGAACTCGCTCGGCAAGTCACGCCACGGACAGCCCGTGCGGACAATCCACAACACCGCTTCGACGAACAGCCGAGGATCGGGGCCGGTGCGCCCGGGATCACATTCCCGGCCAAGACAGTGCGGGGCGATGATCGCCCATTGCGTGTCGGTCAATGTCATTCGGATCAAGGTCACCTCCCATTTGGTAACCTTGAATCATTCAATCCCTGATTTGGGAATCCTTAAACGTCAACAGACCCTAGATCACATTGTAACACGATCTCGAATGCTCATTCGTATAGGTTTGGTGAAAATCCTTTAGGCTTTGAAGGGCTGATAGGCAGCAGCCATGAGGCCCGAGTGCAAGCGTGCGGGGATGCAAGTTCGCACACATTCGGCTTTCACATAATCGCCCATACTCTGGCAGTTTCGGCAGTCAATAACAGTCACCAAGAAGGACCTATAATTTGACCACCCAGCACTATTAATGAGAAAGTTGCAGCGTCAGATTTGCGGCTTGGGGCTATCATGCAATCTGACGCTGCAATAACGAGCATTGGCTACTGGAACCCCAACACCCGTGTCCACGTATTGATGCCCCGTCCAGATCTCTAGGAAACAAGGGGCAAAAGCAAAACGCTACCTACCATTGATGGCAATGTCAGATGCGACTTCAATCGCCAAGCTCAGCGAGTGCTGAGAGACCGGGCTCTGCAGGGAAACATCCCAGTTATCACTCCACGACAGATTGAAGTCGTTGACCCGAAAATCCCTGGACAGGACAATCATCGGCACCTCTTCACACATCTCGCGCGCAATCTTTGCGAAACGTTGAAAAGAAGACTGTTCGCCCCCAAAACTGTCTTTATCAATGACAATCAGACCAGCCTCAGCCGCGTAACGAAACAGCCACTCGTGATAGAATGTGGTGTTTCTCGGGACCATCACACGCAAATCAAACATGCCTTCTAACCAGTGTTCAACGTTCTGCGTGTTGAAACAGGGCTGTGCGAAAAACAGAACTTGGCGGGTAACAAAAGCGCCGTCAGGTGCCATTTCCTTCGCTTCCTTTGGTAATGTGCCGTGCTCTGAGTGACCTTCACGAAGCGCGCATTCATGAAAGAGCCGCTGCTCAAGTTTCTGATCTAAAGCATCTCGGAAACTGAGTATTTGCGCGCTGTCAGAGTCAGAACCAACCTCGACCCGATGCCGTGTGCGCCCGAAATCACGAGAAAAGGGGAAGGCCGTTTGGTTATTCATCGCAATCATCCTCAAGCACGGAATGGGTCAGACCTACCTAGATGATGGCGCAGGCCGCTGCCTTCAGGTAGATAACTTTAGGATCAAAAGCCGTGCAATTCGGTAACATTGGCGCAAAAGCGCGGGACATTGCCATGCTTACGCGCCTTTTTCCGCAGCGATGCATCGTGGCGCATCCAGAGAGCAAGGTTCCACCTTAGCAGCCTAGCGGCAAAAGCCGCGTGCTCATGAGTTAAGGTAATCTAAGAAAACACACCGCCTAGACAGACGCTCTCATTACCCGAGCCTATCCTTTGTTACTTCTGGTTACATTAGGCGCTCTAAATCTTAACGGTTTGATATCAGGCTATACAAAAAGTCAGGACCGCGACCGGAGGATGATTTGCGGCGTGGCGCGACAGTCAGACATGCTGAGGTTGCGTGTGAGATGAATTGTCGTACCTGCAACAATTCAAGCAAGATTGCTCATGAGCCTCGCCACATGCAACTTGGCCACGCCGGAAACGGCGTGGTCTTTTTTGTTGGGATGAGATGGCAAGGCGGCGGCTCTAAAAGCGTCCCCATGGTCGCCGTTAACAACCTCAGGACAGGGTTAAGTCGGGCCGCAATCCAGACGGTGCGGCCCAAATGACACATAGGCAAGATCAAAGGCTCCCCCACCCCCAACTATGGCAACGGCAACCGGATATAGACGAGAATCTCCCCAGATTCTCAATCTTTAGGATATTTTTCCTTGTTCAAGGCGTCTGTTGCGGATTAGGGTGATGGTGTTGATTGCCACTGAGAATTGACCCGGCATTGTCACCGAGAACTGACCCGCCCAGTGGTTATGTTCTGCGTATCATGATGGCGTCAATGCTGGTGTTTCCTTCCGTTTCTTTTTCGCTGTTTCTGAGCTGGCCTTGAAGCGGTAGCTGTCATTGCCGGTCTCCAGAATGTGGCAGCGGTGGGTGAGGCGATCGAGCAGCGCGGTGGTCATTTTGGCGTCACCAAAGACCGTAGCCCACTCGGCGAAGCTCAGGTTGGTGGTTATGATGACGCTGGTGCGCTCGTAGAGTTTGCTCAGAAGATGGAAGAGCAAGGCCCCGCCGGAGGCACTGAACGGCAAATATCCCAACTCATCGAGGATCACGAGGTCGGTTTTGACCAGCGCCTCGGCAATCTTTCCGGCCTTGCCCTGAGCCTTTTCCTGCTCCAGGGCATTAACCAACTCGACCGTTGAGAAGAAGCGCACGCGCTTGCGGTGATGTTCGATGGCTTGGATGCCGAGGGCCGTAGCCACATGCGATTTCCCCGTGCCGGGACCGCCGATCAGGACCACATTTTCAGCGGCATCCATGAACTCGCATCGATGGAGCTGGCGGACCAGAGCTTCCCGCATTTCACTGGCCGCGAAGTCGAAGGCGGACAAGTCCTTGTATGCCGGGAAGCGGGCAGCCTTCATGTGATAGGCGATCGAGCGCACCTCCCGCTCGGCCATTTCGGCCTTGAGCAGTTGCGACAGGATCGGCATGGCGGACACGAACGCGGGCGACCCTTGCTCGATGAGATCGCCCACGGCCTGCGCCATCCCGGGCATTTTGAGGCTACGCAGCATGATGACGATGGCTGCTCCGGCGGGATCATGACGCATGGCGCGTGCCTCCCTTATTCTGAGCCTGTCGCAGTCCGTCATAGCGTGCAACATTGGCCTCAGGTTCCTTGCTCAGAGAGAGGGCCGACGGCGGCGTTATATCGGGCTGGTCGGTCGGTTTTCCGTCTACCAACCTGTGGAGCAGGTTCAGCACATGGGTCTTTGTGGGCACGCCGGCCTCCAGAGCCATTTCCACTGCGCGAAGCACAGACTGCTCGTCATGGTGCAGAACAAGCGACAAAATATCGACCATCTCACGGTCCCCACCAGGCCTGCGCAGCATCTGTCCCTGCAACTTGCGGAAGGCCTCTGGCATCTCGGCAAAGGGTGCCCCATTGCGCAGCGCCCCGGGTTTGCGCTGGACCACGGCCAGATAATGGCGCCAGTCATAGATGACGCGCCCAGGCTGGCGGTGCGACCGGTCGATGATGCGCTCATGCGTGCAAATCACATGCCCCTCGGCGACAACTATCAACCGCTCAGGGTAAATGCGCAGACTGACAGGGCGGTTCGCAAAACTGGCGGGCACAGAATAACGGGTGCGATCAAAGGTGATCAGGCAGGTCGGCGAGACGCGCTTTCTTTCCTCGACAAAACCATCGAACATTGTGGGGAGCGGCATAAGCGCAGGCTTCTCAGCCTCCCACACATCGGCGATGCTTCCAGGCAACCTGCCATGGGCCGTCTCAGCCCACAGCAGCTTGCAGCGCTCTTCCAGCCAGTCATTCAGCGCGCCCAGATCCGGAAAGGTCGGCATCAGCTGCCACATGCGATGGCGCGCGTCGCGCACATTCTTCTCGACCTGCCCTTTCTCCCATCCTGCGGCCGGGTTACAGAACTCGGGATCGAAGACATAATGACTGGTCATCGCCGTGAACCGCGCATTCACATCGCGCTTCTTACCAAGTCCAACTTTGTCGACGGCGGTCTTCATATTGTCATAGATGCCGCGGCCCGGGACGCCTTCGAAGACGCGGAACGCATGCCAATGCGCGTCAAACAGCATCTCATGTGTTTGCAGCAAATACGCCCGAACCAGAAAGGCGCGGCTGTGGGATAGCTTGATATGCGCGACCTGTAGTTTGATGCGCTCAGCCCCGACATAGGCCCAGTCCTCGCTCCAGTCGAATTGGAACGCCTCGCCAGGTGCAAACACCAGCGGCACGAAAGTTCCCCGATCCGTCGTGTGATGCGCGCGCTGCCGTTCGCCTTTCCATTGGCGAACGAAGGCTGCAACGCGCTCGTAGGAGCCGTCATATCCAAGCTTTACCAGATCGGCGTGCATCAGCTTCGCCGTCCGGCGTTCTTTGCGTGATTTGCGCTGGTCGGTCGTGAGCCATGCTGTCAGTTGCTTGGCATAGGGATCCAGCTTGCTCGGACGATCCGGCGTCTGAAACGCAGGCTCAACAATCCCCTCCCGCAAATACTTCTTGATTGTGTTACGCGATATGCCCGTGCGCCGAGCAATCTCGCGAATGGGCATCTTGTCTCGCAGCGCCCATGTCCTGATAACCTTCAAAAATCCCATGTCGATCACTCCAAATGCCCCCAGCTGGTTCAAGCCGGGGCAAGGTTGCACATGGGTCAATTCTCAGTGACAATTTTAGCCTTTGCCGGGTCAATTCTCAGTGGCAATCAACAGTGATGGGTCAGATACAAGTCGTATTGTGACCGCAGAGCCTACGCGCGCGAACTTTTGTGCTTCCGTGGTGTAGTTACTGCACTTACCGCCCCACGGAACCCGCCTCCTTACCAAAAGATATTTATGGAGGCACTGAGGTTAGTTTGATCTCCAGGTTTTGCTGTGTGTTAAACCGTTCCTAGATGAGCCTAAAGATGATGAGGCACACCCAAATGCTTTAGCTGATTATGATGTCAGCTCGAGGTTTAGAAAACCGAAAAGAGAACACGATGAACAATCAGGAAGAGCCGACGCTGTCCATTCTAGTGGTCGATGACCACAAGCTAGTGTCAGAAGCAGTCGCAAACTTCTTATCTAGTTCAAGCGATTTCAACGTAGCCGTCTGCAACTCTTTCCAAGGGGCAGAAAGTTTTATCAAAGAAAATGGGCCGATGGACGTCGTATTGCTTGATCTCGTCATGCCTGACATGAAGGGCATGGATAGCATTGCGTCGCTTATAAAGCTTAATGAGCCGGGAGCCGTCGTTCTTTTCTCCGGAACCGCTAATCCCCATGATCTTAACGCGGCGTTAGAGCTTGGGTGTATGGGCTTGATCCCTAAAAGCCTACCGCTCAAATCTCTGGAAAGCGCCATACGCTTGGTGTCCTCTGGCGAGGTTTTTGTTCGCGCGTCTCAGAATGAGCCTAGTGCCAAAGGAAGCACGGAGTCATTCACGGAACGTGATTTGCTGGTGCTAAGTAAAATCGCAGAGGGCAAAACGAACAAGGAAATAGCCTGGATGATCCAAGTGTCAGAGGTTAGCGTTAAATCCTATGTTCGGAAAATCTGCATGATATTAGGTGCAACCAATCGGGCAAGCGCCGCCGTCAGAGCAAAGCAACTTGGTATAATCTGAGGTCATTCTAGGGGCTGTTGACGTTCAGGGTTCCTATTTGTTGTGAGGTCTGATTCAAGGTTGCAAACAGAGGAGAGCAGCCTTGACCCGTCATGTCTTGACCGACGCCCAATGGGCGGTCATAGAACCTTTCTGCCTTGGCAAGACCACAGATCCCGGCCAAACCGGACGCGATCCACGTCTGTTCTTGGAGGCTGTGTTGTGGATTGTGCGAACCGGTGCGCAATGGCGGGAACTGCCCGTCGAATTCGGGAAGTGGAATTCTGTATTCAAGCGGTTCCGGCGGTGGGTGAAAGCTGATGCTTTCTACAACATGTTCAGAACCTTGGCTGCGGACGCCGACTTCGAATACGCGATGATCGACGGCTCCATCGTCAAGGTCCACCGCTCCGGCCAGGGCGCAAAAGGGGGACTCAGAGCCAGGCCATAGGGGCCTCGCGCGGCGGCATGACGACTAGGATCGTTGCCCAGATCGACGCGCTTGGCAACCTTGTCGACTTCCGCCTGTTGCCGGGGCAAGCGCATGACCTGCGCGGCGTGCCGGAGCTGATCGACACGCTCGCCGCAGATCACCTGCTAGCGGATCGCGCCTTCGATGCCGATTGGCTCCGAACCGCGCTGTCCGAACGGAGCATTACACCAGTCATCCCGCCGAAATCCAACCGCCGCTTTCCTGCCGAGTTCGACAAGGAAACCTACAAATGGCGGCATTTGATCGAAAACCATTTCGGAAAGCTCAAGGAAAACAGAGGTATCGCCATGCGCTCGTGCAAGACCGACCAGAGATTCAAGGCCTTCATTTCACTGGCCGCATCAATCATTCAACTCAGATGAACGTCAACAGCCCCTAGTATGGGTTTAGGTTTTCATGGGTTCATGGGTTTTGGGAGCACTAGTGCAAAAGTGGGCCACGCGGGCAAGCGGTCAGAGTTTCCGTTAGCATTTAGAAAGCCACACAAGCCAGCCTGAGTGGGATAGCGGTCACCTGATCTGTAAAAGAAGTGAGAGTTAACGTTGGATCACCAGTGACCGTCTGAGACGCCTCAGGAGCTAAGGATGTGTTTGCGATCAGTGCTGTGCGCAATTTCGGTGGAGAGATCGTTGTATCAGAGTGAGGATCGGGAATTATTCATATAACGGGCACTCAATGACTCTTTACAAGAATGAAAATTATTCTCCCTCGCACGGAACGCCCTACGTGCTAAATGGCTTACAGCAATAAGGGATACCAGTATTCTGATCTTTTATGTTCTCCGTTGGTGGCTTTGCCATCATACGTCATTCAAAAATAGTCCACCCGAAATCTTCTATCAAAGAGTACCCTGTCTGGTGCTTTCGGTCTTCATACTCTCGGCTTTGCCATCATACGTCATTCAATTTTGAGCCATCGATAATAAATGGTCTGATGAGACATGGTGATCTGTCGAGCGGCGTTAGCGACCGCCTAGCCTTGTCCTTGCACTACTTCAACCTGACGCGATTTCAGCACGATCGCTTCCGGTTTACATTAATTTCCGACAATCTTGATCCTCCCGCATATTGCGGTAATTTCAACTCAATGGTGGCCCATTTTAGTAGGGGCACGACAGCGATACTTCCGAAAACTATCACTTGAAAAAACACTCGGCAGGACACCGAATATCTGACTGATTAAAGGAACCAAAATGAACATATTTTTAAACTGACTTTAACCATCCATTAGTAAATAGTCACCCAGAGATGGGTGCAGTCAAGTGGAATACAACGAAAAAAACATAACGAAGGCGCTAAAATACCTCGCAACTGCAATTAAAAATCGCAAAGATGGGGAAATTTACCTACCACTATTTGAGCGACTAGAGCGTGAGCTTGAAAGCTTACAGGCCAAGACCGAAGTTATAAATAGAATAAATAAGTGGGCGAATACAAATTAAAGAACGGAGGCTCGAGCTCTATGCCCTTCTTTCTCGAGAATTTCATCAATCAAGGCATGAATTTCATTTGGCATTCTGGGCTTCCAAGTTTTAGTTGGAAAAACAACCAACTCAGCAAGTAGAGCTTGAATCTCTAGTTTAGTTTTCGTGCCATAAACCTCACGTCCCCGAAGCTTTCTTATCGAGTGCCCCATCATGAAAGCGCGTTCTTCATTATCAATTTTTGCTACACGCATTCTTGTTTCATAACTGTGTCTGAGACCTGAAAGCTGGTGACTTTCAGAAGGAAGCAAGCCGTTTTTCTTGAAGTGTTTAGAGACGGTATTACTAAAGCTCCCTTTGCCTTGATAAGCTGGGAAACCACAAGGATTTCTCCTCATAGCTTCTAAAGCTGCACCCAGCAGGGGAACTTTTCTATTCGATGACTTTGTTTTAATTTCCCTTTTGTTGTCGCCTTCAGTCTCAAGTTTTATTTCGATGTGCGGAATTTTTTCAGCTAACTTAATTGATGTCGCTGGAAGATCATAAATTTCAGTCTGACGACATCCGGTTTCAGCACAAATTATCAAAATATCGCGAGCTTGTTCGTTTAAACCTTTCAGTTTGTCGCCAGTCAAAATTGTTTCCTGAATCCACTTCGGAGTAAACTCAGGTTTCCGACTCTCGGCAGAAAGTCGCTCCCATCGAGGTTTTTCTATTGGATTTAAATCATTAAACGGGTTAAAATATTCATCAACCTGCAGGTAAGAGTAAAATGCATCAACTATCATCCGAAGATAGCCAATGTGCTTATGCGCGTATGCTGTAGTAATTTCCTCAGTATCGACCCTATTAGCCCAGTAGCGGCGAAAGGCGTACGCATCATCCTTTGTAATTTTTATGACTGGTTTATCTTGAATAGCCACTTCAAATGTTTTGCTCGCACGCTTGTACTTGTTCCCCCAAGTTCGTTTTTGGCGTGCGTTCTTATTTTGAACGTGTGAAGATAGATATTCTGACATCTTTGAAGCGACTTCTGAGATCATTGTCTCAGGCAATTCAAATCCTCCAAGCGTGGCTGCAAAGAGAGCACTTTGCCCGGTTGGATCTACTGTTTGCAGTTTTGATAATCTGGAAAGGAGCACATCAAGGCTGCCTTCGGCTAGCTCGGTCGCCGTTGCCGGGCGTAAGCCCTCCCGGTTTGCGAGCTGAAGCATTGCCCGAAATGTCTCCGTTGAACCGGGAGATTGTGTTCCGGTTTCACGAGCCTCAAGCTCCAGAAGCCATTTTTGCTTCACCTGGGGCACTAACGCCTCTGCAGCAACCTTGCTATCGGTGCCAAGTGACTCGCTTATATGGCTTTGAGGAAAGACATTCCGATACTTCTTGGGGCACCTCATACGGAACCAAAACACGTTTCCGCGCTTGATGAGATTTGTCATGGCTAGTTCCGAAATTGTATCACAAATTGTGTCACATTTCTCGCATACCTCACCCCACACCGCTTGTCTATATTTCAATAAAATTGTTTAAAAACAATAATTTAAAACTAAATTGGCGCGCGCGGCTTAGTTTGAGATGTCCCGCCCCCGGGCACCACTAAAATCAAAGACTTATGCAGTATTTGTCTTGGCGCACCCAAGTGCAGGGGTAATTCGTGTGTCATCACGCTGAACTTTTAGTTTTTAGTCTGCGGATCTTGTTTTCCTGGGTGCCGCTGACCCGCCCTTCCAGCTGATCCCTTGCAGCTTCAATGTGTGACCCGCGTTGATGCGCGTAACGCGCAACCATAGACAAGGTGTTGTGGCCAGAAATGCGCTGTACTGTGGGCAAGTCGACGCCTGCCTGAACCAGATGCGTCACTGCCGTGCGGCGAAGCGTGTGAGGCGTGATCTGGTCGCTTGAAATGAAGCTATAGGTGTCCGGCGAAACCGGGGCGATTCATGCTGGAACCACGTCAACTGCCGGATATGCCACAGGTTAAAGGCGAGACGCTTTAATGTGTTCTTTTTTCGTGTCCATTGACCTAGACCGACCTCTCGGTCCAAATCACTGGGTACGGTTCAGGGCACTCATTCTTCGCGGAAGGCCTTCTCAAATTGATCCATGAGAGGCCGTGCGAAATAGGCCGCCGCAGTTTGCTCTTGGGTGGAGAGATAGACTTCAGTTGGCATTCCCGGCATCAAGGCTAGACCGTTCAGCCTTGCAAACTCTTCTGGCGATATATCGACATAGCCGATGTAGAATGGCTCCCCGGTGGATGCGGAAATGGTCGTTGCAGGTGAAATGTGCGAAATCGTGCCGAGAATTTCAGGTGTTGTACGGTGGTTGAAGGATGAGAACCGGACACGGGCCGTCTGATCAAGATAGACTTGATCTATTGCTGTGGTCGGCAATTGAACCTCTATCCGCAACTCGGCAGAGGCCGGAACAATCGTTGCCAATATCTCGGCTGGCGTGATGACCCCGCCTTCGGTGAACACCGACAGTTCGTTGATCCGCCCGGAAATCGGTGCGCGTATTTCCGTCCGTGAAAGTTTGTCCTGCACCGCTGTTAACCGGTCGGACAGTTCCTGAATGCGTGCCTCGACCACCGTAAGCTCCCGTTGCGCTTCATTTCTTGCAACTTCGTCCACGGAAAGAATCCGCATCTCGATCTCGCTGATCCGCGACCGGGACCGCGCAATATTGGCGTCAAGCTCGCCAAGTTTGCCACGCATCTGAACCAGTTCACGCTTTGCTTCATCCACCCGAGGCATTTGGATCAAGCCTTTCTCGAACAGGTTTACAACACGCGAGTGGCTTTCTTCCACAAGGGCCAATTCATCTGTCAACGCCGAGCGCTGCGAAACGAGCGCCACAATCTCATCGTTCACCTGAGCGATACCGAGTTCAAGCTGCTCGCGCTGATTGTCGCGGTTCACGATATTCCCAGCATGGAGGCGCAGTTCACCTGACATCAACTCGCTTTGTTGTGGATCAGACATCGAGAGACGCTTGGGAAATCTGACCTCAGCGGCACCTTCACGGTCTGCAACGAGACGCGCGCGCCGAACCTCAGCCTCGTCCAATTGAGCAGAGAGGATTGATAGCTCTGCCCGTGATTGCGCGTCATCGAGACGAAACATGACTTGACCCGCATCAACCTCATCGCCCTCGCGCACGGAAATTTTCTCAACGATCCCACCGTCGCGGTGCTGAACCTGCTTTAGGTTCTGGTCAACCTTGACCGTCCCCAATGCTATGACAGCTCCGGTCAAGTTTGCATTGAACGCCCATGCGCCCACACCACCCAACAGTCCAAACATCATGAGAACGCCAAGAATAATGCGCCCGCGGAGCCGGTCGAATGCCGCTGGGGATTGTGGTGCGTTTTTGACAGAACCAGATTTAGTCATTCCAATAATCCTTCTGTTCAGCGCGTCAGGCGTGTTCAATCAAGAGGATGTGGTCACCCTCGATCCGCAACTCTAGATCAATGATCCTGTCGCGGTTAAAATCGACCTCTACGACGGTTCGGCGATAATCGTCGGTCCAATCGTGGTAATAGGTCAGCCGGGGTTCATCCACATCGAGCGCGTCGGCATAATCATCCAAGTCATCCTCAATACGTTCCTCAAGGGATTTCTGCGCTTTGCGGATTTCCCGATGACTCGAGCCTGAGCCAATCCAGATCCGGTCATCGCTATTGAAATCATTGATCTGATAAACTGACCGGATGATATCAACGGTATCGCCCTGTACAAAGTTATATAGGTCTGACCCGCCGTTGCCTGTCAGGGATGCCTGACCAGACCCTGCGAGGAAATGGTCGTCGCCTGTGGAGCCGACATAGTCCTCGAACCCCGAGAAACTGTCGTCACCGATGCTCTGGCCAGAGGCCATACCCGTGATCAGATCAAGTTCGACACCGTCTGTCGCGCCGGAATAGTTCAGTTGATCGTGGCCCGCGTCACCGGAATAGGTATCGGAGGCGCTATCGTCATCGGCTACAACAATGTCATCACCCGCCCCACCCAAGACAGTATCTTCGTCTGCCCCTCCCGAGAGGATGTCATTGCCGTCACCCCCATAGAGGCTATCCTGACCCGCATCGCCAGATACAATGTCGTCGTCATCTCCACCATCCAGAAGGTCGTCTCCGTCTCCTCCGAACAGCACATCATTGCCAGCTCCGCCGTGGGATATGTCGTCGCCTTCGTCTGAGAAAATCACATCGTCGCCACTGTCGCCTGCAAGCTGATCAGCGCCGGTGCCCCCTGACAAGGCGTCATCGCCGGTGCCACCAAAAATCTGGTCGTCGCCCGCCCCGCCGTCGAGGGCGTCATCGCCTGCGTTGCCATGGATCAGGTCGTCGCCATCCTCGCCCCACGCTTCATCATCACCGGCCCCCGCCATGACGGTATCATCGCCAGTGCCGCCAAGGATCTCGTCGTCGCCCACTCCGCCGTCGAGGACATCATCGCCAGCGTTGCCAAGGATCTCGTCGTCGCCCGCCCCGCCGCCGAGGGCGTCATCGCCCGCGTTGCCATGGATGAGGTCGTCACCATCCTCTCCCTGCACGTCGTCATCGCCATCACCCGCAACGACGGTATCGTCGCCGGTGCCACCAAAAATCTGATCGTCGCCCAATCCGCCGTCGAGGGCGTCATCGCCTGCGTTGCCATGGATCAAGTCGTCGCCATCCTCGCCCCATGCTTCATCATCACCGGCTCCCGCAACGACGGTATCATCGCCGGTGCCACCAAAGATTTGATCGTCGCCCAATCCGCCGTCGAGGGCGTCATCGCCTGCATCCCCATGGATCAAGTCGTCGCCGTCCTCGCCCCACGCTTGGTCATCACCGGCCCCCGCAACGACGGTATCATCACCGGTGCCGCCAAGGATCTGGTCGTCGCCCAATCCGGCATCGAGGACATCATCGCCCGCGTCGCCATGGATCAAGTCGTCGCCATCCTCGCCCCATGCTTCATCATCACCGGCCCCCGCAACGACGGTATCGTCGCCGGTGCCGCCAAGGATTTGGTCGTCGCCTAATCCGCCGTCGAGGGCGTCATCGCCTGCATCCCCATGGATCAAGTCGTCGCCATCCTCGCCCCATGCTTCATCATCACCGGCTCCCGCAACGACGGTATCATCGCCGGTGCCACCAAAGATTTGGTCGTCGCCCACTCCGCCGTCGAGGACATCATCGCCTGCATCCCCATGGATCAAGTCGTCGCCATCCTCGCCCCACGCGTCATCATCACCGGCCCCCGCCACGACGGTATCGTCGCCGGTGCCACCAAAAATCTGATCGTCGCCCACACCGCCGTCGAGGACATCATCGCCTGCATCCCCATGGATCAGGTCGTCACCATCCTCTCCCTGCACGTCGTCATCACCGGCCCCCGCAACGACGGTATCATCGCCGATGCCGCCAAGGATCTCGTCGTCGCCTGCCCCGCCATCGAGGGCGTCATCGCCTGCGTTGCCATGGATCAAGTCGTCGCCATCCTCGCCCCATGCTTCATCATCACCGGCTCCCGCAACGACGGTATCATCGCCGGTGCCACCAAAGATTTGATCGTCGCCCAATCCGCCGTCGAGGGCGTCATCGCCTGCATCCCCATGGATCAAGTCGTCGCCGTCCTCGCCCCACGCTTGGTCATCACCGGCCCCCGCAACGACGGTATCATCACCGGTGCCGCCAAGGATCTGGTCGTCGCCCAATCCGGCATCGAGGACATCATCGCCCGCGTCGCCATGGATCAAGTCGTCGCCATCCTCGCCCCATGCTTCATCATCACCGGCCCCCGCAACGACGGTATCGTCGCCGGTGCCGCCAAGGATTTGGTCGTCGCCTAATCCGCCGTCGAGGGCGTCATCGCCTGCATCCCCATGGATCAAGTCGTCGCCATCCTCGCCCCATGCTTCATCATCACCGGCCCCCGCAACGACGGTATCATCGCCAGTGCCGCCAAGGATCTGGTCCTTTCCTCTTCCGCCATCGAGATGGTCATTGCCAGCGTCTCCGTGGAGGATGTCGTCGTCTGCTCCCCCGCGCACCTCATCATCGCCATCACCCGCCTTGACGGTATCGTCGCCGGTGCCGCCGAAAATCTTGTCCTCGCCGTCGCCACCGTAAATTTCGTCATGGCCAGCGTCTCCGTAGATCACGTCGTTGCCGCCCTCGCCAAAGAGACGATCGTCGCCCGCACCGCCTGAGATCCAATCGTCGCCATCTCCTCCGGCAATGAGGTCATCACCATCGTTGCCAAATAGGCTATCGTCGCCGTCGCCGCCGGAAATATTGTCATCACCTGCGCCACCGTAAATTCTGTCACGCCCGCCAAACCCGGCTAGATTATCGTCATCGTTCAATCCAAAAATTGCATCGCGCCCTCGCGTGCCAACGATCAGGTCTTCGCCATCAGTCCCCGTAAAGACGTTTTCGATTACGTTCAAAATTGCAGTCTGATCAATGCTGAGCGCGCCGTCAGTGATCGAGTATTTGATTTGGACCTCGCCCAAAGCATCAGTATCTGCGAAATAGAGCCAGCCATCGCCTTTGGGGTCCATATGACCGACAGTGCTGCCGTTGATTGAAACCCCCAGAAGATCGCCATCGTGATCCTTTGTCTCAGACAGAAGATGAGCCAGGGAAATAGCGAGGACGGCACCGCTGCCGAGATCCCCAAGGTAAACGGCACTTGAGTTGCGCGGGCCACGGTTGCGATCCTGTTCTGGATCGGTCTCATATTGATCAGGGTTTTCTTCCTCTGCCACTGTCGGAGGATCGTCCGGTTCCGTCTCGTCGCTCGGATCGGGGATGAAGGGTGGAGACCCCGGTTCCACACCGTTGTCTTGGGGAAACTTGTTTATGCCTGGGAACAAGTTGAACGGCGGAAGAATGGTGTTCGCCGTGACGCGTGTAATCTCGGTGCCAAAAACCAAATCTGGCAGCGGTTCGATGAACATGCTCTCAAAGCGGCCTAAAACCACCGGATATCGGAATGAAACGATCGTTGGTCCTTCTTCAACCCAAGAGTCCCCGGGTCCTCCAACGCTGTCATCAGGGGCATTTTCATGTAGTGCCAGCCCCGAAGTGTTACGGCTTTCAGTGATATCTTTGCTGTCTTCTTCCGGCGGTTCGTCTTCTGCCACGGCAGCAACATGTTGGTCTGACCATAGAAAAGAGCGAAGATAGAGGCCCAAGCCTAGGAGGCCGGCGAACCAGCCGCTGAGGAACTTGGTTTGACTGCGTTCGGGGTGTTCCAATCCCAAGGGGTCGGCGGGGTCCGATTGCGCGGTCGTTGCGGAGCGGAAACTTTTGACATCAATCACGATCAGCCTCCCTTCTTCGCCTTGCGTCCCTCATCCAACATGTGGCTTTCGACAGGTGTCTCTGTCGAATGCCGTTCTGAGGCCACAGAAGGCTTGGTTGCGCTGGCAACCGAAACAGGTTTCGGGTTCAGAATTTGCTCTCTTGGACCGAATGCGGTCAGCTTTCCAGCCTGGATCACGCCAATCAGGTCACATGCCTGAAGCGCTGATGGTCGGTGAGCGATCAGCACAACGATGCCGCCGCGCTTTTTGACCCCCTCAATGGCCGCGGTAAGTGCGGCCTCTCCTTCGGGGTCAAGATGCGCATTAGGCTCGTCCAGCACGACCAAGAACGGTGATTTGTAGAGCGCACGCGCCAATCCCAGACGCTGCCGCTGTCCGCCCGAAATCGACGTGCCCATCGGTCCTAGATATGTCCGGTATCCGTCTGGAAGCCGCACAAGCATCTCATGCACATTTGCGGCGCGTGCAGCAGCAACGATCGCCTCTGGGTCAGGCGTTTCAGCAAGACGCGCGATGTTCTCTTCTACCGTCGCATCGAGCAGGGCGACATCCTGAGGCATGTATCCGATATGCGCCCCGCGGTCGTCGTCACTCCATTGCGTTAACTCGGCACTGTCCAGTCGCACTGATCCCCGCAACGGGGGCCAGATACCGGTCAATGCGCGGGCCAGCGTGGTCTTTCCGCCACCACTCGGCCCAATGAATCCGACAGCTTGTCCTGCCGCAGCCTCAAAGGTGATGTCGCTGAGCAAAACTCTTCCGGTTGCTGGCGCAGCGACAGTCATGCCCTCCACTTTCAGGTTATACTTCGGTCCCGGGAGCCACATCGGCTTGGGTTGATTTTCGAGCACTTCGACAGTGTTCCGCAGGCGACGCCATGACGTGCGCGCAGATTCCATATTCTTTGCATTTCCAATCGCTAGATCTATCGGAGCCATGGCACGGGCCGACGCAATGGTTGCCGCGATGATAGCCCCGGCCGACAATTCACCGCGAATGGTGAGATAAGCCGCAAGCCCGAGGATCGACGACTGCAACAACATCCGAAGCACCCGCGAAATGGCACTATAGGTGCCTGATATGTCACTGGTGCGAGTTTGCAGTTCCAAATGCCGATCATTGGCGGCTGAGAAACGCGCAACGGCGCGCGACGCAAAGCCCATCGCCTTCAAAACCTCGGCGTTGCGTGCGTTCGAATCCGCGATTGCATTGCGCTCAATCGTCGCTGACACGGTGGAACTGCTCCAACTCCGTGTCCGCAATTCTGCCGCGATCGCGAGTGTAGCCAGAGTAAATGCGCCACCAATCGTCAGGGCACCCAACATTGGGTGCAGGAAGTAGACGAATGCGAGAAAAATTGGCATCCACGGCAGGTCAAACAATGCAATCGGTCCCTGAGACCCGAAGAAACCACGCAGTGTATCGACATCTCGACCGCGTTCGAGCGCCTCGGAGGTGGAATATCCCAGGCGGGGCATGTCGACGACCAATTGATGCGCGACGGGTGCCAATCGACGGTCCAGCCGCGCGCCGACACGAATGAGAATTTGGGTGCGAATGACGTCGAAGACGCCTTGAAAGAGATAAAGCCCAATTGCCAGAAAAGAAATTGCGACAAGCGTCGGGATGCTCCCGCTGACCAGCGCTCGGTCATAGATCTGGAGCATGTAGAAAGCGCCGGTCAATGCCAGAATATTGATGACCCCTGAAAGCAGGAGCAGAAAAACAATCAATCCCTTGATACTACCGAGCGCTTTGGCTGCCGCATTCCCGGACGTGTTCTTTTGATTTGCCATGATGTGCTCTCGCGTCTGAAAAATGAAATATGACCGAGCCAATCACTCCGGGCAGGACAAGACCCGCCCGGAGCTATTGTCAGCCTGACTCAGAGCTGAAAATCGTCCTGAGTCAGATCGTGGCGTCCCCGTATCGAAATGCTGAAATCAGGCCCGTTATCTCCTTCGATGTTGCCCTGAATTACGGTCACATCACCATTCGCACCGGTCTCGTGGGTCACGAGAATCTGACCGCCGCCCGAAAAGGCCTCAGAGACGAGTGTGAAGGTGCCCTTGCCAGGCCCAGAACCGTTCGCGTCGATCTGAGAAAGGTCGATCTTGTCGCCGGGTTCAAAGGAGCTGATCGTATCACCATCGGCATCCGAGGCTGACAGAAAGCGATAGACATCATTGCCCACGCCGCCGTCCATCTCGTTTTGCGCACTGCCTGCGGTGATGGTATCGTTCCCTGCCCCCCCGATGAAGCTCTCGATACTCCACAACACGTCGTTCCCAGATTGGGCACTTGACGCATACCCTCTTCCACCGGAGCCGCTTCCAAGATCGACACTGGTATCTGCTGTGATCTGCGACATGTCGAGCGTATCGGAACCTGATCCGCCCGTGACGTCATCGCCGTAATAAACGTCGTCACCGTCATTCATTGTCGCCACGAACAGATCAGAACCGGCCCCCCCTACGACGAAGTCATTGCCAGCCCCGCCCTCGATGAAATCGTCACCGCCTTCACCGAAGAGCCTGTCATTGCCGCCATCGCCAAAGATCATGTCCCGTCCGCTGCCCGCCAGAACATTGTCGTCACCGTCGCCAGCAAAGATCATGTCACGTCCAGCCAAGGCCAGGATATTGTCCCCTTCGGCACCGCCAAAGAGCGCGTCGGCAGCCGCCGTTCCAATCACATTGCCTGACGCTGCGAGCGGCGGGGTCACGTTGCTGTCATTGTCTTCAGGCTCGTCGTCATCCTCGTCGCCTTCGGTGTCGTTGTCACCGGCAGTATCGTCCTGGTCGTCGTCACCGGCGGTATCCTCATCGCCACCGGCAGTGTCATCGTCACCGTCTGTGGCGTTGTCCTCATCGCCACCGGCAGTGTCGTCGTCACCGTCTGTGGCGTTGTCCTCATCGCCACCGGCAGTGTCGTCGTCATCGTCTGTGGCGTTGTCATCATCGTCGTCGATACCGTTGGCATCGAAGAGGTTGTTGTCGATATCCGTAAGGCTGGTGTTTCGAGCGACAATGCTGGCAAAGGTCGTGTCCTCTCCGAACTCCTGATAGAAATCGAAGTTGTCAAACCGGTCGATGTAGTAGAACCGGTCGCCCTCTTGCAGGCGGTCGAGCTGTTCGTGGAGCACGACCCAGAAAGTCTGACCAACCATACCTCCATTGACGTGCTTTTCAGCAAGTCCGCCGGTCCAAAGATCGACCCGGTCGATACCCTTGACGATCTTGGCGCCGTTCGCACCGTCTTCGAGCACGACGTCCGGGTTCACCGCGACAAAAGCAGCAATCTGAGCCGGCGTTTCCAGAACCAGATCTGGATAGGCCTCCATCAGCCGTGCCATATCTTCGTCACTCACATCATTGCGCGCCTGGAAATCCGCCCAGCTGCTGTAAGGTGACAGATCGCCCGCCATGTCCACAGCTTGGGAAACATAGGGGTCAGTCGAAGCCGCAAGCTGAGTGCGAACTTGGTTCATCGTCCCAAGTCCAACATCCCAGCCACGGGCGACGTTGAAAGAGAAGAGATCGGCATTGATCCGAACGAGATCCGACCGGATCGCCTCCACGATCCTGAGATCGACCTCTTCCGCCGCTTGCACCGCCGTGCCGCCGATAATGGCTGCAACGCCGTATTGTGCGTAGCCAGGAGCCGGAACGTAACCTTGTGGTAGTGGGCCATTGAAAACTGACGGATCATTGCTCGGGTTGAGGAAGGCGTCGTACAGGGGCACCTGAATAAGTTCTCCATTTGGCCCCTGAACCTGTAGGTTCTCTCCAACCAGCGAGTGACCAAAGCGATAGGCTGCGGCCGCGAACTCGTGACTGATCCGAGCGTCCACATCGGGATTGTAGCCATCCCAGCCGTGATCTTCTCTGTCGCCGTCTGCATTGCGCAAACCGCCAAGAAGCTTGTCCGCGAACTCTTGGAACACAACGCGCTGATAATCGCTCTCGTTGAGCATCTTGGCAGCCTGGAAAATCTCCTCGTCGCTTCCCTCAAATCCCTGCGCGAGCAGATTCTCGACGTGGAAGTTATGATTCCGCGCCCAGACTGTGTGCACCGATGTCAGCGCGAAATTCTCGTTCGCGCGGCCATCGCCCGCCATCCGGTGGTCAAGCAGGTCGATGAACGGATTGGCGTCGAGCAGTAGAGGTTGCCCGGAGCCAAGGAAATCCGAAGCGAGCGCCTGCACCATGTCCGGGTCAATCTCCCCGGTGATCTCATCGACCAGATCCGGGAAAACGTCCTGAAGTCTTGCCGCGCCACCAGGCAACCCTGGATCCTCAAAGTATGTTTCCGCCTCCCAATGGTGCAGGATCAGATCGCGCAACGTTGGCAAGAGCGTGAATGCCGGATCCGAAGGATCGGCCTCGCCCCCCAAAAGCCGCATGCCAAACCCATGTGCCCCATCACTTTCGCGCAGGAACTGGCCAACAAGCTCATGGCTGCCATAGGCTTGGTTTTGGTCGACGAAGGGCGACGTCATGTTGGTGTGTTGCGGCACGCCCTCTTCGTCATAACCCGCGACTTCTGCGCGCGTCAGGTCAGCCGGATTGTCAGATGTCGGGCTGCGTTCCGCACCTGGCCCCCCGATTTCAATCGTGCCGAAGGCAGGGTTCTTGGCGATGAAGTCAAGCCCGTGGTCGAAGTACTGACCGAAGGCCATGAAAAGCGCACTCGCATTCATTGCATTTGGGGCCGTCGTATCATCATGCGGGCCGAGAATGTTAGAGATTGCACGCGGATCGAGACCATCAAAGATTGGGTTGATCTGCCGGTTCCCATTTTCATCCGCATCACCGTAACGTGCCTCGGTCAACCGGATGAAAGGTTCACCCGCCGCCCCATACGCTGGATTGGCCTCATTGTTGCCCTCACCACTCAGCGTTCTGACGCCGGTGGCTTCTTCGGTGTCATCGTCGCCGTCAAAGGCCAACTCGCCGTTGACGAGGTTCTTCAAACCTTCCAGATCGCGGGCGCTCAGCGAGAATGACCCATCGGCGACGTCATCGTCTGACGTTGTACCACCCCCAATACCGGGCACTCCGCTCGATCCGTCAAAGGTGACACTCGATCCACCCCGGCTTACCGTGACCATGCCGTCTTCGTTGACAGTCACGACCGGATCGCCGATTCCGGGCAGCTCGATCACGTCTTGTGGACGCAGCGTGCCAATGATCGTGTCGTTGCCACCCTCGCCTCGGAACACGATGCGGTGTGCCGATGTCAGAGCAGATATATCGATAGTGTCGTCGGCGGCCGTGCCATTGACGGTGATCGTGCTGAAGTTAAGGCTCGTTGGAACAAAGTTTCCAACAATCGCGACCGTGTCTCCGCCGACAACGCCGCCGTTTGGTACGCCGTTGCCGTCATTTGCAGACACGGCGAGGGTGTCGACAGCGATCTCTTCAATGTTGTCCAACTCGGCGACCACCGTGGTCGTCGTGCCGACAGTGCGGGTGATCACGATCTCGGTCGATGCGAGGAAAGATGTCCCGAGGCTGGCAGCAAGGCCAGCGTTCTGGCCACCTGACATGGCGTAGACAGTGAAGGTTTCAGCCTCGGCGTTGCCTTGAACGCGGAAGGTGTCGTTGCCAGTTCCGCCATCCACCACATCGCGCCCATCGGTCGATGCCTGAATGATGGTGTCAGTGCCACCGCCAGCAATGATGATGTCGTCATCCGCGCCGCCGTTGAGAACATCAGCGCCGCCGCCGCCGTCCAACTGGTCAAAGCCTGCTCCACCGTTCAAGACGTCATTACCAGCCTGTCCGTTCAGGATATCGTCGCCACCGTTGCCGTTGAGTGTGTCGTTTCCGCCGACTCCGAAGAACGGGCTGACACCGGTCAGCAAATCATTGCCAGCGCTACCGTTGAGGGAGTTGTTTGAAAATGTTGTTCCATTCAGCGTGACCCCGGTATTCTCGGCCACCGCAAGGGTCGGCTCGGAATACACTGTCTCAAGCGTGCCGACTCCGTCAGTAAAGCTTACCTCGACTCGAAGTTGACGACCGATCTCGCTGATGTCGCCCAAAAGCTGCTGAATGAAGTTTGGATCATTCGGCGTGAATGTCGCATTGGTCGCGCCGGGAATGTCGGTCCAGACCGCACCATCAAGAAACTGCCACTGAAAGCTGAAGGCCCCAAGACCATTCACGTCGGCGATGCCGCTTGTATCGACCGTTAGCAGCTGACCCTCGACTGGCGAGACTTGGCCATTGGTCGGGGTCGGATCGTTGATGACAGGCATGCCTGTCGCCGGCCGGGGAAGCGCAAAGTCTCCATCCGCAAAGCGCAACAGCTCTATGTTGTGCAGCGTGTCGATTCCGTCGTCGATCAGGATGGCAGGATTGGTGCCAAACCCGGTATGTTCCACCTGAAAGACATCGTTGCCAAGGTCGGTGATCGTGTACTGGTCCCGGTTATCGCTGAACACGGCGATGTCGATGTCATCCTCTTGTCCACCGTCGAGAATTTCGCGCACGATGTTCATCTGGGCCGGCACGATGGTGCGCGAAACCAGCAGTTCGAACAGGCTTTGTCCCACCCAAGCGGGATCCACCCCATCCTCTTCGGTAAAGATATGCCGAAGCGTATCAACCGTCGCAATTTCGTTCGCTGCGGTATTCTCGTCGGTCGGATCGCCAGTGATACGAATGCGCACATTTAGCCAGCGGTCGCCGTCGATGATATCGTCGCCACCATTGCCGGTGATCAGATCAGAGCCACCACCGCCCATGATGATGTTACCATTTTCCCAGAACTCCTCGCCGTTCAAGAGCGAGACGAGATCCGAAAGGCCATCAATCCGGTCAATGCCCGCCTGATCAAGCCCATCGTTGAAGAGTTCCGCTTCTGCTCCCTCTCCGGTTCCGGGGGCAACGCGATCATCACCGATCAGCGTGTCGTTCATCTGCCACCCTGACAACCCTTCGACCTTGTCAAAGCGATTGCGCAGGATGTCCTCCTCGTCGGTGGTGAAAATCTTGATACGCATATCGGCATATGCGTCGATTGCCACGCCCTTGTACGAGACCCAGTCAAACCCGAACATGCCCTCGTTGCGCATCACGCTCTCGCCTTGGACCATGATGTCGTCACCGGATTCGGCGTCGAAATCATGTTCGTCAGATCCCGCGAACATCACGTCATGGCCGATAATCTTACTATTGAAGAACAGTTCGGAGTTATCACCGGCTGTCGTGTCAAAGCCGCCATCGGCTTCCATCCAGTCGTCACCTTCGTTGCCCAACAGGAAGTCAGCGCCGGCTCCACCCATGATGAAATCGTCGCCTGATCCCCCGAACACCTCTGACGAGTCGACCCCGAGGAAGATGACATCCTTGCCTGTGCCGCCCATGAGAACGTCAAGCCCGTTCGCAGAGGCCATAACGTCGTCGCCACCTTCCCCCTTGAGGAAGTCACCTTCATCCCCAGAGTCGAGGATGATGTCATTGCCCCCACCGCCGTTCACAAGGTCAACGCCAAACCCTGACTCGATGAAATCGTCGCCGTCATCCCCCCAGATGCCGTCGTCACCGTCAGAGGTGATGATCGTGTCATTCCCGTTGGTGCCGCCCACCGCGAGATGCTCTCCGCCGGTGACGCGAATGTAGTTGGTTTCGACTTCGCTCGTTGTGGGATCATCCCGCACGACCTTGCCCATGCCAAGACCTTCGAGCACCGGATCGTTCCCTACTGGATCGTCAATCAACTGGTTGGCCTGATTGACTTCTAGAACAAAGTCATAGCGCGCAAAGGAATCCACACCAATATGGTGGCGCACAACGTCGTCTTCGGTTCCGCGGATCCCGTCTGCGCCCGGATCAGCCAAGCTGGTGTTGGCCAGAAGCATCTTCGAGAACGAGTTCTCTTCGAGTTCGTTGAGGAAGTTCTGCCCTTGGGTCCGCGTAAGATAATAGAACCTGTCTCCGTCCTGAAGCGCCTCCATCTGCGCCTCGAAAATAGCGGTGAACGTCGATCCAAGCATGCCGCCGAACGGCATGATCCTTTCGGCCAGACCACCGACCCAGAGATCAATCGTATTCAGGCCATTGGTGTCAGACGTCCAACCGTTGCGCCCAAGCAGAAAGTCAAAGCGATCGGCATCTGACACGCCCCCCCCGCCAAACACGAGATCAAACGCGGCATCACGTTTCTCTTCAAGCGTGTTTGCCGCGAGGATTGTCGAATGGGTTCCATAGGCTGCCAGCAGGTTCACAATCGTCATTGGAGTCTTCAGGTTTGCCGCCAACTCGACCCAGTTTTCATAGGGTTTCAGCCAAACAGAATTGGTCTGCTGAAAAAGCTCTGCCCGCGCATCGTTGAATGAGGGAATACCGGTGTCGCGGCCTCGCGCGATGTTGATCGCGGCTAGGTCAAGCGGCAGACCGAGCAGATTGCTGCGCAGTGCGGGGACAATGAATTCGTCAATCTGACTGCCCTGTTCCGTTGTCATGCCAAGGATCACGGCGGCTGCCGCCGCATCCGCGCTCATCGCGCCATCGTTGTCATAGGCAACCGGATTGAGGAAGGCCGCGATCAGGCCCATGTTGTCAGTAGTGACCTCGCCGGTCAGCTCGTTCACCAAGACACGCGGCATGTTCTCGGTCAGCATTGAATGTCCGAACCGATACACAACGTTGGCAAATTCGGCAAAGATGGACGGATTGATGTCTGTGACCGCGTTGAAGACGAAGGGATCAATATTCGGGTGGATCTTGCGCCCGAACTCTTCGAAGACAAGGTGCTGATACTGCATTTCGGTCGCGAAGCGCCCTGCTTGGAACAGGCGTTCGCCATCCCAAGTCAACGCAGTGGGATCGGTTGGAATTGGGTCGCCTGCCGCGAGATCGACAAGAAGCCATTCGTTGATAAAATCAATATCGCCCGACTCCAGAATGGTTTTCTTTTGGGCCACAACCTGACGGTTGTGCTCGGAGTGGAAGACGTGGTGGACCGCGGTCAGGCCGATATTCTCGTTACCTCGGCCATCACCAGTGACGAAATGGCGGTCAAGCAGTTCATTGTCATAGGTTCCGGCTGTGCTGACACTATCGGAGAGACCTACCGCAGTGTCGTCATCTGCAGTTTTGAGCATACCGCTTTGCGAGTCGAACGGATTTGCGGCATGTGCGATATCATCCAAGAACGCATGCCCGATGCGGATCGCGCCTGCCGTGAATGTGTTTACGGGGGCTGCCAAGTTGCCTTCGACCACATCATCGTCAGCAGTATTCGGAATGCCATCCGCGCCAATACCCACCACGATCTGAGGCAGGCCGTTGGGACCGCGAATGAATTCGCCATAGTCATCAGTCCGCAAAAGCGGGATGTTCAGGACATCGCCATCGGTCAGCTCAATCCCGAGAAAATCGCGCGCCTGCGCCTTAACTTCCGCCCAAGTCGGAATTCCGCCATTTGCGCCATCCAAAAGCTTGCCAGTTGAGACCGGGTTGCCATTGGTATCAAATGCATACTCGCGCAGGAATACCTGATGCGAGGCGTGCGACGTGTAGGTCTGGTTTTGATCAACAAAGGGCGTGGTGGTGTTCTGCCCCTCATGCTGCGTGTCATCTGCTGTACCCAGCACCCCATCCGCACCGGGCCCGTCAACGGGCGTCGACCGGGTGAGCGCCATAAAGCGCAGATGGTTTGGAAGATCGTCAGCAGTTCCAGCAATGCCGTCCGCCCCGAGAACGAGCGGATCGTCCGCTTGTAGCGGAATAAAGACCGTTCCATTGTCGCCCTTGGTGATAAGATCAAGGCCATGGTCAAAAAACTGGCCGAAGAAAGTCATCCAGGCATTGAACGGGGCCGAGATGCCGTCATCAGGCGCAATATTGGGAATCGTTGCAAGGTCGATGTTATCGATCTCGATCTCGTTGCCGTTCGAGGTCGACAGCGCAATATTGTCCACGAGCACTTGCGAGCCGCCGGTTTGCTGAATCTCGACACGCAGCGTCTGGCCCGCAAGACCCGCAGAGATCGGACCTGAATTAAGCGTCAGATCGGCCCACTGCCCATCTGCGGGTTCTGGCAGGGTAACAGAGGAAATGACCGTGGTCACGCCGCCAGCGCCTACGGCAACAAGGCGGGCGGTGCCGCCGGACCAAACCTGATCGGTGCGATCTCCGACACTCAGGCTCAGTTGATAGCTCGCACCCTCGGTCAGAGTGCCGCTGTCCTGAGACAGTGTGGCACCACCGGTCAGCCACGCAACGTTTGGACCCGGATGACCAGCGGTTGAACTTACGCTGTCCACTGGTGCAAATAGACCGCCTGATCCTCCTGTAATCGTCCAATCACTGGGCGCAGTCGTGGTAAAATTGCCCAGCGGGTTTGACGTAACTCCGGGCGCGCCATCAAGGAGCGGTTGATCCTCGAAACTTGTGTTCAAGAGTTCCAAGGCCTCGGGGCCTTCGCCGGGACGAATTGGAATTGCATCTTCGCCATAGCGTTCGTGGAACGCCGCCAGTGCGGCGTCATTCGCAAACCATGCCTCGACCACGGCCGGGTTCGCCGTACTCTGATCTACAACGAGGTTAGAGATGATCCGCGGATCGGCATCGGCGACGTTGCCGGTATGTCCTCCATTGGTGCCCGACGGTGTGCCGATCACGCCATAGTCCGTGTTGGTGACAAGCGGCCCGCCAGGCGCACCAAGCGGCATCTCGTCGCCATCCTGATCGTTGAGGAAGGTTTGGCTGAGAAGCCGCGGCATAGGAGTATCCGCTGCGCCCCATGTTTCGCGCCCTTCAATCAGATTGTTGTATCTGCCGTCGACTGTGCGCAGACCGTTGGGCACAAGGGCCTCTGGAATAGCAAGAACAGCGCCCGGTGTCCCTTCTGGTACGACATTACCGTCAGCGTCGACATAGATTTCGGTAAGCGGCGTTCCGCTCGCATGCGCTTCGCTGATCTTGACCTGCCGAAGAAAGAACTCGAGGTCCGCGATATTCAGTTTGACAGCCATGACACATCTCCCCATGTGGCCCGCCGCAGTGTTTGCGCGAGCAGATTTTGTTTTATCTCAATGCCTTGGAGCCAGGTTCTGAACCTGGAAAACAAAAATACGAAAATGACATAAATAGCCCCAAGTATCCTGATTAGGGTCTCATCGTTGTCGAATTATCACCACGGGCAGAGGTCTCTCGCTTCGCCAGCACGAAAGCCCGCAGGATGACTGGGACCAAGGCTCAAGAAATTTTCAGACCAAAGACCCTATTAAACTGGGCTCAAAGTCCATTGAATGGTCAGCGGCGTGTAGCGTAGGAATTGGTTAACTATAGATTAATCATTGGTAATCGCCTGAAGCGCGCATAGGCGTACTTGAATGAATTTTTTACTATTCGGCGCTGCGTGCCACCAAGTGGCCCCGAACATCCCCAGAAGTCATTATGCCCAAAAACAAGAAACAAACGCCGAATCATTCCAGAGAATCATCGAACGCCATCCTGGGCTGGTTCCATGTGGCACCCAGCCCTCTGGCAGCGATTTTCACCGTGATCGTTATCGGTGTCATGTGTGCGCTCGGGGCCTTCATCATATTCGAATACCGCTCGCTACAGGTTCAATCGCATGGTCGGGTTGGAAGCGCCTATATTGACAACTTGCTCGCGCCGCTGGCGTTGAGCCATTTTGAGAGCCTCGGCAATTCAGACCGTGGTTCCGATCAGGCGTTCAGCTACGTTGCTGAGAAGAATCCAAATCTGGTAATGCGAGTCTGGGCACTTGACGGCGCACTTCTGTACTCGACACTTAACAGGCTGCTGAAAAAGTCGGCCCTCGACGCGGTTATGAGAACATGATTCACTTCCGGCATGGCAGCGGCAGCAGGAGGTGGCGATGCGTGGGACGGACGAGGCAAGCGGGTCGCTGTTCAGCTATGTTGATCTTGAGCAGCGGGTTCCGGATCGTCATCCGCTGCGGTTGATCCGTCGGGTCGTCAATGACGCGCTGGCCAGCCTGGATGCCGAGTTCGCCGCGCTCTACACCGATTTTGGCCGCCCCTCCATCGCGCCGGAGCGACTGATCCGTGCGAGCCTTCTTCAGCTCCTGTTCTCGATCCGCTCGGAACGGCAGCTGATGGAACAGATGAACTATAACCTGCTGTTTCGGTGGTTCGTCGGCCTTGGCATCGACGATCCGGTCTGGGTTCCTACGGTGTTTACCAAGAACCGCGATCGGCTGCTGACGACCGACATGTCGCGCAAGCTGATGGCGGCGATCCTGGCGCACCCGGAGGTCCGTCCGCTCCTCTCGGATGAACACTTCTCGGTAGACGGCACTTTGGTCAAGGCGTGGGCGTCCATGAAGAGCTTTCAGCCCAGGAACAGCGCGCCGCCACCGCATGACGATGATCCTGGCGGACCGCCACCACCGGCCGACGCGACCTTCGCAAACACCGAACCGCAGCCCCAGCAGACAGAAACGCAGCCGATGCCCGACACGCCCCGCCATATCCGCAACGCCGCAGTGAACTTCCGGGGCCAGAAGCGCTCGAACGCAACCCACATCTCTGTGACGGACCCCGATGCCCGTCTCTACAAGAAAGCACCGGGTGCCGCGGCGACATTGTGCTTCATGGGACATACGCTGATGGAGAACCGCAACGGGCTGATCGTGCAGGCCGATTTGACCCATGCCGATGGTTACGGCGAGCGCAAGGCGGCCCTCGAGATGATCAACCGACACTCCCCTGGCTCGACCCGGCGCCTGACGCTTGGAGCAGACAAGGGATATGACAGCGCCAACTTTGTTGCCGCACTCAGGCGCATGGTTGTGACGCCACATGTCGCGCAGAAGGCCCGGAGTTCCGCAATCGACGGGCGAACCACCCAGCATCCCGGTTATGCCTTGTCACAGCGGCGCCGGAAGAAGATCGAGGAACCCTTCGGCTGGGCCAAGACCGTGGGCGGCATGGCCCAGACTGTTCATCGCGGCCTCGACAGGGTCCGCGCCCAATTCACAATGACCATGGCAGCCTGCAATCTGGCCAGACTACCGAAACTCCTTGCCCCCTGACGAAGGGGTCAAACCCGACCCGGCGTCCGCAGTCGCAAAGAGCCACCTTCAAACCGTGGGGGAAGAATAACGTCCTTCAAGGCTGACTTCTTCAGCAGCCTGTTAAAGACGATACCGCTGATCATCACGAGGCGGAGACTCTTCAGGTGGCGATTCAGGGCCAATTCATCGTGAAACTGGAGATGTCCGGCGAAGTTGATCCTGAGTTTCCACTCGCCTACCCGTATTTCGAAGTGTACGCACCGATCCACGATCCAGTAAACGGCTCGTTGATCGCGGTCGGCGAAGTCTATCTAGACGCGTCCGAGCTCTTGCGTGACCGGACATTCGTAGAACGGACGACTTGGGCTGCCGTGATCCTCGCGGCCCTGAGCATGCTGGCAATGCTGGCTCTAACCTTCAGCCAAAGCTCGCGGTTGGAAGCGCTGTTGGACGCCGAGCGCAGAATGGTCAAACATAATGATCGGTTGCGTCGCGCCGCCAACCGCGCGCGATTTGACGCCGCAAAGGCCAACGAACAGGTTCTCAATGTCGTCGGTGCCGAGTTGCATGACGGTCCTATCCAGTTGCTCAGTCTGGTTTCCCTGATGCAGGGCAGGACTACTCAGGCCGACCTGCCCGATGGCACGTCGATAAGCGGGCTGATCAATCAGGTGATGACGGAATTGCGGTCTATTTCAGCTGGGTTAATCCTACCCGAGCTCGAGAATCTGGATGCCAAGGGTGTGGTTACGCTGGCCGTCGAGCGCCACATAGCCCTGATGTTTGGCGACGTAGAGACAGAGATCGTGGAGCCTCTGGCCAAACTGGATCTTCCCCGCAAGATTTGTCTCTACCGCGTGCTGTGCGAGGGGCTCAGTAATGCCGTCCGGCATGGCGAAGGCCGAATTCCTCTGGTCAAGGTTTGTCAGCGTGGCTCGATCCTGGACATCACGATCTATGGTGGCAAATCGCAGGGCGCAAAATCTACCGCTTCAGTCACGCCTTGGCATTTGGGCTTGCAAGGCATGCGACGTCGGCTCGACGCATTCGAAGGTAGTATTGACCTCGATATCGCAAAGGATTCATCCACGCTGCATGTCACATTGCCAATACAATCGCCGGACGACACATCTTAAAGCGTTTCAGTCGCTTCAGATGCACCACCACGCTCAAGCGCTATGACCTACAGCAGATTTGATCCAGAAGTGCCAATAATCCCGTCTGAAATCAACCTCAGAGACTGTCAGTTCATTTTGGATGTGCCCGTAAGGGCCCCACTGCTTGCAAGCTCTTGCGCGGCAAGGACGACTTCAACCCGGTTGCGGACATCAAGCTTTTGAATCAGCACGGACATATAATGTTTAACCGTCTTCTCTTGCAGCGACAGCCCATCGGCGATCTCGCGGTTTGTCGACCCCCTGAGCAGTAAGCGAAGGACATCTTCCTCTCGCTTGCTGAACCGGACCCGCTCCATGGTGCGATAGCGGGCCTGTTGTCTCAGCCCGGCAACGACATTCGCGGAGACGCTTGGCGATAGGTAGGTATCCCCCATATGAACCTGTCGGACGGCATCGGCCAACTCTTCGAGCGTGCTGCCCTTCAAAACATATCCAAGAACGCCCGCCTCCAACGCGGAGATTGCTGTGTCCTTGTTGCTTGATGCTGTGAAGGCCACCATTTTTGTGTGAGAATGTTCCGTCGCAACCTTTGCAATCGCTTCGATTATTACACCGGGCATGTTCAAGTCGATTACGATGATGTCAGGCTTGACTGATCTCGCAATCTTGACAATGTCCTGCGCTGTCTTGCCAGAGGCAACAACAGTAAAGCCCTCAAGGGCCGAAAAAAGTTGACACACTCCGGTCAAGAAAACCG
The DNA here is from genome assembly GCF_002080415.1 of Roseovarius mucosus. Taxonomy (NCBI): domain Bacteria; kingdom Pseudomonadati; phylum Pseudomonadota; class Alphaproteobacteria; order Rhodobacterales; family Roseobacteraceae; genus Roseovarius; species Roseovarius mucosus. The sequence goes on along the minus strand of NZ_CP020474.1, from coordinate 2,990,367 downwards.
GATGATCATCCGCAAATGCCACAGAAATATCTGGCATGATTATACCCCAGCTCCCCCGAACTTTCCCCAGAAATACGCAACTTCGAAATTAAACATAAATTTACAAATAATGTTGTGATTGTATCACGCAATCGTGATTATGGCAATCCAGCCCTTAGAACGTGTAGATCGGGTCCTATTCAGTCTCTCAGTCTGGCGCGTTCAGTGACGCAAACCGGACCTCTGCGCTGGCCCCTAAGACCAAGCCATGAACTGGGATAAGCTGGGGTGCCCTACGTCTACTTGGTAGAAGCAAGGAAAGAATGTGAAGCAGGAAACGTCGTTTTCCGCGTCACATGGAACGCGCTCGATATCTCCCTCGTCACAGGCAGACCAAACGTAAAACATCTCGCCGGGCGATTTGACCCGGCGAGTGAATGAGCATGAGAACGGTAAGCGGTGGGGATCACGCGACGCGTGCTTGGACCGCCACACGATTACAGAATGAAATCAGACGCATCGAGATCAACAAGCCTGACATCATCGATCCGCAAGATGTCCCCTCCACCAAAATTCAGGAGAGTGTCGCCGTTGCGCTGGCTCGCAAGATCAAGAACCGCATCAAATCCGGCAAGCCCATATGCGCTGAGGTCGATAATGTCCGTGCCCGCGGCGAAATCGGCAATCTTGTCGAGACTGCCGTCACGGGAGAACACAAAAACATCACTGCCGAGGCCACCGTCATAGGTATCACGCCCCTCGCCACCCTCTAAAGTATCGTTCCCACGACCGCCGAACAGCCGATCGTTGCCGTTGCCGCCTTCGAGCGTGTCATCTCCACCGCCCCCCTTAAGGCGGTCCTTGCCATCGCCACCACGCAAAAGGTCATTTCCGGCATCGCCCCGCAGGATGTCATCGCCAATGCCCCCGTAGACCGTATCATTGCCGCCATCGCCGCGCGCATTATCGTCGCCATCGCCCCCCTGCACGAGATCGTCCCCGAGATCCCCGCGCAAAGTGTCATCGCCACTCCCACCAAAGACCGTGTCATCCCCACGATCCCCGCGAATGCGGTCATCGCCCGAGCCACCGTCGACCAAGTCATTGCCTGCGCGCGCCCGGATATCGTCATCGCCGCCAAAGCCGCTGATATGCTCTGCCTTTGAGCGACCGTGCATGCGCTCTGCGGCATTCGTGCCATTGAGAGCGATATCGGGAGGGGTGCCAGTTCCAGTGCTCACATCACCCGAGCCTTGGTCTGGCGTGCCATCGTCATTGCCCGGCGTGGTCACGCCCGCATCACCCGAGCCTTGATCCGGTGTGCCATCGTCATTGCCCGGCGTGGTCACGCCCGCATCACCCGAGCCTTGATCCGGTGTGCCGTCGTCACTGCCCGGCGTGGTCACGCCCGCATCACCCGAGCCTTGATCCGGTGTGCCGTCGTCACTGCCCGGCGTGGTCACGCCCGCATCACCCGAGCCTTGATCCGGTGTGCCGTCGTCACTGCCCGGCGTGGTCACGCCCGCATCACCCGAGCCTTGATCCGGTGTGCCGTCGTCACTGCCCGATGCAGGTGTTCCGCCATTGGCAAGGTTGTTCAAACGTTGAGTGTCCGACGATGTCGCAACGCGCTCGATTATGGTTTTGTTCGCGGCGTTCTTGCGCTCGTAGATCCCACTGGAAATTTCTTCCTTCGTACCGTCATCATAGGTAACTTCAATTGACGTGCCGAGCACTTCAACGCGGGTCACGACAGCGGAAGTGGCAGAGTTGGCCGCTTCGAAATCTGTGGCCAACGTGGTCAATCGGGCGATATCGGCAGCCGTCGCGCGGCGCTGCTGAACTGTATCGCCAACCGAATTCTTGCGCTCGTAAATCCCCGCCTCAATTTCTTCACGTGAGCCGTCAGCATATTCGATCTTTGTAGTGCCTGGCCTCAGTTCGATCGCAAAGATGTCCACTTGGAATACTCCTGTTTTCCAACATGCAACCAACCTACTGAGCCGCAGCCTCTCTTGAACCGCCCAAGGGTCTGGCAATTCGTCAGACCTTCGTCTGAGGTGGCAAAAAAATACCCCCGGCATAAAAACCGGGGGCTACGGCGGCAGGGTCTGGGGAGCCAAGACCGCCGTTACCATGTACCTTGGGGACGCTCGGGGATCGTTAAATCTGTGTGATGCAGAATAGAGATCGCAGAGCAGGTGGCTGGCAGGAAAGGTCGTTTTTTTTCTCGGTATCCGAGTTTCGGATAACATTGGCGCGGGGTCCCGCGTCTAAATAGGGCCGAAAGTAGGGTGATCGGCAGAACTAAAGTCGGAAAATCCGGGACTCAGAGGCCTTTTTCTCGCGCCATCAAGGCCGCTTCGACCCGGTTGCGCACATGCAGCTTCTGTAGAATGTAGCTCATGTAGTGCTTGACCGTGGCCTCGCGCAAACCAAGCTCGTCGCCGATTTCCCGATTGGAGGCCCCGCGCGCCACAAGACGGAGGATCTGTTCTTCGCGATGCGTCAGATCAGAGATTGGATCAGCGCTGCGCGTGCCCCGGGTCTTTCCCGCCCCCATGGCCGAGAGCACCTTGCCCGCAAGTCCGGGCGAGATGAAACTTCCACCTGCGTATACGCTGCGCAACGCTTCGATCAAAGTTTCAACCGCGACCCCCTTGAGAACATAGCCAGAGGCCCCCGCTTTCAGCGCCCTCAGCAGATCGTCATCCTGCTCGGACACAGTCAGCATGACAATACGAACGGTCGGAAATTGCTCGGATATCCGTTCTGCCGCCGTCAGACCGTTACCCGGCATGGAAATATCAAGCAGTGCGAGGTCAGGCAGCACTTGCCCCGTCGCCGCGACCGCTTCATCAGCGCCTGTACACTCTGCCAAGACATCAAACCCGCCATCCTCTTGAAGAGAGCGGATTACACCGCCGCGAAACAACGGGTGATCGTCGGCAATGACGATCCGAATACGCTCTGTCATCGCGCGCTCTTTTCGATCTGTAGGCGCATCGTCAAGCGCGTGCCCCGGCCCGGCCCTGTATCGACATCAAAAATACCCCCAACACTCTGAACACGCTCGCGCAACCCGGCAAGACCGATGCGACCTTTGTCGAAATTGGCCTTTGGATCAAAACCCGGACCCCGGTCACTGACCGAAACGACAAGACAACCGCCCTGCATCGCAAACTCGACCTTTTGACCAACGCCACCCGCGTGGCGCCACGCATTCATCAGGCCCTCTTGTACGAAACGAAAGATGCAAATGAGCTGTGGCAGGCCGGGACGCAGGTTGTCGCCATCCTTGCCATTGCTGTCGAGGATGACTTCGGTTTGTGTGCGTTCTGCATGCGCATCGGCGGCTCTCCGGATCGTCTCCAGAATGGTTGCGCCTTCCAGCTTGGGCAGCACCAGCCCGCGCGCCAATCCACGGATATCCGCCAAAGCCTCTTCCAGCGCGTGCAAGATGAGGTCCGCCTCCTCGGGGCCCCCGGATTTGCGCCATGCGCTGATCCGCATATTGGCAAAGGCGAGCGCCTGCGCGGGCCCGTCATGCAGTTCCGCCCCGATCCGTCTGAGCAACTGTTCGTTAAGCGCCGAGAATTGCTCTGACGCGCTCTGGATGCGCAGGCGCAGCAAATCATTTTGCAGGCCGACCTTGGTGATCTGCCTCAAACGTTGCTGCAATTCCGACCGCTGGAACTCGATCGTGCGGCTGCCCGCACGCACGATGCCGAACAAGGTTACAAAGGTCAGACCGGCCACTGCCGCAACAACAGCCCAGGCTGTCCAGCGGGCAACGCGCAGGTCTTCATGGAGTTCGCTGGCATCTTGATAGAATTCGGCGACGGCAATGATCTCTCCGGTCCGGATCGAATGGATAGGATTGTACACTTCCAGTAGCGGTAGACCAAACGCCCGCTCCCCTCTGGATTCGTCGTGATCAAGGTCGTCAAATCCTGCAATGATATCCCCTTGCCATGCCTGCAACAGGTCGTCATGCGCCTTGAATGTCTGACCGATCATCGCGCCATCGCTGGCATAGGCCACATGCCCGCCTTCCTTCCATATCTTGACCGAGAGAATCCTTTCGCGCGTTGCCGGCCGCGCAAGAAGCTCCTCAAGCTTGGCGCGCCGCTCGTCGGACAGGGCGTTCCCATCGGCAAGTTCCTGCGAAAGCGGTGCAATCAGGCTTTCCATGTAAACAGCGGCAGAAATCGCAGAGTTGCGCACAACGGCGGTCTCGATGCGCGAGTTCACAAAAGCACCGATCAGCACCATTCCGATCAGGCTGACGATTCCCCCAACAATTGCAAATCGGCGGTGCAGGGGTAGGTCATGAAACGCAGTCAACAACGGCAACCGAGGCTTGCCAGACTTGTCCTCGGGCCCGGCACCATCAACAGCATAGTCGTTTTCCAAAACTGTCACGGGTTCTCCTGCCACCATGAACGCGGTTTCGTGCCTTGGATATCACGCCCTCATCAACAAACTCGCTTCTCTCAGGAACTCCGTCTGTTCCCGCAGGATGTGTCAAGCCTGTCGTTGGATTTACGTCATCCTTGCGCTTTGGTCTTCCGACTAAAGTCTGTTTGTTCGCAGCCCTGACCGCAGCATGTCGCATTCTGCCGAATTGCACGCAAAGTCAGGTAACACCCGTGTCTTGCAGGATGCGCGGAATGGCATGTTTCACTTTGAAAAACCCCGCCGTGGCATGGGGCCAGATTGCGCGATCCCAGGCCCGCTGCCATTCTGCCAAAGCAATACCCTGCGCTGAAAGATGGGGACGCGCCGTATCGAGCCAGTCAAAAAGCGGCCCCCGCGTGACATAGGGGGTAACGATCTGCGTTGCCCCTGCTGTGACGGCCCAATCCACCAAGGCCTTGGGATGATCGGCACGGGCCATATCAGCCACAACGCCCAGCCGTTCAGAAGCATCAGCAAGCGCGCCCACCTCGAACTGATGAACGGCCTCGGACACAGGCAAGGATGAGCGAAGATGACTGCTGCGCAGCGCCACCACCGCGCGGATATCAAGCGCGGAATGATCGAAATCCTCAACCCGGCAGTCTTCATCCGTGATCAAAAGCAAGGTGGGACGTGCGGCTTGTGGTGCCAAGACCGGGCGCAGGGGCTGCACGGGGGGCAGCCCCTCAGGCTCGGTCGCCTCTAGGCCCTCGGTCACTTCGGCAAAATCCGCAGCGCGGGGCGTGAAGCGACCATTGGTAAAGGTGGCGATATTGTCAGCGCGCGCAGGATAGGGCCTGCCTCGCGTATGCAGACCCGCGACCCAACGCCAACCCAACGTATTTGCGGCGGCATCCCCATCAATCAAATGCCGGTAAAAGAAATCAGCCCCCAGACGCCAAGGCAGCCCAAGCGTGAATATCCAGATCGAGGCGAACCACATCCGCGCATGATTGTGCAAATACCCGGTCTCAACCAGTTCCGCAGCCCAGGCATCGAAACAGGCAAGCCCGGTTTGCCCGTCGGTCGCCCGCGCCACTTCGCGGCGCAGACGACGGTCGTTGTCGAGCGCCGCCAGATCCCTTTCAAGCCCCTGCACATAACTGACCCAAACCTGCGGTCTGCGCTCTAACCAGCCTTTGAAATAGCCGCGCCAGATCACCTCCTGCACGAACTTTTCGGATTGCTCGGGACCATGCGCCGCAAGCGCAGTTGCCACAACATCAGACTCAAGCACCAGCCGCCGCCGGATATAGGGCGACAGCCCGGATACCGCGCTATGCGCCCCCGGCCCATGGTCGGTGTTTCGGCCATTGGCATAGCGCCGCCCCATACGTGGCGCAAACGCGACCAGCTTTGTCATGCCTTCGGCGTGGGTCGCCTTCAATTCAGTCATCGCGTCTCTAGCCTGTCGAAAAAATCTGCAGTCGGCTGCACAGATGACGCGGCGCGCCCAGAATTCAACACGGGCTCTGCACCCGGCGCTGCACGAAATTTTCGGGTCAGTGGAATAATCCCCTCAGTGCCCCGTTTGTCCAGAAGCACATCAGACAGGAGGCACACATGCATCGCCCCACATTCAAGACAATCGTCACCTCGCATCGCGTGGCCTCGTCGTCGGGCACCTTGCCCGCGCGGGTCATCAATCCGGCAGGGTTATCTGGCCTTCCTCCATTGGTGGTTCTGCACGGGATTTCGCGTAACGCCGATGAATTGGTCGATCTGTTCGCACCAGTGGCCGAAAAGCGCGGGCGCATCGTGGTCGTGCCGCATTTCTCGGAACCTGACTGGCCACATTTTCAGCGCCCTTGCCGCGCGGCGCGGCCCGATCAGGCGCTTTTGGCGATGCTGTCGCATCTGGCGATGATCGACAATGCCTTTGCCGGTCCGGTCGATCTGTTCGGGCATTCCGGTGGGGCACAACTCGCCCATCGTTTTGCAATGCTCTATCCGCACCGGGTGGGACAGCTCAATCTTGCGGCTGCGGGATGGTATTGCCTGCCTGACACCAGCATGGCCTATCCCTATGGCCTTGGGATCGACGCGGAACCCACAAGCCTGCCTTGGGCACGGCGACATCAGCAGGCCCTCAGCGCCTATCTCCGCCTGTCGGTTCGGGTGTTCATCGGCCTTGAGGATTCCTTGCGCGACGACGCCCTGCGCAAGACACCCCAACTGGACCGCGTACAGGGTCTGACACGGATTGCGCGGGCGCAGACCTATGTCGCGCATTTCCGCAAGGCTGCGCAGGCCCTTGGGATCACTCCCGACATCAGCCTGACGCATTTGCCCGGCGTTGGCCATGACGTGGCCCAAGCGATCCGCGACGCCGGACTTGCAACCAAAGTGGCTTGGGGCGTCAACACCTCCGGCACATGGCCATCCCTTGCTGTGGCAAGCTGATAACTCTCATTTCCTTGAGGATCACCCCCATGACACATGACATGCTTTCTTCGCTGACAGACGCCAAATGGACATTCTCGACCCGGCGGGTCAATCACACCGATATTGCCGGTCTGGATACCGCATTCGCCGCAGCCCGGCCCGGCGACCTGATCTTGGCTCAGGTCGAAAGCCTTGGACAACATCAGCGCGTCCAGCTTTCTACGGGGCGCCCGTCCTTGATCTATCCCGGCGATATGGTGGTGCTGGCCTGTGGTGCGCGCTATGCCCCCGATCAATTCGAAGGGCTGGCCGAGATTGACCCGAACGGGGCCGATCTTCTGGCGGGTGGCGGCTGCATCGGCCGGATGGTGTCTCGGAATGAGCGGATCAAGACCGCGACCCGCCTCCTGCCCTTTGGCCGACTGCTCGATGCCACGGGCAAACCTGTGAACCTCAGGCGCTACGCCCTGCCGCCAACGACTGCCGCCAGCGATATTCCCGTGATCTTCGTGCTCGGGACGGCGATGAACTCGGGCAAGACATTGGCCACGGCTCAGCTCTCGTTGGGGCTGCGACGCGCAGGGTACAAGGTGGCCGCACTCAAAGGCACAGGCACCGGCGCCTTTGGCGATTTGAACGAATATGCCGACACAGGCGCACATTGGGTGGCCGATTTCACAGATGCCGGGATGGTCACCACCTACCGCGAACCCCTGGGGCGGATAAAGGCGGGACTCGAGCTTCTGCTTGACCATGCGGCACAACGAGGCTGCCAAATCGCTGTCATGGAAATCGCCGATGGGCTTTTCCAACGGGAAACCGGCGCGCTCATCGCTGACCCTTGGCTGCGCGCGCGTCAGTCGAGCGTGATCTTTGCCTGCGGTGATGCTGTTGCGGCTGCGGGCGGGGTGGCCGAACTGGCCCGTCACGGGCTGCGCCCCGATGCATTGACCGGCATCGTCAGTTGTTCGCCCATGGCTGTGGCCGAGGCAGAGACCGCCACCGGCGTGCCGGTCCTGCGCAAAGGTGATCTGGCCGATCCGGCTGAGGCGAATGTCTTTGCCTTGCGCGCATTTGGTACGGATCGGCGGGCCGCGTAATGGCGTTGCCCCCGCTTCTGGATCGCGGGCGTGGGCGCGGCTTGGCCCTTGTTGCCATGCTCACGCTGATGCAGGGCGTGGCGGCCGGGGCCGCTGCCTTTGCCACCCGTGCACTCTTTGAAACCATGCATGGCGGCGACGCGCTACCGCTTGTCGGCCTGAGCGTCCTTGCAGGGGCTGGGGCGATTATCGCCATGACACGCATCGCCGCGCGATATCTGGGCGAAGGCATTGGCCAGGACTATGCCCGACAGATCAGGGCCGCTCTCTTCGAGCACGCGGCGCATATGCCCGCAAGCGCTGTGGCAGAGCGGCGCGCAGGCTATGTGTCGCTCCGTTTCGTCGGCGACATGACCGCCTTTCGGAACTGGTTGGGGTTGGGGCTGCCGCGCCTCGTCGCCGGGGCCGTGCTGATCCCGACGATGCTCGTCGTGCTCTGGCTGCTCGACCCGGTATTTGCCTTGGCAGTTGTGCCGGTCTTTGGGATCACGCTGCTGGCCATCACGCTCGGGGGGATGCGATTGATCCCTCTGCACCGCCGCCTGCGGGTGCGCAGGGCGCGGATCGCGGCAGAGATGGCCGAGCGTATGCCATTGGCGCCGCAACTTGATCGCCTAGGCCGGCGGCGCAAGGAACTGGCCCAGCTGGACAAGCGCACAGAGGCGATGATCCGTGCCGCCCTGCGCCACCGCCTCAGCGCCGAAACCCTCAACGCGCTTCCCGATCTTGCTGCGGGGATTGCAGCGGCACTGGTCATCCTGACGGGGCACCGCGCCGGGTTGGGCACGGGCAACATCGCCGCAGCACTGGCTGTGCTTGGGCTTTTGCTGTCGCCCCTGCGCGATCTTGGCGGGGTCTGGAACCACCGCGCTGCCTTTCGTGTCGCCGCGACCAAGGCCCAAGCCGCGCTCTCGCGCCAGAAACGCGATCTCTACCGCACCGGGCAACGCCTGCCCAAAGGGCCTGTCGATGTCACGTTCGAGAATGTGCCTCTGCCGTCGGGGCAGATGTTGAGTCTGCATGCCAAAGGCGGCACCAAAACCTGTCTACCGATTGGCGAGCTGGATGCGCGGGCTGTTCGCGATATGCTGCTTGGGCTCGATACGCCCTCGGCGGGGCGCATCCTGCTGTCGGGCATCGACCTGCGCGATCTGAGCCGGGGCAGCCTGCGCCGCCACGTCCAGTGTCTCAGCACTGCGCCAGAGGTTCTGCAAGGATCGTTGCGCCGCGCCCTTTTGATGGGGTGCGACCATCGCCCAGAGGATGCAACGCTCGAGCAACTGGCCCGCGAGGTTGGGCTTGGCCCACTGCTCAAGCGTCTTGGAGGGCTGAGCGGAACAGTCCTAGAGCGCGGCAAGAACCTGACCCAGACAGAGCGCTTTTCCCTTGGCCTTGCCCGCATTCGGCTGTTGCCCCCCAAAGTGCTCTTGCTGGGGCTTGAGAGCGATCCGGGCGACTGGATGAGATTCGCCGTTCATCTGGGAAAAACAGGCGTAACCGTCATCCAGATGGGCAGAGCGCAGCAAGCGGCGCAAGTTGCAGCCTGAGCCCACCCGCACTGGCCTGCCCTGCCCCCAGACCTCAATCAGTGATCGCGGCCCCATCCGAACGCGGATCGGCAGCGGCCTCGATCAACCCAGTCGGATGGAGCACCACAGCCCCGGCATGGCCCGCAAGATCCGAATACGCAGGGATCATCTCAACCTCATGGCCCGCGTCTTGCAGCGCTAAAACCAGCTTCGGATCAAACCGATCCTCAAGCTTCAGCGATGTCGTCTCCTGCCCCCAGGTCTTGCCCAAGAGCCAACGGGGCGCTGTCACCGCCTCTTGCAGGCCCATGCCGAACTGAACATAGCGGGTGAACACGGCGGATTGCGTCTGGGGCTGTCCCTCGCCACCCATCGTGCCATAGGCCATGACCCGCCCGTCATGCAATTCGGCCATGGCGGGATTAAGCGTGTGGAACGGGCGCTTACCGGGGGCGAGCTGGTTCGGCCCCGGAGCCAGCGAAAATCCCGCGCCCCGGTTCTGAAAGAAGACGCCTGTATCCGTGCAGGTGAGCCCCGAGCCGAATTCCCAAAACACGGACTGAATAAAGCTGACGACCGTGCCGTCGGCGTCGCAGGCCCCCATCCAGATCGTATCGCCCTCTTTCGGCTCATAGGGCCAGGGCAGCGCCTTGGTTCTGTCGATCTGTGCCGCCAGCATATCCAGCGCCGCATCTGTTAGCCATTCCTGCGCCGGTGTCGCCATATGGGTGTGGTCACCCAATTCGGCATTGCGCCGGATGAACGCCTGTTTGGTGGATTCGATCAGCCCGTGGATGTGATCAAAGCCGTCACCCGTCGTCACACCCAATCGGTCAAAGAGACCAAGGATCATCAGGGATGAGACCCCCTGCGTGGGTGGGATCATGTTGTAGAGCCGCCCCTGAGAGGTCTCCAAACTCAGCGGGGTCACCGGCTCTGCGGCATAGGCGCTGAAATCCTCGGCGCGCAGCGGGCTGCCGTTCTCCTCAAGATAGGCGGCATGGGTGCGGGCCAGCGGGCCATCGTAATAGGCGCGCAGCCCCTCGTCAGAGAGATGGCGCAGGGTTCGGGCAAGGGCCGATTGGCGCAGATGCGCGCCCGCCTCTGGCACCTTGCCACCGATCAGAAAGGTCTCGGCAAAGCCCGGCACGTCGCGCAACCCGTCCAGCTTTTCGGCCGTGGTGCGCGATTGATTGCCGGTTACGGCGATGCCGCGTTCAGCATAGGCAATCGCAGGCGCCAAGAGACGCGAGAGCGGCAGCTTTGTGGCTTGCACGTCAAGCGCTGCCTCCCAGCCGCCGATTGTGCCGGGAACCGTCAGCGCAGCCAGACCGCCCCGCGTGGGAATTGCCTTATGATGCCCACGCGCCGCATACCACTCTGGCCTCGCCAGCCCCGCCGCCTGCCCGCCCGCAAAGATGCCGACAGGTGGCTTTCCCGGTTGCTTGATCAGCCAGAAGCCATCCCCGCCAATGCCGTTCATATGCGGATAGACCACCGCAATCGTCGCCGCAGCGGCGACCATCGCCTCTATCGCTGTGCCACCGTCGCGCAGCACATCCCGTCCCGCCAATGCGGCGGCCCGGTGGGGCGCGGACACCGCGCCGTTATATCCCAAGGCAGCATGAAGCATGGTTCACCATCCGATTGCTTGGGGCAGCCATGTGGCCAGCCCCGGTGAAAAATAGACAAGGCTGAGCGCAGCAAGCTGAAGGCCGATAAAGGGCAAAACGCCTTTGTAGATGTCCGACGTCGTGACTTCGGGCGGGGCGACCCCCTTGAGAAAGAACAGCGCCCAGCCAAAGGGTGGCGTGAGGAACGAGGTTTGCAGGTTCATCGCCACCAGAATGGCGATCCATGTCAAATCCGCGCCAGATTGCATGAAAATCGGCAAAAAGAGCGGCAAGGCGATATAGGAAATCTCGATCCATTCGAGAAAGAAGCCCAGCACGAAGAGCAAGAGCATCAGGAAAAAGATCTGGCCGTCCAGCCCCCCCGGAACGCTGGAGAACGCCGATTGCACCAGATGTTCGCCGCCAAGCCCGCGAAAGGCCAACCCGAACGGCTGTGCGAAAATCAAGATCAGGAACACCATGGCCGAGGTCACAAAGGCCGCGCGCACTGCGTCGCGCAGGATCGAGAGATTAAGCCGCCCCGCCAGTGCCGCCAGCACGATAGAGCCGAACGCGCCCATGGAGGCGGCTTCGGTCGGGGCTGCGACACCGCCGATAATCGAGCCCAAGACCAGCACGATCAACGCGATAGGTGGAAACACGACCTTGAGCAATTTGCCTGCCAGTTCACCGCGCAGCATCGCGGCACGCTCTTCCAGAGGGATGGCGGGCATGGTCTTGGGCGATAGAAACCCGAGGATGAGCACGTAGCCAACAAACAGCCCCGCCAGCATCAGCCCCGGAAAGAGCGCCGCCGCAAAGAGCGTGCCCACGGATTGCCCCATGATGTCGGCCAGCAGGATCAGAACCAGACTGGGCGGAATGATCTGCCCCAGTGTGCCCGAGGCACAGATCACGCCTGCGGCCACGCTGGCGCTGTAGCCGCGCTTGATCACCGGGCCAAGGGCGATCAGCCCCATCGTGACCACTGTCGCGCCAACCACGCCAGAGGCCGCGCCCATCAAGACGCCAACAAGGATAATGGCCAGAGCCATGCCCCCGCGCAGCCCGCCCATGGCAAAGCCTATGACCTCCAACAGGTCTTCGGCTATTCGGGATTTTTCAAGCATGATCCCCATGAAGATGAAAAGGGGCAGTGCCAGAAGTGTATAATTGGTGATCACCCCAAAGATGCGCGCGGGCATCAGCGTGAAGAGCATGGAGCCAAAGCCCATGTAACCAAATACAAACCCCGTCACGCCAAGACACACGGCAACCGGCATGCCGATCAGCAACAGAATGAAGAACGCCCCGATCATGCAGAGCGCGAGAATTTCAGTGTAGGGCATTGGACGTGCCTATTCCTGTCTTTCTGGGAGAGGGGTCATCAGCTTGAGCGCGGCGTGGCCGGTCATCGCGACCGCCTGCAAAGCCAAGAGCAAAAAGGCCACGGGCATCGCTGCCTTGAGCAAGTAGCGGTAGCCAAGGCCACCGGGATCTGGAGAGCCTTCGTTGATCGCGTAGCTCGATTGCACATACGCAATGCAGAGCCAGGCAATGAGAAGCGCAACCACACAAAGCGCAATGTTGGACACGAGATCGACCAGTGCTTGCGTCTTGGGGCGCATCGACCCATAGAAAATATCGACCCGCACCTCGCCCCCCTGATTGAGACCGTAAGACATGCCAAAAAGCGCGCTCACCGCCATGATGTGCCACTCGGCCTCTTGCAAGCCGACGGTGCCATAGGAAAAGAGGTAGCGCGCCAGCACGTTGAACGCGACGACAAGCACCAGCGCCAACGCGCTCCATGCTGCCACATGCCCGATCGCACGGACGAGGCCAGAGGCCCCGTCCGTCACGCGTTTGATCCCCGCCTGCATCACAAGGCGTAAAGCGGCTTTTCGGACACCGAGGCCCAGCTGTCATGCTCGGCCTTGAACGCCATAAAGGCGTCATGCACCTTTTTGGTCGCCGGATCAGCGGCAGCGCCTTCTTCGAGGACTTTTTGCGTCACCGCCTTCAACTCGTCCACAACATCCTGAGGCAGGGTATTGGCGATCACGCCTTCATTCTCGACCAGGTCCTTGAGAGCTGCGGCGTTATTCGCCTCGCACCATGTGTGGCTTTCAAGGTTGCAGGCCATGGCTGCGGTAGACACAATCGCCTGAAGATCGGCGGGCAGCGTGTCCCAAGCGGCCTTGTTGATCAAAAGTTCGGTGACGTTCGAAGGTTCATGCCAGCCGGTCGTGTAGTAGTATTTGGCCGCATCATGCAGCCCGAGGCGACGATCCTGATAGGGCCCGACAAATTCCGCCGCATCAATCACGCCGCGTTCCAGCGCCGGGAAAATCTCGCCGCCCGGCAAGAGTTTCACATCGACACCCAAGGCCGCATAAACCTTGCCGGCAAGACCGGGGATACGCATCTTGAGGTCTTTGAAATCAGCAATGCTCTCGATCGGCTCACGGAACCAGCCGGTCATCTGCACGCCGGTATTGCCCATTGGCAGCGCCTTGAGGCCAAGCGGCTCATAAAGCTCATCCCAAAGCGCCATACCGCCCCCGTGATAGAGCCACGCCGTCATGCCCTGAAAGTTCATACCAAAGGGAACAGTCGTGAAATACTGCGCCGCAGGCAGTTTACCCGCCCAGAAATAGGCGTTTGCGGCATTCATTTCGACCGCGCCGCCACGTACGGCGTCAAAGCCTTCTAGCGCCGGGATCAGTTCACCGGCGGCAAAATGTTGAATTGTCAGACGCCCACCTGACATCGCCGCAACCTTGTCGCAGAAATCCTTGGGGCTTCCCGGGCCCTCGACATAGAACGGGGAACCGGGGCCATAAGCGTTGGTCATTTTCCAAGCAAAACTGGTCTGAGCCCGCGCAATGCTCGGCGCGGCCAGAGGGGCGACGGCCGTAGCCGCCAGAAACTTGCGTCTGTCCATAGTCCTGTCCTTTTCCATCGGTGGCAGATGGGCAGACCATGTCGTTCCACAGGCCAGAAACCAGATTCCACAACGCAGAAATCACCACACGATTGCATTTTGTATGCAATTTTGCCTAATATTGCGGAAGCCTGTCCATTTTTTGAGCGGGATAAAAAGGCGAGAGCATTCGACTCTGGCACAGGGCCCCTTAGCAATCGCAAACTGCGGCCGTAGAGGCGAGCGGTTGGCTGCACAGTTTCTATTCTTAAGGGAGGTACTGGCCTTTAGGCGAACAGGCGTCCGATCCCGACGCTTCTTAGGTTTTCCGCAGCATCCCGCGACAGAAACAACGCCTCAAGCCCACGCTGTCGCGCAAGTTCCGCCCCAGCCTCTGGCCCAAGCACCATCAGCGCCGTCGCCCAGGCATCGGCTGCGGCACAGCTCTGCGCCACAACGGTGACAGAGGCAGGCGAGGTGACCAGAGGCGCGCCGCGCTTTGGGTCCATGGTGTGCGACAAACGTCGCCCCTGCACCTCAACCCAATGGCGATAGTCACCCGAGGTGGCCACGGCGGCATTCTCAAGCGCGAGGAGGGAATGGGGCGTGCGGCATGCTCGATCCGGTGCTTCGACGGCGATGGTCCACGCCTGCCCATCGGGCCGCAGGCCAAACGCGCGCATCTCGCCGTCAATCCCGACAAGACCATCGGCAATCCCATGATCGCGCAAGATCTCGGCCAGACAGTCCACGCCATAGCCCTTGGCGATCCCGTTTAGGTCAAGAGCGATGGGCGCGCGCTTGCGGGCATTTGTCCCGTCAAGGTCCAGCAGCTCATACGCCGGGTGTCGTTGAGCGGCCATCGCCGCGCGAATGCCCGCAGGCACCGCTGCCGCCGGACCAAACCCCCAAGCCTTCACCGCATCGCCCATGCCAATATCAAAGGCCCCACCTGAGGCGCGTCCGATCTCAAGACCAAGGCGCAACACCTCTGTCAGCCGCGCGGGAACCGCCACCCATTGGTCCACCGGTGCTGCGTTGAGACGCATAAGGTCACTGCCCGCCTTCCAGGTAGACATCTGGGCATCCACCTCATCGACTGCCGCTTGCAGCGCAATCTGAATTGCGCCCGCGTCAAAACCGGGAGCCGTAAAGAAAAGCGCTGACCACCGCGTGCCCATGGTCGGCCCATTAAGCGCTCTGCGCGCGCCGTCAGTAGACATCTTCGACATATCGCCCCTCCGCCTTGAGCCCCGCAGGCGTAAGCCCGGTCGGGGCCAAAATATCGGCCAACGCATCCGCGACGCCCGCCGCCATATCGCGCCCGCCGCAGACCATGACGCGGGCACCATCGCGAATAAGCTGCACAACCTCGGTCGCATCTTCCCGCAGTGCGTCTTGTACATAGCGGGGCCGCGCCCTGCGCGAGACCGCCGTGACCAATCGCGTCAGACGCTGCTGCGCCAACCAAAGAGACATCTCATCGCCATAGAGAAAATCGCTATCGGGATGGCGCAGACCAAAAAAGAGGTGAATAGGCCGGTGGCGCGCATTGCCCCGCACAAAACCTGCCAGCGGGCCGATGCCGGTTCCGGCCCCAATCAGAATGAGCGGCACACGGTCTTGTCCGACATGGAAGCCCGGATTGGAACGCAGGAATGCGCGCACCCTGTCGCCCGGCTCCAGTGCCGCAAGCTGCCCCGAACAAAGGCCGCCGGGGTGTTTCTTGACAACAATCTCAAGAAATCCGTCGCGCCGCGCAGAGGCGAGTGAGTAGAGCCGCGGCAGGGTGCTGCCCTCGGGCAGGATGCCGATCAGGTCACCCGCCACGAACCGGGCAAAGCCCCCACCGGTCACGCGTTGCCAGAGCGAGACGCGCGGCAGGGCAAAGCGCAGGATCGCAGTTGGGGCCTGCACCTCGGCACCATAGTCCCGACGCGAAACGAGAGTCAGCGTTTCAGTTCGCGGCGGCACGGATTGGTGGAAGAGGTCGAGCGCAATCCCCAAAGCCTCGCCAAGCGCGCGGCCCCAGCGGGCAAAATCCTGCGGCGACTGGCGATTGACCGTATCGAACGGCACCAATTGGGGCCAGCCCTGTGCATCGGCCACCGCCGCGACCTCTTCCGCAAAGGCACAATAGGCTGGAAAGCTGCGGTCGCCAAAGCCAACCACGGCGAGCGGGATACGGGGCGCAGTGTTGTGCGCGCGCAGCCGCGCGAGAAACCCGGAGGCAGAGGCGGGGGCCGCGCCATCGCCATAGGTCGCCGCAAGCAGGATGATCCTTTGGGCCGCAGCATAGCGCTCTGGCGCAAAAGCTGACATCGGGCCGATATGAACGCGCTGACCGGCGTTTGTAAGTGCAGCATGAAGTGTAGCGGCGAACCCCCAAGTGCTGCCCCCCTCGCTGCCAACCAAGACGATCGTATCGGCGCGCGACATGGGCTGATTGCCCCGTATACGAGGCCGCCCGCGGCGCCCTGCAAGCCAGACCCACAGCCCCGTCACGCCCAGTGCTGGCACCCCAAGGGTCAAGAGACCAAGGATCAGCCCCAGCCCGGCCGCACCCCGTCCCGTGTGCAGCATGATCATTATTTCCGACAGACGCGCCCACCCGGTCAGGTTCTCCCACCCGAGAAGCGCGCCGGTGCCCTGATCGAGATAGCCCATGCCGTGATCCGTCCGGAGCGTATAGACATCCGTCGCATCACCCGGAAAGGGAAAGCTCAGTTCGCGCAGCGCAGTGACTGGCGTCTGACCCAAGACCGGGATGTGGGCCAATGCAAACCCCATCTCGCCGCTCACCTCTGCTGGCATGGCCAGTGCGGGGCCGCTGTCCGGAACCAGATCAAACGTCGAGGCCGTCATCCAGAGGGCCGTGCCGGATGACAAGACAAGGCCGGTGACGGCGACGCGCGCGATTTCAACATGAAGACGATTGGCGCGCGGCCCGTGCAAGCGCGCGAACCAGCGCCGCCAGCCCCCTACCCGCCCCACAACCAACACCACGCCCGAGAGCGCCAGAACCAGCATCGCCACCGCCCCCATCGCAATGGTGATGCGCCCCGCATCCCCAAGGAAGAGCGAGCGATGGAGGTTGGTCAGCCACCGCAACACCGGGTTGGGGTCGGCCAAGGCTACGCCCTGCCCGGTTGCAGGGTCGATCACAGCGGCACCGGGTATGCCCTGATCGAACCAATAGGCCGTAATCCGCCCCGAAGGCGCGCGCCGGATTTGCTCGACACCCGGATAGGCCGCTTGAATGCGATCCGCCAGAACGGCGACCGTCAGCCCGACCTCTGCCTGAGGCGCGCTCAGGCGCTCTGCCGCAGGAAAGACTGACAGCGCCGCGCCGCTCAGGGACAAGATACAAAGAAGCGCTAGGGCCAAGATGCCCGGCCAGCGGTGTGTTGCGCGGATCATGGCCCCTCTCCTCACATATCGTAGGCAAAGCTGGCCACGTAGCGGCGACCACGCACCGGCGTGCCCGCGCCTGTCGTTGTCAGGGGCACGGCCACCTCATTGGGGCTATCGCGCATGTCCTCGACGGCGGCATCGACGTGAAGCGTGTAGCCCGCATCAAAAAGCGCATCCGCCATATCAAGCGTGATTTCGAGCGTGCGGCCCGCTCCGACGCTGGCACCGGTTATGCCGTTGACCTGCGCGGTGTCGCCGCCCGTGGCGCGATACCAATCGCTCAAATGCTCGTAATATTTGGATTTTCCACCTGCCATCCACAGGCTGCCAGCATAGGCCCCTGACGCGTCGGTGACGTAGAGCACCAGATATGCGCCGTCTCCGCCATAGGTGCTTAGCGTCGTCGTCAGTGTCACCGGACGGGCCATGGCAAATCCGGGAAGTGTCAGCGCGGCGGCAAGAGCGAGCGTTGCGAGGTTCGATTTCATCCGTAAATTCCTTGTTTTGGGGGTGGTGTTCCACGTGCGGCGCAGCTGTCTTCGCCGCGCCGCGGGTGGGATCAATTGACCTTGACTTGCGGCAGGGTGCCGGTACCAAAGAGACCGTTCTGCGGTGGCGCGACTGTGCTGGCGGGGGCAGGATTGCGGGCACCACCGCGATCATCCTCGTCGTCTTCGTCCTCATCATCTTCGTCGTCATCACGGTCATCGTCGTCATCACGGTCATCACGGTCATCATCATCGCTCACGCGCAGGAGCGGCAGCGCTTGCGATCCTTCCTCAAAAAGCGCGACGCGCGGCCAAAGGCCCTCGCCCTCAGGTGCGCGCATCGCACTCCAAGCCGGGACGCCAATCGCGGCAGTGAGCGCGGTCGAGGCGACAAGAAATATCAGGGTCTTTTTCATGGCAGGGTCTCCTTTTGTCTGCTGCGCCCAATCTTGCGCACCGACCTGAGGCCACCCTGACAGCGCAGAGATTTCCGCTTCAGCTTGGCGTCAGCAAGAAAATGGCCCCGCCGGTGACAGCGGGGCCTTATGCAAACGCAGCGGCAGCCAGCGATTGCGTTTCGTGTGTCTTACGCGACATCCCCCGTCTCAGGTGCGCGCTTGTCCCCCGTGACCATGGCCCGAACAAGGTTTTCGCGGTGCCGGACAGAGGCCAGCACGACCCCTCCCACATGCAGCGCCGCAAACACAAGCATCAGGTTGGCCAGCGTTTCATGGACCTCTTCCAGCAGGTCCTCTGCCCCGCCATCGTAAGCGCCATCGTCATCCGCCCAGGCGGGTGCCACAATCTGCGGCATATCGGGCAGCAATGCCAAACGGCCCGGTTCTGCCATAAGCCAACCGCTTACAGCCGTGCCTGACAGCGTCACCAGCAGCGCCACCACCATGGCCGCACCGGCCGGGTTATGGCCAAGATAGCGCCGCTCGGTGCCCTTTGCGATATCGCCAAGATAGGACATCGTCGCGCGCGGGCCTTTTATAAACTGGGAAAATCGCGCGTAGCGCCCCCCGACAAGGCCCCAGATAACGCGCAGGACGATCAAGCCAATGACGACATAGCCCACAATTTCATGAAGCCTGTCGAGATCCTCCGCGCTTAGCCATGCCACGGCGAACGCAGTGACAAGGCTCCAATGAAACAGCCGCACGACCGGGTCCCAGACCCTGACCTCTGCGGCACGGCCGATGCCCGCTTGCCCTGCAGCTTGCGGTTTTGCATCACTCATCGTCCTCGTCCTCATATTCGACCTCGATCACCTCAAGTGTTGCCGGATGGACCGTTACTTCGATCCGTCGGCCCATCGCATCCCGACCGTCAATCTCGTAGCAACCATCGTCGATCTTGATGCGGCGCACGGTCCATCCCTGCTCTTGGGCCAGTCGGGCCACAGCATCGCGGGGTTGCCAATCGGCCATCGGCACAAAGCAGTCATCATCTGCCAGCGCGGCACCGGCCGGAAACACCGCGAGAAATCCCAGAATTGTCATGGTCTTCTTCATGGGCCAAACTCCTATTTGCGGCTAATGTGACAGCAAAGATGCGCGACAAAGCTGACAGGAGCCTGAAGAGACTTGGCTGTACACGTCAGTTTTGCGTCAGCCTGACCTGCCAAGAACCGGGTCCCGGTAGAAAGGAAAAACACGCATGCGCATCTTGCTGATCGAGGATGACACGGTTCTGGGCGCAGCCGTCCGCGACCAGATCGCGGGCGATGGCCAGTCGGTCGATTGGGTCACGCGCCTAGATGCCGCACATGAGGCACAGCGCAGCGCATCCTATGATTTGATCCTGCTTGACCTCATGCTGCCTGATGGGCGCGGCATCGGCTTTCTCAAAGGCTTGCGCGCGCGGGGCGACGTGACCCCCGTGATCATCCTGACTGCGCTCGACCAGATTTCCGACCGGATCGAAGGGCTCAACGCGGGTGCCGATGACTATCTGGTGAAACCCTTTGATCTGGCAGAGTTATCCGCGCGCATCGGCTCTGTTGCGCGGCGCTATAGCGGCAATCCGAACCCGATCGTTACCCATGGGCTGCTGGACATCGACCTTGCGGCGCGCAGCGTGCATCGCGAAGGCAAACCGGTCCAGTTGACCGCGCGCGAATGGGCGTTGTTCGAAGCCTTTCTTGCACGGCCCGGTCAGCTATTGTCCAAAGCGCAGTTGGAAGAAAAGCTCTATACATTCGACGCCGAGGTCGAGAGCAACACGATCGAGGTCCATGTCAGCCGCCTGCGCAAGAAACTGGGCGCAGCCGTTATCGAGACAGAACGCGGCATGGGCTACCGCTTGGGCAAAGCATGAGGTGGCCCGCAAGCCTTCAGGCGCGGCTAGGTCTCACGCTTGGTCTTGTGCTGACGATCTTATGGCTGGCCGCCGCCTCGGTAACGGCCCTGATCGTCCGGGGCGAAATGGATGAAGTGTTCGACAGTGCCCTGCGCGAAACCGCAGAACGCATCCTGCCCCTAGCCGTGACAGACATCATCGGGCGAGAAGACCAAGGCGTGACACAGCGTCTGGCCCCGATCCGCGCACATGACGAGTTCTTTACCTATCTCGTGCGTGATGACGGGGGGCGTGTCTTGCTGCAATCCCATGCCGCCGATGCGGCCATGTTCCCACCTTGGACCGGGGCCGGATTTCACGAAACGGCCAGCCATCGCTTTTATAGTGACGCCGCACTTCAGGACACGATCCGCATCACTGTGGCCGAACCGCTGGAGCATCGCGCCTCTGTCGCGCGGGAAATCCAGATGGGCCTCGGCCTGCCGCTGTTGGTCGTGGTTCCAATTGCCCTTTCCGCCATAATCCTTGCCGTTCGTTTCAGCCTTGCGCCTCTGCGCCGGTTCCGCAGCAAACTTGACGCGCGCGGCGCGCGGGATCTCTCAGAGGTTCCAGCCGACGACCTGCCGCATGAAATCGCCCCGCTGGCGGCAACCTTGAACGGCTTGCTCTCTAGATTGCGCGACGCGTTCGAGGCCGAACGCAGCTTTGCGGCGAACGCCGCGCATGAGCTACGGACGCCTCTCGCCGGGGCCATCGCGCAGGCGCAACGTCTAAGGGCCGAAACATCAGACCCCGCCACAGAGGCGCGCGCCACAGAGATTGAGACGACGCTCAAGCGCCTGACGCGGTTTTCCGAACGCCTCATGCAGCTTGCGCGCGCCGAAGGCGGGCAGCTCCGCATGGACCATCGCACCGATCTGAGAGAGGTCGCGCGTCTGGTGGTAGACGATCTGGGGCGCATGGCCACACCGGGGCGCATCACGCTCACCTTGCCAGACACTGCCGTTCTGTCGGATATCGACCCGGATGCCTTCGCGATCCTTTGCCGTAACCTTGTGGAAAATGCGCTCCGCCACGGGGCGGCAAGCGGCCCGGTCGATGTGACCCTGACAGCAGTCGGACGGCTGGTGGTGGCCAACGAGGGGCCAGTTTTGCCGCGCGAGACGCTCAACCGCCTGACAGCACGGTTTGAGCGGGCGCATGCAAGCGCGGATGGCAGTGGGCTGGGCCTTGCCATCGTTGCCGCCATCGCAAACCGGATCGGAAGCCCGCTTTGTCTGGAGTCGCCGCGTCCGGGGGCGGCATCCGGGTTCCAAGCGTCTATTGTGCTCCCGACAGAGACTACGGACAGCGAAACGCCGCACATAACCAGTGCTACCTAAGAGCGACTTGGCGCGTCTGTTATGACGTTAGTTGAGATTGGCAGGCCGAAACACAACTGAATTTATATCAGATACTTGAGCTTAGATCTGCAAAGGCGCGACACGCGCAGAGCATCAAGGATGCCGCACAAGACCTTCACGATAATCGCATCCACACTGCACTGCCAAGAACAGGGTGCCGCGAACACGGTGACGCAGCCGCACAAAGCCCCCGGTCGATGACCGGGGGTTTTATACATCAAGATACGCGCCCTAGGCGGCGTATGCCGGGGCTATTGCGCCTGCGCGACCGCAAATCCGGTAAAGCCACCCATGCCAAGGTCGGCCATTTCGGTGAGCGCGCCAGTGCCCAGATCGACGGCATAAAGCCCGGCCGTCTCTGCACCCTCGATTTGCAGGATAGCATAGGCCATGTCCTTGCCCTCTTCAGGCGACACGATGTCAAAGCCGCCCCAATCAGACACGTCGACGGTTGCACCCTCGATGCTCAGATTTCCAACGCTTGCCAGTTCACCGGCATTGTTCGCCAATGTGACCAGCGCATTCGCGCCTGCGTCCAGCGCGTATTGTGCTGTCGACCCGGCCTTGGTGCCCGCAATTGCATTGGTATAGGCATTTGCAAAGATCACGGGGTCAGACCCCGCAGACATATCGCCCGCGACGTAGAATGCATCGGTGAAGCGGCGAACAGAGTTGGCGCGCTCGTCGTTATCGCCAAAGCCTTGCGGAAAGTAGACCAGATTGGAACCATCGGCCCCAACCGCGCGCACCGCGTCGATCTGATTGTTGAAATCAAATGCCACGGCACCCTCAGCGATCACCGCATCCGCCATAAAGGTTGCCCCCAGATCCGTGAGTTTCCCCGACGCCGGATCGACCTCGTAAATCGCCCCATCCGCATAGCCCAGAAGCTGGCCGGTCACCGGGCGATACGCAATCGCACGCAGCGGCATTTCAAGCGCGTAGGTCTCGACCGTGCCGGGCTGGGCAAGGTCCGCCATTGTGACAAGCGTGCCGCCATCCTGAGCCAGCGCGTAGCCTCGCAGACCCGCATGGTCATCGGCCTGCGCGGCAGAGCCAAGCGAGAATGCGACGGCGGTCAGGGCAAAAGTGGTCTTGAACGACATGAATTAGGTCCTTTCTGCTTGCATTGGGCCGCCCAATGCGGACCAACTTGCGAAAGCCACGACTCGACAGGAACAGAAGTTTCAGGGCGTGGAAAATTTTTTGAGATTGGGTCAGAACGATCGCCACGAATCCCAAGACTACGCCCCTAGGGTCCGCGACAAGCGGTGCTGATCCCCGCTCTTCCACGGGTGCGGGGAACACAGCCGAGGATCTCGAGCACATGATTTCCCGGTGTGCACTCGGGGATCGTGTTGCCTTTGCGGCGCTTTATGATGCCACGAGTGCGAAACTTTATGCGGTCTGCGCCCGTGTCTTGGGTCAGGATCATGCCGCCGAGGACGCGATGCAGGACGCTTACGTCAAGATATGGGCCCATGCCGGGCGTTACCGTGTCACCGGGCATTCGCCGATGACGTGGCTCATCACGATTGCGCGTAACACCGCAATTGACCGGCTCAGGGCGCGGCGGCAGCACCGTGATATTGAAGAGTATCACGAGGGGATCGCCGCACCGGGGGGCAATCCCGAACAGGTGGCTCTCGCGCGCTCAGAAGCGGGACGTATTCAACGATGCCTTGAAGAGCTGGAACAAGAGCGGCGGCAGGCCATCACCGGCGCTTATCTGGACGGTCTCAGCTATGCCGAATTAGCCGCGCGTGCGGATATTCCCCTGAACACCATGCGCACCTGGCTCAGACGCGGGCTCGCGGCCCTGCGGGAGTGTATGACCCGATGACCGATCCCATGGATGATGATGACATGCTGGCGGCAGAATATGCGATTGGCCTGCTCGCGGACGAGGCACAAGAGGCGGCGCGCATGCGCATCGCCACTGACCCCGTCTTTGCCGCACGGGTGCTGGACTGGGAGAGGCAGCTTGCACCATTGGCCGATCTCGATCCGGTTGCGCCGCCCGCAAGGGCGCGGGGCGCGCTTTTGCAGCGGCTCTTCCCCGAGCCTGCGCGCGTATCGCTCTGGCAGCGTCTTGGGTTTTGGCAGGTGCTGAGCGGCGGGGCTATCGCGGCTGCCGTTGCGCTCGCGGTGCTCGATTTGGGGCCGCAGACACAGCCCACCGGTGGCCCACTCTACGCGGCGGAAATCGCCACGGACGCGGGCGATTTCCGGGTCATCGCATTGGTAGACAAGGTACGGGATGAGGTCGTTCTGACACGCACCGCAGGGGCCGCACCTTCGGGACGCATCCTGCAGGTTTGGGCGCATGGTCCGGGAGAGCCGGCACAATCCGTGGGCCTTTGGCCGGATGGCGAGAGCATCGCACTGGCGCTTCCGCCCGAGATTGCGGCGGTACGCGGAACGCTGACTTTGGGCATTTCCGAAGAACCACCGGGCGGCTCGCCAACAGGCAGACCCTCCGGGCGCGTCTTTGGCACCGTCGATATTCCAGGCGTCACTGCTGTGCCGTGACGGGCCGTCGCATTCATGCAAAGGTCTGCGAAATCAAATAGCGGACAGGCCACTTTCAAATCCGCTTGTCGGGGGTCTGCCCGATATGATCAAGTGAAGTTCGGAAAATGACCCCGGTCGCAGCCGCGATGCGGCGACCCTTGGGATGAAAGCGGAGACAAGACATGAACCTTGCGCGACTGGCCTCTGAGGCGGCAGAACGGGGGCATCCCGTGCGGGTGGGGCTTATCGGCGCGGGCAAGTTCGGCTCGATGTTCCTTAGCCAAGTGCCGACCATCGCGGGGCTTGAGGTGACGGCGATTGCGGATCTTGACCCTGACCGCGCCAAATCAGCCTGCGCCGCAGTCGGTTGGGACGAGGCCCGCATCGCCAACACCGCCTATATTGACGACGGCGCAGCACTTGCCGCCCGGGACGATGTCGATGTGATGATTGAGGCCACCGGTAACCCGCGCGCCGGGATTATTCATGCGCGCGCTGCCATTGCAGGCGGCAAGCATGTGGTGATGGTGAATGTCGAGGCCGACGTGCTGGCAGGCCCCACGCTTGCCGCCGAGGCGCGCGCTGCGGGTGTGGTCTATTCCATGGCCTATGGCGATCAACCCGCGCTCGTGTCTGACATGGTCGATTGGGCGCGCGCCACTGGATTTCACGTTACAGCGGCGGGAAAGGGCACCAAATACCTGCCCGCCTATCACGCCGTGACCCCCGATGACGTGTGGTCGCATTATGGCCTGACCGTACAAGAGGCGGCAGCGGCGGGCATGAATCCGCAGATGTTCAACTCGTTTCTCGATGGCACCAAAAGCGCCATCGAAATGGTGGCGATTGCCAATGCCTGCGGTCTCGATGTCCCCGACAACGGCCTCAGCTTTCCCCCATGCGGCGTGGACGATTTGGCGCATGTGCTGCGCCCGCGTGCGGTGGGTGGGCAACTGGACCGGCGCGGCATGGTCGAAACCGTGTCGTCACTTGAGCGCGACGGGCGGCCTGTGTTCCGTGATCTGCGCTGGGGCGTCTATGTGGTGCTTGAGGCCCCCAATGACTATGCTGCGGCCTGTTTCAAGCAATACGGCCTGCCCACGGATTCCACTGGGCGCTTTGCGTCGATGTATAAACCCTTTCATTTGATCGGGTTGGAATTGTCGATCTCGGTCCTGAGTGCGGCCCTGCGCCATGAGCCAACGGGTCAAGCGCGCGAAATGCGCGGCACCGTGGCTTCGGTTGCCAAGCGCGCGCTCAAGGCGGGCGAGGTGCTGGATGGCGAGGGTGGCTATACCGTCTGGGGCAAGGCGCTGCCGCTTAGCCGGGCGGGCGCGGCGTTGCCCATCGGTCTGGCCCATGGGGTGCGCGTGACGCGCGACATTCCGGCGGGGGCGGTGTTGATGCTCGACGATGCCGATCTGTCGGACAACGATGCCGCAGACCTCTACCGTGCCGCCATAGCAGGATGATCGCAGCGCGTAGGTAGAGATGCGCGGTGCAAAGGGGGCAGGCTCGGCGGTCGCAGGACTGCTGACAGTGACCCCGCATAGATTGGATGATGCACCAAACGTTTCCGCGACTGACAGAGTGACGCGCGCAGTCGTAGTGTTAGTGTCTCCTTGCGAAACTGCTATTGCGGGTGCTGGTCACATCGCTTGTTTCATGGATTAACGTGACCACTTGCAAAACATTAAGCCGTCAGGCACCCGGCACCTGGCAGCCAACGAGACGTGGGGCGTGCAAGTCGTGGCACTGCAATCACGGCGCAGGTCAGGTGAGTTGAAAACCTTTTATGCAGAAAATCACGGAAAAGCAGGTCTGCCGCCACTCAGCGCGCAGACACTACCTTTCCGTTACACAACGTTACGGGGAACCCAATTAAGCACTGCGCGAAATGCCGGTTTTCTGCGCCTCGATAACCACCGACAGTCGGTTGCTGACGTTGAATTTCTGCATGATCTGCGTCATGTAATATTTCACCGTTTTTTCCGACAAATGCAGTTCATTGGCTATTTCTTTGTTCGATGCGCCCTGCATCAGATGCGCGATAATCTGATCCTCGCGATAGGACAGGCTTATGCTGTCTGATGCCTCTGCGCGTTGCTTGGGTTTGCGTGCATCACGCATGACCTTCAACGCAATGCAGGGAGAAATATACTCTTCGCCCAAAGCAAGCGAATCCAGAGCATGAAACAGTTCGCCCCCCGAGCTGCCCTTTACGACATAGCCCATAGCGCCGTTGCCCATCGCTTCGTTGCAATCCTCAAGCCGATTAGAAGCGGTAAAGACAAGCAACCTAGGAGCGTCTCGTCTTCGCGTTATTTCAATGATTGACGCTTGGACGTCTCCCGGCATTTGCAGGTCGATGACCAATAGGTCCGGGGCATGAGCGCGAGCAATTGAAACGGCATCCTCTGCTGAACGCCCGGTTGCAACAATCTCGTACTTCCCAGTTTTCTCAATCAGATCTTCCAGTCCCGACAAAACAATCGGATGATCATCAACAAGTACAATACGTAATTTTTTCATATAAATTTTCCCCCGAGCCACATTGGGTCTGGCTGGTAGGCCCCCAAGGCACATTCTTGCCACATTTCGCGTATCGCGCGAATCTTTTGTGAGTTTGGTCTAGGGGAAAACGCATCGTTTCCATTTTGGAAACAGGCCGCAGATTGCGCTTCGGTCTGCTAAAGTACCTGAAAGCATAGGAAAATCACAAAAGATATCCCGGCCGGATCTAATCCGGCCGAACGGGCTGTCCCGGCGGGGGTCGGTCAAATAACAATCGGTTAACAACTATAAGCTGCAAGAAATCGAAAGATTTCAATCTAAAGAGCGCATTTCCGACCAAAGTATAGGGCTCACTGAGACTTTAGTGCGGCCCCGATTCGGCCCTTTGGTCAGCAAAACGCCCGACTTACGGATTCGTAACGCTTCGTGCGCTCCACAACAATCAACACACAAATTCGTGTTCAAAAAGTGGCGAAAAGTCGCCGTTTTCGGAAATCGCTTTAGCGCCAACCGTCGTGGCCGAAGGGCCTCAATCAGGAGATTTATCCATGGTCCATCTAAATACAAACGATCTTGCCCATATTCTCGAGCAGATCCGTATCGCAGAAGATCATTCCCGTCTTATTGCTGAAGGTGTCGATCCAGGGACTGCATTGTCACAATTGGTATCCAGCCCGCTCATCCCCTATGGCCTGCGTACTGTTGATGGGAGTTTCAATAATTTCCAGCCGGGCATGGAACGTTTCGGTGCATCCGATGAGGTCATGACCCGTCTGTTGACCCCGGTCTATAATGCAGCCGAAGCGAACCCGCGCAACGGGGCCCCAACCAGCTATGATCAGGCGAATGGCACGGTCTACGACTCTCAGCCGCGCGTCATTTCGAACCTTGTGGCAGATCAATCGCTGAACAACCCAGCCGCGATAGCCGGGGCGCTTGCGTCTTTGGGGATCACCGGTGCGGCCCAGTTGAACATCGTGCGGGAGATCATGGCCGCACAACAAGCGGCACGAGATGCACGCGCAGCGGTTGAGGATGCCGAGGCGGCCTATCAAGCGCTTTATGATGCGGCCCAACAACAGGTGGACGGCGCAGAGTCAGAATTGGCACTCGCGGGATCAGCATTGGCAGCGGCGCAAGAGGCTCTCAACACGGCTGAGGGCCTGCTGACAGTGGCACTGGCTGCTCAGGCAGACGCGCAAGCAGCGATCACCGCGCAACAGGCTGTTGTCGATACTGCGCGGGCAGCCTCTGATGCGGCAATGGCCGATAGCCTGGCCGCAGATGAAGCAGAAGCCACCGCATTGACGGCCCTCAATATCGCCACGGTGCAGCGCGCCTTGGCGCAACAGGCCGAGGCGGCCGCGTTGGCGGCCTATGGTGCTGATCCAAGCCCCGAAAATCTTCAGGCCTATCTCGATGCGCGAGAAGTTGCATCGGATGCAAACATCGCGTTCCTTCAGGCCGAGGACACGCATGAGGATGCAGTCACTGCCGCCACAGCCGCCAGCGCAGCCTTTACCGCAGCAAACCAGACCCTGATCGTGGAATTGTCCAATCTTTCAGGGCTTCAAGCAACGCTCGACGGAGCCGATGACGCGCTGGCAACGGCCCAAGCCGATGTTGACGCAGCCCAAGCAGCAGTGACCGAAGCTGAAACAGTCGACGCTGCGGCGCAGGCTGAACTTGACGAAGCCATTGCAGCGCGCGACGCGATCCCCACGGGCACAGATGCGACCGCTGCTGCTGTCGCCGCCGCCGATGCCGCCGATCAGGCCGTTCTGGATATGGTTGCCAGCCACGGGATCGAGATGGACGGCGATAACGTCTTTATCCGCAACATTGCCGCCGATCTTGGAGATACTGCGTCCTTCAATAGCTTTATGACGATTTTTGGCCAGTTCTTCGATCACGGTCTGGACCTGACCAGCAAAGGCGGCAACGGAAATGTCATCATCCAGTTGCACCCAGATGATCCGCTATATGTCGAGGGCAGCCCCACCAATTTCATGGTGCTGACCCGCGCCACCAATGACCCGGGCGCTGATGGTCTGATCGGTACGGCGGATGATGTCCGTGACCATGCCAACCAGACGACACCTTGGATCGACCTGAACCAGCTTTATACGTCAAACCCATCGCATCAGGTATTCTTGCGCGAATACGCCATGGTGGACGGGCGCCCCCAAGCTACCGGGCGGATGCTTGAGAGCGAGGCAGGCGGGCCGCCCACATGGGCCGATGTCAAATCGCAGGCGCGCGACCTATTGGGGATCGAACTGAGCGATCTGAATGCCGTGAGCGTGCCGCTTTTGGTTACCGACCTGTATGGCGAGTTTGAGCGTGGCGCAAACGGCTTGCCCCAGCTGATGACAGCGGATGGGCCAGTCGAAGGCAATCTTGCCAGTCCCATTGATGGCATGTCCGGTCTGTCCGCAGGACGCGCATTTTTGGATGACATCGCGCATAACGCAGTGCCGGGAACCTTTGTCGTGGACCGTTTCACCGGTGAGACCGCGCAAAAGACCCCGGATGCCGATGATATTGCCGGAAATCCCATCATCCCGAATGAGTTTGGCCAAAACGCCACTTATGACAACGAGTTGCTGGATGCGCATTACATCGTCGGCGATGGACGCGGGAACGAGAATATCGCGCTAACCTCGATCCACACGGTTTTTCACGGAGAGCATAACCGTCAGATAGAAGAGATTCAGGAGACGCTGCTCTCTCAGGGGGCCACAGGCGAGATCGACATCGCATTTCTAAACCAGTGGCTGCTGGTGCCTGTCGAAGCGGGCTTTGATCCGGCATCATTGGTCTGGGATGGCGAGCGTCTGTTTCAGGCGGCACGCTTTTCAACAGAGATGGTTTATCAGCATCTGGTCTTCGAAGAATTCGTGCGCAGCGTGACGCCACAGATCGATCCTTTCGTCTTTTCGAATTCAGTCGAAGTGGACGGGGCGATATTTGAGGAATTCGCGCAAGTCGTCTACCGCTTCGGCCATTCAATGCTGAACGAAACTGTGCCGCTGATGCAGTTGTCCCCCGAAGGCGTTGCAACGCCCGAAGAGGTGGGCCTGATTGAGGCGTTCCTCAACCCGATTGCGTTTGCGGAAGCCGGGGTTGATGCCCATGCCGCAGCTGGGGCAATTCTGCGCGGGATTAGCACGCAGGCAGGCAATGAGATCGACGAATTCATGACTTCGGCGCTGCGCAACAATCTTGTCGGCCTGCCGCTGGATTTGGCAGCATTGAACATCGCACGGGCACGCGAAACCGGAATTCCCTCACTGAACGAGGCCCGGCGGCAGTTCTTCGAGGCGACCAATGACACTTTCTTGCGTCCCTATGAAAGTTGGTCCGATTTCGCGGCCAATATAAAGAACCCGCTATCGGTCGTGAATTTCATCGCCGCCTACGGAACCCATGCCAGTGTCTTGGCCGCTGTAACAACAGAAGAAAAGCGCGAAGCCGCATGGGAAATCGTGTTTGGCGGGGATGGCGCACCCGAAGACCGTCTGGATTATCTCAACAGCACCGGCGATTGGGCGGATCTGGAATCGGGCCTGAACCGCGTGGATTTCTGGATTGGCGGTCTGGCCGAGGCCCTGATGCCATTCGGCGGGATGCTTGGCTCTACCTTCTCCTTTGTGTTCGAGATGCAGATCGAGAACCTGCAAGCGGGTGATCGTTTCTACTATCTCAGCCGGACGCAGGGTATGAACCTGCTGACACAGCTCGAAAGTGACAGTTTCGCCGACCTTATCGCGCGCAACACCAATACTGCTGATTTGGGTTTCCATGTGAACGGCGCAGCCTTTCAGACAGCGGATTACGTCATCGAGATGGATCAGTCCCGCCAGTATAACGAGGGGCTGGAGAACGCTGACCCGACGCGGGAGGCAGATGTTCTATCCGCCATCACCGGCACGCAATCTCTTGTCACCCGCCGCGATACAGACGGGGATGGCGATATCGACTTTATCCAGTTCCATGGGGGCGAGCATGTGGTTCTGGGCGGCACTGACGAGAATGATACGATCGTCGGCGGCGCAGGGGACGATGGCATTTGGGGCGGCGATGGTGACGACCGGATCGAAGGTGGGTTCGGCGTGGATCATGTTCATGGCGGCGCTGGCAATGACATCATCACCGATAGTGGGACTGATATCGGTGATGCTGACGTCCTTAAGGGCGAAGGCGGCGATGACGTGATCAATGGCGGCATGGGCATTGACCTGATCTTCGGCGGGTCGGGGTCCGACTTCTTGTCGGGTGGTTCCGAGGCCAAGGACATCTTCGGCGGCGAGGGCAACGACTTCATCCGTGCGGCCTCTGGTGGTGGCGGCGTTGTCTATGGCAATGAAGGCAACGACTGGATGGAAGCCCAAGGTTTCATGACCACACTGACGGGCGACAACTCAGAGCTTTTCTTCAACAGCCGAGTGATTGGCCATGACGTTATGCTTTCGGGGGAAAACGACACCGATTTCGACGCAGAGTCTGGTGATGACATCATGGTGCAAGGTATTGGCATCAACCGCAACAATGGCATGGCCGGATTTGACTGGGTCAGCTACCAAGGCAACAACTATGCCGCCGATGCGGATATGAATGTCGGGATTTTCGTCAATCAGCAGAACAACATACTTCGCGACCGTTACGACCTTGTCGAGGGTCTCTCGGGTTGGAATTATGATGACACATTGACGGGGCGCGAAGTCGTGGTTGGGGCCTATGACGCCAATGGCAACGCGACCCAAGTAGATGCAGATGCACCGATTGCCAGCTTCTCGAACGCGCTGTTGGAGCGGAACGTTGATCTGATCAACGGGCTTCGTGAATTGGTGGCGCATCTTGAGCGCTTTGAGATCCGGCATCCCGACGGAACGACCGAGGAAGTTGAAGTTGGGGTTCTGAACACTGCGGCAGGCGAGGACATTCTGCTGGGCGGCGGTGGATCCGACTTGATACGTGGCATGGCGGGCAACGATATCCTGGACGGCGATCGGTATCTAAATGTCCGTATCGGTTTGCGCGACGAAAATGGCGCAGAGTTCGCCACGGCGGCGGGCATGACGGCGCAGGTGTTTGGTCTGGATGGTAGCCTGCTTTTCGGGGGGGCGACGGTCGAGTCGCTGATGTTCAGCCGCACGCTTACACCGGGTCAGTTGTTTATCATCCGCGAGATCATTGATGGTGGGCAAGCCGATGATATTGACACGGCGGTCTATTGGGACCTGCGCGAAAATTACGAGGTCACTGACAACGGCGACGGCAGCTATACGGTCACACATCTGCAGGCAAGCGCGGAACTGATTGATCCCGTTACCGGAATCGACCTGAGCCTTGATCCGCTGACGGGACGGCGGCTGGAACAAGAAGGCAGCGACCGGCTGACCAATATCGAAGTATTGCGCTTTGCTGATGGCGATATCGCCATTGAACTGGCGGCGCTGAACGATGCGCCTGTGACCGGTGCGCCGGTCCTGTCGGATCAGAGCCCGACCGAAACTCAGGGGATCACGGTTGATCTTTCCGCCATAGCCGACCCCGACGGCATTGCGAGTATCGCGGTGCAATGGCAATCATCGTTGGATGGTGGGGCGACATGGACCGATATTCCTGGCGCTACTGGGGTTGGCTACACCCCACCTGCGGCAGCGACGGCGGCGCAACCTATCCTGCGCGTGGCTGCAACGGTGACAGACCTGAACGGCAATGTGTCGATCGTTGTGTCTGCGGCATCGGATGTAGTGGGTGACGTGATCAACGGCACGGGTGGTGCAAATACCTTGAACGGCGGTTCGGGCGGCGATCTGATCGATGCGGGTGGCGGAAACGACACGGTCAATGCAGGGGCTGGCGATGATGTGATCGTGTGGAATGCATCTGGCAACGGATTTCTCGGTTTGGGAGCCGACGGTCGCGATGTGGTAAACGGCGGCACGGAAAGCTTGATTGGCGACACTTTTGTCGTCAACGGCACGGATCTTGCGGAAACCTATCGTGTCTATTCCGCAGCGGCTTGGGTTGCCTTGGGCGGGGCTCGCCCCCTTGAGGCGGGAACCGAGATCGTCATCACCCGCAACGGGACAGCTAATGGGAACGTCATTGCCGAACTGCAAGAAATCGAAGAGATCGTTATCAACACCAATGGCGGTGGTTTCTTCAGCGACAATGATCAGGTGCTCATCATTGGTGACTTCAGCCCGACCAACCTCTCTTTTAACACGATCACGATAAACGGTGGCGCGGGCGACGACGTTGTCGACATCACGGGGCTGGACTCGGCGCATCGCATCCTGTTCCGCACGGCGGGCGGCAATGACATGGTTGTCGGCACGCTGCGGGCGCAAGACGTCATTGAGGCACCCGCCGGGGTCGATCCGGCCAGCTATGCGGCAAGTTTCGACGAGTTGACAGGCCTTGTGACGCTAACGGCGGAAGGATCGACAATTACCTTCAGCGGAGAACCGGACTCGCTTCCTCAGGTCGTGACGGCAAGTGAGGTTGAGCACGGCGATGATGACGATGACGACGACGACGATCACGACAGCCATCACGATGAAAACAATCACGACACGGTGGATGACGAAGCGACAGACCCCACCCAACCAGAATCCGTAGCAAGCTTTGTCTCCGGCACGGCGGAAGCGGATGATCTCACCGGGACCGATGGTGCCGAACTGATCCTTGCCGGTGACGGAAACGATGTCGTCGACGCGGGAAGCGGGGATGATATCATCGAAGGCGGGAATGGGTCTGATGTGCTTTTCGGCGGCGATGGGAACGATACGTTCCTGATCAACCATGATGGCGCGACAGACTTTGTTTTCGGGGGCTTGGGGCAGGATATCATCGACCTCACCGGCCTGAGCGCCAGGGCCGAGATTACCCTGGACAGCCTGAGCTCGTTGGGTTCTATCCGTATCGGAAACACCTTTGATCGCATTTCCTCGATAGAGGATGTGATCGGTGGCAGCGGGAACGACACCATTATCGCAGGCGAGTCCGAAAACAATCTGGCTGGCGGCGCGGGCAATGATACCTTCCGCTTCGACACGGCATCGGCGGCGGATGGCGACTTCATTCATGACTTTGCTCCCGGCGATCGGATTGATCTGTCTCGGATTGACGCGGTCACAGGGCAACTGGGCAACCAATCCTTCACGCTGATGAACGAGGGGGATCCGATTGGCGCAGGAAGTCTTGTGCTGACTGAACTGTCAGACGGTGTCACAAACATCGCGGGTCACCTCGATGATGACGGCAGCGCCGACTTCACGCTCAAAGTCCGCAACTCTCAAAGTCTTTCGGCAGACGATTTCAATCTCTGATCCGGCTCGCCGACCCCTGTTCTACCGACGGGGGTCGGCTCCTTCCCATTCTCTCCGCACAGAGCAGGACAGACCATGGCACAACCACGTTCCCAATCCGACATCCGCAAGACGCTCAAGGCCAAGCACATGATCGGGCGCGACCTGAAGGCCTACGGCCTTTGGATATTCATGATCTCTGGAGTGATCAACATTCTGGCCCTAACCGGTTCTGTTTACATGATGCAAGTCTACGACCGCGCCCTGACCAGTGGTTCGATAGAGACCCTTGCGTTCTTGTCGGTACTGGCAATCGGTCTGTTCTTCTTTCATGGGGCTTTCGATGCCTTGCGATCCAAGATCATGGTCAGGTTGGGCGCGCGGATGGATCGTCGCCTTGCGCCGCTGACCCACAAGTTGGCCATTGAAATGCCACGCTACGGGTTTTCGACGACTGAGGCGCTTGAACGCGGTCGACAGGTGGATACCCTGCGCAACTTTCTGGCCAGCCCGGCACCCGCGGCGATGTTCGACCTGCCTTGGATGCCTATCTTCCTGATCTTTGTCTTTCTTCTGCATCCGGTTCTGGGTTCTGTCGCTTTGGGTGGCGCTGTGGTTCTGACCCTTTTGACCGTGATTGCCGAGCTGCGTTCGCGCAATCTGGCACAGGCGGCGCAGAGGTCCATGATCGCGCGAAACACGGCGGCAGAATCTAATGCCCGCAACGCGGATGCCATGATTGCAATGGGGATTGTCGAGCGTGCCGTTGGGCGGTTCAACCGGCTGAATGATGACCATCTGGCCATTCAGGCCCGCAACTCCGAGATTTTATCGACCATTTCTGCCTTTTCGCGGGTTCTGCGGATGATATTGCAATCTGCTCTGCTTGGGCTGGGGGCCTATTTCACAATTCAAGGACAGTTGTCTGCTGGCGCAATAATCGCAGTCTCTGTTGCCTCTGCCCGCGCCTTGGCACCGATTGACCAAGTCATCGGCAACTGGCGTGGCATCGCAGGTGCGCGGCACGCGTATGTTCAACTGCGTGACACGCTTTCTGCATTGGGCGAAGAAGAGAAGCAGTTGATGGATTTTCCCCGCGCCACTGACAACGTGACGATCGAAGGCTTGACGGTCGCTTCGCCCGCGACCGGGCGCATCCTTTTGGCCGATGTCAGCCTTGAGTTGAAGGCGGGGCAGGCTCTCGCCATCGTTGGGCCCAGCGGGGGTGGAAAATCTACGTTGCTGCGCGCCTTATCCGGTGTTTGGCAGCCATTGCGTGGCAACGTCCGCTTTGACGGGGTTAGCCTATCGCAAATTGCACCCCATAAGCGGGGCGATTTGATCGGCTATCTGCCGCAAGAGGTAAGCCTGTTCGACGGCAGTATTCTTGAAAACATCAACCGCTTCAGTGAAGACAGAAACACGACCGCTGTCTACGAAGCCGCTACCACCAGTGGTGTGCATCGCATGATCGTGGACATGCCCGATGGCTATGACACGCAAGTGGGCAGCCACGGCACCGCGCTATCGGCAGGACAGCGGCAACGGATCGGTCTGGCGCGGGCGCTTTATGGCAATCCGTTTGTGGTCATTCTAGACGAGCCAAACGCCTCACTGGACGCTGCTGGCGAGAAGGCATTGAACGATACGATCAAGGCTATCCGTGACCGCAATGGGATCGTTATTGTCGTAGCCCACAGGCCGAATGTATTGACCGCTGTTGACATGCTGGCCGTCGTGCAAAACGGGAAATTGGTGGCCTTTGGCACCAAGGAAGAGGTGTTGGGCAACAATTCGGGTCGGGTCGTACCGCCCACCGATCTCGTTGGTGACGTGCGAGCGCAAGCGGCGGTCGATCTGGCCAAGCACAAGGCCAGCAAGACCGGAGCGGTGCCCGCATGACACATGCCATCAGAACAACACACCATGCATCCTCGAATGCCGAGGCTGCGCCATCACGGGCCAGCTTTGAGGATAAAGATCAGACTGAAGGGTTTGGCGTGCGCGGCCTTGCAATTCTTTTCATTGGCTTTGCCGTTTATCTCAAGACCCTTTTCTCAGCCTCGCCTGCCGAAGATGCCACCGCTTTGGAGGATACAGGTGTGCCGCCCGGTTCCGAGAGCGCGCCGGACATAGCCGCACAAACTGCGACCGCGACGCGCGCCGATGGCAATGACCCGGCAGATACTTTGTCGGATGCGACTGGCGATCTGCCCACGCTGGCCACATTCGGGGCCTCTGGGCAAACTGGTCGTGGCGCATCGCTGGATCGTCAAGGCGGCGGAAGCATTGAAGCTGATCCGTTCACTGTCGACATGTCTGGCCTTGTGCCAAATGCTCAGGCGCCATTCGGCGGACGTGATGCTTTTTCGGGGCCCGGTTTGCCAACTGATACCGGACCACTGGCACCGAGAGGTACAGACCAGGACACCTCAGCGCCACCGCCAAACACAACGAACGATCCAACTCCACCCGCCACAGCGCAGTCTTATGATCTTGCAACGCTATTTCAGGATTTGGGCATTGCCCTGCAAGACCGGCCCGATATCACCGTAGACCGTGTCACGGACTTGGCCATCGGGGATCTTATGCGCGACCTGACCTTGGATGAGTTTCGCAGCAATCTAGGGCAGCTTCCGCAAGACATTGGCGCGCCTCTTAATCGGCTCATAAACGTCCTGAACGACGACGCGTCGCGTGAGGCCTTTCTGGTTCGCACTGGACTGGCACAGGATGCCACGCTGGACGCGAGCTACCGCTCGGATGACTTTGATCCAAACCAATCCACCACCAGCGCTCAGGCCGACAGCGGCCCGGACCTGTTCCTCTAATTTCAGCAATGGAGCCTGCGCTCATGACATTCGCATCGACATTTGAACACGATACAGGTCGCAGCCCCCAAGACGAATTCGGGGTCGTGCGTCAACTTCTGATGGCCGGCGTTCTTGGTCTCGCGCTTATCGGAGGTTTTGGCGGTTGGGCCGTCTACGCCCAACTCAATTCGGCCGTGATCGGACGCGGCGCAATCAAGGTGGATCGGGAGCTTCGGCTGGCACAGCACTTGGAAGGTGGGATGCTTGCGGAAATCCTGGTAAAGCCGGGGGACCGCGTTGCTGCGGGCGACATCATGATGCGCCTTGATACGGTTGAATTGGAAACTGCCATCGCCGTACGACGTGCTCAGCTTGCGGATATGTCAGCGCAGGCCGCACGATTTGCCGCTGAACGCGATGGTCTTATCATGATTGATAGCGGTTCAGAACCGCAAGACGCCATGACCCAAGAGCTGTTCGCCAGCGAGGCACTGCTGTTGCGGCAATCGCAACAAGAACGCGCGACCACGCGGGCGGCGCTCGGACTTCGCCGTGAACGACTGCAGCACGAGACGGCTGGTCTGGTGTCGCGCCAAGCCTCAATTGGTAGCCAGCTTTCTCTCGCACAAGTCGAGCTGGAGCGTACCCGCACTCTGGTCGAGCGCGGCTCTTTTGCGCCAAGCCAGTTAATGCAGATCGAAAGTGAAACCCTCCGGTTAGCGGGCGAACAGAGTGAGATCGCCTCTTTGATTGCGCAGAATAGCGCGCAAGTTGAAGAGATCACGCTGGAAATCGACCGCATCCAAAGCACGGCCGCGCTCGAAGCACATCGCAGCCTGCGCGAGATCGAGCCACGCCTCATGGAGCTGCGGCAGGAAATAACCGCGCTGGAAACGCGCTTGTTTCGTAGTGTGATCCGCGCGCCAGAGGCCGGAATCGTGAACGAGGTGCCCGTCAACACCGTGGGTCAGATCATTGCGCCCGGGGAAACCGTGGTAAAACTGGTCCCGGAAGGTGCCGACTTGGTGATCGAGTTCCAGATCAGCCCAACCGATATTGACCAGATCACCATCGGCCAAGAAGCACGATTGAAATTCTTGTCTTTTAATCAGCGGACCACGCCAGAGATTCTCGGCATTGTCACGCATGTGGGCGCCGCCAGCCAGTTAGACCCAAACAGCCGGGCGGAATACTTTCTCGCTCAGGCCCTGCCCGTCAAGAATGACGCCTTGCCCGAAGGAACGGCGCTCGTGCCGGGGATGCCCGTCGAGGTCTATGTCAAAACCGCCTCACGAACACCGGCCGACTTCTTCCTTCAACCGATCCGTGACAGTTTCCGCCGCGCAATGACCGAAGAATGACACCAAGAGGAGGCTCTTTGCTCCTCACGACACGGCACGAAACTTGGTGACGGAATTCGTTGATTACCATAGGCTTCGGGATAAGGAGAAACGAGTAATGAGTTTCCGGACCATGGTAAACACAACAGACATTCTTTCTAGCCAGGGCTTTCCTGCAAAAATTTGGCAATTCCTTCGCCATATTTGGAGCGGTCTTTCCCTGCTGACCCAGTTCATGATCCTTGTAGCGGTTACAGTGCTCTTTATCTCGGCGATCTCGAACAAGGCTATAAAACAGATCGCAGCCACAAGCCTCATTGAAAGCTCTCTCGAAGTCGAACAGGCAATGGCAAGAAGCCTTGTCTTGCCGGTGCTTGGCCAACAGCCCCTTGTCGGTGATCTTGAGAACGAGGTGGAGACGATGCTTCGGAATGTCGTCACCCGGCATCTCAATCCGCGCTATATCAACAAGATCAAGCTTTGGGGTGTAGACGGTCGGCTCCTGTTCGACTCGGACCAAGAATATGTCGCAGCCGACACGCTCGATCCCACGGTTCAGCGCGTTCTGGAAGGCGAAACCGTTATTGTCTCCAATGATACCGAACTTCACGAAAACATCACGAATAACGTCAGTGGCGACCTTGTTTATGAGGTATACATGCCGCTGCTGTCTCTGGATGGCAAGCTGATCGCCGTTCTCGAGGCCTATTGTAGCTCTGACTTATTGGCGTCGCGTATTCAGGCGACACTCAAGAAAATCGATCAGATGCGGTTTGGCGTGTTGTTTTTAGGCATGCTGCTTCTGGCCGCTTTGGTTTTCTATGCTCAAAAGCATATCCAGCGCCAAGAAAATCAGCTGCTGGCCAGTATGCGTGCCACTGAAAATCTCGCACAGAGAAACCGCGAATTGCTAAAGCAATCCGAAGATATTCGCCGCCGGTCCTCTGAGGCCAATGAGCATCTCCTCAACCATATCGGCGCAGAATTGCATGATGGGCCAATTCAGCTTCTGTCCATTGCCGCTCTTTATCGTGGGCAGGCGGATATAGAGAGGCTGGACAACCCTCTTCAAGAAAAAGCCCAGCACCTCTTTCAGAAAGCGCTGCAAGAATTGCGCAATATCTCCATCGGTCTGATTTTGCCCGAACTTGAGGATGCATCGTTGTGCGAAGCCGTGTGCAAGGCTGTCGAAGCTGTCAAACAGGATTGGGACATGACGATCGAGTTGGAAATATCTCCAACCGATTGTCATCTTCCGTTGCCACAACTGGTGGTCGCTTACCGCGTTGTCTACGAGGCGTTGAACAACGCCTGGAAACATGGGACCAGTTCGGCCAGCAAGGTGACACTGTCTATCAGCAGTCGTCAGTTCGATATCAAAGTTTTCAACCTCGTCACGCCAAGCGCCTGTCAGGTAGCGAATGAAGCGCCCGAAATACGAAAATTCCCGCATTACAGCGTGGGTATGATCGGAATGCAAAAACGTGTGCAGGGGATCGGCGGCATTTTACGAGTTGTAGAGACTGATGGCGGAGTGCTTGTCCATGTGACGGCTCCGATCCTGGAACCTGACGCATTAGAGATAGATCTAGGCGGCACCTGAGCGAGAGCGGCACAGGTCATTTCTAGAGGGCCGGGGCGTTTGGGGTTGTTTTCTTCCTGAGTGATCCTGTGCTTGCGTCGAGCTTAGGCTGGATCAAATACTTCCGCCCGTGGCTTTCCCCTGTGACGATGCCCCCAACTTTTATCCAGCGTCAGCGAGACTCCGACCTTGAGTTTTGCCCCTGTGAACGGGTTGTGCAACGTGGTCTGGCGTTAGGCTATGGTGAACCCTGAAATACGAGTGCGTTTACCTTCACGCCTGGGAGACCGGATCAGAAGCGAAGGCGGGCATCCGCAAATGGATGACCTTCTACAACCACCAACGCCCACACTCGGCCCTTGGCGGAAGACCACCCGCCGTGCTCTATTGGCTGAGAAAAGACAAAACCCAACCCGATCAGCAGGTGCAAAGAGTAGCTTAATTTACGCCAGATACTGTCCAACCGATGGGGAGTAGCTCAGACGTCTTAGCGGGCTTGCGGGTGTTATGGCTTTGGCGTCATCAGAAACGACAAAGCCCGCGCGAGGTGCACGGGCTGGGTCGGACACGATGCATGCGCGGCATTCTTCGAACGCGGCCACTCGACGATACCTGTTGACGCCCTCATGGCACGGAAACTGTCAGTTTACTCAACTGCCCCGCGAAATCGCGCCCAATGCCGATATCAGAGCGTCCGCGTCCATGGGCCCAACATCGAGATGCGTGACCATACGTATGCGTCTATTCCCGACAACGGTCACTGTCACGTTCTTTTCCCGCAATAGCCGCGATGTTTCACGGGCATCCGGCGCCTGTGGGTCAAGATCAGCGATCACGATGTTCGTCTCGACCGGCATCACGCTGGCAATTATCGGAAGATCCGCAAGGCGCGCGGCAATGGATTGCGCGAGCAAATGATCCTCTGCCAAGCGTTCGACATGGTGATCAAGCGCATAAAGACACATGGCGGTCAAGACACCAGTCTGGCGCATGGCACCGCCCCAACGCCGTTTCAGGAGCCACGCCTCTTCCACAAAGCCCCTTGAGCCTGCGAGCACTGCCCCGACCGGACAACCGAGCCCTTTGGTGAAGGCGATCCACGCGCTGTCAAATCCGCGCGCAAAATCGCGTGCGGGAATGCCGGTTGCGACCTGAGCATTCAAAAGCCGTGCCCCATCGAGATGTGTCGCAAGCCCCGCCGCTTTCGCGGCCGAGGCCACGGTATTCAACTGGTCCAGCGGCCAAATCGCACCGCCCGCAAGGTTTGCGGTCTGCTCGGCAACCAAAAGGCGGCTGCGTGGGGCATGGGCGGAGCGTGGGCGGATGGCGTCGCTCAGCTGTTCTCGCGTCAACATTCCGCGCTTGCCATCGACCGGATGCATCATGACGCCCGAAAGCGCGGCTGGCCCCCCACTTTCAGCAAAGATGATATGGCTTTCACGGGTGCAAATCACCTCGTCACCGGGGCTGGTATGCACCGCGATCGCGATCTCGTTGCACATCGTACCCGAAGGCAGAAAAACTGCCGCTTCCATACCAAGCATGTCAGCGACCCGCGCGCATAGCTCCAACGTTGATGGATCTGCATCGTGCCGTTCGTCGCCCAGCGGGATATCAAGAGCGGCTTCCCGCATGGCACGCGTTGGCCGGGATTGTGTGTCGGAATAGAAATCGTGCATTTAGCCCGCCATTTCGGTGAAGAGATTTTGACGATACATAGCGTTTTACGGCACCGTGTCGACGGGAATGCACAACAGCTTGGGAGCGCGACAGAAAAGGCCGGTCCAGATGGACCGGCCTTTCCATGCATTCATGTGGCGGTGATCAGTCGGCGCCGCGGATCACCTTGTTGGGATCAACAAACCGTTTTTGCACCAGCCAGACACCGATGGCCACGCTCAGGCCGATGGCGTCAGTGAACCACCCTTGGGCGATCATCGACAGCGCAGCGATCAGCAGGACGGCGCGCAGCGGCATCGAAAGCAGACCAAAGAACCAACCCTGCACCGCCGAGGACAGCAGGTAGATCCCGAACAAGGCCGAGATGACGACATGGATAATCTCGAACCAGCTGCCCTCCATGAGCAATGCGGGCGACGAGAAGAACATGAACGGCACCACAAAGGCGGCAAGCCCGATGCGGAAGCTTTCCACGCTGGTCTTCATCGGGTCAGACTGTGCAATCGCGGCCCCGGCATAGGCGGCAAGGGCCACGGGCGGGGTGATCGCGGACATGACCGCATAGTAGAAGATGAAGAAATGCGCGGTCAGGGGCGGGATGCCCAGTTGCACCAGACCCGGCCCGATCACGCTCGCCGCCACCGCATAGGCCGCAGTGGTCGGCATGCCCATCCCGAGAATGATCGACACGATCATGGCAAAGAATAGCGCGATTGCTTGGTTCTGGTCGGCCAGCCCCAGCAGCATCGAAGAAAAGCGCGTGCCGATCCCCGTCAAGGCGATCACACCCACGATCACCCCTGCTGCGGCACAGACAGCCACGAGTTGCAGCGTCATCTTGGCCGCGATCTCGAAGGCAAAGAGGATCTGGCGCGGGCCCATCGGATAGGGGGTTAGCCAGCTCACCACTGCGGCCGAGGCCATCCCCAAGGTCCCTGCCCGGATCACGGAATAGCCCATGAACAGCGCCCCGATCAGGATGAAGATCGGCAGGAACAAAAAGGCTTGGCGGGCCAGCTTGTCAAAGCGCGGCAGCTCCGAGCGGGGCAAGCCCTTCATCCCGAACTTTTGCGCCGCTAGATCGACGTTAAAGTAGATCGAGGCGAAGTAGAGCATCGCCGGGATGATGGCTGCGGTCACGATCTCTGCATAGGGGATGCCCGTGATTTCGGACATGATAAAGGCCCCTGCGCCCATGATCGGCGGCAGAATCTGCCCACCCGAAGAGGCGGCAGCCTCGACGCTGGCGGCGGTTTGCGGCTTGTAGCCGACCCGCTTCATCAGGGGGATCGTCAGCGAGCCGGTGGCCACCACGTTGCCCGCCGAGGTTCCATTGATCATCCCCATCAGACCCGAAGAGAAGACTGCCACCTTGGCCGGACCACCGCGCGCACCACCAGCCACGGCAAAGGCGAAGTTCACGAAATACTCGCCGACGCGGCTGGCTTGAAGAAAGGCGGCGAAGGCCACGAAAAGGATGATATAGGTCGAGGAAATCGCAGTTGTTGGCCCTAGGATACCCTGATCTGTATACACATAGCTGAAGAAACGGGTCATCGAATAACCGCGATGCTCCAGAATACCCGGCAGCCATGGCCCGACAAAGGCATAGAGCACGAAGATCGACGCGATGATGACAAGGGCTAGGCCTGCCAGACGCCGCGCCAGTTCAAGGATCAGCACGGTCCCCGCAAGGGCTGCGTACATGTCGGCCGATTTTGCCAGCGCCGTGCCGCCGCGCAGACGCAAGAAGGGGGCGTGATAGATCAGATACATCGCCACTGTGATGGCGGCCAGTGCCAGAAACAAATCAGCGATATCAAAGGTTGCGCGTCGGCGGTCGGGCCAGAACCAACCCACCACAATCAGCCAGAAGGTGCCAACAACCAAGGGCAGGCCAAAAGTCATGGAATAGGCATTGGCGGCGGCCGCCTGATCGACGGCCATGCCGGTGGTCCAGAACAGCGCGGCCTGACCAAAGGCCAGCGCAACAAGGGCGGCACCCGGCAACACAGCCAGAAGGCGGCGCGGGTCTGCGGTGCCGCTCCGTTCCTCCGAGAACAGGGTCGACGAAAACAGCAGGAAGCCAAGCGCAAGCCCGCCACCGACATGGATCAGACGATATCGCCAAGGCTCTGTCAGGTCGACCG
This sequence comes from Roseovarius mucosus, assembly GCF_002080415.1. Classification (NCBI taxonomy): domain Bacteria; kingdom Pseudomonadati; phylum Pseudomonadota; class Alphaproteobacteria; order Rhodobacterales; family Roseobacteraceae; genus Roseovarius; species Roseovarius mucosus. The sequence continues at coordinate 2,946,850 of NZ_CP020474.1, read as the reverse complement.
AACCGATGCCAAGCAAGTCTGTTAATCGGTCATGCAGGCCGTTCATCACACCCACATGGAACAGGGTATAGGCGATACAGAGAATCACCGCGATCTTTGCAGCAAGACCGACGGGCTTGCGTTGATTGGATGTGTAGATTTCCGCATCCACCCCATTGGCAATGCTGGCTTGGTTCTGAGCAGCCGTGTCCTGCTGCGCCTTTTCTGTTTGCGTGGTCATGAAAAATTGCCTCTGGCAAGAGGTCCAACCCATAGCGGGGGCCCGGACGAAAATTGGCGGCCCTTGCGGGCCGCCGCCCGTTCTAAAACTGTCGGCTTAGCGCAGGGTGTCGGGAATGGTGATCCCGATCTCCTCGAAATAGCGTACAGCACCGGGGTGGAAGGGCATGAAGGTGTTCTTGTCCCAGTTCTCGCTCAGCGTTTCTTTTGCTGCGGCGTGAATCTGGACCATGCGGTCAGAATTGCCCATGGCGAGCTTGGTGATCTCATAGGCCAGGCTTTCGGGCATGTCTTGATGCGCGATGGCAAAGTTCCACAGGGCGACGGTGGGCTGGTCATAATCATGACCGGCATAGGTGCCCGCCGGGATCGTAAGAGGGGCCATCGCCGGATAGGCGGCCAGAACCTTGGGCAGTTCTTCCTCACTCAGGCCGAACATCACCACATCCTGGCTCGCGGCCAGTTCGGCAAAAGCCGAAATCGGCATGCCTGCGGCAAAGGCGAAGGCGTCGATCAGACCATCCTGCAACTGGCCTGCGGCGTCAGATGCGCCAGCATTGGATACAGTCGCTTCCACGTCGAGGGCTTGCATGAACAACGGCCAATAGGTGCCGGGTGTGCCGCCTGCCGGACCAACCGACACGCGCTTGCCTGCCAGATCGGAGACCGAGTTGATCCCCGAGGATTTCAGCGCGATAACCTGAAACGGGGTCTGATACATCGGGAAAAGCGCACGGATCGACTTATGCTCCAGACCGGGGGCCAGTTCCGATTTGCCGTTCCATGCATCATAGGCGGGGCCCATAGTCACCAGACCCATCAGGTGGTCGCCGGTTTCCACCAGTGTCACGTTCTGCACCGGGCCGCCGGTCACTTCGCCAGTCGCCGCAACGCCGAGCGTTTCAGCGATATAGCTGGCAAAGCCGTTGCCATAGACGAAGTAGGTGCCGCCCTGGCTGGCAGTGCCGATGGTCATGCTGTTGGGCCAATCGGAACGATCCTGTGCGCCTGCTGCTGCACCGAATGCGATGGTTGCCGCGGCCGTCAGGGCCGCGAGAGTACGTAATGGCATGTGACTCCTCCCAGAGTTCAACAAGGTGATCGTTGTCTTGCTTTTGCACCGCCGCCGTTGCTTCATGGCGGGGTTAGCAGCAATAAAGCGGTTTTCCGAAAGTCATCAACCTATTTCAAAGGAGGCCGCGCAGATAACGGGCCTCAAATTGGCGTGATGGGTGTAAAAGGGGACATTGGACCAAAAAAGCGTTACGAAATCCGCCTATCCGTCCTGATCCCGCCCCTCGGCATCCAGAATGAAGGCTGTTTTGTCGATTCCAAGTTTCTGGATTTTTTCGTAAAGCGACTTCCGACTAAGCCCAAGAGCCTCGTAGACGGGTTTGAGGGAGCCACCATTGGCTGCCAGTACCGCCTCGATCTCGCGCCGTTCGAAGGCTGCGACGCGGTCGGCAAGGCGCTGCGGCGCGGGTGTTTTCTCGTCATCGGTTTGCAGGCCCAAACCCAGCGCGAAGCGATCGGCTGCGTTGCGCAGCTCGCGCACGTTACCGGGCCATTCGCGGGCGGCAATGTTGGCCAAAAGGGCGGGCGGAACCTCTGGTACGGTATCAACCCGGTGACGGGCCGCAGCTTCTGCCAAGAGACGCAGGAATAACAGCGCGATATCCTCGCGCCGGTCGGCCAAGGGGGGCACGTCCAGCGTCACGACATTCAGACGATAGAGAAGGTCGGCGCGAAAACGGCCCGCATCAACTTCGCCGATCAGGGGCACGCGTGCCGTAGCGATGATACGGATATCGAGCGTATACGCCTCGTTCGAGCCAAGGCGGGTGACGACGCGATCCTCGACCACGCGCAGCAGTTTGCCCTGAAGGGGGGGCGGCAAGGCGGCAATGTCGTCAAGCAGCACGGTTCCGCCCGAAGCGTGTTCAAACTTGCCCGTCCGGGCCCGCATAGCCCCGGCAAAGGCACCCTGTTCATGGCCGAACAATTCGCTTTCAATCAGGGGGGCCGGGATCGCTGCGCAGTCGATGACGACAAAAGGCCGCCGCGCCCTTGGCGACAGATCATGCAGCGCGCGCGCGACCACTTCCTTGCCCGCCCCGGTTTCACCCACGATCAGCACATCGGTTTCGGCGGGGCCAATGGTGCGGATGCGGCGGCGCAGGTCGATCATCGCGTTCGAGCGCCCGATCAGCCGCTGCTCCAGATCATCGGCCTGCCCTACCGCCGCGCGCAACACCCGGTTTTCCAGCACCAAGCGGCGGAAGCTGAGGGCACGGGCAACCAGCTCGGTCATCTGACTTGCGGAAAAGGGTTTCTCGATGAAGTCATGCGCCCCTTCGCGCATCGCGCGCACAGCCAGTTGCACATCGCCATGCCCGGTCATCAGGATCACCGGAATCTCGCGGTCGATCTCGTGGATGCGGCTCATCAGTGTCAGCCCGTCCATGCCGGGCATGCGGATGTCGCTTAGCACCACGCCGGGAAAGCCAAAGCTGATGAAATCCAGCGCGCGTTCTGCCGAGGACAGATCCTGAACCGCAGCGCCCGCAATTTCCAGCGCCTGCACGGTCGAGGCCCGCAGGTCTGCATCATCGTCGACGATAAGCACGCGCGGGATGAAAACGGGAAGGCTCATTCTGCAGCAAGGTCCTGTTTGGGGGCCGACATCAGCCGCACCTCAAAGCCCGCGCCGCCAAGCGTGCCGGGCACCAAGGCAATGGCGCCGTCAAAATCCTTGATGATGTTGTAGGTGATGGACAGACCCAGCCCAAGGCCATTGCCCACGCCCTTGGTCGAGAAGAAAGGATCAAAGATACGCAGCGCGATATCGGGCGGCACGCCTGTGCCACTGTCTTCGACCCGCAGAACGACGGCTTCGGCCTCGTCGCGGGCGGTCAGCAGAATGCGCCGCTCGGCGCGGTCGGCGACCGCGTCGGCGGCATTGGTCAACAGATTGACCAGCACCTGTTGCAGCCGCACCGGTCCCGCCCGCACCAATGACAGGCCGGGCGCAATGTCCACGCTCAGCGTAGCCCCGACCTGACGCAGCCGCGGGCCTGCGATTTCCTGCGCCGCCTCGATCGCTTCGGTGACATCGACCGCGCCCAATTGCTGCCCCGGCCTGCGGCCAAAGGTATGCAGCCGCCGGGCGATGGCGCTGATGCGGTCCGCCATGTCCAGAATACGCTCCAGCGCGGTCTGCGTCTCGGCTTTGCGATCACGGGTCAACAGCGCCACGGCGTTTTCGGCATAGTTGCGCAGCGCGCCCAAAGGTTGGTTCACCTCATGGCCAAGAGCTGCGGACATCTGGCCCAACGCCGCCAGCTTGGCCGCCTGCACCAGATCATCCTGCGCGCGGCGCAGATTGACCTCGACCAGACGTCTTTCGGCAACCTCGGCCCCAAGGGCCTCGTTCACATCAGCCAGTTCGCGGGTGCGTTCGGCAACCCGCGCCTCAAGCTGAACCTTGGCCGCCGCCTGCATCACCAGCAGGTCGCGCAATCGCGCGCGGCGTTGCCGCACGACCGCAACCATCATCCCGATCAGCGCCAGCGCCAGAACCGCACCCGCCGTGAAGGTCAAAGCCTGCGCCCTTGCTGGCGCGGTGTTTTGCATGACGGTCAGTGTCCAATCCGCCTCGGGCATCGCGGCAGAGGCCAGAAGATACTCGCCCTGCCCCTGCGCGCCGGGTAGAGCGGACAGGGATATTTCCCATAGGACATGGCCCTGTGCGGTGGTCTGCGCGCGCAGGGGGATGTCGAAGAGGGGTGAATCTGCATAGCGGCGCGTGGTTTCAAGCAGATCCTGCCCCTCAGAGGTCAGGGGCCGTGTCATGCCAAAACGCCAGGCCGGGTTGCTGGACAAAAAGACGACACCTTTGGGATCGGTCACAATCACATGGTAATCCGCGCCGGACCAAGCGGCCTCGACACTTTCCACGTCGATCTTGAGGGCGACCACCCCCAGCAATGTGTCACCGTTGCGAACAGGGGCACCAAAGTAATAGCCCCGCTTGCGCGACGTTGTTCCCAGCGCATAAAAACTGCCAGCGCCAGAGGCCACGGCATCGCTGAAATAGGGGCGGAATGCGAAATTGCCGCCAACAAAGCTGCGCGGCAGATCAAAGTTGCTGGCGGCGCGTGTCAGGCCGGTGGTATCCATGAAATAGATGTCCGATGCGCCCAGAACACCGGTTACATCGCGCAAGAAACGATTGGCGGCGTCGACCCGAGCCGGATCATCGGGGGCTTCGGCCAGATCAAGAATGGGCTGTTGCCGGGCCAGCAATGGCGGCAACCTCTCGAACCGCTCCAGATACCCATCCAACGCTGTCGTCGCAAGCTGTAGCGTTCCCTCGGCGCGCCCTGCGGCCTCGTTCAGAAAGACGCGGGTGGCCTGTGCATGCACCAAGGCACCTCCGCCCCACAGAATGATCAGGCCAAGCACCAGCCAGACCAGAAAACCCGAATGCCGCCGCATCTGTGCGGCCTGAGCGATACCTTGCACCATAAAGAGATATGTATCACCACGTCCGGCCATGCGGCAATCCGTCCTGTCACCTGGAGGATCTTAGATCCTTGCGCGCCCTCTGAGGGCCGGGCGACCGTCTTGAGCGGGAAAGCATGACCGTGTGAGAGCGGAGTGTTGACCGCCACAGCGCCTTGGCCCCGGTACGCCGCCGCCAGGATTGCCACAGCACAATCTGTCCGTCATCGGCCCGCGCCAACTGCCAGTGCCGGGTCAGTTCAAGCCCGCTGACCGGCAGCGCGTGTTCGGCTGGTGTACCTCCGGCTTGGAAGAGCGTTTGAAGGGCACCTTCGCCCAACTCAAAACGACGGTTTGGAGACAGAATGAGGGCCAGCGCAATCACGTGTGTGCAAACAACGTCACACTCGTCCACGTAGACTTTGTCCGCGAGAAATCCATCCTGCATGAGAGGGAAAATTTCAAAACCCAGACCATCCGCCAACGCCGCTTGGAACATCAAATACAAGCCGCATAATCAATCACACAAACAAACTGAACCTCACATGCTCAAACCCGTCTGATGTCCCATTTCATTTGGCGACGGACATTTTCCTCAATATTTGGTGCCTTGCCAAAATCATCAGCAATGTCAAAGACACCAACTTCGCCTATTTGGCCATGCCGTAAGATTGGCGGGTCGCCTAAAAGTGGCCATTTGCATAAGCCGCTGAAACATCATCTAAAAATGGGTTCCAAATCAATCAGCACAGTGCTCTGACCCGATCGAACAGGCAGTGCTGGCCAGGATGATTTTATCCAAGTATCCGCAACCTTGATTTGAAATCACAATAAGCGGTTGTGTTATTGTCAAAGACTCTGCACGCTGTTTCACAAATTAAATTGACAGATGTTGGAGGTCTTTATGGCGATCACGAGCAATGTTCTTGACGGTGGTATTGCGTTCAACGAGTGGCATTCGATTTCATTCACGACGGATTACAACGGCGATGGTCAAGCGAATGGCGGGGTCGAGGCCTATGTCGAGTTAGTGAACACCAGCGCGTCCTCGATCGACATCAGTGGGTATCAATATTTCCATATCAATAACGGGCTTGTGTCTCAGTTGGCCCACACCGTGCCGGGAGGAACCACCCTCGCAGCCGGAGAGACCTACACGATAGTCTCCAACAACGGCAGCCTCACTGCGACCATGCCGTCGAACATCACTGGCCAAGGCGCAGTTGCCGACATCGCAATGAACCAGAGCGCCGATGTCAATTTGTTCCTGGCAAACCCCGAGGGCGATTTCATCGTCTTGCAAGAGAACGGTGGGAATGCATTTCTGGGCGACGACATCATCGCTGCAGGATTAAATCCAGCCAATCAGGTTGGCATTGACGTCGTCACAGCCGCAGGCGCGGATCAAAGCATTGCGCGCGTGACGGATGGTGAAGATACCTTTGAGACCCAAACGCCGAGCCCCGGAGAGCCGAATTGCTTTTTTGCAGGCTCTCGGATCGCGACACCGTCAGGCATGAAGGCAATAGAAGAGCTCGCCGTCGGTGATCAGATCATGACGGCCTCCGGTCGTATTGTTCCAATTGTCTGGTTGGCCAGACAGACCTTGTCCACGAAATTTGGCCGTCCCGATGCCCTGCCAGTTCGGATCATGGCGGGCGCACTTGGCGAAGGGTTGCCCATCGCAGACTTAACTTTGACGGCTGATCATGCTGTGGTGATCGACGGCGTGTTGGTGAATGCAGGCGTTTTGGTCAATGGTACGACTATCGTCACCGTTCCCCTCACCGAGTTAGAGAATAGCTATACCGTCTATCACATTGAGATTGACGAACACGATGTCATTCTCGCGGAGGGTCTTCCGACAGAGAGCTTCGTCGATTACACTGGACGAGATGCGTTTGACAACCACGCAGAGTACCTCGCCATGTACGGCGGCGACAGGCTGATACGGGAAATGGCGTTGCCGCGCATTACGGCACGCCGCCTAATGCCACCTTCATTGCGTGCCCTTCTGGGTATCCACCACGTCACAGCCGATAGTCCTGAAACCTCTCCTCTGAATACGCGCTGCGCGGCTTGAACGCCTGAGGCCCTCAGGCCATACGCGGCAGCGACATGATGCCCCGATAGTGTCTACTATTCGGTGATGACCTATTGTTCACACGCCGGCATCACGCAAGGAGCCGCCCGAAGGGGCGGCTTTTAAACCGATGATCAAGAGTTAGTCGCCGCTTGAATGGCTTTAATCACCGGGCCTTCTTGAACACGGATAACTCGGGTTTACTGCTGCCCCAGTTTACAGCGCAGGAAATTGTCCAACAGGCGCGAGACATCATTGTCGAAGCCGTTCCATGGCAAGCTGCCGCAAAAGGTGATCGACCCGACCGAAAAGACCGATCCACCTTTTGGCAGGTCGAAATAGATCAGATCTGCGTGTTTGGCGTCTTCCTCGGACCCACCGGTCAGGTTGGTCAGGTGGGTAAGCTGCTCTTCGGGGACCAGCATGAAGGCCTGATTGTCGCCTGCCGAGCGTGCCAGCAAAACGTGGTCCAGCGGCGAGCCGATGCGATGGTCGACATGGTCAAGCTCAAACCCCGCCGCGCCATTGCCACTGAACCCGTAATCGCCAAAGAGATCCTCGGTCACCCCCTCGAAGAGCCAGTCAAACTTCGGATCAAAGCACATCCGCTGATAAGGTGCGCCGTAAAACTCGCCTTGCGCGGCAAAGCCGATCCCGACGAGGGCCTGCGGTGCCCGCCCACTGCGCCGCCAAAGACCGCCATAGGTGCCATCGAAGGCGTTGTAATACTCGCCCGGTTCCGCGGCCCATGCGCGGATACCGTCCTCGGCCCGGCGGATTTCGAGAAGGCTGTCATTCTCTGTATGCCGCGCGATGCGCCAGTAGAATCCGTTGCCCCCCAGATAGAGCAGATTGCCGCCGGAATCGCGGTAATCACGCAGCGCGTCCAGCGTCTCGGCAGTGTGGTATTCGGGGTGGGTGGTGGTGGTAACGGCCTTGTACCCCGCCAGAACCTCAGCCCCTTCGGCATGCAACTCGTGATCTGTAACGATATCATACTCTAGGCCCTTGGCATGCAGCCAGCTGATCAGGTGGCTGTCGGCCGCGAAATGCCGCAGTCCAGAGCATCCCGTCGCGCCGAAGGTCAGAAATCCGGGCCGCAGATTGAAGAGCGGCCGCCGATGCGAAGCGTGACAAATACCTGACCCGTCGGAATGGGTGTTGTAGGTCGACAGGCCATACTCGCGATATTCCGCCGGATTATGCGGATAGGCACCCCAGTCGCGCATGCGGCTCTGCCATGCCGGGTCGTAATCGGGCCGGGCATGGTTGCCGTAGACCACATAGGTAAAGGTCGGGATCAACACGCAGAGATCGGCGGGCCGTATGCCCTGAGGTGGACAGATATAGAACGGCAAGGCGTCGCTGCCATGATCGCCCTCGATATGCATGATATAGACGCCCGAGGGCATGTCCTCAGGGACGGTCAGGGTGAAATCGGTCTGCCAGCCGAAATCATAGATATCGTCCTCGTGGAAATGGATCGCACCGTAATGTTCGGGCTTGTGCCGCCAGCACATCTCGGAGGCGTCCCATTGCGAGCCGGTCATCGCACGGGTGGGAAAGTTGACTAGCGACAAGGCCGGTCCGGTCAGCGCGGGCACGCGGGCAGACGGAATCGCCGTGGCCAGATCCCAGACCGCGATCAGCCCGTCTGGGCCTGTGATGGTCGGGCCCTCGATCTTGCCGTTGAAAAAAGTCGTCGCCCGGGTATCAGCCCAACCTGCGGCAAGAACGACAGGGGCCGTGATCGCGGCGCGCGGCAGCGCACCGCTTGCCTCATGCGTCTCGCAGCTGTGATGCCCCAGAACTGTCTGGACAAGTGTGGCACGCCCCTCCGTCAGCCGTACCTCGATCTGCGCCCAGCGATGCGTCGGCAGCGGCACCGGTGACGTGACCCGTGCCGCACCCGCCGCTACGAAAACGCAGCCCTCTGCATTGAGCCCCATTGTCAGTGGACCGCAGGACAGAACCGCCTGATCGCCTCCATTGAGGTGCGTGGGTTGGATCGTGGCGGACAGAGTGACGTTGCCCTGCGCGGGCAGCGTGATGGCCGCGTCGCTCAGGCCGTAGGAGCCGGGAAAGAACGGCTGATGCCGGGCGGGCAGGTCGCGCGGTGCGAACCACGCGCTGGCATCCTCTTCGGTGATGCCCATGCCCTCTGGGTTCGGATCGGCGCAGATCGACCGGGCCAGCCATGCGCGATAGCGGCCACCACTGGTCGACGAGACCTTGAAGGCGATCTCTTCGCCCGGCCGCGCCGAGAGACGGTCGGTATAGCCGGTTAGGGGGACTTCATTCATGCGCTTACCTCAGTTGCGGGCCGTAGACGAGATTGGGAAGCCAGGTCACCCAATCCGAGAAAAAGACGAGTATCAGGATCATCAGTATGTATGGAATGAGCAGCGGCAGCACTCCGACAGATATATCTTCGATCGAGATTTTGCTGATCCGAGCTGCGACGAAGAGATTGACGCCAATGGGCGGTGTCAGAAAGCCGATCTCGCAGGTCATTACGGTGAAGATGCCGAACACCACCGGGTCGATGCCGAGGCTGGTCACCAGCGGAAAGAACACGGCGGTGAAGATGATGATCTGCGGAATGCTTTCCAGCCACATGCCGACGAGGATGTAGAAGATCCCGATGAACAGCATGATCAGCCACGGATAGGCGATCAGCCCCTGAAACAGCGTGAGGATATCGCTGGGAATGTCGAAGATCGTCACCAACTGGCCGAATGCCTTGGTGGAGCCGAGGATAAACAGCACCGTGCCAATGACGATGGCGGTGAACTTGAACGCGTGCAGCAGCTTGACCCATGTCAGGCCCTTGTAGACGAAAAGCCCGACAAACAGACCATATGCGACTGCCACTGCCGCCGCCTCGGACGGGGTGAAGATACCGGCATAGATGCCACCAAGGATCAGGATCGGTGCGAAAACCGCCCATTTGCCATCCCATAACGCCCAGAGCAGCGGACCCCAGCGAAACCGCTCTTCGGTGCCGCCATAGCCATTCTTCCACGAGATGACGAAAACCACGACCATCAGCATCAGCCCCAGGATAAGACCCGGCAGGATCCCCGCCAGAAAGAGGCGCGGAATGGAAACATCGGTGACCAGCGCGAAGATGATCAGGAGGTTGGAGGGCGGGATCATGCTGCCAAGCGCACCCGCCGAGGCGGCGATGGCCCCGGCAAAGCGCGAGCGGTAACCCTCTTTCTGCATCGCGGGGATGGTGATCGAGCCGATAGCGGCGGTGGTCGCGGGACCAGACCCCGAGAGCGCGGCGAAAAACATGCAGGCCACCACCGTCACCAGCCCCATGCCGCCCTTGTAGGCGCCCACAAGGCGCTTTGCGATGGTGACCAGCTTTTCCGACATGCCGCCCTGTTCCATCAACTGTCCCGCAAGGATGAAGAGCGGGATGGTCACCAGCGGAAACGGCTCGAACGCTGTCCAGGCCGCCTGCGCCATCAGGGTGAGGGGAATGTCCGCGATCAGCAGGCCTGCGACCGTGGCCAGCCCGGCGGCGAAGGGAATGGGCACGCCGATCGCCATCGCAAAGACGAAGGCCGCAGCCATGACAAGGGGGCCATTCATAGCGGCAGATCCTTCCAGCCGTCACGCCCCCACCGCCAATAAACTTGCAGGATACGAAAAAGCATGAGGCCGAACGCCATCGGGATGATCATCTGCACCCATCGCTGCTCGATCCCCAAACCGGGGGTCATGTAGGTGACGTTGAACAAAAGCTGCGTATAGATCGTCGTCTGCAAGATCATGAAAATCACGAAGCCGGCCCAGAGCGCATCGGCCAGTACCACGGCCCCTACCTGCAAGGCGCGCGGCAGGCGGCTAACCAACAGGGTGATGCGGATATGCGCGCGTTCGCGGACCGCCATCGTGGCCCCGAGATAGACCGCAAAGATCATGCCGTAGACCGCGGTTTCCTCGGCCCAGGCGGCGGCGGTCGAAAAGAAGTAGCGCAAGATGACCTGAAGCAGGACAGACCCCACCACAACCGTCAGGCAGATCGTGCAAATCACCTCTTCGAAATACCTGTCTAGCTTGGACAGCATGGCCCCGCCTCCGCCTTGAAGGTGTAAAATGGCACGGGGTAGCGCTGCCCCCCGTGCGGTGGTTCAGAATGAGTTACTCGGCTTCCGTGCGGATAGCATTCACAAGGGCAATGAAGTCATCCCCTTTGTCGGCGGCATAGCGATCCTGCACGCGCAGTCCCGCCTCGATAAAGCCAGAGCGGTCGACGTTGGTTGTTTCCATGCCGCCCTCGCCCGTCAGGAAGGCGCGGATTTCGTCGGTCTGCGCTGCCATTTCCTTGCGGTGATAAACACCCGCCTCGGCGGCCGCCCGCATCACCGCGTCGCGCTGCGCCTCATCGAGCTTGTTCATCACGCGGTCGCTGGCGAAGAGCGGCGAGAAATAGGTGAAATGCTCCAGAACCGTGAAATAGGGCATGATCTCGTAGAACTTCTGCGATTTGATGAATGAGGTGCCGTTATCCGCCCCTTCAACCGTGCCGGTCTGAAGCGCAGTTGGCGTGTCGGCCCAAGGCAGCGGAATGGGTGCCGCGCCAAATTCCTCGTAGGTGTCGATCATCACCTGGTTCTTGGGGACACGCACCTTGAGCCCCGCCATGTCCTCGACCGAGGCGATTGGACTTCTGGAATTGTAGAAATCGCGATCCCCAACAAAACCGTAGGTCAGCAGATGCACGTTTGTCGCGGCCTGAAGCTGCGCGGCGAAATCGCGCCCAACCTCACCTTCGAGCACGCGGTAAGCATGCTCCTTGTTTTGAAAGATGTAGGGCAGAACGAACGCGTCCATCAGCGGAAAATGCGGTGAGATGTTGTTACCGGTGATAACGAACATATCCACGGTTCCAAGCTGCATCGCCTTGAATGCCTCGTCCTCGCCCATGAGCTGGCCGCAGCAGCGCACCTTCACGTCAACGCTGCCTTCGGTATATTCCTCAACCAGCTCCTCGAACTTGTCGGCGAGCACGGCATAGGTGCTGGTCTCGGAGGCCGCATAGCCGAGATTGATGGTGACGTCTTGCGCCGAGGCCGTGCCCGCGACAACGGTCAGGGCCGCAAGTGGCCCGGCGAAGATCTTAAAGGGTGAATGTGACATGATCGCTCCCGGTTGCATATGGAATTTTTGTTTTTGTTATCCAATCAGGGTAGCCGGGCTAGACCTGCAAGTATAATATCAATTGATTAGTTTCTGATGCATAAAAGGTATCATGAAAATCGGTCTGCGCCATATCCGCTATTTTCTGGTCCTTGCTGAGGACTTGAATTTCCGACGCGCCTCGGAACATCTTCACATATCGCAACCCGCCCTCACCCGCACGATCCAGCACCTTGAGGCGGAGTTGCAGGTTACGTTGTTCGACCGTTCACAGAACTTCGTGCGCCTGACCGATGCGGGCCGCGCCTTTCGCGAGGGCGGTCAGCGCGTGCTAAACGGAGTGGAGGCCACCATCGATCTGACGCGCCGGGTCAGCATCGGCGAGGCCGGTGCGCTGCGGGTGGGCTATACTGATTTCGCGATCGCCGATGCGCTGCCCGAATTGCTCAAGCAGTTTCATCAAAGGCACCCCGGCATCACCGTGCGCCCGCATCACGGGGTTACTGCTGCACAACTTCAGCAGTTGAGGGACGACAAGCTCGATATTGGATTTGTTACCGGGCCGGTGCGGCAACCAGGATTTCGAAGCCGCGTCGTGCAAACCGACCGTCCGATCTGCATCGTGCCCGAAGGCCATCGCCTGGCATCGCGTGCCTCTGTTGAGCTGGCCGATCTGGCTGATGAGGATTTCGTGCATGGGCCGACCGAGGCCTGGGCGCATTTCTACGACTATCTCTTTCCGCATTGCCGCAAGGCTGGCTTTCAGCCGCGCATCGTGCAGGAGGCTTTCAACTCGGTTGGAATTCTTGGTCTTGTGTCCTGCGGAATGGGCATCACCATCTTGACCGAAAGCATCTACGACTTCGCCACTGGTGGTTTGGTGCCCTTGCCGATCTCTGACATCGACGACGTCATGGTCACGGAGGCCGTCTGGGCATCTGAAAACCTGCGCCTCCCGACCCAACACTTTGTTGATTTCCTTGAGCAGTCGGATAGTCACAGACTTCAAGGCGCTCAGCGGCTTAAATAGAAGAAGAGGCTTGCGAAAGCCGGCTATTCGGCCTCTGCCACTCTCGCCGGGATAAAGACGCCAACATGACCCGCAAAGGGCAATTCAAGAGCAAAGACATGATCGCATTGCAGCGGGTCGTCCATCTCGCAGCATGATTATGTCCAGCGCAAGCCTGATCTCAACTTGACTGAAACTTTGCGACAGACCCTATTCAAGTCGTTTGATGATCATGTTTGCAACTCCTGTCTGTGTTTGTCGATCTCAATCATGTTTTTGGCGATGATCCAGCGCGTCCGCGAACTGAGAGTGAGCCCTAGAGCAAAGGGCGATGTTGCAGACCGCCACAGGCTTGGCGCTCGGGCGGGCGTTACCCGAGCGCGCTTGCTTGAATACCTTGCCAGACCTCAACCTTCAGCCTGAACAGTGGGCGGAAACGCTTTTTCGCCCTCGCCGTGCGACATTCCGAAGACTGCACCATTTGGCCCAAGAAGATACGCAGGCCCCGGACGCAGAATGAGCATTGCGGTGTAGACGGGTCCTGAGACTAGGATGGATACGAAAAACGCGATATCGGCCCCTCCGAGCATCTCACCCATCGCTGCCACATCTTCGAGACAGGAATTGGCAGCTACCGTTTCAAGGCCAGCACCGAAACAGCAAAGAATAAGCGAAAAGAGGCAACAGTATTGACGCCATCATAATCAGAAGATCATTACGACTGGGTGGCTCAGATCTGGATGAAAATGCCGGGTCAGTGCTCAGTGACACTCCACAAACATGGCAAACACAGTTTCCGCGCCGCCTCTCAAAGACCAAATCGCGTCGCAACACCTGTCTCGGCGAGATCCGTCAAGAAAGCTTCGGACGCGAGATAGGCAAGCTCCTGTGGGCGATGGAGATGGATCGGGTCAGGCGGATCACCTGCTGCGGGCGCCGATGCCCGTCCCGGATGGCACATGATGAGCGCGCCGCTCTCGCCGCTGTTCGCTAGCGACAGCCAACGGCGCATCCGGGGGCCAAAAGGCACCTCTGGCGAGAATTCCGTCACGCCGAAAAAGCGTGGATTCGTCACCATGCCGGCTTCATCATGCGAGGGCGCGGCGGCACGGCTCATCAGGCTTAGCACGCGGGATTTGAACTGGGCCGACGGCAGCCGGGCGAGGTCTCGCTCCGGCGCGCCGCAATACCGGACCCAGCCCGGCCGCACGTTCCAGTCCTTCCAGCTTGCCGCCACCGCATCGCGTATTCCCGGAAGAAGATGCACATGTTGATGGCCATCCACGAAATCGGGCACCCGGCCCATCAGCGCAGAAAGGCAGGCCATCTGCCGGTCAATCTCCATCCGGATAGCGGGCACATCCAATCGGCGCAAATATGCCTGCCTCATCACCGTCCCAATCCCCGGCAGGGCGCACTCAGGCGCAAGGCCGCGGATCGGCCCCAACGTGGTATACTCAGTCAAAGTCACGTGGAGCCCGATCTGAACGGGCCGGGGCGCATCGCTGACCGCAGCCAGTAACCGGGGGATGTCCCGCGCAATTTCCACTCCCCCCGCCATGCAGCTGACTGCCGTCAGCCGACCAAGGTGCACGAGGTCCAGAATCCCCTCATCGACCGCCGCGTTCAAACCGAAATCATCAGCACAAAGATGAATGCGCCCGCCCCAGGTCATCGGTGTTTCAATAATCTTGTCCATGATACCTGCCTTAACACCGAACACCTTTGGACACTGACTTGTGATCCGCTGAAGTGAAGTTACCCTATAAACCCTTCGCTCCATTATGCATATAAACGTTCTGATATCGGGCTTCGTCTGGTTATGTCGGGGGGAATATTATGAACGACAACGAGTTTGTATTCGAACAGGACATCCCCCTGATCGATACAACACCCGCCAACCAGAACGGCAGCGCACGCAGTGCCGCGTCACTCTCTGTCGTCGTGCCAGCTTATAATGAAGCGGGGAATATCCGTGCCTTTCTCGACCGCCTGCTTCCCTGTCTCGACAGAACGCGCGCTGCATGCGAAATCATTTTCGTTGATGATGGCAGCGCCGATAAGACACCGGTGTGCGTGGCGGAGCAGTGTGCACTGGATGCCCGTATCAAGCTGATCCGCCTCAGCCGAAATTTCGGCAAGGAAGCGGCGCTGAATGCAGGTCTGTCCCATGCCGTAGGCGATCTCGTGATCCAGATTGACGTCGATCTTCAACACCCGCCCGAGACCATCGACGCGATGATAAAAGAATGGAGCCTTGGTGCCGACATTGTCTATGCCAAACGCAACTCTCGCCAGGATGAAAGCTGGATGCGCCGTTTTCTGGCGCGTAGCTTCTATCGTGTCTTTGGCCTGATCTGCGATGTCAAACTGATGGAGGGGGCGGGCGATTTCATCCTCCTCGACCGCAAGGTCGTCGATGCTCTGATGCAATTGCCCGAGCGCGGAAGGTTCACAAAGGGGCTTTATGCTTGGGTCGGGTTTCGGCGTAAGGCGGTGCCTTTCGATGTCGCGCCGCGTGCTCATGGCCAGTCCGGCTGGCCGCTGCTAAAACTGGCCCGCTTCGCGATGGATGCCATGACGGCCTTCGGCTCCCTTCCGCTTAAAGTCTGGACCTATATCGGCCTCCTGCTCGCCTTCGCCTCCACGCTCTACGGTGCAGTGATCTTCGTGCAAAAGCTCGCCTTCGGAATCGACGTGCCCGGCTATGCCTCGCTGATGGTTGCGGTCTGTTTCCTCTCTGGTGTTCAGTTGCTGGGGCTCGGCATCATGGGCGAATATGTCAGCCGTATTTTCGCAGAGGTAAAGCAACGCCCGATGTTTCTCGTGCAGGAGCGCATCGGCTTTGATCAGCGTCCCTACATGCCGCAGACACCCCTCCAGATGCCACCATCTGTCGTCGCCCCGTCCAAAGCTCCGTCGCGCGGGCTGGACACGTTCGTCTCTTGATCCGTCCTGACCCGTTCCCGCAGGGCGGCTACAGCCTCGCGGCGGTCTTCGTCGCAACGGCATGGCTTGTGTTTTGCTGGCCGTGGCTTGGCGGTGGCCAGATCATCCCCCATGACGCGAAGAACCATTTCTACCCCATGGTCCGCTTCCTCGCCCTCGCCTGGCACAGCGGCGAAAGCCCGCTCTGGAGCCCCTATCATTTCGGCGGCTTTCCCATGGTCGCTGACCCACAATCAGTAATTTTCACACCCAGCTTCTGGCCCGCCGTTCTCGCCGGTCCTGCCCCCTCAATGCGGCTGGTAGACGCGATTCACCTTCTGCATCTGCTTGTGATGGGCCTCGCCATTCTCGGCTTTGCCCGCCTGCGTGGCTGGCGAGTTGAGGCGGGCGCTGCTGCCGCCATCTGCTTTATGCTGTCAGGCGCGCTAACCGTCCGGCTCGAACACCTTCTGATGACCGTCAGCATGATGTGGCTCGCAGTTTGCCTCTGGAGGCTGGAAGCGGTGCTAACCCACGGTGGCATCTGGCGGGGCATCGCCTTTGGCGTGGCGCTGGGGTTGATGCTGATCGACCGCAATCACGTGGCGTATCTTGCGGCGTGGTTCCTCGGGTTCTACTGGCTCAGCCGAAGCTGGCCGGGATCGGGTCAAACGGTGCCGCTTCGCCATCAGACGCCGGTGATCCTCGGCGGCATCACAGCGCTTTGCCTCGCGGCGATCCCGATACTTCTTCTCCTGCAACTGGCTGAGATCAGCAACAGGCCCAGCTTCGATTATGAGGGCGCAAGCCTTCAGTCCCTGCACCCCGCCGCGCTGGCGACGCTGTTCATGGTCGACATCTTCGGCCCGCTTGACCGCGCCGGGGCCTATTGGGGCCCGGCGAGCCATGCGTGGGGCGGGCAGTTCTTCGTGCATCGCGGCATGCTTCATGGGTACGTCGGCGCGCTGGCGCTCGTGCTGATTCTCTGGCACGGGATCGGCGCAGGGCGTCTCTGGCGGCGTGAGACGCTGGTCTTTACGCTGCTGGCAATTCTCTTCCTGATCTATGCGCTGGGGCATTACACGCCCGTCTTTGAATGGCTTTATGACACCGTGCCGGGGATCGACCTCTTTCGACGCCCTGCCGATGCGCTCTTCCTCTTCGGGGCCTCAGCGGCGCTTTTGACAGGGGCGCTGATGAACGACATGCTGCGTGCGCCGTCGCGTCTGAGTACCGTCGGCAGTCTCGCGGTGTTGGTCCTGACCATCAGCGGGGCCGTGTTTGTTGGCCTCCTCGGGGCGAAACAGGGACACCTGGCCGATCTTGGTCTGCCCGCCGCACGCGCCCTTGCCTATAGTGCAATTCTCCTCGCATTGCTCATCATGGCGGTCCGGGTGCGGGGACCCTTGCAGCGATTTCTCCTCGCAGCAATCCTTTTGATTAGCGCCGCTGATCTGATCACGGCCCATAGCAACATCAGGCTGAACGCCAGTCTTCCGCAATTTTACGATCAGCTGGAAACCCCTGCCGCCTACGATCACATCGCGCGCCTCGCAGCGCTCTCGAAAGCAACCGACCCGAGCGGCGCACCGTGGCGGGTAGAAACGATTGGCCTTGGTGCCTCATCCCAGAACATCGGTCAGGCAGCGGGGATAGAGGCGCTGCTCGGCTATAACCCTATCCGCCTCAGGGCATTTGACAGCCTT